>NZ_BATQ01000180.1 GCF_000739635.1 Verrucomicrobium sp. BvORR034 | reverse complement strand
AATTGGCGCGCGCACCGTTCACATGTACGGTACAGGCACCGCACTGGCCATGATCGCATCCTTTCTTAGTGCCCGTGAGATGCAGGGACTCACGGAGGGTATCCAGCAGGGTGCTGCGTGGATCGATCTGCACCGTGTGCTTCTTGCCGTTCACCGTGAGATTGACCTCCATAAACCCTTCGGGGGGATTTCCAGCGGCAGGTTTCACTTGGGCGGCGTCCGACAGCGGTGAAACCAGCATCACGGAACTCGCGGCAATGCCTGACGTTCCAAAGTGTGAGATGAAATCCCGACGCGAAAATTTGCTAGCACCCTCAGGGTGTTCATTCTTCGCTTGAGGACGGGGCTCCTTGAGACCATGATACGGTGCCTGTGAGGCGTGTGCGTGTATGACGAATCTGAATTGCACATATTGTCGCCTCATCCAGTTTTCTAGAGGCGTGGTTGGGTTAGTTATTGCGAGAGAGTCGCACCAGCGGTCTCGGACAACGTTGGTGATGCTGCCCGCGTCACTTCCTTTTGTCGTTGCGTCTATTGCTTGATACTGGCGTGGGTGCGGTCTTGGCAATGAGCCCTTCATTCTTCAGTTCTGTCCAAAACGCGGCAGGGATCTGCGCTTTCATCGAGGTCGCGTTCTCTGTCACTTGCTGGGCGCTGCGTGCCCCGGGGATGGTGGCGGATACGGTAGGTGGAGCGGCCGTAAACTGCAGGGCAGCGGTGCGCAGGTCGGTACCATGTTTGTTGGCAAGGGCGCTAATGCGGGCACGTTTCTCCTTGAAGCCCTCGGGCATCTTTCCGCTATAGTCATAGCGATCCAAGCCAGCCAGGAAGCCTGCGTTTAACGGTGCTCCCACTACGATGGAAACTCCGCGGGCATCACAGGCAGGGAAAAGCCGATTGAGGGCATCCTCGTGATGCATCAGCGAGTATTGTGTGGCGGAGAGGAAGATGTCGGGATCGGCCACCTTCAGCGTGGCGAGCGCGGGCTCGATCGTGTTGACACCCAAGCCCCATGCTTTGACGAGACCCTCCTCGCGCATCTTGGTCAATGCAGGCATTGCGCCTTTCGCGGCGATGTTGAATTGCTCTGTCCAGCGTTCTCCCAGATCGCCATTGTCAGGAGATAGGTCGTGAATGAAGACGATGTCGATGCTCTCTACGCCGAGCCGTTGCAGACTGTCCTCGATGGAACGGCGGACTCCGTCGGCGGTGTAGTCATAGGTGTGGACGAACGGGGAGGGTTCCTTCCACAACAGCTTGTCGCTTGGCTTCCCGGCTTTCAGCAGGCGGCCCACCTTGGTCGATATCACGTAGTCTTCACGCTTTTGGTTGTGCAGGAAGTGGCCGAAGCGGCGTTCGCTCAGGCCGAGACCATACCATGGGGAGGTGTCGAAGTAGCGCACGCCACTGGCCCATGCTGCTGCCAAAGTTTCTTCTGCTTGCGAGTCAGAGGTGGGCTTGAATCCGTTGCCAATCGCGACCCCACCAAGGCCAAAACGATGGGGTGGCCGATAATGTGTGCTCTGGGTGGACGCAGCGCCAGAGGCTGCTTGAGCACTGGCTGTGGCCACCATGGCAGCGGAGCCGAGGGCCGTGGTGGCAAGGAAATTACGTCGGGTGGTGTTCTGTGATTTCATGATGGGGATCAGTGCCTCGGAGAGGGTTTATCTCGGTCATCCGGCTATACACTCTGAAAAAGATGAAAACCCGCAGTGCAAACTGCGGGTTTTGTAGTGCGAGGGTGGCTTATTTGCCGTCACGATCTGCATCACCTGGCAGGGCTCGTTCCACTCTGTCCCAGGCGGCTCGTGAGGCGTGTCTGGCTTTGTCCCAGGCGAGCCGGGACTTTCCTTTCACGGAGTCCCAGTTTCGTTCGAGATCGGTCTCCGCCTCGTTGTATGACGTATACTTGCCCGAGCGATAGCTTTCGTATCCGGTCCGGTAAGCTGGTCCCAGATCATCGTAGGTGGCATCGGCGTCCACATAGTCCTGACTGCGGTAGTTCTCGGTCCAGTAGGCGTCTTCAACAGTGGGATCCACCGCTTCTGCGACCCCTTTGCCTGCGAGGCCACCTGCCACGGCGCCGATCACGCCACCCACGGCCACGCCCACCGGGCCCGCGGCTGAGCCAATGGCAGCGCCGGCTGCCGCACCTCCTGCCGCTCCGACGCCCGTGCCGATGGGATGGGCGCCAGGCTCACCCGTGATGGGATCTTCGTTGCGGTCGCGGTCGAACTGATTCTGGCTTTGTGATTGTGAAGTGCTCATGGGATTTTTTTCCAGTAGATGGTTAGTTCTGATTTTTCCTCCGGGGCTACGCAACCCGGCTGCGGCCGGTAATCAGCCGGTAGATGATCAACAGGAGAATAGAACCGATGACGGAGGCGATGAACCCCACGGGCTCCCCTTCGTTGTACCAGCCGAGCGAGCGGCCCAGGAAGCCAGCGACGAGTGCGCCCACGACACCGATCACCATGGTGACAAAGATGCCGCCGGGATCTTTTCCAGGCATCAGGAGCTTGGCGACTGCTCCGACGATAAGGCCGATGATCAACATCCAGATGAATGACATATTTTTGAGTGTTTGAATTTGGGCTGGATTGGGTCCAGCGCCATGAGATCGGGGTGTTATGGTGCCCCGCGCCTACATTATTTTTTACGCGGGATGAATCTGGAGTAGGCTCATTGAACCGCCATTATGTTTCGGTGGTGCAGTTTCGAATCGTTGCCCACAGGGGGGTGCAGATCAGGCACAGAGGGGGACCACATGAAGCACGCCGTTCTCAAGAATCTTCGCCCTCAATCCGCCGCGGAACTGCGCTTTCATAAAGGTTTCAGTCCCGGGGGCTACGGCGCGGTCCATCCAATGACAGGGTTTGCACTCCTGGCTTCCCTCGAAGAGGACTCCTTGAAAGATAAAGCGTCTGCCAAGGCAGGCCCGGAGATCGAGTCCTTCAACAATCAGGTTTCGCCGGAAGACGGAGGCTGGCAACTTGGGGAGCTTGAAGAGGTCCCCTATCTCCTGCAGGGTTTTGAGATCGAAGAAAGTGACCTGACCTTTGTATGAGGGACGATAGCCAAAGTAGCGGTCCCCTTTGAGGCCCATTCCTGCAATGCATTCGATTTCAGAAACCTCCAGAATCCCATGCTGTAGCCGACCCTCACCCTGACGTCTCCAGTAGTCGTGGCCTTTTGAGATGTAGATGTGTCGCAAGATGCCACCGCCATCCCAAGGCGGGGATTCAGACTTCTTCGGGGTGGCAGGACGAACAGGCATAAGGCATGGGTAACGTGGCCAAGTGGGATGACTGGCTCATTCATGAATTCGCGCTTGATGCGCATGCCAAAGGATCGGGTTATGTGTCCGCCACGGCCGGGATGGGTGCAGTGATTCCGTTGTGAATCATACTGAGAGACGAAGAAATGACTCTTGAGTGAAGGACTCGGGTCGGCTGTCTTCGTCGTTGAATAGACCGTCCTCCAAAGGTGGTGTTCGCATGCAAATTTTTGAGGCCTAGGTAAATGGAGGCTCGATCTGAAGGTATATGTCCCTCACTTACCAACCCTTTGCAGAAGCTCCCGCAGTGGTCGAGCTTGGTAGGCAGCTCGATAAAAACGTCGGCAGCAACGAGCGCGCTATGACGATGGCGATTTCTGGAGCCCTGTTTGCGATAGGCCTACGCTCACGGGGCTTGGCGGCATTCGCCCTGCACGCTAGTGCGCTTGCCCTGTGCGCCCGCAGTGTCTCGGCACATTGTCCTCTCTACTACCGGATGGGTGTCAACACGAGTCAGCCGGATCCCGTTGCTCTCCTGGCTTCTGAAGGCGATGCTCCCCAGCCGCAGAGTTGATGGCGCATCATAGGGCTCAAGAGATGGAAGGACATCGGGGACCTCCACCTGAACCGTAGGTCAGGAGTACAACCGCTGCGGAGCCCTTCGCCATAGTGGAGCATGAATGCGCAGCCCATTGCTCTTGTCACGGGTCGGTGCTGCGCCTCACCCACACCTTTCTGCCAGCAATGGTCGAGCGCGGTGAAGGGCGGATCTTGAACACTGCCTCTGTGGCGGGCTTTGAAGCAGGGCCGCTGCTCAACGTGTACCATGCCACGAAGGCCTTTGTGCTCTCATGGACTGAAGGGCTGTCTCTAGAGCTGGAAGGCACCGGCCTTTCCGTGATCGCTCTGTGCCCCGGCCCAACCACAGGTGAATGAGTATCGGCACCATGGTTTGGCCTGATGGCCAGTTCAGGGAATGCGCGGAGGGCTTGCAGCGAGGGGGGGTTGGGTCGATGCAATGGTCATGGAGTGGTCCGTTGACCTGATGGTAACTCCATACGCCCGCCGTGAATCGATGTGCGAACTCTGGGTATGAACTCGAAACGTCACCTCATTGAACCCCACAGCGGCGACAAGCGGTATGTGCGCCGGAACTCGCAAGGACAGTTCTCCGAATCAGACGACGTGGGCCGGTCCCTCTCGTCGGACCGCCGGCGAAAGGCCCGGACAAAAGCGGACAAGGGCCAGGGAGACAAAGGTGACTGATGAGGCACATTCCCATGAACCCCTTTGTCGTTCCAAGCAGGGAAGTGGAGGCTGTTCAACTGATGCTCGCCGAGGTGGCACCGGATACCGGAGTGCTGCTTAAGGATGCCCGGACATCGGTCTCGATTGAATCGCCCGCAGACGGGCCGCCTTCCGACGTCTTGCTGAAGTGCTCCGATCAGTTTCTGGAGGTAGTCTGGATGGCGCTGAAAGACCATTCCGCAGATGTCTCTCCCGAAGCTTCCTACAACGGGATCTTGGTCGCGGACCTTGTGGAGTGTGTGGAGACCTGGATGAGCAAATGGAGTGATTCGAATCATGCCACGCCCTGAGAGTGAAACAGGGTCGTGGGAACTCTGAGCGAGGCTGCGCACAATGTATGGACACCATCCCATCCACCATGGCTCCGGCGGGAATAAAAGGCTGGGCCGGGCTGTTGAAAGCCACGGTCAACGACTGGAGTAAAGACAACGCCCTGCGCCTGAGTGCGGCCCTGGCTTACTACTCCGTGTTCTCCATCGCCCCTTTGCTCATCATCGCCCTGGCGATCGCGGGACTGGTGCTGGACGATGAAGCGGCGACGGGCGAGCTCTACAGGACCATTGAGGGATACGTGGGGAAGCAGGCCGCGGCAGGTGTGCAAACCATGGTGGAGAGTGCCTCCAAGCCCTCGAGTGGGGTGGTGGCTGCGCTCGTGGGAGCGGCCACCCTGCTGATGGGTGCCTCCGGGGTACTTGGTCAGTTGAAAGATGCTCTCAATACCATCTGGGATGTTGAAATAAAGAAGGGAGCTGGGTGGGGTTTCTTCATCCGATCAAAGTTTCTCAACTTTGGCATGGTGCTGGTCATCGGCCTTCTGCTGCTGGTTTCTCTTCTGGCAAGCTCATTCCTAGCTACGTTGAGCAAGAGCATGGAGAACGTGATGGAGTTGCCCGCCTGGGTGTGGACGATCCTTACTTCCGTCATCTCCCTGGCCATGGCGACCACCCTCTTTGCGTTCCTCTTCAAGTTTCTCCCGGATGTACGCATCCGCTGGAGGGACGTCTGGATTGGATCGCTCATGACCGCCGTTCTTTTCGAGCTCGGCAAGTTTGCGCTGGCGTGGTATTTGGGCAGGGAAAGCACAGCAGACGCCTATGGGTCGGCAGGCTCGGTCGTGCTGCTCTTATTGTGGGTGTATTATGCCTCCTGTATTCTTCTGTTTGGCGCAGAGTTCACCCAGGCCTATGCCTCAGTGCGGGGGCGGGTGATTGAACCGGCACCCGAGGCCCGCAGGGTGGAGGAGGTCAAGGTGCCCAAGTCAGATTCTGCGAAGGAAGAGATGAAGGGAACAACGTTGTCCGGAGATGCCCCGATGCCTTGCTACGATCCGGGCATGGTTGCCAGGGATGGGGTATCGGTTCGGCCAGCTGCCGGCCGTCCTCCGATGATATCGGCGAGGGGAAAGCCAGGTGACTCCGTCTTCTCCCACCGTCTGCTGGATCCCGTGTTGAAATACCTTGAGGGCCGTGGCTTGCTGCTGAGCATCGAGGCCAAGGAAGCCGTTTCCCAGGCGGCGTATCTCCTGATCGTGGCAGCCCTGTGCGCGGTGACCCTCTTCGTAGCGTGGTCGATGCTGGCCACGGCCCTGGTGGGCATGTTGATTTCGTACCTTGATTGGAGCTAGATCAAGGCGGTTGCGATCTCGGGCGGGGTTCATGCGCTGGCGACGCTTGGCGGAGCTCTGCTCATGTGGAAACGTGCCGTGAAGGGCGCGTGGTTCAGAGAAACCATCAACCAATTTAGGAAGGACCGGTTATGGCTGAAGGGAAAACCGCACTGAAACAGCAGGCCCTTGCCACGCTCCAGGCCGGACGGCGTGAAATAAGTGCGGAAGCGCAATGGGTGCGCAATGGACTCAACCCCAAAAAAGCAGTCAAGAAATTCGCGCAGGAACACACCTGGTCTGCGCTGCTCGGTGTCGCGGCCATCGGTGTGGCCGTGGCGGTGCTCATGCAGCGTAGTTCCCAGGGCAAGATCCGGGCGGCACCGGATGAAGGAGAGCAGATCCTAAATCACCGTCGGGAGAGCGTAAAGAGAGGTATGCCTCAGGTGCGGGCAGAGGATTCTGCGAAACCCAAGGTAGGCATGGTCTCCTATTTGGCCGGAGTGGTCCTCAAAACCGCGACTCCGTTTTTCATTCAATTTGTGCTGAAGTTCGCTGAGCAGCATCTCATGCCCCGCCCGATAGACGAAGCCCCAGGTCCCAACGTGGGAAATCAAAACCGTCCGCTACTCTGAATCAGCCTGATGGGGAGATCCGGGATATTGCGGCGAAAAGCCAGGTGGGAAGGATCGTCGCGAGGGATCAGGATGGGCGCGTCGGCTTGTTGTTTGTGTCTCACGGATGCTGCGGGCCGCGTCGTATAGAAGTGCGACGTGGGTGCGCTTTTTTGCTGAAGCCACTCCGCTCCATTTGTAGCCGCCAAGCCTGATTGTTGGAGCAGTGCAGACCTTGAAAAGGGAATATTTCCTGCTTCCCAAGATGGTCGCCCACCTGTTGCACGCTCTGGAACATGCTGAGTGTCATGCCGCCTTTGATCGGGAACATCTTTCTGGCCTCACCCATCGTGAGATGGAGGTGTTCCAATGGCCCTCGAGAGGATATGCCACGAAGCAAATAGCGGAGCGACTCGGGCTTGGCAGCAAGACCATGGAGACCCACCGTGCCAACATCATGACGAGGCTGGATCTCCGCTCGGCTGAGGAGCTTGTTAACTTCGCTGTGGAAGGGCGGGAGCGAGTCTTGGCCTCTTGAGGCCTGCCCAGGTGGAGGGTCGTCTCAGCGCACCGAGTGCTCGTTTGCACCAACGCTCCTGCCCGGGCAGCTCCGATTTCGTGGAAGAGGGTGGCGTGAGAGCACGATCCCGCGCACTCCTCGATTTTTCCTTCCTATGAAGACCACCCGGGCCGAGGCTCACCTCACTTCCAGAAAGGCGCGAGGCTGGGCGCTTGTGCTCATCGATGTGATCAATGACATGGCCTTTCCCGGAGGGCGGAGCTTGGTGAAAACTGCGCTGCCGGCGGCCAAACACATTGCTTTGCTGAAAGCTAGGGCGCTAAAGAAAAAAGTGCCTGTGATCTATGTGAACGACAATTTTGGCATGTGGCAGTCAGACTTCCGGCGGCAGGTGGAGCATTGCCAGCGCAAGTCCGCCCGCTCCGGGAGCGTCGATTGTCCGTCTTCTCACCCCGGGGGACCACGACTATTTTGTGCTCAAGCCCAAGCACTCTGGCTTTTACTCCACTACCTTGCACGTCTTGCTGGTGCATCTGGGCGTAACGCGGCTCGTGCTCACAGGATTTGCAGCGAATCTCTGTGTTCTTTACACTGCCAATGACGCCTACATGAGGGACTATAAAATAGTGGTGCCACCGGACTGCGTGGCCTCTGAGAAGCGCTCTGACACCCGTCTGGCGTTGGAACACATGAAACGGTTTCTGAAAGCAGAGCTGGTTCCTGGTGAAAAAGTGGAATTTTCATCGCGCAGAGGGCGGCGAGCCAGCATATGACGTCACATGCGTATCACTCGGGGCGTCTTAACCTCGCAGGAGACCTGTGAGTGTCACTGGGGGATGTGGTGACGAGTCCATCTGAAATTCAGTATGAACAGCTTCGGCTCTTTCCCGGGTCTGGCATTCATCTCCCAAGTTGACTTCATGGCGTCGAAACACGCGGCATTCTTGCTGATTGGTGAAGCTGATTTTTCCACCCCTGGTTTCCATGTGTTCGGCTTCTACAATTTGCATTCCCTCTGTTGCGCTGGATGAAAGTAGAGTGGCTGGCAGCTGACGAAGACTTCTTGCGTGGCAGGATCTCGGAGCCGCGGCGAGGGTGACCGTGTCTCGCAAGTTGTCTGATCACGTTATCCAGTGTCAGAGCGGATGGACTTCATGGCGGTCTGTGGATCGGTCTGAAGAGATGACAAGTGATACTTCCGCCTTCAGGACTACCGGGCCATGAAGCCCAAAGGTGATTAGTAAAGGTTCAGTATGACATCGACTTTGATCTACGAATAGTCAGGATCGTGCCGGATGCCGGTATCAGAGTACAGAGAGCAGGGGTACCCATGTGGTAGGAAAAATGGCGAGCCATCCCGCTCTCCAGAGCTCTGGTGGACGAAGAAAAAACGCCACGACCTTTCCCGGTGGCGCTCGCCCGGGCAAAACCAGCGCTAGTGGGTCTGGCCTGTGTCGCTGGCTGCGATTGCGTCCAAACCCTTTTCTGCGGGCCCTGCCAGAAGGCTGCCGTCTTTGTGAAACCGCGACCCGTGGCAGGGGCAGTCCCACGTCTGGTCTGCAGCATTCCAGCCCACAATACAGCCAAGGTGCGGACAGACGGAGGATACAGTGTGCACTTGCCCTTGTTGATCGCAGCACATGGCGATTCGTTTGCCACCCCGGCGAGAAACTTTGCCTTCTCCTTTGCCCATTGGTTGGTTGGATGAGCCTCCAAGGGAGGCAGCGAAGCCCTTCAGCAGATAGTAGGGGTAGTCCGCATTCTCTTTGAGATAGTCCCATGCGCCGGAGAGTTTCTTACGTGCAGGGGAGAAGAGATCCGCCCAGGGGTTCTTGGTTTCCGTGATGGCGTCATGAATGATGGCCCCAGCCAGTGTGCCAAAGGTGTAGCCGTTCCCGGAAAAGCCGGTGGCCACATACTGATGTTCATCCACGGTCCCTATGTAGGGCAATCCGTCGGGCGTCTCGATGACTTGGCCGGACCACCGATAGGTTGACACGGCATCGGGCATCCATCGCGACAGGGTATCCTCAAGGCGGCGGTAGCAGGCGTCCGTGTCCAATTTCTGGCCCGTCTTGTGATCTTGACCTCCCAGCACAACCACGTCCGCTTCTGCTCCCTTATCCACACGTACGTAGTTAAAGGGATCCGCCGTATCAGACCAGATGAATTCAGGAAATGCGCCTGAGGGGATCGTGGCGGCGATCGCATAGGTGGAGTAAGCGTACAACTTGGTCTGGAAGAACAGTGCCCCCAGCGTTCCCGTGTTTCCTTGAAGAGGCATGTGGGTGGCAATCACCACCTTGTCGTAGCGAATGGTATGGCCGTTGGTCAGTACCGCCTTCCGGGGATCCTCTTTAAAGGACGCCACTTCCGTATGTTCATAGATTCCCACTCCCAGCGCCGCGGCCTGGTGGGCTAGAGCCCGGAGATACTTCACGGGATGAAACTTCATCTGGTTGCCCATCCGGATGCCGCAATTCCCTGTGACGGGGACCCGTTCCTCAAAGGAGGCTTCGAATCCATGTTCGATCATCATGGTGGCTTCATCCCGCAATGTCTTCCTCTCGTCATCTCTGGAGGCATCCTCGGCGAG
Organism: Verrucomicrobium sp. BvORR034; assembly: GCF_000739635.1. Taxonomy (GTDB): domain Bacteria; phylum Verrucomicrobiota; class Verrucomicrobiia; order Verrucomicrobiales; family Verrucomicrobiaceae; genus Verrucomicrobium. The sequence continues at coordinate 48,405 of NZ_BATQ01000180.1, read as the reverse complement.
CGCCAGAAAGCCGGGAACCACCCGGAATTCGCAGGATAGGCGATATTCCTGCACTAGATCATGAATGATCTGCATGGCATGGGCCCCCGCATCCCATGACGCCAGCGCGTGATCCTTTCCTACCCTGGTCACCAGCTCAGAGAGCCGGGTGTCTGTCATGTAGGTGAGATGCGCAGTGGTGTGACCACTGTCACCGCTGCCGATGGTTTGACGTTCCACCACGGCAATGTGCAGTCCCGACTTGGCGAGAAGAAGCGCCGTAGTCAGGCCAGTGACTCCTCCGCCGATCACCAGCACGTCCACTTCCTTGTCGCCGTTTAAAGGGGTGGCATGCGTGCGGGGAGGGAGGGACAGCCAGTAGGATTTGGTTTTCATGAGGAGGGGGCAATGGGGGCGTACAGATGTGTTCTCTCACTGGATCGTGGAAGGGCAAGACACGGAGGGAGCCGTAAGTGGCCCGATGCTGGGTTAAGGGGCAGCCGCAGTGAGATGATGGGTTCCGATTCCCTTTTCGGCAGAAGGCCGTTACCAAATGAACATTGTCAGATTCACGGAGGTGGTGAAAGATGCAGGCAAGCCGGAGGTGTATCTCCCATGGAAGACCCCCTCCAGGGACGCGGCCCTACGCAAGCTCGTCGCCCAGCATCGCGTGATGACGCTCATGCAACCCCGCACGGGCACCAAGAAAGATTGGGGTGAGGTGGGCTTGGGCAAGAACCTCGATGGGCAAATCCTGGTGTTTCCGAAGAGTCTGAAGAATGTCGCGGGGAAGCGAGTGGTGGGAATCGACTACCGCTTGCTGAAAGAGTTGCCTCTGGCCCCCCGCCGACGCCTCAAAAAGGTGGCCCCCGCATTGGTGAAAACTCGACAGGTCCAATCTTTCAAGACCGTCACCGAACGGAAGGGGAGTGAGGAACTGCTGCCGCAAAATATCATTCACCTGCCTCCCCAGGCAAGGTCTGCCAAAAAGGAAACTAAGGCCGAATCACCCAGAGTCCGCAAGAAGGTGGCATCAGAGCCTGCGAAGAGAAAGAAGGTAGCACCCATGCAGGATACCCTGCTGCGGAGAAAGGCGAGGACGGCCCTCTCTGCATGGAAAAACGGCAATCAACTCGCCGCTTACGGGCTGATCCAGCAACTGGCTGAGAAGACGTAGGCCCTGGTGTCTGAAGTGACCGGGTTTCTGCGTTTCCATTCCATGAGCCCGCCTGAACCGGCCATCAGGCAGTCTTGTTCTCCACGACTATCAAGCCCTGGTACGATCCAGGAATGGCGCGCTTTTGCACACTGATTCTACCCTCGAACCCTTCTCTCTTATGGCCCAGATGCAACAGGATGAAAAGCCGCTTCGCCCCGCGCAGCATCAAGATCAACAACCCGGTGTGGAGTCTGAAATGAAGCCCTTTCCGAAGGCCGACCCCGTAGCAGAAGCCTGTGTGCCAAAACTTCACCACAAGGTCGCCATCATCACGGGAGGGGATAGCGGGATCGGACGGGCTGTGGCGCTCGCCTTCGCGGCAGAGGGGGCCAGTCTGGTGATCAGCTACCTGAATGAGGAAAAAGATGCCCAGACGACTGCAGAGAAGGTGCGTGAACTGGGGCAACGAGTCCATCTCGTGGCGGGCGATATCGGCGATGAGCACGTGTGCCAACGCTTGGTGGAAGAGACCCTCAACCATTATGGGCACCTGGACATTGTGGTGAACAACGCGGGTGAACAGCATCCCCAGAAGTCCCTTGCCGACATCAGCACTGAGCAGTTGGAGCGCACCTTTCGCACCAACATTTTTTCCATGTTTCATCTGTGCAAAGCCGCGTTGCCGCATCTCAAGTCTGGCGCAGCCATTATCAACACGACTTCAGTCACGGCATACCGGGGCAGCCCGACGCTGCTGGACTATTCTGCCACCAAAGGGGCCATTGTGACCTTCACCAGATCTCTGGCGCATGCCTTGGTCAAACAAGGCATCCGGGTGAACGCGGTGGCTCCGGGGCCGATCTGGACACCCCTCATCCCTTCGACCTTTGAGGCGGAGAAGGTAGCATCCTTTGGCTCCGATGTCCCTCTGGGAAGGGCAGGGGAGCCCAATGAGGTGGCGCCGTGCTATGTCTTTCTCGCATCAAAAGACTCATCCTACATGACAGGGCAAGTGCTTCACCCCAATGGCGGAGAAATCGTAAATGGATGAGGGGGTGCGAATACGTTTTGGGTGCGAACCACTACTTCGCCACTTGTTGGCGACGAGGTGGAGCAGCCTCACCCAATCGCTGACATTCACCTTTGGAGCTGAAGCCCATCTGGAGCCGGAAGTAAAACGCGTGAACAATTCGAAAGGTTGGAAAAGGAACAAACTCCTAATTCGCCTCAGCGGGCAACGTCGTCTCCAGAGGCACCTCCTCCCAACAGCAGACTGTCTTCTTGTCATACACGGACTCGGATCCATCGAGTGCCATCAAGACCAAGGATCGTGCCGTTTCGCGCACTCTTTCAGCGAAGCATTTGAGCACCGTGCCGTCCACGTACGTCAATTCGAACGCCTACATCAGGACATTTTAGCAAAACGGTTGTGAGGGGCAATTCTTATAGTTGATCAGTCTGACGACTCTGTGTTGCTTCAGAGACACTGAATGAGTATAAATCCTTCTGGGATGCAGGCAACTTGCTGGATGCAATATCTTCGGTTGCTGAACAATCAGATTGAAGCCTGTTTAGCCGCTCAACAATGGGCGGGCCGGAAGCCTCCCTGTTATAGCGCCTTCAAAAACGCGGAAAGGTCTGCTTTCTCACTCGAGTTTAACTTGAGCTGTAGCACCAGATTAAAGAACTCCACCGTGTCCTCTAGAGTCAGGCAGCGGCCATCATGCAGATAAGGTGGGCTGTCCTTGATTCCGCGAAGAGTAAAGGTCTTGATGGGGCCAAGGGCCGGGCTGTCGGTAAACCGTTCAACCATGAGATCATGGTATTGATGATCCAGGTAGGAGGGAGGCGTGTGGCAGGTGGCGCATTTGGCCTTGCCAAAAAACAAGTCTTCACCACGTGACTCACTATCTGTGGCCTTGGAACGATCCAACCTACCCGTGGCGGGGTCCAGCTTCGGAGCGGGCGGGAAGTCGAACATGTTTTGCATCTGCGCCATGTGACTCACCTGGACTCGATCAAGAATCATCGCCCCCTTTTTGAAAGCATGGATGGGGTCCCCATTAAAGTAAGCGGTGCGCTGCTCAAACTCGGTGAAGTCTTCAACGGAACGGAGACTCCTCTTGGAGCCATGGACCTGCTGGTTGAACAGGCCTCGCAGACTGACGGTATCAAGCCGGGGCCTTCTCTGCTGAGGCCGGATGTCTGGGCTGAGGTGAAACTGGGCCGTGGTATGTCCGTTCACATGGCAGTCCAGACAGGTTACCCCCAAGCTGGGTTGCTCTGTCTTGCGGTCATCGGTGGGATTGAACTCTTCTTGAGGAAGTGGCGTCAGCAAGAGGCGGAGGCCATCCAGTTGCACGGGGGTGAGCAAGTCCTTGAAGAGCTTGTAGTAGTTGTTGATGGAGACCACTTCTCCCCGTGACACATCTCCCAGTTCCGGTCGGTTTTGCAGGAAGATGGCGGGAGGAAACTCCGGCAGAAACGCATCCGGCAGATCGAAATCCACGTCAAACCGCTGCAATCGTGGAAAAATGACTGTCTGCATGGCCGGGAACACCTGCCCGCCTGCCACATGCTTCGGGTGTGGCAGGGCGGGGTAAGGGAACGTCCCTGCCTTCCGGATGTCCCCGGGTGCAGCCTCGTTCAATTTGTCCCAACTCACTCCCTCAGCCAGGCGGGCGGTGGGGCCCAGGGGCACAGGTTTGCCCCGGGACATCTTGGCGACAGGATCGAACTTGGGATTCAAGTCATATCTCTTGGCCAGAAGCTTCGCCTGAGCTTCCATCACCGCAGACTTGGTTGCTTTGTCAGCCTGCATGATCTCGCCAAAGGTCTGCTGGGGAACTTTTGCATTCAGAGGGTCTCTGTAAAAGTCGAATCCCAGAATTTGCCCCCCATCAGGTTGCGTCGCGATGGCGGAGGAAGCAGGCGCTGCTTTGTCCGCCTTGAATTTGTCATCGGCATCGTGAGCGGTTTTCTTCTGCTCCACTCTTGTCTTGTCTGCCTGACGGGGCGTCTGTGCGTCCTCAACAGCATCCGGAGGATGAGAGTCAGTCTTTTTCTGAGCCCAGATGACGGCCGGCAGGGCGAGGGTAATGAAGGTCACAAAGGTGGCCTGGACCAAAAGGGTTTTCATGAGCTTTCAAGATGTAGGTTATTTTATGCAGATGGGTTCTAGGAATCTTCCGTGGGAATGCCCAGAGGGTCGATCACTTTTTGACCGGGGCTCTGGCCATGATCCCCGCACATGCCTGTGGCGAGACAGCTTGTCAGTGCGGCACTGAAGCCGGGACGGTCTCGGGACTCCAGCACGCATCGCAACCTGCGGAGCCAGAGAGCGGCGCTCTTGTCGGGGTCGGCCTTGTCCTCCTCGCGAAGGGTGTCTACATCGTAGCTCTCCTGATAGACGGGGAGCCCCCCGACTTCGACACTGAACTTGATGATCACGGGAGTGTCGCTCGAAACAGGTTCCGTGGCGGTGAAGAGTCCTACGTCAGGCATGGTGATGGGATGGGGCGAAATGGTTTCTGAGACGGCTGGAGCCGCAGTCATATCACACCAGGATCGCGAAATGCTGCTCAGAGGGTGGACCGTAGTGCTCCACGATGCCTCAATCAGGGAGTTCAGCTAACAGGCTGCTGCTTCCGAAGAATGGTTGCAGCCGCTGTGACTACTTTGGGCGAACTGCTGGCATGAAGCGCTTTCTCAAGGACAACGGTCTGTCGCTTGCTCTGTTCCTGCTCTTCGCCGCGACCTTGGCTGCAGGTCAGGTGTTGACGGGTTACCGCGAGTCAAACAAAGACAAAGTTCGTCATGGAGAGAGCGCCGAATCGATGGGTGAGTATTTGACGGGATCTCATTTTCTGGAGGCTACATCGGAAAACTGGGAGTCCGAATTCCTGCAAATGGCCGTCTATGTGTTTGTCACCGTCTTCCTGTTTCAAAAGGGGTCTTCTGAGTCCAAGGACCCAGACAGGGTGGAGGAAGTGGATCGGGATCCCCGGCTTTCCAAACACAAGGCCAATGCGCCCTGGCCGGTGCGGCAGGGCGGATGGATCCTGAAAGTGTATGAGCACTCCCTTACGCTCGCATTCGTGGTGCTGTTCCTGTTTTGCTTCGCCCTGCACGCGGTAAGCGGGTGCGCGAACTACAATGAGGAACTCAGGCAGCATGGGGAGCCTGAGATGCGGGTGGCGGAGTATCTGCGCAGCAGCAGGTTTTGGTTTGAATCCTTCCAGAACTGGCAAAGCGAGTTCCTCGCCATCCTCAGCATGGTCTGCCTGAGCATCTATCTGAGGCAACGTGGTTCTCCCGAGTCCAAGCCGGTGGATGCGCCGCACTCGGACACCGGGGAGTGAGGGCCAAGGTCTCTGGTGGATGCGATCAGAACACGCAGGCTTCTGACGGGAAAGGGCCTGCCCCATTGGGGACCACGCGAAGGTAAACTCTTATTATGAACACGCCGGAACTTGACGCAGCGCAGCTAACGCCACTCACCCCGGAGGAAATTGATTTTCGTGGGGAGGTGATTTATTTCATCGTCGTTGACCGCTTCTACGACGGGAATCCCAGTAATTTAGCTGGTAATCACGAGCTCAACGATCCCTCCCACCAAGACTGGGACAAGTATTGGGGTGGGGATCTTCAGGGGGTGCTCGACAAGCTGGACTACCTTCAGAAAACGGGCGTGACGGCCATCTGGCTCACCCCGCTCTTTGAGCAGGTGGAAGCCTTGGAGTGCGGGAAGCTCCGCGCGCCCATTCACGGTTATTGGACCCGTGACTTTAAACGCATCAATGCCCGCTGGCTCAATGATCCCGACGAATGCTCCCTCTTCCAATGCAAACACACCCTTTTTGACCGCCTGCTGGCAGAACTGCACGAAAGAGGGATGAAGTTCGTGCTCGACATCGTCTGCAATCACAGTTCTCCATCAACGACGGAAGGGAAAGGCAAGCTATATGATGACGGCAGGCTTGTTGCCGATCACGAAAATGACGTGGATCATTGGTACCATCACTATGGGGATGTGACGGACTGGCAGGACGAATGGCAGATTCAAAACAAAGATGTCGCGGGGCTGGCGACCTTCAACGAGAACAACATCCGGTATCGCCGCTACATCAAGGAGGCGATCAAACTATGGCTCAGCCGCGGAGTGGATGCGCTGAGGATCGATACTGTCAAACACATGCCGCTGTGGTTCTGGCAGGAGTTCGTCACCGACATGCACACGTTCAAGCCCGATGTCTTCGTGTTTGGTGAGTGGATTGACAGCCATCCGGACAATGCGAGGGCCATGGAGTATGCCAACGAGGATGGAATGTGCCTGCTGGATTTCGCCCTGTGCCACGCGATTCGAGACTGTTTGGGAGAGCGCAATGAAGAGGGTTTTCACCTGGTGCAGGAGATACTGGGCATGGATGAACGCTACCGCAGCGCCACGGAGCTGGTCACTTTCATCGAGAATCATGACATGCCCAGGTTCCAGTCCTTGAATCCTGAACGAGAGTGGCTCCATCTGGCGCTTGTGCTCCTGCTGACGGTGAGAGGCATTCCCTGCTTGTACTACGGATGCGAGCAATATCTCTACTCGAACTTGGAGGGGGGTGGTGACCCGTACAATCGACCCATGATGAAAGACTGGGAGGACACGGAGGCACGTCGCATCACCCGGATACTCGGTGCAGAACGCAAGTCCAACTCTGCGGTGCAATGGGGAGGTGTATGGCCGAAACTCGTCGAAAGGGATGTGTACGTGTTCCTTCGTCGTTACCGCGATTCCAGGTGCATGGTAGTCCTCAATCGTGGAGTGGCTCGCGATCTTTTCCTGCACGATCTGGAGATGCCTGACGGCTCGTATGAATGTATCCTCACGGGGAAGAAGCTGGTGGTGGACGGGGGACGCGCAAAGCTTCACGTGAACAGTCTGGAAGCGCTGGTCTTCACAATAAGGGGCAAGCCGTTCAAAGCCCGCGTGATGGTCAATGTCCAGGTAGACGGTATCCTCACGAAGCCTGGAGACCGGGTGGGCATCGTGGGAGACTGTTCTGAATTAGGGGAGTGGGACTTGCAGCACATTCAGTACCTTGAATGCGTCAACAACAACACATGGTTCGGCGAGATTGCTTTTGAGGAGTCCTGTGGGAGGCCCCTTGCCTACAAATACGTCGTACTGAATTCGGACAACCTTGATGACGCCAAGCGGGAGCACCGCTCCCCACGTCGCCGTACCGTGCCGGAAACAGGTGCCGCGAAATGGCGGGACCGCTGGCAGATGTGACCGGGCGTAACTGCCTTGGATAATCTACGTCCGGCAAATGAAGTGACTCCGAATCTGCCACGTATGAAACTAGAAACCCTTACAGATCTCTATATTCACCAGTTAAAGGACCTCTACAGCGCGGAGCAGCAGCTGATCAAGGCCCTGCCCAAAATGGCCAAGGCGTCGACCAATGAAAAGCTGCGCGCCGGATTCGAACTTCACCTGGAGGAAACTCGGGAGCATGCCGTGCGTCTGGAGAAGCTCCTGGCCAGTCACAAACAAACTACCCGGGGACCAAAGTGCAAAGCCATGGAGGGTCTCATTGAGGAAGGCAAGGAGCTGATTGAAGAGGAAGCCGATCCAGAGATCCTGGATGTCGGACTCATCGGGGCTGCTCAGAAGGTGGAGCACTACGAAATCGCAGGGTACGGCACGGCCCGGTCGCTGGCAGAAATCATTGGCGATAAAGAAGGACAGAAGATCCTACAGAAAACGCTGGATGAAGAAGGCGCGACCGACAAGAAACTGACGGATCTTGCCTTGTCGGAAATCAACGTGTCCGCAGCTGCCTGATCCGATCCGCACGTGTGAGCACCACCCCTCAGAGCGACCTGGAGATCAGTTATCATGCTTCGCATGAGCAATTTGCCCCCAGCGCGCTTCTGAGGTGGGTGCAGAAGGCGGAGAAGGCAGGATTCAACGGGTTCTTCAGTTCGGACCATTTTCATCCTTGGAGCGAGGCTCAGGGGCAGGCCGGTTTCTCCTGGGCTTGGATGGGAGCTGCGTTGCAGGCGACTTCTCTGCCCGGTGCGATGATCTGTTGCCCCGGCTATCGATATCATCCCGCTGTTGTCGCCCAAGCCGCCGCGACGCTTTCTGAGATGTACGAAGGGCGCTATTGGCTGGCGATAGGCAGCGGAGAGGCTCTTAATGAAAAGATCACCGGGCAGCCGTGGCCCCTAAAAGACATCCGCAATGCAAGGCTAAAGGAATGCGCGGACATCATTCGCGCTCTTTGGGCGGGCGATACGGTCACGCATCGAGGCTTGGTTACGGTGGAAGAGGCGAAGCTCTATACGCTGCCGCGGCAGACGCCACTTCTCATCGGGGCCGCCATCACCGAAGCCACTGCTGAATGGATGGGCTCGTGGGCCGATGGACTCATTACGGTCTCTAAGCCCCCCGAGGAATTGCGGAAGATGGTCGAGGCCTTTCATCGAGGAGGTGGCGCAGGCAAACCCCTTTACCTCAAAAGCGGCCTTTCCTATGCGCCGACGAAGCAGGAGGCGCGTCTTAATGCCCATCAGCAATGGCGGAGTGTGGCATTTCAGAACAATGTCCTGGCAGAACTTCGCACCCCAGCGGAATTCGACGCCATCGGCAAACATGTGCGTCCTGAGGACATGGACGATATGATCCGGATTTCAGACAGCCTGGAGCAACACAGGGAGTGGGTTCAGAATGACATCGATGCTGGATTCACCAAGATCGTGCTACACAACATTGGCAGGAACCAGGAGGAGTTTATCGATGTGTTTGGGGAAAAGGTACTCCCCGCCTTTCTGTAGTGGGATGATCGAGGGGACTGCGGTGCCATCGACCTTCGGAAGCGGAATATAGATTTCAAACTCGTCCATGGAAGGCATGATGTCTGGTACAAGAGGCACCGATTGTTGCGGTTGGAGGAAGAGGGCTTCTTCGCAACCGGCCGAAGGATTGCTCCTACGGGCCCTCAATTGGGGGAATTGTCCGGATACGTGAGCAATCTAGTCTCAACACATGGATGAACATTTTCCATCGAGGCGCCTCCAGATTTTACTGGTGGAAGATCATGCTGACATTCGGGGCGTGCTCGATCGATATCTTAACAGGATGGGGCACAGGGTAGCCGTCGCATGTGATCTGCAGGATGCTCGAACCAACCTTGAAAAGTGTCGCTGGGATGTTCTTATTTGTGACAGGAACCTGCCAGATGGTCACGGGTGGGATCTTTTGAGAGAGATGGCTGAGGCACAGGCTCCGGTGTACGCTGTGGCCATGAGTGCTGCCGCGACGAAACAGGATGAAGCAGACGCCTCTGCAGCCGGCTTTGCGAAGCACTTGAGAAAGCCGTTTGATCTACGGGAGTTGGATAAGGTGGTGCGAGCGGCCCTACTCCGACACCCGGAGGAGTCCTGAATGCCGCGAATAGGGGCAAAGCCATCCCTATCGCAGCTAGGGGCCGGAGGGGTGCACAGTGGGCGACGTCTGCGATTGAACCTGACCGTCGTCGATCTCGCCCCGCCAGCCTTCTGGGGGCGGACTTTTGCCCTCGATGTAGGATTCGAAACGTTTCAGATCGCCGGAGATCCTTGCGGAGACGAGCCCGAGGAAGTCACCGAGGTTTTCAACGAAACCTTCGGGATCGTAGTTGAGAGTCAGAGCCACCCGTGTACGCCCGGGATTTACTGCCTCGAACCTGACTTCTCCGCTGTTCTCCGTACCGCTGGTGCTGCGCCAGGCAATTACCTGATCCGGCACTTGTTCGTAGATTTCTGCCTCCCAGATTTTGGTCTTGCCGGCAATCTCCGCTTCCCACTGCAACAGCTTGTCATTGATCTGCCGCACCGACTTCACGCCCTCCATGAAGTGGGGGAAGTCTTCGAACTGGGTCCACTGATTGTACACGGTGCGCAGGGATCGGCCTATCTCGATGTTTCTCGTAATGGTCTCCATATGAATTGGGGATTGAATGTCAGGAGACTATTCTCCTCTGTCGTGAGTATCGTGGGGTGGACGAGTTTGGACCGTAAGTTATCCGGATGAGGTGCCTATCGGGCGGGCAATGAATTCGGGCCGCTTGGAGAAGCGTCGGCGATCACGAGGATATGAAGGCACTTTGTTGGCATGGAAAGTCGGATGTACGGGTGGATTCAGTTCCAGACCCAAAAATTATCGATCCTACTGACGCGATCATTAAGATAACAGCCACGGCCATTTGCGGTTCAGATCTGCATTTGTTCGATGGTTTCATGCCTACCATGGAGGCTGGAGACATCCTTGGGCATGAGCCCATGGGCGTGGTGGTCGAGGTGGGGGCCGCGGTGAAGAAGCTTCGTCCAGGCGATCGGGTGGTGGTGCCTTTCACCATCTCCTGTGGGAGCTGCTTCTTCTGCAGCAAAGGCCTCTACTCCTGTTGCGACACCTCTAATCCCAATGCGGAAATCGCCCGCAAGGCAATGGGGCAATCTCCCGCGGGGCTCTTTGGCTATTCGCATATGTTGGGGGGCTTTGCCGGTGGTCAGGCGGAGTACTTGCGTGTGCCCTATGCAGATGTGGGGCCGGTGAAGATTGAGTCCGACCTTCCGGACGACAAGGTGCTCTTCCTCTCGGACATCTTCCCCACAGGTTACATGGCTGCGGAGAATGCAGAGATTGAGCCCGGTGATACCGTTGCGGTTTGGGGCTGTGGTCCAGTCGGTCAATTTGTCATTCAGAGTTGCTGGATCATGGGGGCGGGCCGCGTGATTGCCATCGACCGGGTGCCTGAGCGACTCGCGATGGCAGCGACTCACGGCAAGGCGGAAACGCTCAATTTCGACAACGATGACATTTACGAACGTCTTATGAGCATGACCGACGGACGGGGACCGGACCGCTGCGTTGATGCCGTGGGCACCGAAGCGCATGGTACGGGCAGCTTCGATGCAATTCTCGACAAGGCCAAAGCGGCAGTCATGCTGGGCACGGACCGACCTCACGTGCTTCGACAGGCCATCCGATGCTGTCGGAAGGCGGGCACCATCTCCATCCCTGGTGTCTATGTAGGGCTGCTGGACAAAATCCCCTTCGGGGCCGCAGTGAACAAGGGGCTGACGTTCAAGATGGGACAGACTCACGTCCAGCGCTATCTCCGCCCCTTGCTCTCCCGCATTGAAAATGGGGAGATCGACCCCTCCTTTGTGATCACTCACCGTCTGCCGCTGGAGAAGGCACCGGATGCCTACAAGATGTTCCGGGACAAGCAGGATGGCTGCATGAAGGTTGTGCTGAGTCCATGATTTCGGGGGCAACACGGACTAGGTTTTGACTTTAGATGCGCGGAGCCTCATGAAATATAGGAGTGAGCAGGGAGGGGATCGAACCCCCGATCATTCCAAAGTATCAAAGGGCTTCAATTTGCTGGACCACTTCGGCCAGCGACTGAAAGGTGTTGCGGTCCACGGTTTCCGACAAGGCGCACAGCTTGATGAGGTCTGGCAGAACAATGCCGCGGGCCATGCGGATGACCTCGGGCGGCGAGCAGGCCGGATCCAGGAGGACCACCGCCTGGGCAGGGCACGCACACGACAGCGTCGCAGCCAAACGAGCCGGATCATTATCGAGCCAGCGCTCCAGCTGGCGGTAGGTCCATTCCGGATCAGCACCATCAAACGCATGCAGCATGAACACGTTCGGCTCCACTGGAAGGTCCGTACCTTCAGCTTGATGGGTTCCCACCTCCTCCCAAAGACCTGTACCATGCACACGGGACATCGTCCGCATGACCAGGTCGTGGTGATACTGCCACATCTTGTTCTCGTCCGCAGCGAAGCGGTTGATGATCGACTCCCAGCGACGGCACAGCATCGTGAGGGAAGTCGCCGCCACCGCACACACTTCACGGATCTGGGAAAGGCCCATCCCCTGCATCGTGTAGATGTCGACGGGGCGGATGGTTCCAGCTCGGAACCGACGGTAAAACATCCTGGCCGAGGCCATGTCCCAGGCAAATCCGTTGCCGAGGATCTTGCGGAATTCCTCCGCGAACTGGGAGTTGAGGACCCACTGGAACGCAGCACGAGTATCGTCGCCCCAGTTTCGGGAGGGGCGCAGAGACTCTGGCAACGAGTGGGAAATGACAGGTGAAACGTCCGAATTCGAGGGGGCTGTAAGGAATTCAGTGTCAATGTTATCTGAATCAATTGAATTGAAGATGACCGGGGAAATGCCGCAAAGGTTGTCCGGCGTCTGAGTCTCCATCGCGTTATCGGGATCCACCGGGAGCACTGTCAAAGCGTCCCGGTCATCCGGTACCGTTGTACTGGCCACCGGATCCGCTGCCTCCGGCATCGTTTCCAACTCTTCTCCCGGTGAGAAGCTTTCCTGGTCCCCTCTCCGGCACGGAGAGGGTAAGGGTGTGGTTACGTTATGATATACAATACATTTGTCGTGATGCTCCCCGTCTTGACGGATTTCGACAACACGGGAAACGGCTTCGGAATCAGCTGTTTTGGCAAAGACGAACGGGATGGCGGTCACCCACCACTTCTGCCCGGCCATCTTGGTGCCGCCATCGGTCGTACGGTGCTCCGTCTTTACGTAACCTGTTGCCTTGAGCGCCAGCAGGGCGTCCCGTACTCGGTAGTCAGAAATTTTGGCCGCGCGGCGGAGATACCCCCGGTTCCACTGGAAATCACTGCTGCGGTTCAGCAGTACGGCCAGCAGCTTGTAGGAGAAAGGGTCGAGAGAAGAGACGGCGTCACTGGGCAGGACCACATAGCCTTTGCCCTGCTCCATGGCCATGGCGGGCGTAAGGTGGTTGATGCGCTTCTCTCGCTTCGGGCGAGGCACTCTCCGGGAAATCGAGGTGGCAGGTGAGGCCTTCATGGGTGAAGTTGCAGTGTTCGTGTCTAGAAGCCTCAAAGTCCCTCGCTGCGCTTCTCATTGCCGGGCGTCTGGGCCTCAATGAAGTCGCGAACGGACTGCATATTCACAAGACGTGTGCCCTTGAGCTGATGCTTCTTCCGTAGCGACACGCTGCGAATGTCGCCTGAGGACATGAGCGCCCAAAGCGTACCTCGCTTGATTCCAAAGAGACGGGTGATGTCTGTGGGCCTTGCCCACTCTGGGAGGGCGTCGGTGGAGAGTTTGGAGTTGTCTTGAACCGTGTTCACGAACCACGGTAGCAAACTGACTTCCCGTTGGGTTGTCGTTGGACGCAGTCGATATTTCGTTGTGGAGCCGTTGCTGGAGTCGTCTGTTCCCGTTCTTTGCGCGTTGAGGGGGAGAGATTCTTGTCGTCAAAGTTTATTTTTGTTCACCTTGGTCTTTTTCTTTTCCTCTCGTTTAGCAGCCATCTCCCGACCCCATTTGCTCTTTGTTGCTTCCTGGATTTCGAGTCGTTCGACTTCCCGCCATACTGCCCACGATCGAAATTGGTTGACCGTCACCCGTTGGGAGGCCTTTTGCCCATTCTTGCGGACGAGTGCTGCTAGCAGCTTCATGGAATTGGGCTCATCCTCTTCGTAGAGGGTCTTTGCCGCCTCCCTAAAGGTCAACGTTTTGCCGGTGCTCGGGTAGATGTACCGGTCGTCTGCAGCCTTCTTCGCTTGGATGTACCAGTCTTCGTAGACCACAGCGGGAAAGTTGACCTCCGCTTCTTTGGCTGCGTAGATGGCCATAGCTGAGGCCCGCCATAGGGAAAGCGCTTTCTCCGCAGCGGCATTCACGTCTAGAGCGTCGGATTTACCCAACAACTGGGCAGCTAGCAATGCGAGCTCGCCAACAGCGGGGTACCCGGTGTCTAGCTGTGGTCGCGGTTTCTCAACCATCCGGGAGGTACTTTTCTTCATGGATTGAGGTCTGGGAGGCTGCTGAGGGCTTTTCGTTTGGAGGGACTGTCCACGTGGGTGTAGTGGGCGGAGATCTCTGCCGAGTCGTGCCCGATGATGTCTTGAACGATGGCTGGCGACACGCCGGCGTTCTTCATCAGGCTCGTAGCGGTGTGGCGAAGGGAGTGGAATGACAGCGGGGCGATTTCATGTCGTCCGGATCGACCCTGTTTCTGAGCTTCGTGGCTGGTAACCTGCCGCAAACCTGCCGCGGCCAGAATGTCGCCGAACTGACGCGAAAGGGCCGCAGCCTGACCCGTGGCGACCTTTACGTGGCTGGCTGCTCGGGGGTGGATGAAGGCGTCCGCCTCGCCAGCCGTGAGTGAGGCAATATGCCGCTGAAGGGGCTCAGCCAAAGGGATGATGACGACCCTGCCGGTTTTGGCAGTCTGGAGACGGATCTCCCCTTGAAGGAGATCCAGATTTGCCCACCGAAGACGAGCCAGGTCCGCAATGCGTTGGCCGGTGTAAATTCCGAACAACACCATTGAACGCCATTCGTCATCTGCCACTGACAGGACAGCTTGCAGCTCTGAAATGGTAAAGGGCCTCCTTTTGACTCGCTCTTCGGCCGACTTGAGCGGACGAACATCCCGAACGGGATTCTCGGGCAGGTACCCATCCCGGCGGGCGTCTTCGAACATGGAGCGCAACAGTTTGACGGCTTGGTTCGCCGTGGTGACGCTGAGCCTCTGGGCCACGTCGTCTCTGTATTTGACGAACGAGCTTTGGGCCAGTTGCCCGATGGCGTCGTCGCCTCCTTTCCCCAGCCACCTCAAGAAATCGCGAACCCGGGCACTGTAGTTGGAGTAGCTGGCGGGCTTCACTTCCCCCTTCCGGCGGGCCAGCCAGCCCTCCAGGAAGGTCCGGGTGGTCGAAGATGGGAGGTCTTCCCCGTGAGCGCTTTTGTAAATGTCAGAGATGACTTGATGCGCCTGCTTGGCCTTGGCCTTCTGTTTGGCCAGCACCTCCCACTCGTCGGCCATTGTCTGAGCGACCTTGCGACGGGTCTCTTTGGTGGACCGCTGAACCCTCCGACCGTCCGGGAGAATGAAGCAGGCGAACCAGAATGGGGAGCGTTCCTTTCTACGTAGGGATGCCATAAATAGTGGCAACCATAGTGGCAACATCAGCTTTGTTCAACTAGATTCAATGTGATCTTGTTTCGTTGAAAATGAACGATATATGACGTGCTTAAACACCCCTTGGCGAAGCGCGGGTTCAATTCCCGCCCTCGCCTCCACCTTCACAAGTGCACCGAACTCATTGAAGAATCGGTTTCTTTGACCCGCGAACAATAGTTCACCGTGGCTCCAAGACTACATTGGTAAAGTGTGACTTCGGCATCCAGTGCGTCTTCGAAAAAAATGTGATTGCCCTTGTCCATCGGAAGGGCATGAATTCGGCATGCTGCTGCCAGGATCCCCGCTGCCTACATGTCTTTATGTCCCTGGTCAGCTAGATTCCATCCCTTTACCTGTCGCGCCACCGCAAGCTCACGAACTTCCGTTAGGTGCTCTGTCATTCGAAAATCTACAAAGGCTGTCAGTCAGGCTTCTCGCCGCATCAACGGACACCATACACTGCCAAGAATATGGCGTTCCGGGCCAAAAACAGGAAGGTATAGATCTCTATGCAAGGTTTGCAGGTAGATCAAAAATGGAAGTGTGGCAGTGCAAGCGTTACAAGTCATTTGGGCCTGCCGACATTGACGGTGCAGTAAGAGCATTTCTAGATGGGGGATTGGTTGAGAGAACCGATCGATTTGTCATCGTGACGTCAGCTAAAACGGAGCCGACGCAACTGGCTGATGCAGAAATTGCGGCTGCCGATGCTCTTCGTAAGCATGGGATAGAGTTCGAATTGAAGGGGTGTGTTCAGTTGACTACATTGTTGGTCAATCATCCTGAAATAGTCTGTAGTTTCTTTGGGCGACACTGGGTTGAGGCGTGTTGCGGCAAGGAGGTCGCTGAAAAACTCAGGTCTAGTTTGGATCCATCTGAGGTCTCTCGATTTCGATCTCAGCTACTTAAGCTCTACACAGGGGTGTTTGAACAAGCGGATTCAATTCTCACAAGATCTCTTGCGAACTCGATTGATCACTCGGCGGTGCTTCCGTTGGCTGAGCGATGGGTTATGCCAACCATAGCGTGTCGTGTTCACTCTATGGGAGAGTCTGGGCGAGGCTCTAACAGAGAAAATAAAGATTGGAAAGATAGTTCGGAGGAAAGCAAATCTGACCTACTCGCTACAAGGCAGACAGTTGCTTCCGAAGGGCTGGTAGAAATGGACGCAGAGTCATTTATCGCCAGCACCAATCGAGGAGTAATT
This sequence comes from Verrucomicrobium sp. BvORR034, assembly GCF_000739635.1. Classification (GTDB taxonomy): domain Bacteria; phylum Verrucomicrobiota; class Verrucomicrobiia; order Verrucomicrobiales; family Verrucomicrobiaceae; genus Verrucomicrobium. The sequence continues at coordinate 32,036 of NZ_BATQ01000180.1, read as the reverse complement.
CTTGGTGATCCAGGGTCTGGGAAAAGCTCGCTCTTGCGCATTGTTGCCCTTGATCTCCTCTCTGAGCGGCCACAGTTGCGCGCAATCGCCAGGCAATTCGGAGATCGTCTTCCTGTTTGGCTGCCATTCGCATTTGTAAGCGCTCGTATATCTGCGGGAGACTCACTTGCAAATGCTGGAGTTGCTTGGTTGAGAAAGTACGGTGGCGATAGTGAACTTGAGCAACTCTTCAGGCAGGCCATAGCTGATGAGCGATTGTTGCTTCTGATTGATGGGTTGGATGAGTGGTCCGATGCTGATCGGGCTAGAGAAGCACTATTGGCGCTGCAGGGTTTCCTGAGTCAACATCCGACCAGTTGCTTTGTCACGGCTAGACCTTTGGGCTATCAAAGGTTGGACGGCCTGTCGGGTGTCTGGAGACAGGGGAGCTTGCGCTCACTTTCGGTAGATCAACAAAGCGAGCTTGCGATCAAGATCCTCCGATTGATTCGTCAAGAGGTTAGTCATCATGCAATTGAGATTGAAGCTGAAAAGTTCAGTCATCAGCTTCGGTCTGAGCGTTCCTTAGGAGAAATATCAGGCATTCCATTGATGTTGATTGGGATAATGTCCCTCTGGGTGCGGAATCAAATACTTCCGGGCTCACGATTGTCTGCTTGCGAAGATCTCCTTAAAGAACTTCTGGATAATCATCCCAGCAAGAGGGTGGCGATTTCTGCGCCTAACTCGGCATTCAATGCAATCTCTTCTCCTGTACGCCGAGGCGCTCTAGCCTGTCTTGCGTGGACTATTCATTCTTCTCAGGATGGATTCTCTCTGGAGCGGACGCAGGCGGAAAAGTGTTTCTCAGAATATTTTCAATTGGTCGAAGGAATGTCCCTTCATGATGCCCGGGAACAAGCCCGAAAGATGCTTCCGATATCAGACCAGATAATCGGGGTGCTTGCTGAAGCTTCTCCAGGAGGAGATGTGCAGTTTGTGCATAGAATATTTCAAGAGTTGCTTTCGGCGGAGTACCTTTCAGGCCTTCCGATAGAGGTGCAAATTCAGCATTGTTCGACACATGCAAGCAACCCTGTTTGGCATCAGGTGTTGCTTTTTCTCATACAGAGAAACGTGCGGGTCACTGAAACGGACCAAATGGTGCGAGCTTTGAAGCATCCAAAAACCAAATGGCGAGATGAGTTCTATTCAAAGGTGCTCACCGCTGAGGTGGTGTTTTCCCAAGTAAAAATGTCTCCAGCTTTGAAAAAGGAGATTGTCGAATCCGTTTTGGACGAAATCGAATCGGGCACATGGATGCCTCTTCGAGAATCTCTTCTAAGCAGGGCTTTGTCTGCCCAGTCGGGGACAATTGCCTACAACTTGCTTTTGGAGCGCATGCGCCACTGGGTGCCAAAGCCATCAGACATTTACATCTATGACGAACTGGCCGAGTGGTCAGATGGCGACGGCGTTGATGAGGCACTTTGGCGATTTGTGAATCACGAGTCTATCTTCATTCGGATTAGCGCAGCTAGACTATTTGCACGTCACTGCGAAGGCTGTGTGAAATGGAGGCAAAAGATTGTTGAACAATTGGCAGAACCTTCATCCACTGAAGTGCTGGGAGCTAAAATCCTATGCTTGGCATATGGGTGGAGCAGCCACAAAGAGGCTGTCGAAGTGTTCCGAACCGGAGTGGAATCTCGGATGCCGGAAATTATTCTACCTTCGGTGCTCGGAATGGTGAATGCAGAATTGCATGACTTACATGCGAAACGTCAGCTTTTAGAGAATAGCGATACATATTATCTGGATGACGTGATTGTAGAAGCTGCTGTGAAAGGATGGGCGCTGGACGCTGAATTGAAACAGAAAGTTATAGATAGCCTTGCGATCTCTCGCAATCCGGAAAAAGCGTTTCGAAGAAGTGTAGCGATTAGAATCGCAATCAAAGGTTTCCCGGGGGATGACGACGTGGCGAGTGCTCTAGCGCTTGAATTTGGTAGGGGCTACCCTGAGTTCGACCATTCGGTGAAAACTGATGAATTCCTTCGCGGTTTTTCAGGTCATCCAAGTTTGGCACAGGCATGCCAAGCCTACTTGAATCGCAATCTGGAACACCACAGTAGGACATGTGCTTTAGCAGCGGGATTGTTAAAAACAGAGGCGTCGAAGCAAGTTCTTGCAAGCTGGGTAACGTCAAAAGACTCAAGGGCGGCAGATGCCGCCAGAACTCTCCTCTGCGTCTGGGGTGAGACTGATGGGATTGTGGCCACAGTGTTAGGAAAAATAGCGGAAGATGAGTCATTGATGCGAGTATTTGCCATTGTCATGGCTACCACTGAAGGCGACAAGGCCTGCGGGAGGCAAAAGTTAATCGATGCCTTGAAGAACCAGATCGGGTTGGAACGGTTTCCAATTGGGAAAGCCATTTTGGATGCTTTAGCGACCATGCGGATGAAGGAGTTCGACGATGAGGTTGTTGATGCAGCATTCGGTTGGATTGGAAGCGAAAACAACGCGGTCAACGCGCGATACATGTTAGGTAGCCTTATTAGACACTTCGGAGATCATCCAAGAGTTAGGGACTCGGCCAAAGAGATCGTGGATCGCGTAGATTGTCCGTGGAGTGCGATCATGCACTCTTGTAAGGATGATCCTATGCTTATGGACCGGGCGCTGGGACTGAGTCGATGTCTTCCTGACGTGCTGCGGCTGCAAATTGCGCACCAGTGTCGTCAAAGAGCAATTTTTGATCCCAATTTTCGCCGGGTAGCGGAAGCATTCAAAGGTGAGTCATCAGAGAACCCAAAGGTGGTCGGTGCAATAGCAATTGCCGAGGCAATGATTGCTGGATCCAAGGAACTCGGACAACTTGCAGACTACTTTGAAGAAGAAGCGGTGGTGCTGGGGCCTGAGATGGACGAGCGGAACAAGGCGGGTATTGCAGGGCTTATGGCACTTGGAGATATTGACAAACTGGATCAGGTTTGGAATAGGCGCATCGGTCGCGGAATGCACATTTCCCCTTACCAATCCGATGAGCGTCCCGAATTGGTGCAGTATATGGTGATGAACTGGCAGCGTTTGGCCGCTAGATTCGGAGATAGGCTATGGACTTGGTTTGGAGACGAGGACGACCTTGAAGGGTTGCGAAGAGTTGCGCGCGACTTAGGAAAAAAAGACCTAGTCTCGGAAATTAATGCGCGCAGCGAGAATGCTCTCAAGAGGGGGGGGATTTAACCTGTATGGCGGAGGAGCAAACGCCGGGATGGATTGAGGCCTGTTTCAAGGCGATGGGGCTTCGAGAGGGCAGTTCATCGGAGAATTCTCTTGATGCGCACGAAGCGAGTCGCGTGCTGGCAAAATATGGGGCAATCAATGCGAGCATTCAAAAGGAGTTGGAAACTTTCGTCATAGGCGGAGAGTGGGGGGCGCACACTGCGATGGTAACACTTGCTCGAGGATGGCCGACTTCAGATGTTCTAAAGAAGTTGTGGAGCGAGGTCAAAAATAGTCCAGACGACGGGGCCGAAAGATATGAGCTTCTGGTGGCAATGTATTCTGAGCCAGAGGAGTTTGTTATCTGGTTGCGACAGTGGCTAAAGCTACAAAGTGAAGCAAGCAGAAGATACTTTCACAGCGACGTGCGTTGGTTCATCTTGCGTCGTTGCTTTCAGGACGTTAGATTGACGAGACTGTTGATTGAAGAGCTTACGCGTACCGAATCCACTGATGAATGGATTACGCTGCCTTGGCTCATTCGAGGCAGTGGGTTGGAGGATGCTGAACATCAGCTTATGGAATGGGCGGAGCAGTGTTGGAGTAAGATTGATAAAGGGAACTGGTGTTGTGTGGGATACGATCTATTTCTAGGAAGGTATCGATCCCTAAGGGTTTCTTTATTGGAGTTACTAAGCACAAGCAAACAATACGTGCTCGGCTAGTCGGAGGAATTTGTTGTATGTGTGGCTTAGTGATGCAGCTCGCCTCATGACCAGCGTCTTCCATCTTGGTCTCTACCTCTCAGGATTCTTCTGCGGAGTGCTTTGCTGCGTCATCATCTACGTCGTGAGGAGCGGGGTGCTGAGGCACTCCGATTTTCTAATTGAGGAGCGGTTGGTTGAGGTCGAAGCGGCCAGGAAACTAGTGGCGGAGGGGTGGTCGGTGGGAGTGGACCGTGGTGCCATCCTCTACAACGTGATGTTGCTACCGCCGGGACTGGTTGATCCGTTTGTCGAGAGTTGGTTGGATGCCGGGCTGCTGCTCAACAGAGTTCGCCTGAGCCCGAGGAAAGCTCGCCAACTGTTCCCTGGCGCGTCGATTCGAATCTCGGCCAGGGGGATTTGAATCCTGGATGGGGCGGTGCAGTTGCTGTTCAATGACAGAGGATCGGCGAATTCCTCGGCGGGCACACTCTTGGGGGAGGCATTAGGAAACACACCGATGACGAAAACAACGAAGACACTTCGATGGGCCTGCGTGGGAGCCGTCGCGGCAGCACTCCTGCTCGCTGGGCTCGCCTATTGGCAGACCAGGGAGAAGCGCCTGGACCTAACAGAGGTCTCCGTGCTGAAGGCATCGGCAACAGATCCCAAGGTGGCGCCGGACATGGAGGAACTGTTATGGCGGGTGGCTGGGGGAGAAGATCGGAGGGCAGTACGAGAAGAATCGCCAGTACCTGTACTGCTCAGGTTTCAAGATTGCGGAGCTCATCCGGAGGGGCCGGATAGAGACTCGGTCCTCGTCGTGGAGCAGAAAGGGCATGAAGAGGAGGCGAGGGTGTACAGGGCCTCCCAGCGGCTGAATCATCCGCAGAACGCAGCCCAGTTTCTGGAGTCGCTGCCGGGAGGATTGTACCGGTCCGGCACGGCCAGGCTGGAGATGCGTTGATTTCGTGCATTTCGTTCTTTTCGTACTTCGTACGGAAAATTCACCAGTGTTGAGGATGAGGGGGTTATGACTGAGCTCTCTTTTTTGACGCACTGCGTCCTGAATTGAGATGGAATCCGCTTCTGGTAGCGATGGAGCGGGTGACGCGTGACTTCAGACAGGAGCTGGGGGGATGGGGCAGGGGTTGGCGTGGCAAGAGGAGCGCTCGCCCTACAGCCCGGGGTGGTTGGGTGTTGGAGCGGATGGCAGCGTCGTGGGACGTCTGTTGGGTGATTCCGTCCCGCATGCGGGACGGTACTCCAACCCTGGCGCGGACGCTTTTGCAGTCTCAAGTTCCTCAAACCGCCCTGCTGATGTCTTGAGACCCTGGAGGAATTGGGGTCAGGGGACAAATCGAACGACGTTCGCGGCAAGATGCCGCGAACAGCACGCAGGATGCGTGCGCTCCTCAATGATCGCTCCGGCGGGCGTGTGCTCCTTTGCGAGAGCTCAAGTCTGGCGTCTGGTTTCTGGCAGTCTTCTGTCTCCCGCGCAGCGGGTCAGTCTGCCGCCAAGCCTCGATTTCGTGCATTTCGTTCTTTTCGTACTTCGTACGGAAAATTCACCAGTGTTGAGGATGAGGGGCTTATGACTTTCGGGGTTTTGGAGGGGGCAAAAGGGCGGTTTTGCTTGGCAGAGCCCGCTGCGCGGGAGACGCCAGACTAGAAGACACAAGACACCAGACTTGAGCTGCGCCTGCTTTGCAGGAGACGTCAGACTGCCAGACACCAGACTTCAGACTTCAGACTTCAGACTAGAGCTGGCGCGTGGGAGGAGACCCAGGGGGAATTGGGTACCAGGGGGCAGGGGGTACGAAGTTCATGGCTTGGAAAGGGCGGTTTTACTTGGCTTTAGGAGTGGGCTGGGGCTGGTTAGGGGATCGTTTTTGGGCTTATGGGATCCTCGTCGCCAGCTTCATCGCTATCTTCATCTCTGCCTGCTACGGCCCGGATCTGGTCGGAGAGCGGGGCGTGGATCTTGCCTTGGCCTTGGGGGGTGGGGGAAGGGATGGGAGACGCCGACGGCGCGAGGGAGAGCCCGCGAGAGATGCGGGAGGTGAGGGGGCGGATGGCGCAGGTGGTGTGGGGGCTGCGGCGGCTCTGCCGGGAGGAGGAGAAGGGGCGGAGCAGGGAGCTTGGGCTCTCGGCCCCGTGGGTGCTGGCGGTGGCGCGGGCGCGGCTGCAGCAGGGGCTGGCGGATTGCGAGATGCTGGATGGGCTGGTGCAGGAGCGGCTGGCGCGCGGAGAAGGTGAAAGAGGACGGGAGCCCTGGCCGCGGTACGTGGCGGGGTATTGCTGGTGCCCGCCTGATGCAGCTGCTGAGGCCGAGGATGCGGCTTCGGCGGCGGCTTCTTCACAGTCGCTGACGGGGCTGGTGCTGCATGTGCATCGGCTGACCCTCCGCGAGTGCCAGGTGGTCTCGCAGGTGGGGCGCTCTGCCCGGGCGGCGGCGCGGGAGGGGGATGCAGAGAAGGCGATGGACAAACGGTTGCTGCACCGGGTGCGGGAGCGGTTGCGCGATGGGTTCCCACCGAAGAACGCGCTGGCCTACTATGCGAGCGACATCCAGGCGCGGCATGAGGCCGGGCGGGTGCAGTTCGCGATCGATCTGGGGCGGGAGCTGGAGCAGGCCCTGCGCAAGCCCGAGCGCTACCAGCGCAGCACGTCAGACTGGCTGCTCCGCCTGTGGCTGCCCCTGCGGTTCTGGGAATGTCCAGCCAATGGTGAGACGGCCTACCATCGCTTCACCCAGGCGGCGAAGCTCCTTGGGCAGGTGCCGGTGGGGTTCCCCGCGTTTCTGACGGCGTGGAGGAACGGGAGGGCCCGCTTCGCGGGCAAACCAGTGCGTCAGTAGGTCAGTGGGCAGTGCGTCAAGGCGTTGGGCCCGCGCCAGTAGGGAGTTCAGGCCTCAGCCTGTGCGAGTCAACAAAGCAAGCCCAGCGAAGCAGGTAGACACAAGACGCAAGACCCTGAGCAGAGCTTCTCTATGCTCACACAAAGGCACGAAGGCACAAAGGAGGGCTGCTGATGTGGCTGGCGGGGCTCTGTTCGTAGTACAAACTTCAGTTTGCCCGCGCGGTGATGGACGGCCTGAGGCAAACTGAAGTTTGACCGCTTGGTTTGGGTGTCTTCTGTGGCCCGCGCAGGCTGAAGCCTGTACTCCGTACAGCTTCGGTTTCAACACCTTGACGCACTGCCTACTGACGGACTGACGCACTGATTCCCGGGTAGCACCCCGTCCGATTTCCAACAAACGATTCAACTTGTTTCTCCAATCTAATTACCCCGGCAACAGCACAAAGGGCGGGGGAGGACGGGATGGGGAGATTGGCGCACTGTCCTGCGCATGCACAGACAGGATGGGGAAGGGGAATGGGCCGCCGACAGGGCGATGGACAGGGACAGGCGGATGTCGGCGCTGGATCGCGCGGCGTTGTACTTGAGCAAGATGCCGGTGGCGGTGTCGGGCCAGAGCGGGCATGCCACGACGTTCAAGGCGGCCTCGGCGCTGGTGTGGGGCTTTGATCTGGATCCGGAGGAGTCCCTGCCGCTGCTGCTGCAGTGGAACCAGGGCTGCCAGCCGCCGTGGACGGAGCGTGATCTGCGCCACAAGCTGCGCAGCGCCAGCACCACGCCGCACCCGAATCGCGAGCGCGGTCACTTGCTCTACCAGGAACGCGAGTGGGAGCCTCATCGTTATCGCCCCCGTCGCGCTGGACACACAGACGCTGGCCAGAGAAAGGGCCAGCCTTTCGTCTCTCCTGGAGAGAGAGGAGAGAGCAGGGAGGAGAAGGAGGAGAGGGAGGTGGAAGGGAAGGAAGCCCTATGGCGGGGTTCGAGGAAATATGAAAACGAACCCCGGCGGGGTGAGGAGGAGCCGGAGGAGAGGAGGGCCAGGCTGCGTGCCACCTGGCCTGCCTTCCTGCCGCTGCGCCCGGCGGGCATCCGTACGGTGGCGCGGCTGCGGAGGCTGCCGGAGCGGGCGGTGGCGGATTGCGCCCGGGGCGGGTTCCTCAAAGGGGTCCGCTACGGCGGGGCGGACTGCTTTGCCATTGGGGATGGCAGCTTTGTGCAGCTGCGGCGGTTCGATGGTCAACCGATCGAGCGGATCGACGGCTCCCGGTGCAAGAGCTACAACCTCCCCGGCTGCCAGGGGGCGTTTCTGGGGCACCGGTGGGTGATGGGAAACGACACCCACGTGCTGCTGGTGGAGGGCGCGGCGGGGCTGCTGGAGGCGGTGGCCGCCCTGGAGCTTGCGGTGTCAGGCCTGGGCTGGAGCCCCCTGGCGGCGACCAGCGCCAGCTCCCGCTTTGCCCGCGACCCTGAACTGCTGGCCAGCCTGAAGGGGCGGCTGGTGCGCATCGTTCCCGATCGCGATCCCGCCGGGCTGCATGCCTGCGGCGTGTGGTGGGGCGAGCTTCAGGCCGCCGGGGCCAGGGTGGATGTGCTGATGCCGCCACCCCAGTGCAAGGACCTGGGGGAGGTGGTGGGGGACGCGGAGCGGCATGGGGCGTTCTTTGGGGAAATTAGGAATTAGGAATTAGGAATGCGGGTTGGGTGAAACAACCTGCTGGGGACGAATGGAAGATGAATCGACTCAAACACATGAAACTACGACACGAGACAGCAGGGCAGGAAGAACTGGGACAGGGGCAGGTGGCGGCGGGGCCGGGGTTGGCGGCTGGAGGAGTGCGAACGAAGTACGAAATGCACGAAAAGAACGAAATCGACGCATCGCATGGGGAGGCGGCGGAGCCGGGGCCGGGGGTGGCGGCTGGAGAAGTGCGAACGAAGTACGAAATGCACGAAAAGAACGAAATCGACGCATCGCGTGGGGTGGTGGCGGAGCTGGGGCCGGGCTTGGGGGCTGGGGGAGTGCAAACGAAGTACGAAATGCACGAAAAGAACGAAATCGACGCATCGTGTGGGGTGGTGGCGGAGCCGGGCGCGGGTTCGGAGAAGGAGGTGTTGTTTGCGGGAACTCCGGCCTCCTGGCCAGCGATGAAGGGGAAGCGTGAGGGCTCGCCCCAGGGGGCGGTGGCTGCGGTTGCGGCAGGGGCAGAGGTCATCGGCGCCACCGCAGAGGAAGCCGCTTCTGATGGGTCCCAGCCGACGGCGCGTTCCGGCCCGGAATTCCCGGAGACGGCCCTGCATGGTCCGCTGGGGGATCTGGTGCGCACCATCCTGCCGTGTACGGAGGCGGACCCGGCGGCGTTGCTGGTGCAACTGCTCGCGGGGGTGGGTAATCTCATCGGTCCCTCGCCGTATTTCGTGGCGGATAGCGCGAAGCATCGGGGGAATCTGTTTGCGATCGTCACGGGTCGCACGGCGAAGGCGCGCAAGGGCACGTCCTGGCAGCAGGTGCGGCATGTCTTGCAGGATCTGGATGCGGACTGGCTGGCGAAGCGGGTGAAATCCGGCGTGGTCTCCGGGGAGGGGATCGCCCAGGTGTTCGAGCCGGGTGGGGACCGGCGTCTGCTGCTGCTGGAGGGGGAGTTTGCCCAGGTGTTGCAGGTGATACGGCGGGAGGGGAGCACCGTCTCTGCCCTCTTGCGGCAGGCCTGGGACGGGCAGCGCATTGCCGTGCTGCGGCGGAAGGACAGCGTGGAGGTGGATGACGCGCACATCTCGATGATCGGCCACATCACGCTGGCGGAGCTGCATCGCCTGCTGGCGGGGGTGGAGGTGAGCAACGGGCTCGCCAACCGCTGCCTCTGGGTGCATGCGGACCGGTCCAAGCTCCTGCCGGAGGGCGGCTCGGTGCCAGACACGACCGCTCACCTGCAGGAGCTGCGCCGGGCCATCCGGACCGCGCGGGCGCGCAACGAACTGCGGCGGGATGAGAATGCACGGCAGCTCTGGCGGGAGATTTACGGGCGACTCAGCGAGCCTCCTGCAGGTCGCGCGGGCGAGGTGCTCTCGCGCTCGGAGGCGCAGGTCATGCGCCTGGCGCTGCTCTATGCGCTGATGGATGGGGCCTCAACGATCGCGTACGACCACCTCACGGCCGCACTGGCGCTGTGGGACTACTGCGAGGCCAGTGCGATGTTCATCTTCACCGCAGAGGAGATCAATCCCCGCGCCGCCCGCGTGCTGGCCGCGCTTAAAGACGGACCCATGAGCCTGAGCGGGCTGAATGCGTTGTTTCATCGTAACCTGAGCCAGCAGGCCCTGAAGCAGCTCCTGTCCGAGCTGGGACCGCTGGTGGAGGTGTACGGCGGCGGCAGCCGGGAGGACCCGACGCGGTGGGTGAGGGCCCGCAAGCGGGCCGTTTAGACGCAGCCGCCGGGGCGGCTGCTGGTTGAGGGGCCCGCAAGCGGGCTGTTGAGACGCTGCGCTGGTTGAGACGGCTGCGCCTGGTTGAGACGCTGGCGCTGGTTGAGATGCCGCTCGCGGCGGGTTGGATACAGAAGCTGGGGAGCGCAGATTGTTAATCTGCTGTGCTGCCGATTGGCAATCGGCAGGGGTACCGGAGGGTGGGCGGTCAATCGGGGAGCAGAGGCAGCAAGTGGATCTCGCTTGATCGGCTCCCTCTGCACTTGCCCACCAGGACATGCAGCGGTACTCACATTCGCCGTCATAACGACACCCGCTGAAGTCCCCGCAGCACCGACGACCCCATGAGCGACTTGATTCTCTACACGACCGATGACGGGCGAAGCCAAATCAGGCTGAGGGCGGATGAACAGACGGTCTGGCTCACTCAGCTGGAGATGGCGGAACTCTTTGACGCCACGAAGCAGAACATCTCCCTGCATCTGAAAAACATCTTCGAGGAGGGCGAGCTGGACCCAGCGGCAACTGTCAAGGATTCCTTGACAGTTCAAATCGAGGGCAGCCGCGAGGTGCAGCGTCCCGTCACGCTCTACAATCTGGACGCCATTCTGGCCGTGGGCTACCGGGTGCGCTCGCCGCGCGGCGTGCAGTTTCGCCGCTGGGCCTCCACCATCCTGAAGGAATACCTCATCAAGGGCTTCGTGATGGACGATGAGCGGCTGAAGAATCCGGACGGTCGCCCGGACTACTTCGACGAGATGCTGGAGCGCATCCGCGACATCCGAGCCTCAGAGAAGCGCTTCTACCAGAAGGTACGCGACCTCTTTGCGCTGAGCAGCGACTACGACAAGACGGACCAGGCCACGCAGGTCTTCTTCTCCACGGTGCAGAATCTGCTGCTCCACGCCGTAACCAACAGGACGGCCGCCGAGATCGTCACGGCGCGGGCCGACTGCAATGACCCGAACTTTGGCCTATTGCACTGGAAGGGGGCCAAGGTACGGAAGACGGACATCCTCACCGCCAAGAACTACCTGACCGAGGACGAGATCGACACCCTGAACCGGCTGGTCGTGATCTTCCTGGAAACGGCTGAACTACGTGCCAAGAGCAAGCAGGAGACCCGGATGAGTTTTTGGAAACAGAACGTGGAGCAGATCATCTCCTCCAACGGCTTCCCCTTGCTCATCCACCCGGGAGCCATCAGTCACGAGCAGATGGAGGAACGAACCTCGCAGCTTTATCTGGAGTTTGACCATCAGCGCAAAAAGCAGGAGGCCAAAGAAGCTGATGAACAGGATGAGGCCGCCCTGAAAGCCCTTGAAAACAAGATCAAACGCCGCGGCCCGCTGCGCGGGAGACACCAGACTTGAAGACACAAGACGCCAGACTTGAGCTGGCGCACAGACAAAGGCCAGGGGGACCGCGAGCCGTCGGACATGGAGGGGCCCTTCTTTGTCACGCCGCTGAGACTCCTTTCCGTTGCCGCCAGGTTTCAATGAGGGCCGAGAAGCCGGTCGGTAGCGAACCCAGGTGGGGAATGACACCGTCACTTTTCTCGTTCCAAGTCGTTCCCTGCTTCTTCCATGCCCCGCGCTTCGTTTTCCGCATTTGCACCCGGTCCTATGAACATCCTGCATTTTTTTACCCGCCGATTTCATTCCTCCCTCACTGCGGCCGGGGTGGCGCTGCTTGTTTGCCTCTCCACGTCACCGGTTCAAGCAGAGATACCCCGTGAGGATGCGCTTCGCTTTGTGCGGGGCTATCTGAGTGCTGCACAAAATCCCACTCCCGATGAAGAGGTCCGCCACTATGCGCCCCGCGTGCGCTACTTCGACAGCGGCACGGTGGATCAGAGCTTTGTGGCGGCAGATCAGCGTCGGTACTACAAACTCTGGCCGCAGCGAACCTTTGAGCTGCTGGAGGAGCCTGAGATTGTTGCCCAGGAGGACGATGCAGTGACGCTGAGATTCATCATTCGCTATGAGGTGAACAATGGAGACCGTCGGGCCACCGGGGCCACCCAGAATACGATGCAGGTGCAGCGGATCGGCGACGGACTCAAAATCGTCGCCATGTCCGAGCGCAAAATGAATCTGAAAGCGTTGCCCCGGCCCACCATCGCTTCATCCCGCCCAGCGCCCGCCGTTGATCGAACGGAAGATCGAGTTGAAGCAAAGCCCGCCGAAAAGGCACCCCGGTCAAAGCCTGCTGAGCCCGCGGTGGCCGTTGATAACACGGCTCCCAAACCAAAGCTTCAAGAGATGCCCGCGTCGGCTGGAGGAGCAGATCCAAAGCATGTGGCCCAGGGTCCTGGAGCGGCACCCACCCCGGCAAAGGGTAGTGCGAATCCGACTCCTGCTTCTGCTCCTGTTCCCGCTCCTGCCCCGGCGATCGCAACCCCCGTTCCAGGTTCCCCGGGCCTGGTGTACCTCCCAGGCACGGAGCAGACCTCGAAGAACATGATCGACGTGCGGGGTTACCCCTCCGGACAGAAGGTCAAAGATCCGCGGAATGGTCAGATTTTCATTGTTCCTTGAGGTGCTCGAAACCTGTTTGGATGAAAACGCCGGGGTGGTGCGAGGAATCTTCAGGTCCTACGCGTTCAACGCTTTTTTCACCGAGCTCATGCAGGCGGCGGCACGTTCTTCCACATAGGCCATGGCCTTTTTCACCTTTGCTTCCGCACCCGCGTAATCCTTGTGAATGCCCATGAGGATCTCAAACATCTTCTCCGCTGGGGTGCTGTCGAACTCCGGAGCCCATTCCTCCAGGCCGATGTCCTTGAACATCCAGCACTTCGGTGAGTGGAACTCAGAGAACGTATGCATCATCGGGGTGCCCACGGCCAGGGCCATGATGGGCGTGTGAGGCTCATGGCAGATGACGGTGTGCGCACGCCGGTAGAAGGAGCAGGCCTCATCCACATTCCAGAACTCATCAAAGTTCACCACATACGGCTTCAGGTTGTCCGGCAGCGTGTCGTAGATGAATTTTTTATTGTACTCCATCTCCTTGTACACCTCCGGGGCGATCACCACCTTGTAGCCCGTCTCCTTCACCCACATGGCGATGAGGTCCTGGTACACCTTCGCCCGGCGGGTATCGTCCGCGATGTTTTCCGCTGTCGGATGCAGCGGGTTCAGCTTCTGCGGGCGCGTGTCATCCACCCCTGGGGAGGAGGGACTGTGGGTGCGAAGTTGGACGGTGATGAACTTCTTGTCCTCCAGGCCGTACTTCTTCAGACGGGCCAGCGCCTTCTCCTCATCCTTCACATCCACGCCGAAGCAGCCATCCGGGCCGAACTCCAGCACCGGTGTCTTCACGCCCGCATCCTTCAGCACCTGGAGCGTCTTGCTGTCCCGGCAGTAGATAAACGCCGCGCTGCTCAGCAGGGCAATGCGCTCCTCTGCGCCTTCGCCCTTCACCATGGTGTCGAAGTACGACTGCCCCTGCAGGCCCCAGGGCTTGCCTGTCTTGTTGCAGTATTTCATGAAATCCGTCGGCTGTCCCATCCCGGGGCCGCGCAGGAAGAAGTCTGACCGCGCGATCGCCTGCTGCACCGGCCCGTCTTTCTGCGTCAGGCTGCCTCGCACGATCTCGAGCTGCGGGAACCGTTTCATGAGCATGTCTTCCACCGGCTGGTTCACATTCGCGGCCCACAGGATGAAGTGCGTGTCCGGCAGGTGCTGCTCCATGAAGCGCAGCGTTCCCGGCGTGTGCCCCACATCACCGATGTTCTTCACCGCCCAGCCGCACTGCAGCAGGACCGTCTTCTTCTTCACAGCGCCCTCCTGGGCAAAGCTGGATCCGGGCAATGCGGTTGCACCCAGGGCGAGTCCGGAGGTCCTGATAAATTGGCGGCGGGTCGTGTTCATGAGAGTGGCAAAAGTTTTCAACGTGGCGGAGCGCGGCGGTCTTCCAGCGGAATGGGCCTGCTGCGCGGGAGATACAAGACTTGAAGACACAAGACGCAAGACCTGAGGTGGCGCTTCGGCCTGGAAGAAGCTGGGGAGCGCACGCATCCTGCGTGCTGCCTTCTGCAGCCTGCGGAAGGCTCAGGGGACGGGAACGGAGGAGGTTGGCAATCAGGGGGGGGGTAAGACGCGGCAGATGGATTCGGGTTCGCGGCAAGATGCCGCGAACAGCACGCAGGATGCGCGCGCTCCCCAATGACCTGACTCAAAGCGAGCTTTGACTCATGCTGGCGATCACGAAGTTTTTGGAGTGCTTCCGGTCAAACTCGCTTCGCCTGCACATCAATCCCAATGGTCAAAATCGGGCATCACCTGCCACCGCACTTTCTTCAGGGTTTGCAGGGTCTCTGTCGGGTAGTGTGTCTCGACAGGCAAGGACGGTGGCAGCCCCCGGGGAATCGGTCGCATAAAGGCGTATCGGCTTTGATACAAATGGCGGATTCGCAAGCACTAAGGCAATTCTTTAGCAACAAATTCTTCCCAAATTGTTACCGCCTGCTAGAAAAGCGAAATGGTAACCACGACGCGAGGTAAATACATCGTGACGACAGGTGCAACCTTGGTCGAGGTTGTCATCACGGTGGGTATTCTTGTCACGGTGATGATTCCGTTGCTGGGACTGCTCTCCGCTGCAGTCGAAACAAGTGGCAAGGCGGCCAGCATCACGACCTCGGCGCGGATCGCTTCCCGCCTCCTGGGCGAGGTCCAGCAGGCGGACTGGACCAAGCTGGAGGACTGGAAAAACAAGGATGTTTACCTGGATGACCAGGGCATGGAATGCATCGGGGCGAAAGGGCAGGAGAACGCTGTCTATACCGCCCGAGTGAGGCTGGGGCCCACCACGGGGGTGCAAATGACGACAACGCCGACGGTGCCAGCAAACTCCTGGCAACGCCAGGCGGTGGTAATGGTGGCGTCACGCCCGGGTAACTCGGGGAAGACTTCCCTGGACGCAGCGGAGGCCGCCATTGATGCCGGGCGGGCCGTGCCACGGGAGGTCCGGATCAGCAGAACGCTCCTCGTCAACCTTGAGAAAGCCCCCTGATCATCCTTTCACCCCAGCTCCTGCTCCAGACATGAAGGTGCCACCCCACTTTTGCCCCGCAGCCACAGCCCGTACGAGCAGGTGCTCCCGGCGGTCCGGTTTCACGCTGATCGAGCTCATGTTGAGCATCGCCATCCTGACCCTGGTGCTCATGGCCTCCACCTCCATGCTCAATGTGTCACTGGGACAGTTGCGGATCGCAGAGTCACGCAACAGCCAGTTTCGGGAGGTCCAGGCTGCCTTTGAGACCATGACCCGGCGGCTGGAGGCCTGCGAGATCAACCCCTACTACGACTATGTGTACCCGGGGAATGACATGAACAGCGTGCCCAACGGTTACAAAATCCAGTCAGACCTGCATTTTGTCTCCGGCCCGGCCAACACGGGCACCGCCCCGCTGATCGGCACCGGGGACCGCACCGGGCATGCCGTGTTCTTTCATGGAACCTATGGCCTGACCGGGCAGAAAGACTGGCGCGGTCTGTCCTCCATGCTCAACAGCTGGGGGTATTTCCTGGAGTTTGGCGATGATGACTCCACCCGGCCAGTCTTCCTCAATGGCGCGTCTGTCCCCTCCCGGCTGCGCTTCCGGTTGAAGGAGCTGCAGGTGCCCGCCGAGCAGTTGCGCACGTATGCCCTGAAGCTCAACTCCCAGACCACCAGGGCGGGTGTCCAGGCATGGTATACGGCCGCCCTCGCAGACCCCGCGAACATTCATCCCGTGGCGGAGAATGTCATCGCCTGCATCATCTTTCCCACGATCCCGAACGAGGCCACCACTGACGACGGCAAAGCGATCAAGCCCACCGATCTGGCTCCCAACTACTACTACGACACCCGCTCCTACCAGTACGCCAGCTCGGATGTGTCTGAGTTCACGCGGCACAAGCTGCCCCCGCTGATCCGCCTCACCCTGGTGGCCATTGATGACGTCTCCGCCTCCCGGCTTCAGGAAACAAACGGCAAGGCCCGTCCCAATCTGGGGCTGGACGGCTTGTTTGAGCGGGCGGCGAACTATGATGCCGATATTGCCACCCTCGAATCCACCCTCGTGGCCAGCAAGCTGAACTACCGGGTGTTTTCATCCACCATCCGTCTTCGCAATGCCCGATGGAACGGCAGCTACGTCGGGCGCTAACCCTTGAACCCAACCCCTGTACCGACGTGCACATCTCGAACTCCGCAACTCCCGGTTTCCGGCAGCACCAGGGCGCCGCCCGACAGGCAGGATTCACCCTGATTGAGATCCTCATCGTAGTCACCATCATGGGCATCATGCTGGTGGCAGCCGGCAGCGGAGCCAGTTCCATGATGTCCACGCTCCGCATGAAGGAGGCGCTTGAGTCCATCTCCAACTCCATGGATCACGCCCGCCAGCTGGCCATGACCTCGAACCGGGACGTTGTCTTCCGCATCTACAAGTTTACGAATGACATGAACCAGTCCAACTGGCGCAGCATGGAGTTCGGCACCGTGGACATAGAGACCAATCCTGATGCCACCGGTTATCAGGACCCGACGGGCACCAATTTCAAGCCGAAGTTCAAGGCTGCGGGGGCGCCGACCATTCTGGCCGACGGCATGGTGTTTCACCCTTCCACCTCCTACTCCAGCCTGCTGGACACCACCAAGACGGAACTCATCACCGGTTCCGACACCGGCCCGGACGGCCGCGCCCGCGACTATGTGAGCTTCCGCTTTCTGCCGGACGGCCGCACCAGCCTAGGCACAGGGACGAAGTGGTCCTTGACGCTCATCAGGGAGTCTGAAGCCACGGGCGCTGCCCTCCCTGCCAACTTCGCCACCATGCAACTCGACCCCGCCACCGCCCGGGTTCGCACCTTCCGCCCCTGACCGGATACCGCAGCCTCATTCACCTCCGCTCCTGCTTGTTTCATGAACTCAAAAACACATCTGCACATCCGGGGCCGCCGCCAGGAGGGCACGGCCCTTCTGCCTGCACTCATCATCGTGGGCATGGTCACAGTGATCGTGGTGTTGTTCTTCAACATGTCCACGGTGCAGTTGCGCTCGTCCTCCAGCCACGCCGCAGCGCATGACCTGACGACGTTGCAGGACATGGCGGTGAATGCCGCCATCGGCCAGATGCGTCAGGCCACCACAGAGTCTGGCACCCTCTGGATCTCCCAACCCGGGGCCATGCGCACCTATGGTCTGAACACCGGCACCTCCTCCCGCATTTACAAGCTCTACAGCTCCCAGGAGATGGTGCTCAACGCCGCCGGAGTGAGTGATCCCGCCTCCCTGAACCTGGAGAACGACGTCCCGGGAGACTGGGACACCATGCCCGCCGTGTTTGCGAATTTGAATGAGCCCGGCACGGATGAGTCCGGCAACTTCAGCTTTCCCATCATCGATCCCCGGGCGATGGACAGCGCCAATCCCAGCTATCCCGGAAGTCTCACGCCGGAGGGCTTTTCGTATGACACCAAGCTGGCAGTCAGCAAGGGCACCCTCAATGGGGTGAAGTCCCCCGGAGCAGCCGCTTCATCGCAGCGCCTGCCCATGCCGGTGCGCTGGATCTATATTTTGCAAGATGGCAGCATGGGCGTCATGAGCCAGGCGGCTTCGCCCAAGTTCCTGCCTTTCAGCGGCCACAAGATGGCCAGCGCCGCAAACCCCATCGTCGGCCGGATCGCCTTCTGGACGGACGATGAAACTTCCAAGATCAACATCAACACCGCCTCTGAAGGGATGTTCTGGGACACACCACGGTGTGTGACCCCGCGGGAGGTGGAGTTTGCCCGCAACGTGCCTGTAAGGAACGAGGTGCAACGCTACGGCGGCCACCCAGCCACCACCTGTCTCAGCACCCTTTTTTATCCTGGAGAGCGCCTGCTGCCGTCCAACTCGGACCACGCCAACAAGCTGCGGCAGCTCTATGCGGTGACCCCCCGGGTCAATGCGAATGCAGGCCTGCTGGTAAACCCCAACCCTAACAATACCCCCAATTTCACCCCGGTGGAATATGACACGGACCGCCTTTATGCATCCGTTGACGAGTTTCTCTTTGACGATCCATCCGATACCAGCGCCGCGGCACTGGCCTTCACCTCCCGTCAGACGCAGACGCTCCTGGGTGGCGATGCGAACCGCCTCAAGCGCCTCCGGTTCCTCATGACCGCGGAGAGCCGGGCTCCAGAGACCACGCCTGCCGGTTTCCCCAAGGTTTCCATCTGGCCTGTCGCCTACCGTCCGGAACCAGCAAACAACAAGCGCACCTCCTTCGACAACGTCTCCGCTTACGCCAGCACGCTGGGGCGTCACCCCTACCACTTCCGCCGCAGTGGTGCCGCCTCCAACATGGACGACTTCTCCAACTACTACAACAAGGAGGACAGTGACTACTACAAGTTCGGCATGATCCACAACAATATGCTGGCGCAGTACCTCATCGAGGAGGTCAAGCTTGCCAATCTGGGCTACGCCAAATCCTTTGCGCAGAAGTATGATGAGCGCACCGGCTCCCCTACGTCGAAGGCCTTCAACATCGGCTCCAGCCTCATTCAGATGCTGGAGTATATCCGCGGCACCAATGCCAACGACAGCACGCACTCCACAAAGAACTCCTCGCCCCGTGTCCCTGTAGATGCCTACTCGCAGGCCTCCGCCAACTGGATCGGCACAGACACACTGGGGCAGGTGGCCGCGGTGGACATGTCCTACTACAGCCCCCCGCTCAATGACGACAACAAGACCCTGAAGCGCAATACCAACGACGATGGCAACGATCGAGTGTGGACCACCGGCATCGGTCGCGAGTTCACGGTCTCCGAGTTTGGCATGGTCTTCATCCTTGCCGCAGAGAACCCGCTCTCCGGCACCAAGACCAATCCCGACCTCGTCACCCTGCTGAATCTCCAGCCGGGTCAGAAGGCCATTCAGGTCGGCTTCGTGGCGGAGGGCTTCTGCCCGGGTCAGGGGTACACCATGATCGCCCCCAGCTCCTCCTTCAACGTCTCCTCGTTGGACAATCTGCGAATCACCACCACCTTCGGCACCCGCGAGCCCGGAGGGGAAATCATCGAGCCGCCCCTCAAGCAAAAGCCGGATGACGGTGCCGCCACGCCTGTGAACTACCGCAGCAAATGGGGCACACTGCTGCACAACGTCTCCCATCTGCAGTACCTCTGCAAAATCAAGCCCGTGGAAACGCCGCTGGTCGGGCGCAACACCACCGGGGACTGGTGGACCGGCTGGGGCGGCTCTGGCGGCTACTGGATGTACGCGGACAGCGACACCAACGGTGCCGCCACCGCGACTATGGTGAACGATCTGGACGTGGCCGCAGACGCCCTCACCAGCCCGGCCAAGTACAGCCGCGGGTATTTCCTCGTTCCTTCCAGCGCCACCCAGATGACCGTGTCCAGTGTTCGTGGCGGAGGCGTCATGACAGATCGCTGCCTGGAGATACAGGTGGGTAACCAGCGGAATGGAGACTACGGCAGCCGTCGTCTCCAGGTGGAGGTTCCGGCCAACATGGTCGTCCCTGTCCCCACCAAGCCCCTTGAGCTGGCCTTCACCTTCAGCAAGCGCTACAAGAATGCCCGCACCTTCAGCGGCAACCGCTTCGGCAAACCTGAGCTTATCGATGGCAATGACGTGGTCCGTACGTGGGTCGTGCGTCATGGGGACTATCGTCTCGGTTATGTCCGGCTGCGTGAAGGCGCTGGCGCGGCCGGCGTGGATGCCGCGAAACGTCTCTTCGCTCCCCATCCGGGCTGGGATCCCGCCTCGCTTTCCGGCACCGCGCTCACCACCTCGCAGACCGTGGGGCAGTACCACTCATTTACCAAGTCGGGTGGCAAGCCCCACAAGACCGGCAAGCCGGGTACCTTGTTCGTGCCGGGCAAGGAGTTCTCCCCTACTTGGGGAAATGGTACCACCCAGTCCCTCCTGGTGCCCGCGGCGGACTACAACAACATCACCTCCACCTCCCCCGCCACCAGTGACTATCGTCCCGACTTCACCATAAACGGAGATTCGGCGACCTTCCGCGCCAACGTCCCTGCCAATTACCCCTACACCGTCAAGCCATGGGAGACGCGGGACTGGGACAATGGCACCGGCATCGCTCCCGACGGCGCCTATTGGAACAAGCCAGACGACGGCGCGCGCGTGTATGACGGCAACGTGCCGCCCTACTTCACCGCAGCCCCATGGGACGGTGTGAACATCAACAGCCGCCCGGTCAACCAGACCACCGCGCCCAATCAGCTCATCCCCTCACCGGTCATGTTCGGATCGCTTCCCTCGGCATCCTCCACCGGCATTCAGTGGACGACGTTCCTGTTCCGCCCGGACATCACGCCGGGTGCCAGCGGCGGCGCGCCTCCCGGGCACCTCGGCTCCAAGGACCACAGCACCGGCGGCAACATGGTGGGCGCCCCGCCAGACCACGCGCTGCTGGAGCTCTTCTGGATGCCGGTCGTCCAGCCATACCCCATCAGCGAGCCTTTCTCCACGGCTGGCAAGATCAACCTCAACTACCGCATCGTCCCCTTCACCAACATCAAGCGGGCCACGGGGCTGCACGCCGTCCTGAAGTCTGAGGAAATGCTCGCCATCCCCACCACCGCAGGTCCGTCTTACAAGGACTACAGCAAGCTTCTCCAGAACAACAACTGGCGTCACTACATCGATGCCGAGAAGACCCTCGTGCAGTGGGAGGAGAAGTTCGACTCCGGGAAGTTTTTCATGAACCCTGGCGAGGTCTGTGAGCAGTTCCTGGTGCCCAAGGACCAGGGCATCACCTCTAACACAGGCACCATGCTGCGCTCCTCCATGCGCAACTTCTGGGGCAATCACCAGCTCACCGGGGACAACACGATGGAGCGCCCCTATGCCAACATCTACCCGCGGGTGACCACGCGTTCCAACACCTTCCGCGTACACTACCTCGTCCAGACCCTCACCAAGGCCCGCTCCACCGATCCTGAATCCTTCGTGGACGGCACCGACGTGGTCTCAGGCGAGAAGCAGGGAGACGCCCTGGTCGAACGCGCCATCGATCCCAATGACCCTGCCTTGAAGTACGATCCCGCCGAGCCCGGCAACGTGAGTGCCGACTACGACTACATCACCAAGGCCACCGGTGGCAACCTCAGCGCGGCCAAGTCACTGGACACCCTCTACACCTGGCGCATTCGCAACGTGCGGCGCTTCAACCGTTGATCGCTCCCAGGTCAACACCGGGCCCACCATCGCCACGCTCCCTCTAAAAATCCCCCTCTCTCTCTTATCATGAAACAACGGTCGACCACCTCCCGCCTCCGTTACCTCGCCTCTCTGTTTTCCACAGCCCTGGCCGTGGGCATGACGTCTGGCCCCCGGCAGGTGCTGGCACAGGCCACTTGGGATGCAGGAGGAGCCGCCACCAACTTGAACTGGGGAACCGCCGCCAACTGGAATCCAGACGGTGTCCCTACCAACACCGCTGCCGTGACCTTCGGCGCCACTGGCAGTGCTGCCTCTGCTGCCACGGTCACCAGCATTGTGGAAGCCAGTCGCACCATTTCATCCCTCAGCTTCAACCAGATCGACGCCGCCCAGTTCCACCGGGTGCAGATCAATGCCTCGCAGACTTTGACCATCAACGGCACCGGCTCCCTCAAGGTGGGCTCCAGCGCCAGCAACGCGCTGATGAACACCTCGGTCGCCTTCTCCGGCCCGGGAGCGCTCAACGTCAGCAATACAGACGGCAACATGGAGATTGGTCTCGCCTTCGGCACGATCAACTCTGGCAGCAACCACAGCGCCAGCCTGGATCTTTCCGGGCTCGGCTCCTTCACTGCGAATGTGGGTGATTTGAGAATCGGGTACGGCTCGCTCACTGCCGGCACCTTGACCCTTTCCAACACCACGAACTCCATTACGGCCAATACCATCCACCTCGGGAACAGCGCCACGGCCAACACCGCCAACAATGCCGGGGTGAGCGTGGTTAGCTTGCTCAACCTGGGCACCGGCACCAACACCATCCGGACCAACACCCTCAACATCGGCACCTCCAAGGCGAGCGGCACCCTCATCGCCCCCACAGCCGGCGGGACCTTGACCCTGGGCGGCAAGACCGGCGCCACCACCAACATCACCATTGGCAGCACTGCCGGTACTGGGGGCACCACCGCCACGCCCACGGGCATCATGGACCTGCGCGGCGTGACGGCGAACGTCACTGCCGGTGCCCTCGTTCTGGGGCGGCGCGACGGCACCAGCAGCACCACTAACAACGGCGCAGGCGGAGCCTCCGGCACACTCTACTTTTCCGCAGGCACCTTCACCGCGAACAGCGTCGAGCTGGGCCGCAAGACCAACACCACCACATCGGCGAGCGTCGGCCTGGCCTCTGGCAGAATTTTCATCAGTGGCGGCACCTTCATCGTGAATGCGGGTGGATCCTTCAGCCTCGGCTATCAAGAGGGGAAGGGGTCTTCTGAAGGCATCCTCGAGCTCACGGGTGGCACCCTGATCAGCAATACCGACATCATTGATGGCGGCGGGAACACCGCCACCACCATCAATCTCTTTGGCGGCACGCTGGACATGATGGGCTTCGCGATCGGTGATGGCACAAACAAGATCAACACCCTGGATTTCAGGACGGGCACCCTGAGGAACATCGGCCAGATCAACGGCGGTGATGCGCTGATCAAGAACACGGCCGGCGTCCTCACGCTGGAAGGCGTGAACAGTTACACCGGCGGCACCAACATCTCCGTAGGCACTCTGGCCGTGGGTGCGGGCAGCATTTCCGGAAACCTCGGGTCCGGGAGTGTGACCGTGGAGAGCACCGGCGTTCTTTCATTTAACCGCCGGGACACCTATGATCTTGCCAACATCATCACCGGCACTGGTGGCACCATCCAGCAGGACGGCCTGGGGAACACGCGCCTCTTGTCCGTCAACACCACCTCCAACGCCAGCTACGTCGCCAACCAGGGCATCCTGACGGCCGTCAATCTCAACGCCCTGGGCTCTGCCGCGAATGTGAACGTCGCCTCAAGCGGCAAGTTCTACTTTATGACCGACGGCCTGACGCCAGCCACGATGGCTGCCGCCAGCACCATCACCGTGGCCAACGGAGGCACTCTGGGAGTGGCGTTTGGAGACACCATGACGACAGGTTCACTGGTAGGGGCCGCTGCGGGGACGATCTACTTCGACGTGCACTCCCGGGCAGGTCTCGCCCCAGACGGGACTTACACCATCTTCACCTCCACGGCCAACCTCCCTGGAGGGGTGAACTACGACATTCGGTTCTATGGCTTGACCAACTCCATCGTCGCCTCCAGCCCGGTGATTGGGACCAATTCCATCACCGTCACCATGGCGGCCCTTCCGCCTGAAGTTCTCGCCCAACTGCCGGAGGTCCTGTACTGGAAGGGCGGCTACGTCGGAGCTGAGAGCGTCTGGGCAGTCTCCAATGGCGTCCTGGATCAATCTCTGGCACGCAGCAACTGGGCCGTCGTCCGCAATGGCGATGTGCTCTACCCTCTGGCCCCCGTTGGCTCCATGGATGTCATTTTCTCCGTGGACAGCGCAAATGCCGCCTACATGGCCAACACCAGTCTGGGTGCAGACGTGGCGGTGAAAACTCTTTCTGTTGACGGCCAGGGCAGCGGTTCAGCAGCCACCGCCGCCGTCGCGGTCAATGACGGCGTTTACAAGCTCACCATTACCGGAGGCGACTCCACCAGCACCGTCAGGACCCCGAGCATCTATGTCGCCTCCAACACCGGCGGCCTCACGTTGAATGTGGACGTGGCCCTGTCTGCCACGCTGCCCCTGCTCACCGTCGGGATGACGGATGGCTCGCAACTGGGTGTGGGCGCCCTCACCATGTCCGGCGTGGTTTCAGGAAATGCCTTCACGAAGCGTGGGGCAGGCTCCCTGACCCTTTCGGGGCTGGAGGCCAACACCATGACCGGCGTCACCCGTATCGAGCAGGGCACCACAGTGCTCGCCAAGACGGCCGGCCTCAACGCCATCACTGGCAGTGAACTGTACATCGGTGAGCAGACCCTGTCTGCCACCGGCCTGTTCGCCATCGTCAGCCTGGGCGCAGCCGAGCAGATCGCGGACGCCGTCGATGTCACCATCTACACCGGAAGCACGTTGAACATCAACGGCAACAACGAGACGATCGGCGCGCTAAATGGCACCGGCACCGTCACCAGCAACGGGACGACCACCGGCATCCTGACGGTGGGAACGGGAGACAAGAGCTCCACTTTTTCCGGAGTGATCTCCAGCACCACCGCCCTCACGAAGGTCGGCACCGGCACGCTCACCCTGGGCAGTGCCACGGCCAACGGCTACACCGGCGCGACGAACATCCTGGGAGGGACGATCCTCTATGCCAACAACAACGCTCTTGGCGCAGGTGCGGTCACCGTCAGCGGCGTCTCCACCGTTTGGAACATGAACGGTTTCTCGGACTCGGTCGGTGCCGTCACGCTCTCAGACGGCGCGCAGATCACCGGGGAAGGATCCACCCTCACCGCCACGGGCACCTACACCGTGCAGAACGGCGTGATTTCTGTGAACCTGGCCGGTGCCGTGGGCTTGAACAAGAACGGCGACGGACTCGTCATCCTCTCGGGCAACAACACCTTCACCGGTGCCGTCACCGTCGGGGGCAGCGCCGCCAGCATCCTCCGCATCACCAGCAGCACCGCGCTCGGCACCGGCAGCACCACCACGATCAACGGCGATGCCAGCAACCTCGCCACACTCGAGGTGGCGGGTGACATCCTGGTCAATGAAAACGTCGTGCTGGCAGCGCGGCAGGGGGCCTCTGCCAACGCTGCAGCCATCCGCAACCACAGTGGAAACAACGTCTGGGCCGGGAGCATCACGTTCACCACCGGCGGCAGCAACTATAACATCGAGTCCCAGTCCGGCACCCTGACCATCACCGGCCAGATCTCCGGCGGCACCACCACCGGTGCGGGGCGCTTCTTGCAGCTCTATGGAGATAGCGACGGCGTCGTCAGCGGGGCGATCATCAACGGCCCAGGGACCGGAGGGGTCCCGCCCTCAGTGAATGTCTTGAAGACCGGCACGGGCACCTGGACCTTGTCTGGCATCAACTCCTACACCGGCACCACCGCCGTCAATGGCGGCACACTCAGGGTGACAAACAGCAGCGGCCTGGGGGCCACCTCTTCGCTCAGCGTGGCCACGGGGGCCGCCTTCCAGTACAGCCCCGGCGCGACCAACAGCAACATCACCGTCGGCAGCCTCAATCTTGCGACCGGCAGCACCATTGGGGTGGGGCTGGGCAGCGCCATCGTCTCCACCGGTGCCGCCACCACCGCAGGCACCATCACCCTGGACGTCATCGGCATCTCCGGAGCCACCTACACAAACTCCACCTACAACGTCATCACCGCCGCCAGTGGTCTGGACACCGGCACCTACACCCTGGGCAAGCTGTACAACCTCACCAACTTCAGGGTCAACAGCATTGGCAAAACCGCAACGAGCGTCTTCTTGGACGTGTCAGCAGAGGAGGAGCTCGCCACCGCCTGGTGGAAGGGCGGATTCAGCGCCTCGGATGGCAACGTCTGGGCCATCACTGACGGATCCACGAAGAGCAACTGGGCGTCAGATGCAGCAGGAACGAATACGTCACTGACCCCCGGAGCCAGCACCAACCTCATCTTCTCCGCGGCGGGGGCCGTACAGCAGGCGGATCCCATGACGCTCGGTGTCAGCATGAGCGTGGCGTCCCTCACGGTGAACTCCCCCAGCGCCGTATGGCTGCAAGACGTCGCCAACAGCCTCACTTTCACAGGGACCAATGCCATCACGGTCAATGCGGGTGCAGGAGCCGTCACGCTCGACGCCAGCGTCTTCTTCAGCAACGCCGCCCCCGTCGTCAATGTGGCCGGCAGCAGCGGTGGCCTCCTGCTGAGCCGGGTTCGCGGAAATGCCTTCACCAAGACAGGCACCGGTGCGCTCACCCTGAACGGCAGCCTCGCCAACGACTACGCGGGCACCTTCAAGGCCTACGAGGGCCTGGTGACGCTGGACAAACCCACCAACGTGGCGGCGATCACCGGCAACCTTGAGGTGGGCGACAGCGGCGGATCCACCGCCACGGTCAGACTGGCTGCCGCAGAGCAGATCGTGAACACTGCAGACGTGACGGTCAACAGCGGGGGCACGCTGGATCTCAACGGGTTCAATGAATCGATTGACGGCCTCAACGGCTCGGGGATTGTGATCACCTCCAGCGCCAACGCCACCCTCACCCTCGGCGCGGCCAACGAGGCCGCCGCCGTATTCAACGGCTCCCTTCGCAATGGTGCAGGAGTGCTCTCAGTGGTGAAGACCGGCACCGGCACCCAGACCCTCGGCGGGCAGAGCGCTTACAGCGGGAGCACGGCCATCAACCAGGGCACGCTGCGCGTGACCACCACGGGCGCCCTGGGTACGGGAGCGTTGACCTTGGGCACGGGTAGCAATGCAGGGCGCCTGGAAGTCGCCGGCGGCATTCAGACGGTGCGCAGCATTGCCTTCAACAGCAACAACGTGGCGGCCATCAACGAGGTGGTGATCAGCAGCGGGGCGAGGCTCACGGTTGCCGGCACTGCCACCGGCACCAATGCCATGACCGTGGGTTTTGCCAGCTCCGGTGCCCAGACCACCGCCAGATTCTCCGGCGGAGGGGCGCTGGTGATCAACAACGCCGTGTCCAACAACAATGACATCATCATCGGCTCAGGCTCGGGCGGCAGCCCTGTGGCCACCCTGGACATGTCCGGCCTGGCCCGCTTCGATGCCACCGTGCGGAATTTTGACGTGATCAACTACGCGTCAGGCACCTTCCCCAAGTTCAACATCATTCTGGCCAAAGACACCCAGATCACCGCAGCGCGCTTTGTCGTCAGCAGCACTGACGGGTCTCCTCCCCAGACCGGCAACACCTTCCTGCTGGGGCAAAACACCGTCTTCAACGCAGACACCATCATGCTGGGTGCCGGCCGCGCCAGCTTCAACCTGGACATGAACACCGGGCTCACCGGCACGCCCACCTTCAAGATCCGCGCCACCAACGGCACCGGCCGTGCGACCCTGGTTCTGGGCAACAACTCCGGCCTGTACGGCGGGCGGATCGGCGGTTCCTCGAACCCCACCGTGGCCGCCAACATGAATGGCACCCGCCTGGACTGGCTGGTCTCAGACCTCGTGCTGGGCGTCTCCCAGTCCGTGGCGTCCAACCTTCTGGGCCACGGGATTGGCATCGTGAACTTCGACACCGGCAGGATCGACGCGACCAACGTGTACCTCGGGCTGGGGCTCGACGTCGCCAGTGCAGGCACAGATCCCAATGACGGCACGGAGACCCATGGCACGATCAACATGGGGGGCGGTACGTTTGTTGCGGCCAACCTTTCGATCGCGGAAAACCGTGACGGCAGCGGAGGCGTCAATGGCTTCATCCGCGGGCAGATGAACATCTCCGGTGGCACGGCCCACGTCACGGGCAACATCACGATGGGGTCTCATACGTCCACCAGCACCGGCGAGTCCATCGCCGGGCTCAGCCTCACGGGAGGCACACTCACGGTGGACGGCAATCTACAGGAAGGGGCGGGCACCGTGACGCTGAACAAGAGCACGGTCACCTTGGATGGCGGCACCCTGGACATGACTGTGGGTACCATCAATGTGGACACTTTCAACGCCGTGTCAGGCACGCTGAAGAACGTGGCCCAGATCAATGCCGACGGTGCGCTGGCCGCATTGAACAAGACCGGAGCGGGCAAGACGCTGAACCTGACCGGCACGAATGCCTATACGGGCGCCACGACCGTGAGTGGGGGCACCCTCTGGGCCCGCAGCAGCACCGCCCTGCAAGGCACAGCCTCCCTGACGGTGAACACCGGTGCCGCGTTCCGCTACACCGCAGGAGCCACCGGCAACAATCTCACCCTCAAGTCTGGCGCGGGGTTCACCCTGCAAAACGGCTCCACGCTGGGAGTCGAGCTGGGCAACCAGATCATCGTGCAGGGCGCTGCCACCACGACAGGTGCCACCGTGACGGTGGACGTCTTCGGCGTGGCGGGTGCCACCTATGCGGCAGGCACGCATACCGTGGTCTCCGCCGCATCGGGTTTGAACGGCGGTTCCTATGTGCTGGGCAACTTCTACAACCTGTCGGGTTTCACCGTCACCGGAGTCGGCTCGAACGCCACCTCCGTCTGGCTCAACGTCGCCGCCGCCACCGCTTTGACAGATGCCTACTGGAAGGGGGGCTATGCGGGCGGAGCCAACGTGTGGGCCATTTCAAACGGCAGCACCGCCAGCAACTGGACCACGGACAGCGCGGGAACCGGGACCACTGGCCAAGTCGCGGGTGCGAGCACCAAGGTGATCTTTTCTGCCACGGGAGCCTCCAACCAGACGGACATGCGACTGGGCGCGGACATGGCAGTGGGCAGCCTGGAGTTCAACAACACCACTGCGGTGGCGCTGAATGATCTGGACAATAAACTCAAAGTAAACGCAGCCAACGCCATCACGGTGAACGGCACCGGCGCGGTCACACTGAACACTCAACTCACCCTGGCAGACAGCCAGGCGGTGGTGAATGTCGCAGATGCTGCCGGAGTGCTCAATCTCCAGGGGTCCGTGACGGGCAACGGCCTGACGAAGACAGGTACAGGCCGCCTCAACATGGAAGGAACCAATACCTTCAGCGGGGCCATGGCCCTGAATGCGGGCACGACCTACCTGAATGGCGTCACGACGATGAACTCGTTGAACGTCGCGGCGGCAGCCCGGCTGGAAGCCTCCGGCAACATCACCAGCACCAACGCCATGTCGATCTCGGGAACCCTGGCTGTGGGGAACGAATCCCTCGCGACGCCGGTGATCAGCAACCTGAGCCTCACCGCGGGCACTGGCGGGGTCACCTTCCAGAATGGCAGCGTGCTCACTTTCGACCTTTTCACAGGCGCCGGAGCGGGCGGCGGGCAGTCCGACATGCTCGCTATCACCGGCACCTTGACCATTGGCTCGAATGTGTCCCTCCAAGTGGACACCAACGGGATGACGACTTGGGCCGCAGGCGATTCGTGGAAACTGTTCGACTGGACCGGGCTAACCTCCGTCAGCGGGAGTTTTGTTACAGCCGATCTGGATGCAGTGCTCAATGGCACCGGCCTGAACTGGGACTACAGCGCCCTGTACACCTCCGGCATCATCACCGTGGCCGTGCCCGAACCCTCCCGCGCATTGCTCATGCTGGCCGCGATGCTGGCGCTGGGCTGCCGTCGCAGGCGCCGGTAAAAAATGGAGAGCATCTCCCGTTTGTTCTTTTTCCACAAAGGTCCAGGACTCCCCGCAAATCCCCAATCCATCCTTCTTTCAATGCTTTCATCATTCTTGAAATTCGTCTGCCAGCGCAGAAGGGCGCTGGCGGCCTGCCTTGTGACCACCCTGGCAGCCTTTTCCTGTGCCGTGCCCAATGCGGCGGCCCAGCAGAGCTGGGACGCGGGCGGCTCGGCCACGAACCTGAACTGGAGCAACCTGCTGAACTGGAGCACTGACACCACGCCCGAGGCCAAGGCGATCACGTTCAACTCCGCAGGCGTGCTGGCCGCCGGCACCACTTCCAGCATTGTGGATCAGAGCTATTCGATCACCTCGCTCGCCTTCAACTACTCCAGCAACACCGGGCTGGGACATACGCTGCAGATCAATACGGGGCAGATCCTGACTCAGACGGGCGGGACGACCATTGGGGGTGCTGCCGCCACGGATGGAGTGACCAATCTCAAGGTCACTGGCGATGGCTCCTGGGTGATCAACGCCGCCAGCTCCGATTTCAATGTGGGGAACACAGTGGCCAGCCGCCCCCTGAATCTGGATATGTCCGGACTCGCGACCTTCTCCGCCAACGTCACCAACTTTTACATCGGCTCAGGGTCTGTCCAGACCCTGGCCACGGTCAACCTTGCCAAGTCCAGCACCGTCACCGCCACCCTCATCCGGATGGGGGCCTCCAGCGACACCGGCACCACTTCAGGCAGCGTCGTCAGGCTGGGCCAGAGCACGACTTTCAACGCGGACACCATCGTCATCGCCACTGGTCGCACCTCCATGACCCTCGGCTTCCAGAATACGGCCACGAACCCCGCCTTCACGATCCGGGGCAAAGCCGGAGGCACCACGCGGGCCAACCTCACGCTCGGGGGCACTGGCAGCACCAACCCGCTCATGGCCGGTGGCTCCTCATCGCCCAACGGCATTATGGACCTGCGCGGTGGCACGCTCGACTTCATGCTCGGCACCTTTGTCATTGGCAATGCGGGCGCGGCCAATGCAACCTCCGGCGGCATCGGTTATGGTCTGGGCACATTCTCCTTCAATTCAGGCACGATTGACGTCACCAACCTCGTCGTCGCCCGGACGCAGAACATCACGACGGTGACCGTGCCAGGGTCGCAAGCAGACAATGTGCATGCGACCTTCAACATGGAAGGGGGCACCATGACGGTGGGCACCCTGTCCATCGCAGAGAACCAGGACGCCAGCAGCGGCGTCAATGGGAACAGCAGGGGCGTCTTCAACCTCACCGCAGGCACGCTGAACGTCACCGGGGAGCTGGTCATGGGCAGCCACACCAGCACCTCCGCCGGCTACTCATCTGCGACCCTCAAACTCACCGGCGGCACCCTTACGGTTTCAGGAAACCTCAGTGAGGGGCTGACGGGCGACAACCGCAGCACGCTGGAGCTGACCGGCGGCACGCTGGACATGACGGACGGCTACATCAATGTGGACACGCTGACCCTGCAAAGCGGCACCCTGAAGAACGTCGCCCAGATCTACAACGGTGCCATGACCGTCACCGGGCTGGTCAAGACCGGCACCGGCACCCTCATCCTGGAGGGCACCAACACCTACACCGGCGTGACCAGTGTGAACGAGGGCACTCTGCAGGTGGGCTCCGGGGGCAGCACCGGCACCCTTGGCTCCGGCACAGCCTCCATCCTCATGGGCGCAACCCTCGCCTTCAACCGGAGTGACATCTTCACCGTCACCTCGAACCTTGAAGGGTTTCAAGGAAACCTCCGCATGGACGGGACCGGCACCATGGTCATCAGCCAGGCAAACATCAACCTGAACACGACCAGCGTCTCCGTCAACACCGGCAGGCTTTCCGTCACGCATGCTCAAGGCCTCGGCAGCACCGCAAACCTCACGGTTGCCACCGCCGGCAAGTTCCGGTTTGCCACCCCTGGCACCGCGGGAGCCACGCTCTCCCTGAACTCGCTCACCCTCCAGGCAGGCGGCATCCTGGAGATCGGCGTGGGGGATACCATTGCGGGCGGGGCCCTCACCACCGCAGGCGTCACCACCATCAACGTCTTGATGAAGGCCGGTCTGCCTCCCTCCGGTCCCTTGCCGGAGAGCACCTACCTCTACACCCTGCTCACCAGCACCAACGGGGGCGTGGGGACCCTCTCGCCCAACATCCGGTTCTATGGACTTACCAACGCCCTGGTGACCAACACGGTTCAATCCGCCAACTCCCTGGGTGTCGAACTCTGGAACGTGGAGTCGCAGGTGCCCACAGAGCTCTACTGGGTGGGCGGCTTTGCCGGCATGGAAAGTGTCTGGGCCGTGTCCAACGGCCTGCTGACAGGCGGCCAGAGCAACTGGGCTGCAGACCGCAGCGGGTCCATCATGGTCGGCATCGTCCCGGGGGAAAACACGAACGTCATCTTTTCCGCAAACGACGTCACCCCCTCCTACATGCAGAACATGGTGCTGGGCTAT
>NZ_BATQ01000181.1 GCF_000739635.1 Verrucomicrobium sp. BvORR034 | reverse complement strand
TATTCCCTGATGGCATTGGCCTTTAGGCGGGCATTGAGTCTTGAAGCGGAGCGACGTGATGGAGACGCACGACTGAGCCGACTAAAGTCGGTACTCCAACCCTGGAGCGAACGCTTTCTCTTGGTTTGGGAGTCGTCGGCGCTGTTGGTGGTTTTCAGATCGCTACAAGGTTGTTGCATGAACAGAGCGGACCTAATGTCACTAGCAGGGTGCAGCGCTGCCTATCCCTCATCAACCACGGCACGGATACTCTCCGGAAGTTTGGTCACGCTCGCCCCTGCTGTTGGTTTTTACCGATCTCGCCCCTGTCCCGCGATTGCGTTTCAGAGGTCGTCCTCGTCTCCGTCGTTATTGCCTGCGTGACATCGCTTACGCAACGGTCCTTCGTCCTCGCCCTGGTCAGCCTTGGTGGCGTGGGGCTATCCGCTGCTGCGGTTCCGGTGGATTTTGTCCGGGACGTGCGCCCGATCCTGGAAAAGCACTGCTATGACTGTCACGGGCCGGAGAAGCAGAAGAGCGGTTATCGTTTGGACCTGAAGCAGATAGCGCTGCACGAAGGCGACAACCACGCGCCGAACATCGTGCCGGGTGACAGCACAGGGAGCCCGCTGTTTCGCTTTATCACGGGCGCGGAAGCCAAGATGACGATGCCGCCGGTGAAGTCGTTGGTGCCGAAGTTGACCTCCACAGACCTCGACACGCTCAAACGCTGGATCGATGAAGGCGCGAAGTGGCCGGAGGGCGTGGATGTGGCCAAGACGGAAGACCGGATGGACTGGTGGGCCTTCAAGCCACTGCAACAGCCTACGGCCAGGGGCCTCCCTGCCAACAGCGATACGCTGGATACCTTCATTGATCGGGCCCTCTCCTCCAAAGGGTTGAGCCTGGCACCGCAGGCGGACCGGCGCACCTTGATCCGGCGTCTGTCCTTCGACCTCACCGGGCTGCCGCCTGCACCTGAGGAGGTGACCGCCTTCCTCCAGGATCCGGACCCTGATGCCCGCGCCTACGAGCGTCTGGTGGATCGTCTGCTGGCCTCGCCCCGCTACGGTGAACGCTGGGCGCGGCACTGGCTGGATGTGGTGCACTACGGGGAGACGCACGGTTATGACAAGGACAAGCCCCGCAACAACGCGTGGCCGTACCGCGACTACGTGATCCGCTCGTTCAACGAGGACAAGCCGTACGCCCGGTTCGCGGAAGAACAGATCGCAGGTGACGTGCTCTTTCCCGGCACGCGCGACGGCATGGAGGCGCTGGGGTTCATCGCGGCAGGGCCGTGGGATCTGATCGGCCACGCGGAGGTGCCGGAGTCAAAGATCGATGGCAAGATCGCCCGGCACCTGGACCGGGATGACATGGTGCAGAACACCCTGGGCACCTTCATGAGCCTGACGGTGGGGTGCGCGCAGTGCCACAACCACAAGTTCGATCCCATTACGCAGGAGGACTACTACTCTCTCCAGGCGGTGTTTGCCGCGCTGGATCGGGCAGACAAGAAGTACTACGCGGATCCCGTGCTGACCCAGAAGCGCGCGGAGCTGGAGTTCCAACAGCGCCAGTTGAGCGACCGGCAGAAGAAGCTGGAGAAGAGCCTCCAAGACAAGGCCGGGCCGGAGCTCGCGGCACTGGACGGGAAGATCACCGAGGCTCGCAAGGCCACCAAGGGCAATGCGAGCCCGAAGTTTGGATATCACAGTGCGCTGGCCGCATCCCGCGACGAGGTGAAATGGGTGCAGGTGGACTTGGGGCGCTCCACGGCGGTGGACCGCGTGGTGCTGGCACCTTGCTATGATGACTTCAACGGCATTGGGGCGGGTTTTGGATTCCCAGTGAGGTATCGTGTAGAGGTCAGTGATGATCCCGCATTTGCCGCAGGGCAGGTGGTGGCGGCGGAGCATCGGGATGCGGAAGATCAGCGCAATCCAGGCACGGCCGTGCAGACTCTCAAACCGCAGAGCGCGAAGGGCCGATACGTGCGCCTCACTGCGACCCGGCTGGCGGAGCGGAAGCAAGACTACATGCTGGCACTGGCGGAGTTCCAGGTGCTGGATGAGCAAGGAAACAACCTCGGCACTGGCGGCACGATCACCTCCCGGGATGCCATCGAGGCCCCGCCGCGCTGGGCAAAGGTGAACCTGCTGGATGGAATCGCTCCCGGGTTCGAGCCCGGCAACAACCCCGGCGGGCTGGCGGAACTGGAGACGCAACGCAAGGCTCTGGTGGCAAAGAGCGCCAAACCCGAGGACCTTCGGGAGCTGGAAGTGACGCGGGAAAAGGCGGAGCGCATCAACCGGGAACTCTCCGCCATGCCTGCGCCGCAGGTGGTGTATGCGGGCACCGTGCACTACGGGACGGGTACATTTGTCGGCACAGGACCTTCTGGGGGCAAGCCCCGGCCGATCCCTCTGCTGAAACGCGGGGATGTGAAGACGCCGGACAAGCTGATGGCCCCAGGTGGCATTGCGGCGTTCGATGTTCTGGCGGGCAAGTTTGCGTGCGCCAATGCGGATGATGAAGGCGCCCGGCGTGTGGCTCTGGCGCAATGGATCACGAGCCACGACAATGCCCTCTTCTGGCGCAGCATGGTGAACCGGGTGTGGCAATATCACTTTGGCCGGGCTCTGGTGGACACGCCCAATGACTTCGGCCGCATGGGCGGAACGCCCAGTCATCCCGAACTGCTGGACTGGCTGGCACGCGCCTTCCGTGATGATTTGAAGGGTTCCGTGAAATCACTGCACAAGCTCATCGTCATGAGCCGCACCTACCGGCAGCAGAGTGATGCGACGCCGGAGATGGCGGCCCTCGCGGCGGGTGTGGATGCGGACAACCGCCTGCTCTGGCGGCAGAACCGGCGCAAGCTGGAGGCGGAGGCGGTGCGGGATGCCATCCTCTCTGTAAGCGGCAGGCTGGACCTGAAGATGGGCGGGCCTTCGTTCCAGGATTTCATCATCGAGAAGCCGGAACATTCACCGCACTATCAATATCATCTGCATGATCCCGATGATCCGCGTAGCCACCGGCGCAGCATCTACCGCTTCATCGTGCGCAGCCAGCAGCAGCCCTTCATGACGGTGCTGGATTGCGCGGATCCTTCCATGCGGGTGGACAAGCGCAACGAGAGCCTCTCTCCATTGCAGGCCCTGGCCATGCTCAACAACGGGTTGACGGTGGCGATGGCAGAGCACTTTGCCGCGCGGGTGACCAGGGAGGCGAACGAGCCTGATCAACAGGTGAGGCGTGCCTTTGTGCTGGCGCTGGGTCGCGAACCCACCGGCGAGGAGGTGGCGGCACTGGTGGCTCATGCGACTCAACATGGCCTGCCCAACACCTGCCGCCTCATCTTGAACCTGAATGAGTTCACGTTCGTGGATTGATCTATTGATGCACCGCTCATGAAGACGCCGTCGATGTTATCACCAAGAACACTGAGCCGCCGGGAGCTGCTGGCTGCCAGCGGGCAGGGGTTCGGTCTGTTGGCGCTGGGCTCGCTGTTGCAGAGCGAGTCGCTTCACGCAGCAGCGTCGGCAGAAGGGAGGGCACCCATGCGTGCCCCGCGGGCGAAGCAGGTGGTGCAGCTCTTCATGGCGGGGGCCGCGAGCCACATCGATCTCTTTGACTACAAGCCGGCGCTCATCAAGCACCACGGCGAAGCCTCCGACTTTGGTGAGCCGGTGGAGGCGTTTCAAAATGGTCTGGGTCCCTGGAAGAAGCCGGTGTGGGACTTCAAGCCCTACGGCGGGAGCGGCAAGATGTTGAGCGAGGTGGTGGCGCCGCTGGGGGCCTGCGTGGATGACATGGCCTTCGTCCACAATCTGGTGGGCAAGACAGGGGTGCACTCACAGGGCACGCTGCTCCAGGCCACTGGGTTCAACCTTCCTGGGTTTCCCGGCATGGGCTCGTGGGTGAGTTACGGACTGGGATCGCTCAGCGAGAACCTCCCCTCCTTTGTGGTGCTGCCGGATCATCGCGGGTTTGCGTCCAACGGACCCAAGAACTGGGATGCCGCGTTCCTGCCTTCCCAGCATGCGGGCACCATCATCTATCCCGGTGCCGAGGTGCCGATCGCGGACCTCTATCCGCACAAGGCGGGAACTTATGTCAGTGCCAGGTCCGAGGCGGCGGGGCAGGATCTGTTAAGCCGCTTGAACCGTCAGCATGCGGCCCTTCATGGCGGAGATCCGCGTCTGGACTCCCGCATCCGTAGCTATGAACTGGCGGCGAAGATGCAACTGGCCGCACCGGAGGCGCTCGATATCTCGGGCGAGCCGGAGAGGATCAAGGAAATGTACGGCATCCAGGAGCACCGCAAAGTGTGGCCCACGGAGATCAATCCTGCTGAGGAGGCTGACTGCATGGGGCGCAAGTGCCTCACGGCCCGTCGCCTGCTGGAGCGCGGCGTGCGTTTTGTGCAGATCTGGAGCGGCAACGACAACGGCTTTCCCAGACGGAACTGGGACAGCCATGAGGACGTCGAGCGGGATCACGGTCCGCTGGCCTGGGGCATGGCCAAGGCGGTGAGCGCCCTTATCCTGGACCTTAAACAACGAGGTCTGTTGGAGGATACCCTCATCCTCTGGACCACCGAGTTTGGCCGCATGCCCTCCACGCAAGGCGGCTCAGGGCGGGATCACAATCCGTACTGCTTCACCAACTGGCTCTGCGGCGGAGGCATCCAGGGCGGTGTGACCTATGGCGAAAGCGATCAATGGGGCTACAAGCCGCTGGACCGGGATCACCCTACGCAGGTGTATGACATCCACGCCACGATGCTCCACCTGCTGGGCATCGATCACGAAAGACTGACCGTCCGCCACAACGGCATCGACCGCCGGCTCACCGACGTGCACGGCCATGTAGTGAGAGAACTACTGACCTAAATTAGGAATGAATTTCCTGAGGGGCATCAAGGATGCTCCATTCCTAATTCAGCATTCAAAACTCCTAATTTCCTCAGGCCGCTTTCTTTTCCTGCTGCACGTACTTGAGCAGCTTGGCGAGGGTCTCGCGCATGACGGGGCGCTGGATGATCATGTCCACGAGGCCGTGTTCCATCATGAACTCGGCGGTCTGGAAGCCGGGCGGGAGGTCGCTGTGGGTGGTTTCCTTGACCACGCGCGGACCGGCGAAGCCGATCATGCACTTGGGTTCGGCCAGGATGAGGTCGCCCACGGTGGCGAAGCTGGCGGTCACGCCCCCGGTGGTGGGGTGGGTGAGCACGGAGATGTAGGGCAGTTTGGCCTCGCCATGGCGGGCCAGGGCACCGCAGGTCTTGGCCATCTGCATGAGGCTGAGGATGCCCTCATGCATACGGGCACCGCCGGAGGCGCTGAAGATGATGACGGAGCACTTCTCGCGGGTGGCGGTCTCGATGGCGCGGGTGATCTTTTCCCCCACCACGCTGCCCATGCTGGCGCCGAGGAAGCGGAAGTCCATGATGGCCAGCACCACGGGGGTGCCGTCGATCCTGGCCCGCCCGGTGACGACGGCCTCCTTGAGACCGGTCTTGACCTGATAGGCCTTCACTTTGGCAAGGTAGTCTTTGAAGCCGAGGGCGTTGACGGAGTCGAGGTTGGCGTCGATTTCTTCGAACGTGCCTTCATCGACGAGTGCTGCGATGCGCTCCCCTGAGCTCATCGTGAAATGATGGCCGCACTGCGTGCAGACCCGGAGATTCTTGGCCAAGGCGGATTCGTAGAGGCTCTCTCCGCAGGAAGGACACTTCACCCACAATCCCTCAGGCATGTCCTTCTTCTTCTCACCGAGGTCACTGACTGAGCGTTTGCTGAAAAGTCCCATGTAGTTAGAGTTTGGCGTTGGAGGGGCAGCTTAGCAGGGGTGGGGGAAACCGCAACCCCTGGTCACAAAGCGACAGGGAGGCGAGGCGCCGGAGCACCTGCCTCCCTGAGGAGATTTCTGGGGGATTTGACCGATTGCTAGGCCAGCGAGAGCTGGGTCGCGGAGACCCCGGCGGCTTCGACAATGGCCTGATCGGTGGCGGCGGCGAGGACCTCCAGGCCTTCCTCCAGCGCTTCCTGAGGGATGGAGAGAGGCGGGGAAATCTTGACCGTCTGCCCCCAGGCGCCCACCGGGGCGAAGAGGAGCAGGCCGCGCTGGTAGCACAGCTCGATGATGCGGTGGGCCAGATCGTGATCGGGCTCCGAGGTGCCGGGTTTCACGGTCTGCATGCCAGCGACCAGGCCCTTGGCCGAGACGTGACCAACGATGAGCGGGTGCTTGGCCTTGATCTTCTCCAGCCCGAAGAGGAGGACGGGCTCCAGCTCGGCGGCGTTTTCCGTGAGGCGGTCACGCAGGAGCTTGTTGATCGCGGCGGTGGCGGCGGCGCAGCACACTGGGTTGCCCGTGTGGGTGCTGGTCATCGAGCCGGGGCCGAACTGATCCATGATGTCGCCCTTGCCCAGCACGGCGGAGAGGGGGAGGGAGCTGCTGATGCCCTTGCCGCAGCAGATAATATCGGGGGTGACGCCGTAGTGCTCGAACGCCCAGAACTTGCCCGTGCGACCGAATCCGGCCTGCACTTCGTCGAAGGTGAGCACGATCTGATGCTGACGGCACCAAGCGGCGAGCTCAGCCACGTACTCCACGGGGGCGAAGTCAGGGCCGACGCCCTGATAGGTCTCCATGATAACCCCGGCGATGTCCGAGGGCTTCATGCCCTGCTTGGCGAGCGAGTCGAGGAAGCAGTCAAACGACACATCCTGCTGCCAGTAGCCATCGGGGAATGGGACGTTGATGATGGAGGGGTCTTCATTGACGATCCAGGTCTTCTGCCCGGCCATGCCGCCCGCCTGCTGCGAGCCCATGGTGCGCCCGTGGAAGCCGCGCTCAAAGCCGACGATGCCGATCTTGCCGCGGCCGCCGACCTTGATGCCGTGAGCACGCGAGAGCTTGATGGCGCACTCGGTGGCTTCCGAGCCGGTGGTGAGAAGGAACACCTTGTTGAGCTCCGCCGGGGCAAGTGAGGCAAGGAGGCCCACCAGTTCGGCACGTTCTTCGCTAGGGAAAACGTAATTATGAAGCAGCCCGCTGTTCACCTGGTCGATGATGGCCTGCCGCACCTCTGCCACGCCGTGACCGGCATTGGTCACGAGCACCCCGCTGCTCCAGTCGAGCCAGCGGTTGCCGTATTTATCATAGACAAAAATGTCTTCGGCCCGCTCCCAGACGATGGGCGGCATGCCGCGCATCGACGTGGGTTCCAGCGTGCGCAGTCGCTCCAGGGTGGACAAGGAGTCCGGATGGGGCAAAGCGGTGGCGATGTGACGGTACTTCGTCGCGACTGGCGGGACGTTGACTGGTGAAATATTGAACTCTTTGCCCATGTAAAGAAGCTATCACCTCGGCATTGCACCCTCCACGCCGTGTGTCATGATTTCCGGTACTTTTGTCACAGATGAAGCCTGCCAACCAAGTCAGAAAACCGATCCGGGAAACGGTCCCGTTGTCTGAACATGAATCGTTTCACTGCGAAGAAGTGCAGGGACCAAACTACGGTGCCCAATGGCATTTTCATCCGGAACATCAACTGACGCTCGTGCTGAAGAGCCGTGGTTACAGGGTTGTAGGCGACAGCCTGGCTCCTCTGACCGCCGGTGATCTCGTGCTGGTCGGGTCGAATTTGCCCCACGTCTGGCATCAAGATGAGAGCGCCGGACGGTCC
This sequence comes from Verrucomicrobium sp. BvORR034, assembly GCF_000739635.1. Lineage (GTDB taxonomy): Bacteria > Verrucomicrobiota > Verrucomicrobiia > Verrucomicrobiales > Verrucomicrobiaceae > Verrucomicrobium. The sequence goes on along the minus strand of NZ_BATQ01000181.1, from coordinate 38,300 downwards.
CGAAAAGCGGTTCACGCGATCATCATCCGCTTTCTGGACAATTTCATGGGCGATGACTTTTTGCAAAGACCGGAACTCGAAAACGTCCGTCAGCTGCTCAAGCGCGCGAGTCGCGGATTGCATTTCACCGGAAAAACCCGGAACGAGGTGGCAGAGCGTTTGCGCCGTCTGGCCGATAATCAGGGCTTGCCTCGTGTGATTGAGCTTTTGAGCATTCTGGACCTGCTGTCCCACTCGAAGGACGTGAAGTCACTGGCCAGCCCGCAGTATGCGCCGGAGCTCAAAGGATCTGACCAGGGACGGATGGAGCGGGCGATCCGCTACATTCACGGGAATCTCCTGGAGACCGTGGACCGCGATGAAGCCGCCGCTCACGCCAGCCTCAGCCCGGGAGCCTTCAGCCGCTTCTTCCGCACGCGCACTGGCAAGACCCTGCCGCAGTATGTGAATGAGCTGCGCATCGGCCGCGCCTGCTCCCGCCTGGTGGAGGAGGACATCAAGATCGCAGACCTGGCGCTGGATTGCGGATTCGGGAACCTAGCGAACTTCAACCGTCAGTTCCAGCGCGTGATGGGGATGACGCCGAAGGCGTACCGGCGGGAGTTCCAGCGGAATGCGGTGCTGTAGCCCGCTGCGCGGGCAGACAGAAGACTAGAAGACACAAGACGCAAGACTTGAGCTTTCACATGGGAGGACACGGGGGGGGCGGAGCGGTCCGTAGAGGGACGGACGGACATTCTTGTCCCGATCCGTGCCAAACGTCCCATGAGGAACGCTTGCTTTTGGCTGCACATTGGATGCTGTAGGGCGGGCGCTCCGCCTGCCACAAATGTCTCCTGATGAGGCAACCGAAGCGGTCGCCCTACAACCCAAGGTGTTTGGGGGCAGGAAAGAGGAAAGGGCGTCTGAGGACGAGGCAGCTGATGGAAGTCCTGAGTTGGAGTCTCTCTCTCGGCAGGCGAAAGCGGCGTCGAGCCGCCAGCACTCCAAGACGCTTCGCGACGATGGGTATGCTGGGTAGGGTGGTTGAGCTTCCTGCGTGGGAGGGAGCTACTGATGCATTGACGTACCACCCACTGACGCACTGGATTTGCTCACCACGATCTCCGTCTTCACGGAGTTGGCGATATAGCATTGCTCGTGGGCTTCGTGGTGGAGGTGGTCTTCCTCCTCAGACGACGGGGCATTGGGACCGTACTGGACCCGGACGTTGAGGGTGATCCGGCTTACCCAGGGCACACCAGCATCGTTTTGGATCATCACACCCACGGCCTCGTCTTGATAGCGCTCAACTTGGAATCCCTTTCGGCCCGCAAGAAAGAGGTAGGTCAGCATGTGGCAGCTGGAGATGGCGGCGACGAAGGCTTCCTCAGGGTCCACGCAGTCGGGATTGGAGAAGGGGGGGCGTACCACGGAGGGCGAGGGGGAGGCCGGGATGCTGACGCCGCCGTCGAACTTCCAGGTGTGCTCCCGCGAATAGCGCCCTTTGGTGAACTCTCCCGGGGCACTGGTGTTTTCCCACAGGATGAAAGCTTTGTGTTCGGACATGGGCGGCGTGCGTGTGGGAGAGGGTTGTGCTGGAGACAGAAGAAACGTGTGGTAGGATTGTTCCTCAATATGTCTGGTCCATTGGTTACGGATTCGGCCTCCGAAACGGCGATGCCAATTTCGGGGCGTGTCGGGTGTGATGGAGGCTTGGCGATCAGTACGCGCCCAGTTCCTCGTCGGTGCACTGGAGTTGACCTGCTTGCAGCTTGGAAGCGGATGCCCCATCTTGATGCGGCTGATGCTGAATTGTTCGAGGCGGAACTGGCCTCGGCACGGAAAAACCTGCGACTGCTACAGGCTGACTTCGTGGACTGACCGCGACTAAGGTTCGCTTCCTGTTCAGGAGATCATCTGACTTGAGCGAGTTTCCGAACCCGGAGGGTTCACCCTGCGTAGCCACGGGTTAGGAGAGTTTAGCTAGCCAAACCCGTGGAAAGCGTCAACGCCGTGTTACCGAGGAGCGGTAGGCCTTGAGCGGGTAGCGCCTGCATGGGAGGTGTGACTGCCGTGATGGCCTACCGCTCTGTGGTAGAGCTGCTGCGCGACGTTTTCCATGGGTTGCACTCGCTACGCTCGTTTCACCGCATGGCTATTCATGGTGAACCCTCCGGGTTCGAGTGCGGAGGTTGTCCATCGCAGCGGGAGATTCCTTGGCGGTCTGTTGGTTTGAGTCGGGAGATTTGCAGCACCGCCCGCCAGTGTGGACCGAGCCTTCGTCGACGCCGCAAGTGAGCCCGCTGACGCCAAAGGCGTCATACATGCTAGCCCAGGGTAAGGCGAGGCACGAGCCGCCACCCTGGGTACATGGGCAATGGGTCAGAACTCCGAAGTGAGTTCTACAGACTGTGACCGGATCCGGATCCCTGAGGTGCACACTGCATGTAGTGCGGCTCGTCTCGGGGTGATTTGGACGTTTTGTAGAACTCCTTTGGAGTTCCAGCGCTTTTCATCGATCCCCCTGGGTGGCGGCTCGTACCTCGCCTGACCCAGGGCTGTTTTGTTTGACGCCTTTGGCGTCAGGAGCCCACTTCGCGCCCCTCCGGCGAGCCCTGTCTTGCGGGACAGGGCTCGCCAATGCTGGAGGCTTTTCCTTCCCCTTATTTCTTCACCGCCTTCTTCTGCTCCTTCACGAACTTCTCGGGCTGGCCTTCGATGAAGTCGATGACCTGGCCTTGGTCGCGGAGGCGTTCCTGGAGGTTCACGATGATGAGGTCTTGCACTGTCTTGTTCCAGAGGGCGGCGCGGGCGGCGGCGACTCCGGCGGCGTGGCCGGTTTTCATCCAGGTGCTTTCCAGGCGGTAGGTGCAGAAGGCCACATGGGAGAAGCTGGCGGCGCCGGGGACGAGGAGGTTGGTGCATTCCTCAGCCTTGGGCTGGATGGCGCGGAAGGGGATCTGATACACCTGGCCCTCCTCCCAGATGCGGCCTTCGTTCACAAACTCCGTGGGGGAGAGGGCGAGGCGCTGCACGTGGTGGCTGTCGATGAAGTGGCTGCCCATGGCGATGCTATCGGGCTTGCGGCGGTCCTCGGTGATGTCCTTCTGCGTCACCACATAGAGGCCCTTCATGCGACGGGCTTCGCGGACATAGGGCTGGTAGGGCCAGTGGTCGTTGTTGGTGAATTCGTCCTTGGCAAGGCCCCATTGTTTGGTCTCGGTGCGGAGGGTCTCGGGCACCGTTTCATCGGTGGCCAGGAAGTGGAACATGCCCACGGTGTAGTCGGTGTGGTCGGCGACGATCCGGTCACGTGTGACGTAGTCGCCATCGGGGTAGTCGAACTGCCCGCCGAAGTGGCCTACGGAAATAACGGCGGCCTGCTTGTTGTTGACCTCTTTCTTGTCCTTGCGGCCCGGGGCATGCGAATAGAGGTCGATGATGTCCAGGAGCTTCACCGGCTCATTGGCGGCGGTCTTCTCCTTGATCCAGTTCTCCAGCACCTTGTAGCGGGCGCGGTCATACTGCCTGGGCTGGGGGAAGGGAACACTCTGCTCCGGATCGTTGGAGAGGCAGAGACGCCAGTTGTAGTTCATCACCTTCTTGTCGGCGGCGCCTTCGGTCACGTCCTTGGCCCAGCCGCTGATGCCGGGGAGCAGGTTGCCCTTTTCATCCACTGTCGCGGCTTTGCGCGGCGTCTTGTCCAGGCGGATGCCGGCGAGGGATTCGCCGTATTCCTCGATCGACTCACGGCCCCAGGTGTAGCTCACGCCGCTGCGGGCCATGAGGTCGCCTTCGTAGCCAGCGTCCACAAAAGTCTTTGCGGTGATCTTGGAGCCATCGCTGAGGGTGATGCTCTTGATGGTGGTGCCTTCCTTTTCCACCTTGTCCACCCGCACGCCGTACTTCACCTGCACTTTGGCTTCGTCCAGCATGGTGTGGAAGACCTTGGCAGCGACCTTGGATTCAAAGTAGTACACCGGATTCCAGCGACCGTATTCCCAGCCCATGCGCTGGTAGGCCTCCTGCGCCACGCCGCCGAAGGTCCACTTCAGCATGTGCTCGGTCTCGGCGGTGTTGAGCCCGCTGGTATTGAGGCCGCCTACTTCTTTGGTGGGCTCGATGAGCAGGGTTTTGGCTCCCTCGCGAGCAGCCGCCACGGAGGCGGCGACCCCGCAGGGAACGCCGCTGTAAACCACGACGTCATAGGCCGGGGCATCTGCGGGTGGCGCAGCGACGGCGGCCGGGGTTGCAGTGGGTTCCTGGGCCAGGCCTGGGTGTAAGGCGCTGGCGGCAAACAGTGCGGCAACAAAGAAGCGGCGGTGCATCGTGTGAGGAAGGGAGGGAGGGTGAGGATCACCAGCGAGGGGGCTGGCAGTGGAATAAGTCAGGACCGGGGGAGATTGGACACGGGGATTTTTTGGGCGTGCAGGCTGGAGGGGAAGCTGGCGGGCAGGCGGAAGGGAGGATGTTGGAACATGCTACGTGGTCTGCATGGCCGATTGCAAGCTGCAGGGGGGCAGGCTGGAGGCGGAGGCGGGTAGCCTGGAGATTTGTCCGGCAGGCGAAAGCGGCGTCGAGCCGCCGGCACTCCAAGACACTGTCGTGTGGGTGGGGATGCCAGACGGGGATTGTTTGCTCCAGCGTTGGCGAGTGTCGCGAAGCGTCTTCGGAGTGCCGGTGGCTTGACACCGCTTAGGCGGCCCTCGTAATGACCTAGAACCGGAGGGGGTTGGCAGCGCTGGTGGGGCTCACTTGGTTTTCAACCTGCCTCAGCTCGCAATGGGTTCAGCGCAGTTCCCTCTGTCGGAGCGCGCTCAAAGCCGATGTAGTTGTCGACGTGAGGAGGCACATATTTCCCGGTCTGTGGCGCTGCGGCAGGAAAGGGGAACAATGGGCCAAGGTGTGCGCTCGGATGTGTGAGAGCGGGGGCGGTGGGTGTGCGGAGGTCAGTGGCGAGGGCGACCTCACATAAGCTTCAGTTAGTGCCTCCTCACGTCGACAACTACACTGGCGTTGGAGATGCCTTGGCAGAAGGTGGAGCGCTGAACGCATTGCAAGCTGCGGCAGGCTGATGGCCTGCCGCAAGCCGCTTCCAACAGCTCCGCGAGCTCAAGTCTTTCGTCTTGTGTCTTCCAGTCTTCTGTCTCCCGCGCAGCGGGCTCACACCGCCCGGTCATACAATTTCTCGAAGACCTTCTCCGGACCTTCGGCGGCGCGCATGGGATCGACGATGGTGATGCCGTCTGGGCCGAAGCGGGCGGTCACCGGGGCGCCGTTGCCTTCGTTGAGATACTTGAAGTTAAGGTCGCGAACCACGGAGGCGGCGTGCACAATCGCGGTGGTGATGCGGGCGTCTTCAGCGGTGGGGTAGATGGAGGCCACGTCATCCAGGGTGGAGCCGTGGAACTTCACGCGGCAGATGGCGGCAAGACCGACTGTGAGGCTGTCCACGCCGTAGCCCAGGTAGCCGCTGGTGCCATCGGGGCGGGCGACTTCGCGGGTGAAGTGATTGTTGCTGGTGCGAGAGCCGCCGCCGGCGTTCCAGAAGCGGAAGCCGCGGTACTGTTGGTCGCTTTCCACCTTGCCATCGGCTCCGACGATCTCGTGGCCCTGGTTCACGGGCGCTTCGAAGTCGGCGGGCGTGATCCAGTTGTTGTGGAAGTTGATGCTCATGCCGTTCTCGAATTCCACGCGCACCTGTACGGCGTCGTAGGCATTGATGCCATCGCGCACGAGGCGTTTCTTCTGGCCCACGGCGGAGAGGGAGACGGGCTTGCTCCGGTAGTAGCTGTAGATCAGGTCCGTCCAGTGCGGGCCCACGTAGCTGAAGGGATCGCTGCTTTCCACCCACTTGAAGGTGCTGGTGCTGACCTCGAGTGGTTCTTCCAAATAAGCGGTGCCGTAGAGCGGCGCGCCGATGCGGTTCTGGATGTCGTTCTTGATGCGCAGGTGGTCGGGGTCGTAGCGCTTGTGCATGTCCACGGCCACCACGCAGCCTTTCTCGCGGGCGAGATCGATGATCTGATCCGCCTCGTGAATGCTCAGGCACATGGGCTTCTCTGTCATCACATGCACGCCTTTGGCCAGGGCGGCCAGGATGGGCTCTGTATGCAGATGGTCTGGCGTGGCCACGGCCATCACGTCCAGATCCGGGAAGTCGCGCAGGATGTCATCCCACGGGGCTTCACCGTGATAGGCCTTGGGTTCGCGCCCGGTCATTTCCTTGAAACTGGCCGCGGCCTTGGCGGCGGAGCCGGGTGAGCGGGTGGCCACGGCCACGAGGTCAAAACGAATGAGGGCAAAGTCGCGACTCCAGGCATCCAACCCCACGCGGGCGAGCTGGCCGGCGATGCCGAAGCGCTGAAGGTCGGCATAAGCACGGGCATGCACGTCACCGCCGAACATGCCGGCGCCGACCAGGGCGATCTTGATGGTAGTTTCCATGAACAAGTGGGAAAGGCGGATGGGGAAAGGCTGCGACCCGGGAGGGGAGGGTGCGGCATCTTCGATGAACTTGTGGCGGATTGCTCCTCGTTTCCTCCCGACTTCAGATACAATTGTACCAGCCCATTGTCATCCGGGCTCTTTGGCAAAACTGCGTGCCGGGGGAAATCTGCACGACTTTTTGCATTAGGCCGGGTTTTACCCGGCATGGCCCAGCCGGGCCGTCACGCACCCTTCCAGCCCTGTCTCACTGCCATGCACCTCGTCACCTCACGCACTCTTGCCACCCGTCGGCGCATTCTCGGCCAGCTTGCTGCCGCGGGTGCTTTCTCCTCCGTGAGCGGACTCTTCGCCGAGGCGCTGACGGTCACCGCCAAGTTGACGGAGGGGCCCTACTACCCGGCCAACACCCCGTTCAACAACATCCCCCTGGACAAGGACAATGACCTCGTGCTGCTCAACGATGGCCTGACCCCTGCGACGGGGCTGGTCACCCATCTGGCCGGCCGGGTGCTGGATCGCAACGGCAAGCCGGTGCGCGGGGCCCTGGTGGAGATCTGGCATGCGGATCACCACGGGGAATACATCCAGAGCACCACGGCGGTGCGCAATCCCAAGTCTGACCCGAACTTCGCGGGCTTTGGCCAGTTCCTCACCGGCAAGGACGGGGCGTATCGCTTCCGCACCATCAAGGCCGGGCTCTATCGCGGTCGCACGCGGCACATTCATGCGGCGGTGACGCTGCCCGGAGAGAAGATCCGCACCTGCACGCAGCTCTTCTGGGATGAGCCTTCCTATGATCTGAACGGGAAGCTCTGGGCCCAGCAGAATGACAACGACGGTGTGCTGGGCGGCGTGCGGGATGCCGTGCAGCGGGCAGCGTTGATCCGGAAGTTCACCAAGGCGGCGGGCGCCGCCGGGGATGAGGAAAGTACAGTCTGGGACATCGTCATGGGCAGCGCGGCCATGGAGCCGTCCTATCCCAACACCCCTGGGGGCGAACTTGTTGTCCCTGGTGAAGCGGTGGGTTCGGGTTCGTCGAAATCACGCTGGAAGATCGCCGTGCCCGCCTATCCCGGCTATGCCTATGAAGTGTATGCCAACCCCACGCACGGTACGCTGGGTTACGCGGCTCTGCCCTTTGCCCTCACGGTGGAGGGCAAGGTGGACCGCAACATTACGGTGGCTGAGAAGGAAGGCACCCTGGAACTGTATGTGGACAAGCCCTCGGTGAAAGGGGCGTATCTCGTGGGGTATCGAGTTCCCGGAGCCAACCTCGGCACGCCTACAGGACGCGGCATGGGGCCGGGGGGTGGAGGGGGGCGCCCGCCAGGGGGTGAAGTGAGTGAGTTACTGCTCGGGAGGGACCCGTTTTAGAGACACAAGACACAAGATCTGAGCTGGCGCATGAGAGGACATGCGCAGGCGCGCACAGGATTGCTGTTGGAAGCTGTTTGTAGTTCAGACCTTAGTTCGCCTTAGCACGCCTGAGCAGACTGAAGTCTGTACTCCGAACAACAACCAATACAGGAGGCTTTGGAAGCTGTACGGAGTACAGTCCCGCATGCGGGACTGCCTCAGCTGGTCTGTCGTAGCCTGAGGCAAACTAAAGTTTGAACTACAAACAGAGCCCCGCCTGCAGTGGGCTGGGGCGCTTTCGACACTGGACGCAGTTGTTTCCTGCGCCGCTCCTAACCAGGCACTCCTGCTCCTATTTCACCTCGAACGTCCGGCCATCCACGAGGCGTTCGTCTTGAAACAACTCGACCTTGAACTTGCCTTTGGGCAGGCCGTTCTTGGCCTTGAGGGTGGTGCTGATGGATTGATGGATCGTTGAGGGAATGGTGGCGGTGGCGATGACCTGGTCCTTGGCGGAGCCGGCCTCGATGGCGGTCCAGACGAAGCGGATGCCCTTCACCATGGTGGGTTGTTTGAGCTCCCAGCCTGCGTGCAGCACCTTGTCCTGCGGGGTGAAGGCACTGACGGTGGCTCCCGGGCCGCCGCGGCCGTCGTCGGAGGAGAGCTTGAAGGAGGTGGTCTCCACCGTCTGGGTGAGGGCGGGGCCGTTCTTGATGGTGAACTTTTCGCGCGCGACCTCTTTGCCGTTCATGAGCAGCACGGCCTCATGCGTGCCTGCAGGCCAGCCGCCGTTGGGGATAAAGGAAAAACGAAAGGGGCAGCCGGTCTTGTTTTCCTTCAGCGTGATGCTGCGGGTGCCTTCGGAGTCGGTCATGCCGCCCAGCACCCAGCCTACTTCGATCCATGTGCCCAGGCCGAGGTCGGCGATGCCGCTGAAGATCACTTTGTCCTTGGTGTCGAACTCCCGCGTCACGTCCACCGGCTGGTTCTTGTCATCCAGGCTTTTGGAGAGCGTGACGGACTTCAGCTCGCTGACGATGGCGTCCTTGGGCGGGCTGACGCGGAAGGGGAAGGTGCCCAGAGGCTGGCCGTCCAGGGTGACCACGGCGCTGTAACAGTCGCCTACGGGCAAGGGCTGATCATGCGTAAGGTTGAAGCCCGCAAAGGTGTTCTGCCCGGCGGAGAGCAGGATGCCCTTGTTCACGGTGGCGACGTCCACCTCGGCCTCAGCAATGACATTGTCGCGAAAGAGGAACTGCGTGGCCACCTTGCCGGTCTTGGGCCGACCTTTGAGCTCCACAGAGAGGTAAATCGTCTCGTCCGGGTGGAATGCCTCCGCCTTGTCTTTCGGCGCCTGTGAATCCAGCAGCCCGTGGCAAAACGTAGCTGATTTGAATGGAGACTCATCCCCCAAGGCAGCACCTGCGGCACCCCACATCAAAATTGCGGCAAGGACGGGCAAAAAGCTGCCATGGAGATTTTTCATGATCCGTTGTAATCACAACTTCGGCCTGCTGACAACTGACAAAGGCTTCTCCAAGTGCCGGAGGCGATTCGGCCCTGGAAATGCTACGACCTACTGAATGAATCCCACGGAAGAAGAACCATCCCCCCTCCAGCCCCGTGTCGTCATCATCGGGGGCGGGTTTGGCGGGCTTGCCGCCGCCAAGGCCCTGGACAAGGCTCCGGTGAAAGTGACGCTGCTGGACCGGACCAATCACCACCTCTTTCAGCCGCTGCTTTATCAGGTGGCCACTGCGGCGCTCTCCCCGGCGAACATCGCCCAGCCGGTGCGCTCCATCCTGCATCACGCCAAGAACACGGAAACCATCATGGCCGATGTCACGGACATCGACTTGGGGCAGAAAGTGGTCACGGCGGGCGGGCAAAAGTTCCCCTTCGACTACCTGATCGTCGCCACCGGGGCGCGGCACTCCTACTTTGGGCACCCGGAGTGGGAGGCTTTTGCCCCCGGGCTCAAGACTCTGGACGACGCGCTGAACATCCGTCGTCGTCTGCTGATGGCCTTCGAGCAGGCTGAGGCGACCACCGATGCTGCTGAGCGGGAGAAGCTCCTCACCTTTGTGGTGGTGGGCGCGGGCCCCACCGGGGTGGAAATGGCGGGGGCGATCAGCGAGATCGCCCGCGAGACGATGGTGCGCGACTTCCGCCACATCGATCCCCGCGAGGCCAAGGTGATCCTGCTGGATGCGGCGGACCGCGTCCTGCCCGTGTTTGACCCCAAGCTCTCTGCCAAGGCGCTGACCCAACTGAAGGATCTGGGTGTGGAGGTGAAGCTGGGCGTGGCGGTGCAGGGGCTGGATGACAACGGAGTCACCATCCCCGGCGGCTACATCCCCTCCCGCACGGTCATCTGGGCGGCGGGGAATGCCGCGTCTCCGCTGGTGAAGCAGCTCCCGGGCGAGTTCGACCGCAGTGGTCGCATCATGGTGCAAAAGGAGCTGAACCTGAAGGACAACCCGAAGGTGTATGTGATCGGTGATACGGCGCATTGCGCGGGCAAGGATGGCAAGCCGCTGCCAGGGGTGTCCCCTGTGGCCATGCAGCAGGGGAAGCTGGCGGCGGTCAATATTCTGGCCCAGATCGCCGGACAGCCGCTCAAGGCTTTCAATTACTGGGATCGTGGTAGCATGGCCACCATTGGGCGGCATCGCGCCGTGGCGGATCTGCATTTCCTCAAGTTCAGCGGCTGGATGGCGTGGATGGCTTGGGTCTTTGTCCACTTAATCTTCCTCATCGGGCTGCGCAGCCGGGTGCATGTCTTTTTCATCTGGGTGTGGTCCTACTTCACCCGCGATCAGGGCGCACGGCTCATCACGGGGCAGAAGAGCGGGGGCACCGGGGTCGATTCCTAATCAGGGAGTCCGGGCGGTGAGGTGAGGTGAGGCGCGAGTGGGACGGAGGAGTCAACACCTCTGCACTCGTTCCCGGGGCGGCAGGCGTAGTTCTTTATGGTAAAGAACTCCCGCCTCCTGCATGCCTGCCCTTTCTGACCTGCCGTTTTCTGTTCTCGATCTCTCACCCGTCCTCCAGGGCGGCACCGTGGCGGAAGCCCTGGGCCGCAGTGCGGATCTGGCCCGCCACGCGGAAGACTGGGGCTTTCAGCGTTACTGGCTGGCGGAGCACCACAACATGCCTGGGATCGCCTCTGCGGCCACGGCGGTCGTCATTGGCCATGTGGCAGCGGCCACCAAGACCATCCGGGTGGGGTCAGGCGGCATCATGCTGGCCAATCATGCTCCGCTGGTGATTGCCGAGCAGTTTGGCACCCTGGACGCGCTTTTCCCGGGCCGGATCGATCTGGGGCTGGGCCGGGCGCCTGGCACCGATCAGGTGACGATGCGGGCTCTGCGGCAGAGCCACGGCAGCAACGGGGAGGACTTCCCCCAGGAGCTGGAGGTGCTGCGCAGTTTCCTGCGCCCCGTCCTGCCAGGGCAGAAGGTGCGGGCCGTGCCCGGGGCGGGCGCTCACATCCCCCTGTGGCTGCTGGGTTCCGGCGGCTTCAGCGCGCAACTGGCCGGGCAACTGGGGTTGTCCTTTGGCTCTGCGGGCCATTTCTCCCCGGATAACGTCCTGCCGGGGTTGGAGATCTACCGGAACAACTTCCGCCCTTCGGGCACGCTGGAGAAGCCGTATGCGCTGGTGTGTGTGAACGTCTTTGCCGCTGACTCGGTGGCGGAGGCGGAGCAACTGGCCACTTCCCAGTACCAGGCGCATCTGCATCTGGCTCGCGGCATGCCCATGCAACTGCCGCCCCCGCTGGAGAATCGCGAGGAGGTGGAGCTGGTCATGGGCACCCTGCACAGCAATCCCTTCCTGCGCGGCTCGATCATCGGTGATGCCGCTACGGTGAAAGAAAAGCTCATCGAGTACGCGGAGCTGACTCAGGCAGATGAGCTGATGGTCCACTCCATGATCTACAGCCATGAGGCCCGTCTGCGGTCCTACGAGATCGTGCACCAGATCCGCCAGTCTCTGTGATGGCAGCGGGGTGGGAGTGGCCCCTTTTTCCAGGAGAGTCTGTGTAAAAAATAGTGCCGCATTGGAGACCCCCTCCAATGCGGCACTTCTCACACAACCGGTAGCTCACAACTACCAGTGATCTTTTTTTGGCCGGACCGGATGAACACCGGTCCGGCTGGCTGAATGAATCAGTTGGCCTCGCCTTCAGGGCGCTGCGGACGGGGACGGGCCCCGCCTTCGGCACCAGCACCAGCGCCGCCAGGGCCACCGGCTCCACCTTCAGGGCGGCGGAAGCCTTCGCCACGACCTTCTCCGCGCTGACCACCTTCACCACGGCCACCGCCGAACTGCTCGCGCAGGCGCTGGGCAGCAGCATCGGTTTCTTCTTTGGTCACCTTGCCGTCTTTGTTGGTGTCCAGCTGCTCGAAGCGCTCCATGTTGCCAGCCGTGTACTCGTCCTTGGAGACGCTTCCATCTTTGTTGGTGTCCATACGCAGAAGGAAGTCGCCCATGCCCATGCCCATGCCACCGCGGCCGCCGCGACCCCCACCGGATTCACCGGGGGAACGCTGACCCTGGCCGGGACCACCTTGGGGGCCGCCTTCAGGGCCACCCTGCTGCGGACGGCGGAAGCCTTCGGGGCGGTCACCAGGTCCGGGAGGAGTGCCTTCCGGGGGACGACCTCCCTCAGGGCGGGGGCGATTGCCCTCTGGGCCACCGGTACGGCCAGCCTGGCGTTCGCGTTCTTCACGCAGGCGACGTCCGGCCTGCTCGGCCTCTTCTTTCTCCACGGAGCCATCGCTGTTGGCGTCCATCTTGCCGAAGCGGTCTTCGGCTTCCTTCACGGCGTTGGTGGTGAACTCTTCTTTGGAAATCTTGCCGTCGCCGTTGAGGTCCATCTTCTTCCAGGCCTCTTCCAGCCGGGCGCGGGAATCGCCACCGGGGCCTCCTGGACCCCCAGGACCTCCTGGGCCGCCGGGCCCACCAGGGGGGGCGGCCTTGGCCTTCACCAGCAGGAGGCGGAGGCGGGGCATCCTGTGCCTGCGCCATCGTGAGGCTGAAGCTGAACGTGCAGCCCACAGCTGCGATCGCACTGAGAAGAATCTGTTTTGTCAGGGTCATCGTCTTCGTTGGTTTGATTTGGATCCGGTGTGCAGGGGGTGAAACAGACCCCCGCAAAAAAAGTTGCACGGGGTTGTGTGAGGTTTTTTTGGGAATCGCAGCCCGCGATGCGAGCAGACACAAGATTTTAGGACAGAAGACTCAAGACTTGAGGGGGAGGTGCTTGGTTTGGATGAGGCGGATGTCAGGGGAGATGGTGGAAGAGCCGGCCCGGCTCTTTGGGGTTTGCAGGCTGGCGAGAAGGTTTGGGGAAGAGGATGTTGGTCCGGCAGGCGAAAGCGGTGTCGAGCCGCCAGCGCTGGGGCAAGCAAACCTCGCTTGGGCTTGACACCACGTTCACACCCCTGGTGATGGTCTAGAACCGGAGGGCGGTAGCAGCGCGGTTGGGGCGCTTTTGGGTATCAGCCTGCCTCAGCGTGTAAGGGCCCAGCGTTGTGCCTTCTGCCTGAGCGCAACCAAAGCTGGTGTAGTTGTCGACGTGAGGAGGCACAAATTTCCCGGTCTGTGGCGCTGCGGCAGGGCAGGGGATCAAGGGGCCAAGGTCTGCGATTGGGCGGGCGGGAGCGGGTTGTGGAGTGTGCGGAGGTTCGTCGCGGGATTCATGCTGCAGACGCTTCAGCTAGTGCCTCCTCACGTCGACAACTACGAACGGTGTTGGAGGTGGATTGGCAGAAGGGAGGGTGCCAAAGCCAGTGGGAGATTGGGCAGGCTGATGGTCTGGGGCTCGGTTCGTAGTGCAAACTTTGGTTTGCTCAGGACGCATTGCTCTCGTCCGACTGAGGCAAACTAAAGTTTGTACTACGAACCGCTATCAGCAGCCCCTGCCAGCTCAAGTCTGATGTCTGGAGTCTGGTGTCTCCCGCTTCGCGGGCCGGGTCAATCCCTCGAACCCGGTGTCAGTTTCATCTCGACGGTCTGCCCGTTGCGTTGCACCACGATGGTGGTTTGCTCACCGATCTTCAGCTCGCCCATGATGTAGGTGTAGTCATAGATGTTCTGGATGTCCTTGTGACCCAGTTTCACGATGATGTCTCCGGCCTGAACACCGGCCTTGGCAGCCGGTCCGACAGGGGAGACGCCGCTGAGTTTCACGCCTTTGATGTCGCCCTGGGCGTAGTCGGGGATGGTGCCCAGATAGACGCGCAGTCCGGTGCGGGTCCCCTGGTTCTTTGGGGCCTCCATGGCGATGTAATCTGGCACCTCGTGCGTGGTGGAGAGGGAACGGGCCACCAGGCCCATGAACTTGGCGATCTGCGCGGCTTTTTCGTAGTTGATCTTGTCCGCCGTGTCGGTGGGCATGTGGTAGTCCTCATGCGCGCCGGTGAAGGCGTTCAGCGTGGGGATGCCGCGGGTGTAGAAGGTGGTGGAGTCCGTGGCCAGGTGGGCATCGGACTGGGCGCTGATGGGCAGGCCCAGGGGGGCGTTGCGCTTCTCTATTTCCTTGGTCCACACGCTGCTGCTGCCCACGCCCTGGAGCACGAGCGTCTTGTTGAAGCGGCCGATCATGTCCATGTTCAGGCACGCAGCGATCATGCCGGTGAGCTTGGCGTTGGGGTCGCCTTTGATCATCTTGGCCAGGCTTTCCACGAAGTGACTGGAACCCAGCAGGCCGAGTTCCTCACCCGACCAGGCGGCGAAAAGGATGTCGCGTTTCATGTCCAGCTTGCCCTGCTTCTTCAGATCGGCCAGCCACTGGGCGATCTCCATCATGCCCGCGGTGCCAGAGGCATTGTCATCAGCGCCGAAGTGGATCTTGCGCAGGTCGTCGCCCTTGGCGCGGGAGTTCGAGCCGCCGCCGGAGCCGAGGTGGTCGATGTGCGCGCCGATGATGAGCGGGGCGATGTGGAAGTCCGGCTCGCTGCCTTTGCAGAGCATGCCCAGCACGTTGCGGCCTGTTTTCTTCTCCTGGGCGATGGCGATGTTCACGCCGAGTTTGAAGCCTTCGCAGTTGATGCCGCCCATGAGGTCGCCGGTGTCCAGCTTGTCCTGCAGGGCTTTGAGCGTCTTGCCTGCGCCGGAGAGGAGCTTGTCGCCCAGCGTGTCCGTGATGCTGATGGCGGCGAGGCCGGAGTCGGCCATGGAGGCGTCAAACGTGAGCGGGGCGAGCTGCTCCACCACCTTGCTGTTGGGGCCGCTCACCACGAGGATGCCGCGCGCGCCTTTTTCACGGGCGGTTAGTGCCTTGAACCGCAGGCTGGCGAAGCGCATCAGCTCATTGCGGCGGTCCTGGGCCATGCCCTCGGGCAGGTAGCGGAAGACGAGCACCCATTTGTCCTTCACATCCAGGTGGGCGTAGCTGCTGTAGGTCTCCAGCTTTTTGCCATCGCTGGTGGTGGCGTTGTCCGGGGTCTCAATGCCGTACCCGGCGAAGACGATTTCAGCGGGATCGAACGCACCGGTCTTGGAGAAGGAGAGGGGGCGCCAGTCGTGATCCGCGGTGAACTCCGTGGGGCCGTCCTTGCCGGTGAGGGTGAACTTGTTGCCCGGGGCCAGGGCAACGCCAGCGGTGAACTCAAAGTTGTCGTACCAGCCTTCTTTGTCGCCAAAAGGCACCAGGCCGATCTTCTGGAAGACTTCCGCCACATACTCCGTGGCCAGGCGCTCGCCCTCAGTGCCCGTCATGCGGCCGCCCAGCTCGCGGCTGGCCAGGTAGGTCACATGTTGTTTCATATCCTCCGGGCGGATCTCGCCCGTGGTGGTGGAGAGGTCCGGCTTGTTGGCGGGGGCGGCTCCGGCTTCATCCTTGGCGGCGACCGGCGCTTTGTTTCCTAAATCCAGGGCCTTGCAGGCAGCCTCGTCATTCCAGTCGGCCAGAAAGATCTGGCTCGCGCCGCCGGAGGTGCGGCCGCTGGTCCAGCTCAGTTTCTTGCCATCGGGGGAGAAGACGGGCAGCCCGTCGAACCCGTCCGTGGTGGTGATGCGCACCGGCTCGTGCTTGCCCGCAGCGTCCACCGCATACAGCTCAAAGTTGGCGAAGCCGTTCACGTTGTTCGTGAAGATGAGGTAGTCCCCGCTGGGGTGGAAGTAGGGTGCCCAGGACATGGCACCCAGCTTGGTGATCTGCTTCTGGTCGCTGCCATCGGCGTTCATCGTGTAGATCTCCGCGATGTCGCCTTTTTCATTGAACCGGCGCCAGCAGATCCTGCTGCCGTCGTGGCTGAAGAAGGGGCCGCCGTCATAGCCCGGTGTGCTGGTCAGGCGCTTCACGTCGGTGCCGTCCACGTTCATGGTGTAGATCTCCATGAAGTACTGCTTGTCGATCTTCAGGCGCTCCGTGTCCGCGGGGCTGAGGGGCTCGCTGTAGGCGGCGCGGTTCGAGGCAAACACAATGCGTTTCCCGTCCGGGGAGATCGCGCCCTCGGCGTCGTAGCCCTCCTCCTTGGTGATCTGCTTGAGCGACTTGTCCTTCAGGGAGTAAAGGAAGAGGTCGTAGCGCTGGTCATAGTCCCAGGAATAGCGGCGCACGCGGCTGCTTTCGCGTTCTTTGTACTCGGCGTCCTGCTTGACCTTCGACTCCGGGTCCAGGTGGGTGGAGGCGAAGAGGATGTGGTCATTGTCCGGGTGGATCCAGGCGCAGGTCGTTTTGCCCGAGCCAGGGGAGATGCGCTCCTGGTCGCCTGTTTCCAGGTCCATGAGGTAGATCTGGTAAAAGGGGTTCCCTAGCTCGCGCTCGCTCTGGAAGATCATCTTCGAGCCATCCGCGTTGAAATAACCCTCCCCGGAGCGTTTCCCCTCAAACGTGAGCTGCCGGATGTTGGAGACGTAGGTGGACTCCGGGATCGCGGGGGCGGCAGGTGCGGCGGCTGCGGCCGGGGGCTGCTGGGCCACTGACAAGGCGGTGACGGCGAGCGTGACAGTGACTGCAGGCAGGAGGAGGACAGCGGGGGAGATTTTTTTCATGCTCGGCAGGTCGGAGAGAGGGGGAAGGGGAAAGGGAAGAGGGAAAAGTGGGGAAAGTCTGAAAATACAAGTACGCAGAGACAACGATCAACTCCGCGATGTTTGGCCAGAAAAGACGCAAGACTAGAAGACACAAGACGCAAGACATGACCATTTTGCGGAGACAAAAGGCCGCCAGACGGCGGAATTCAGATCTGGAGAACGGGGGGGAGAGGTGCTTGGTGCTTGGTTGGGGTGCAGGACGGTGCCACAGTGATGGTAGAAGAGCCGTCCCGGCTCTTGGGTGCGCTGGGCAAGGCGGGAACAAGAACCGAGACGGTTCTTCTACCTTGCCTGAGCTGGCGCTGGATTGGGAGGCCTGGGCAGGATTGAATCATGGGTAGTTCGACTGAGCGGGGCTGGGAACCCCCGCCTCCTTTTCTACTGACCGCTTCGGCGGACGTGTTCTGTGAGGCGCCAGTTCAGGTCTGATGTCTGGCGTCTGGCAGTCTGGTGTCTTACTGCCGCTTCCTTTTCCCGCCAAAGGGATCCGCCGGAGCCTCCACCTTCTCCACGCTGGGCAGGTACTCTTTCAATACCTTCGCCAATTCCTCGTACCCGGCGGCGCTGAAGTGGGTGCCGTCCAGAGTCAGCCCCAGCTTCCAGCGATCGTCGGCATCCACGAACACGTCGTACACGGGGACGTATTTCACTCCTGCAGGCCAGGGGGCGGCGGCGAGCTGGGTGTTCACCGCTTGGATGCTCTGGCGGAGAGGGCTCCGGGGTGTTTCGCCGCTGGGCGGGATGCCCAGCACGACGATGGCCGCCTGAGGAGGCAGTTTGGGCTTGAGCATCGTCACGGCCTTCTGGATGGCTTGCACCACCTTTTCAGGAGGGTCGGGCTTGTCCATGCCGAGATTGTTTGTGCCCATCATGAGGAACAGCAACTCCGTCCGGGCCCGGCGAAAATCCAGACGCTGGATGCGGAAGAGGATGTTCTCGGTGCGGTCGCCCGCGATGCCCAGGTTCAGAGGCTTCCGCGGGACCATTTTGCTGTACCAGGCGGACGATCCTGTGTGCAGCCAGAATTCCGTCAGCGAGTCGCCGAGGAAGCACACCCGCGCCGTTTGATTGGCAAGTTGCTGCTCCTGCTCCCCCACGCGGCGTTTCCAATCGGCATCCGACGGAGGCAGCGGGAGTTCAGGCTTCCGCTCAGGCGGCTGGGGGTAGTACGGATCCAGCGCCAACAGGGCGGACGGATGCATCATTCCGCCGAGCAGGAGGCAGGCCGCGACGCAGCCCTTTCCCAGTGTCAAAATCCATTGGCACCTCCCCTTCATCCCGCCAGTATGCTGAACCATGCGTTACTGGCTACTCAAATCCGAACCGGACGTTTTCTCATTTGATCACCTCAAAGAACGCCCCAAGCGCACCGAACCGTGGAACGGGGTGCGTAATTATCAGGTGCGCAACATGATGCGCGATGACATGAAGGCGGGAGATCTCGGCTTTTTCTACCACTCGAGCTGCCCGGAGCCCGGGGTGGCGGGTGTGATCAAGATCGCCTCTGAGGCGCGACCGGACCCCACGCAGTTCGAGGTGGGCGGCGAGTACCACGACCCCAAAAGCAAGCCGGAGAATCCCGCGTGGCTGCTGGTGGATGTGGCCTACGAGGCGGACCTGAAGAGTTTTGTGAGCCTGGACGCCCTGCGCGAGGAGCCCCGGCTGGCGGACCTCCTGATCCTCCGCCGGGGCAACCGGCTCTCGATCACGGAGGTGAGCAAGAAGGACTTCGACCTCATCTGCAAGATGGGCGGGGGCATCAAGAAATCATGAAACTTTCCGGGCTGTCGCTGATCCTGCTGGGGGCGTTTCTCCTCGCCCTCCCGGCCTGCGACAGCCCGGACCATGCGGAGGCTCTGGCTCCCGGGTGGACGCTCTTTGCCTCCCCGCACCTGCACCGCTGGCATGAGGCGGAAATGGCCCACAGTGGCGGCTTCACCCGGGAGACGGATGAGTTCGTACTCAAGGCGGGCAGCCCCATGACGGGGATCGTGTACCGCCACTGGAAGGCCGATGACCTGCCGGTGATCGACTACGCCATCAGCTATGAGGCCCGGCGCGTGCAGGGCACGGATTTCTTTGGCACCGTGACCTTCCCAGTCGGCAGCGTGGACCGGTGCGTGAGCTTTGTGCTCGGCGGCTGGGGCGGCTCCCAGGTCGGCATCTCCTCCATCGACGGCTACGACGCCTCCGAGAACCTCACCGGCAGCCGCCAGACCCTGGAGAACGACCACTGGTACCACGTCCGCATCGAGGTCCGTGAGAAATCCCTCCAAGTCTGGCTGGACGGCCGCCCCATCATCAATGCCAACATCGTCGGCCGCCAGCTGAGCATGCGAGCGGGGGAGATCGATCGCTGCATGCCGTTTGGGTTCGCGTCGTTTAGGACGGAGGCACAGCTGAGGAATCTGAGGATTGAGAAGCTTCAGGAGTGAAAATATCCAGAATTGAAAAGTTGAGAGTAAAAAGTGAAAGGTGGGGGAGACACCAGACTGCCAGACGCCAGACATCAGACCCGAGAAGAGCTTCTTCATGCGCTCACACAAAGGCATGAAGGCACAAAGGGAGCGCTCCTGACTTGGCTGGCGGGGCTCTGTTCGTAGTACAAACTTCAGTTTGCTCAGGACGCCTTAC
Source organism: Verrucomicrobium sp. BvORR034 (assembly GCF_000739635.1). Lineage (GTDB taxonomy): Bacteria > Verrucomicrobiota > Verrucomicrobiia > Verrucomicrobiales > Verrucomicrobiaceae > Verrucomicrobium. The sequence continues at coordinate 18,830 of NZ_BATQ01000181.1, read as the reverse complement.
CCCAGCTGCACTGAGCAAACTGAAGTTTGTACTACGAACAGCTTCGAACTGAGCGGGGCTGGGGAACCCCCGCCTCCTTTTACTGACCGCTCCGTTGGGCGCGTTCTGTGACTCGCACAGGCTGAAGCCTGGACTCCGTACAGTTTCAGGCCCAAAGCCTTGACGCACTGCCCACTGACGAACTGACGCACTGGTCGGGGGCCCCACCCCCCTGCTTCAACTCAAGTCTGGTGTCTGGAGTCTTCCAGTCTGGTGTCTCCGCGAAGCGGTCGGCGTCTGCCGGCGAAGTCGGCTCAAAGATTGCACTTTCCCCCCGGCCCTTCCGTGCTAAACTCCCGTCCCCCGGTCCGTCCCGGTCTGGGCCACACACGTACTGAAGCAAATGGGCAAGACACTCTTCCAGAAAGTTTGGGAATCTCACTCCGTCGCTACGCTCTCCAATGGGCAGACGCAGCTCCTTATTGATACCCACCTGATTCACGAGGTCACCAGCCCCCAGGCGTTCGGCATGTTGCGCGATCTCGGCCTGAAGGTGGCCTATCCCCAGCGCACCTTTGCGACCGTGGACCACATCGTCCCCACCGACCAGCGGGAGGAGCCTTTCTCGGACTCCCTGGCGGATGCGATGATCAAGGAGCTCAACCGCAACGCCAAAGAATTCGGCGTCACTTATTTCGATCTGCGCAGCGGCAAGCAGGGCATTGTGCACGTGGTCGGACCGGAGCAGGGCATCACCCAGCCGGGCACCACCATCGCTTGCGGCGACTCCCACACTGCCACGCACGGGGCCTTCGGCGCCATCGCTTTCGGCATCGGCACCACCCAGGTGCGTGACATTCTGGCCACCCAGACCATGGCGCTCAGCCCTATGAAGGTGCGCCGCATCAACGTGGACGGCGAGCTTCGCCCCGGCGTGTATTCCAAGGACGTCATCCTCCACATCATCCGCCTCCTCGGCGCTGGTGGCGGCAAGGGCTACGCGTATGAGTACGGCGGCAGCATCTTCGACGGCTTCACGATGGAAGAGCGCATGACCGTGTGCAACATGTCCATCGAGGGCGGGGCCCGGGCCGGTTACGTCAATCCGGATGAAAAGACCTTTGAGTACCTGAAAGGCCGCCCGTACTCGCCCAAGGGCGAGGAGTGGGACAAGGCCGTCGCCGCCTGGCGCGCCGTCGCCTCCGATGCCGACGCAGTCTATGACGATGTGGTGAACATCCGCGCCGAGGACGTGCCACCCACCGTGACCTGGGGCGTGAGCCCAGACCAGGCCATCGCCGTGAACGAGCAGGTGCCCACCGTGGAAAGCGGCACCAGTGCCGAGCAGCGCATCTCCATCCAGGAAGCGCTGGAGTACATGAAGCTCGAAGGCGGCGCCCCCATCAAGGGCACCAGGATCGATGTCGCCTTCGTCGGCAGCTGCACGAACGGCCGTCTCTCCGACTTCCGCGAAGTGGCCCGCTTCCTGAAGGGTAAAAAGGTCGCTGGCCACGTGAAGGCGATCGCCGTTCCCGGCTCCCAGATTGTGGACGTCCTGGCCCGCCAGGAAGGCATCGACCAAGTCTTCACCGACGCCGGATTCGAGTGGCGCGGCGCGGGCTGCTCCATGTGCCTGGCCATGAACCCTGACAAGCTCGTGGGCGACCAGCTCTGCGCCAGCTCCAGCAACCGCAACTTCAAGGGCCGCCAGGGCAGCCCCACCGGACGCACCATCCTTATGTCCCCGCTCATGGTGGCCGCCGCCGCCGTCACGGGCGAGGTCGCCGACGCCCGCGAGGTCTTCGCCCTCTCCGCATAAAGTTTGGGCCTTTTCCCTCTTCCCTTACCCCTTTTCCCTCTCTCCCCTCCATGGCCCTTACGAAAGTCACGCAGATCGCCGGCACCGCCGTTCACGTTCCTGGCACCGACATCGATACCGACCGCATCATCCCCGCGCGCTTCATGAAGTGCGTCACCTTTGACGGTCTGGGCGAGTTCGCCTTCTACGATGTGCGGAAGAACCCCGATGGCACGGACAAGCCCCACCCGCTCAATGACGAACGCTTTACAGGGGCAAACATCCTCCTCTCCGGCGCCAACTTTGGCTGCGGCAGCTCCCGTGAGCACGCCCCCCAGGCTCTCTACCGCTTCGGCTTCCGCGCCATCATCGCCGAGAGCTTTGCGGAGATCTTCTTTGGCAACTGCACCACCCTCGGCATCCCCTGCGCCGTGGCCGCCCACAATGACATCGTCGCCCTGGCGAAGGAAGTGGAGCGCAACCCGAAGCTGGAAGTGACCGTGGACCTCCTCGAGGGCAAGGTCTTCTTTGAGGACCAGGAGTTCGCCATCATCGTGCCCCACACCGCTCGTGAGGCGCTCACCACCGGCCAGTGGGACCCTATTGCCGAGCTGCTGGAGAACAAGGACGCCGTGGACGCAAAGATCCGCGAGCTGGCCGTGGTGGCCTGATCACCGCGCCCCCCTTCTTCAAACTCTTTCTTCACGGCAAAGGCGGCATTCAGGCCGCCTTTGCCATTTGATCCGATCCATCCCTTTCTCGCTCCCAGTCTGAGCGGACGCCTCATCAGTCCTCATGAATTCCCTGTCGTCTGCCGAAACCATCCACGTCATCGGGCACCGCAATCCGGACACGGACGCCATCTGCGCCGCCATCGGTTACGCCGCCTTCCTGCGCGCCTCGCGGGATGTGGATGCCCGCCCTGCCTGCTGCGGGGAGATCAACGTGCGGACGAACTGGGTGCTCAGTGAGGCCGGGGTGGAGGCCCCGCGCCTGCTCATGGACGTGCGCCCCACCGCCGCCTCCGTCTGTCGGCGGGAAGTCGTCACCGCCTGCCAGGACGAGACTTTCCTCTCCGTGTACCGGAAGATGGTCGAGCATGGGTTCCGCGGCATCCCCGTGGTGAATCACGAGGGCGTGCTCGCTGGCATGCCCACGCTGCAGGAGCTCGCCCAGCTCTTCATGCCTGCCACGGCCAATGACGACGATGCGAACCGCCATGTCCGCACCAGTGAGGCCAATATGGTCGCCGCGCTCGATGGCGGCTTCCCCAACGGCCGCGCCCCGCTGGAGACCGTGGAGAATCTCATCCTCATGGTCGCCGGGTCCAGTCTGGAGACCTCCTCCACGCGCATGAAGCGCTTCCCCTCCCGCACCGTCATCATGATGGTGGGGGACCGCCCGGACGTGCAGCGCATGGCCATCCTCGCCGGGGTCGGCTGTCTGGTCATCACCGGCGGCTTCTCTGTGGGCGAGGAAATTGGCAAACTCGCCCGGGAGCAGGGCGTGCCCGTCATCGAGACCCGGTACGACACCGCCAGCGCCGCGCAGCTGGTGCGTTTCTCCCGCCCCATCGCGGATGCGCTCGACGAGATGTTCCTGAAGTTCAGCAGCAAGACCCCGCTCAAGGAGCTCATCGCCAGCGTGCATGACTCTCATCAGCCGCTCTTCCCCGTCGTGGATGATGAGACGGGCAAGCTCCTCGGCGTCTTCTCCAAGTCCGACCTCGTGGACGTGCCGCGCACCAAGCTCGCGCTGGTGGACCACAACGAGTTCTCCCAGGCCGTGACCGGGGCCGATGAGGCGGACATCCTGGAGGTCATCGACCACCACCGCCTCAGCGGGAACCTCCGCAGCAAGGAGCCCATCCGCTTCATCAACGAGCCCGTGGGCAGCACCAGCACCATCGTGGCCATGATGTTCCGCATGAGGAACCTGGCCCCCGACAAGGCGACCGCCATTTGCCTGTGTGCCGGGATGATCTCCGACACGCTGAACCTCACCTCGCCCACGACGACCAATACCGACCGCGAGATCCTTTCCTGGCTCGCCGAGATCGGCGGCATCGATGTCGCCGCCTTCACCGCCGGGTTCTTCGCCGCAGGCTCGATGCTCCGCGACCGCCCCGCCGATCTGGCCCTGGAGTCTGATCGCAAGGAGTTCGAGGAAAACGGCTGGCGTCTCAGCATCTCCCAGATCGAGGAACTCGGTCTCGACGAGTTCTGGAAGCAGGAAGCCGCCCTCCAGGAAGCGCTGGAGAAGATCGTCGTCCAGCGCAAGATGCACTTCGCCTGCCTCCTGGTGACCGACATCACCGAGCACGACAGCGTCCTCATCACCGCCGGTAACGACCGCGTGGACGACGCCATCGAGTACCCCCGCCTGAAGCAACATGTCTTCGAGCTCGCCGGCGTGGTCAGCCGGAAGAAGCAGCTTTTCCCGTACCTGAGCCGGGTGGTTGGCAAGCTTACCGCTCCTACGTTGTAAGGGAGTCAGGGGGAGGCGGGCCAGTGCGTCAGTCCGTCAGTGGGCAGTGCGTCAAGGCTTTGGCCCGAAGCTGTACGGAGTCCAGGCTTCAGCCTGTGCGAGTCGCAGAAGTCGCTCGGCGGAGCGGTCCCTGTAGTTCAGACTGGCAATCGGCATCAGTCGCCGGAGGGGGCCCTGGCTTGTAGATTCTAAGACATCAGCAGGGCGTTGTGAGGACCTTGAGGCTGCAAAAGGTCCGCGCCGGGGTTGGAGTACCGCTTTTAAGCGGAATCACTCCGCAAGCGTCCCACGACGACGCCCTCCGCCCCAACACCCAAACTCCCCGGGGCTGTAGGGCGAGCGCTCCGCTTGCCACCTACTACCCCAGACACCCAATCCCGCCCGGGCCTCTCTTCCAAGCGCCAGCTCAGGTCTGATGTCTTGTGTCTTCTAGTCTTCTGTCTGCCCGCGCAGCGGGCTCCAACTTTTTACTTCCCCGTATTTGAATGAACTTCCGCCCAGCGCGTCGAAGTCCCAGAATAACTCCCTCTCTCCCCAGCGCCCCAACCGCTTACCACTCACCTCTTACCTCTTACCGACCATGCCCCTCGCTCCCTCTCCGGCACTGGCTCACGCACTGGCAGCGGCCACGCTGACATTCACGTTCGCGTTCGCGCCCGCCACCGCCTCTGCCCAGAGCAGCAGCCTGGGGGGCCGCTCCCGCCTGGCTGCCAACACGGAGCCCGGGGCCATGTACATCGAGGACATCCTGCCCCGGCCCGTCCGCCTGACCGTCGCGGGTGAGTCCGTCATCTACTACCAGCTCGACCTCCAGCGTCCCCTGGGCGCGATGGCCCCCGGCACCACCGTGCAGCTCGTCGCCATGGCGGAAGATCTCTACAAGGTCCGCGGCCGCGCCCGCCACGGCGATGTCGCCGGTTGGATGAAGATGAGCGACCTCAAGTCCGCCGACCCCAAACTGGCCGAGAAGTTGAAGGCCTTCTTTGAGCGCCAAAAGGCCGTCGATGAGGTCATCGCCAACAAGCAGGTCGCCCTCGGCATGACCGTGGATGAGGTCAAAACCTCCCTCGGCAACCCCAGCCGCAAGTCCTCCAAGATCACCGCCGCAGGTCGGGAGGAAGCCTTGGAGTACAGCATCTTCGACCGCGTCCCCCAGATCACCACCGGCCGCGATGCCGAGGGCAACCTCGTCCAGCGCACCATCTACGTGAAGGTCGAGGTCGGCCGCCTCACCGTCAGCTTCAAGGACAACATCGTCACCGAGATCCAGGAGACCATGGGCAATCCGCTGGGGCCTGGGGGTGTGAGGATCATTCCGGGACCAATTACTGTATTTTAGACGGAGTTCGCCGGTCGCGAGGGCAGCGGAGACGCCAGACTGCCAGACACCAGACGTCAGACCTGAGCTCACGCACCCGCCGGAGCGCTCAGTAAAAGGAGCGAGGGACATTCCTGTCCCGGTCCGTGCCAAGCGTCCCATGACATCCTCCCTCCGCCCCAACGTCCAACCACCCCGGGCCCCTGTAGGGCAAGCGCCCCGCTTGCCGCAACCCACCCCCGCACACCCTGTCCGTCAGTGCGTCAGTGGGCAGTGCGTCAAGGCTTTGGCCCCGAAGCGGTACGGAGTCCAGGCTTCAGCCTGTGCCCCCTTCGCGGGAGACAGAAGACTGCCAGACTCCAGACGCCAGACCTGAGCTCCCGCAAAGGAGCACCCGTCCGCCGGAGCGGCCATTGGGGAGCGCACGCATCCTGCGTGCTGTTCGCGGCATCTTGCCGCGAACGTCGTTCTCTCTGCCCCCGACTCCCAACTCCTCCCCGAGCTCCTGTAGGGCAATCCCGACTCATCGGGGTTGCCGCGCCATACCCCCGGCGCCCAAATTAACCGGTCAGGCCAAAGGAGGCGGGGGTTCCTAGCCCCGCTCAGCCGAAGGCTCCTGACATCCTTTCCTCCCGGCCCTCCCACCCAAGCGCCAGCTCAAGTCTGACGTCTTGTGTCTTCTAGTCTGGCGTCTCCCGCGCAGCGGGCAAGAAGCCAGTGCGTCAGTGGGCAGTGCGTCAAGCCTCTGGCCCGAAGCTGTACGGAGTCCAGGCTTTAGCCTGCGCGAGTCACAGCAGACGTCCCAACCTACCGGTCAGGCCAAAGGAGGCGGGGGTTCCCAGCCCCGCTCAGTCGGGCTACCCGCGGCTCTGCTATCCGCCCCAACTTCCGCCAACCCTTGGGTTGTAGGGCGATCCCGACTCGTCGGGGTTGCCGCGACGACCCTTGACTTCCAAACCCTCCCTGGGCCCCCACCCAAGCGCCAGCTCAAGTCTGATGTCTGGTGTCTTCTAGTCTTCTGTCTTTTGAAACTTTTCCCTTTCTTTTCCCGCCCCCCACGCTACTTTCCCGGCCGCTCTCCCCTTGGGAGTCGCGCATGGCGAGGTAGCAAAGTGGTAATGCACTGGTCTGCAAAACCGGTATGCGCGGGTTCAATTCCCGCCCTCGCCTCCACCTTCAAAATCAATGAGTTAAGTTAATTTTTGAGGTTAGTGGCAACGACAGTGGCAACAAGTCAACTTCGTTCACTATTCTCTGGTGGTGTTCAACTTGGTTCCCGGAAGGGGCAGGGAACATCAACAACATCGCCACTGAGAAGAAGATCCACCATGTCGGGTGGGAACCCTTTTGGGAGTACCTTGTTAAAATCCCAATTACGGATGGGGCGCTTAAGAGCTTGGACTCTTTTCCGAAGCTTACGCACGGTATCTGGGTTTCGATTCTGGCCATACCATTCAAGTGCCCTCATTCCATTGCTGAGAATGAGATTTGCAGCTTCACATTCCGCAAGAAGACCCTCAATCTTGAAGCTGCCGATATCCAACTTCACCTTGGGTTCCAGAGAGCAGACAGCCTCCCGGAAGATCCTCCACGCCACGAAATAGTAGGGGATTGGATACGTGCCTCTGGTCCCCCAGAAGTTCGACAGAAACTCGGGAAGAAATTTCCTGATAGCGGACCGCGTTTTTAAGCTCACTTCGATCCTGAGCACGTGTCCTATCGGGTAGAGTTTTTTGCCCCGCTTCGAATTGAGTTGACTTCCTTTGTCATATAGAATGACAGACAAATCTTTGCCGCACCACTGAATCGACTCGGGAAGTCTCGTCGCTTCGCAGACGTAGATTTTGCCCGCCGCATTGATACCCTTAGGCTTAGCATCTCTGTACTGTGAAATCACTTGGGGAACATCGCACCGAATTTGAATCGCAAAGTCCCATCGGAGCAAATCCCATGGCGCAATGTCATCTTGCGAAATCTCTCCCAGGATCTCTCTAACGCGTCTTATTGCACCGTCCAGTTCGTCGTACTTCAGACAGATTCCGTTTGTTCCGTGCAGCACGGCAGGCAGGCTGCAAGTCACGCGCTTCACCTCACCCCCCCAAATCGAGGCGCGGATGCTGGTAGCAATGTGTTCTGCGGTGATGCTGGAATAAGCATTCTGCCGTGCCTGGGTAGGGTGCCGGGCCCTGTACGTGAATTCCCAATTGATTAACTCGCGCTGATGTGATGACGAATTCGACAACGCAGCCGCGACCTCTGGATGAAGCGGTCTTCTAATGTCGGCACGAATAGTGTCCATGGTTACTCGATCCATGGCCGAACGTCCGAAATTCGTCAACGGTATTAACAACCTCCAAACCCAGACATTTTCGTCCGGATCTTGTCCCACTAGTGCCGAAGATTCACTTCGCACGGCGATAGCCGTGTCGCAAAGCACCAAGCCGTCGATGGGTCAGCCCGAAGCCGTCTGCGTCCGACGACCGCGAAGCGGGAGGAAGGACCAGGCGGCAAGGGATGTACCACGTCGACGCTTGCGCGGCAGCGTTTACAAGAGTTGCGAATGTACCTGCGCCGGGAGGCCCTCGTCTCTGGATCTTTCGCAAAACGCGACCATTGGTCGCGCGCACGCAAAGCATTTAGATGCTCCACAGGCGCTTGGCTTGGCATGGAGCCGCTGAAGTGGGGCAGTGGTCTTGCGTCAGTCCTGAGTCGCGGCGGGGGGCTTTATCAGCCGGACACGAAAGTGTGAGGACGAACACTGTGCAAACTCCGCCAAGTACGACGGATGCGTGTTTAAAAGGCCGTCCGATAAAGCCTGTTTGGCTTTCCGGGCAAAGAATCGCCGTCATGACGTTGTTGACTCCGGGTTTCTGTTGGTCGAACTCCCTTTAATCTCACTGTCCTCCTCGTCTGAGACACCTTCCGCTTCCATGACCAAAGACGTCCCCTTTTCGCGGGAAGCTTGCCGGTACTCGTTTGATAGTTTTAAGTGCCAGAGGATGCCCTCTGCTAGTTCGACCGGAATCCCCTCCTTCCCATACTCGGATATAACTGCATCTGTCAGTGCAGGAATTTGCTCGCTCCCGTGGACAATCATGTGATTGGTCAAGAGCCGGAAAATTGAATTGGATTGTTCTGCAGCGGGTATGGAGGCCCAAGCGCGCGCTTCTCCGATGCTTCCAAGCTCGTGCTCAGTTGGAGGGAGAATGCCTACGTTGGCTTCCCGCAAAAACTCTCCAATGGGTGCACGAGCCAGCTTCTTTCTGACTTCGGATTTCGAATCGCCGGAGAGGCTTTCCCAAACACGGTTTTCGCCGATTCGCACCAGGGCCTCGGCGGTAGGAGGCGGACTATTGTTGAATGCCTCATACGCTGCATTTTTTATCCTGTTTGCACTGGCGGCTATGGCCAGGGCGGCAGACGCATGGTCGTCGCCGTTTGTTCTGGCACTCAATGCTTCCGAGCATAGTTCAAGGAATACCAGAGTTCCTTCAATGGCTCTCTGCATCGCAGACTGAGGTTGGTTTTCGGGTGCGGGAGAGGATGAAGTTGTCACAATCCCCGCGGCGACCAGGTTTGCCGCAAGGCCTGCGAATTCCACGGGGGAAATTCCCGCCCTGATAACGTAATTTGCAGTTGTCATGCGCATAGAGTTTGTATGTATGCGAGCGGATGGTTCTGCGCCGCAGCTCCAGGGTTCTCTCCGCGTATTTACCGAGCCACCGGGCAGGGGGGAGACACTCCCGCACCTTCATGCTGTCCTGCTCCCGGCTTCGTCTTTTGGAAACTCCATTCGTTGGTTGTCTGAGCTTCCTTTGAACTCACGCAAAAGAGCGGAGAATACAATGTGGCCCACAATCACCGGCGAGAAGATTATTGTTGCCGCCAACATCACCATTCCGATGATCGGCTTTGGCACGGATTTCATAAGATGGTCAGAATTGGTTTGCCAGTAGGTTTCCAAGTGTTATGCGCGCTCCGCTTCCAGCGCTCGCGGCGGCTGGAAGCGGTCGCAGAGCAAATGGCTCAGTTGACTTTCACTTCGATCTGACGAGGAAGTGCTTTTTCATGTTTGGACACTGTGATGTGCAGCACTCCCTCACTGAATGCGGCACTCACCCTGCCCGGATCCGCGTCTTCTGGGAGGGCGAAAGTTCGGAAGAACGGTCCGTAAGGCCTTTCAAGTCGATGGATCTTCCGACCGTCCTTTTCTTCTTTGGGTTTCCGTTCGCCACTGACGGTGAGCCTTCCGTTCTCCAGAGTAATCTTCACGTCTTCCTTGCGCACCTGCGGCAGTTCGGTGGTGATCAGGTATTCTGAGGGGTCTTCTACGATGTCCACAAGTGGGGCCCACGGTGGGCTTTCCATATCAGGGCCTCCGTTGTTGGCCATGCTTGGAGCGAGGGCGTTGAAGACTCGATTCTGAAGGTTTTCGATCTCCCGAAGAGGGTTCCATCGCATAACTGCATTCATGTCGTTAGCTGAATTAGGTTAGCGGGCTTAGTGGATGACAGACCGCGGCCCGCACCGCGTCTCTGTCTATGCGTTTTGCGCACAAAATGCCCTCCAACAGATTTGATGCCAGTGTTGAGCATTTGCAACAACCTCGTCTTGTGGGCTTTATGCATATGGATGGAGGTGGCTCGGAGTGAAAAATTGTCTCAATCTTGAAACTTTGACTCAATTCGCTTGGGTCATTTTGGCGCGAAGTCTCTCGGGCCGATCTCGGGCCTACCAACGAGACAGGCCAAGGTGCAGGCCTGGGGTTATCAACCACTTTAGCGATCGTGAAAAACCACGCAGATTTCCCAAAGTCTATAGCGAAATAGGCTTGGGGAACCGGTTCCAGGTTTGCCTTCCCGCCCAAACGCATGCCGAGATGCCGCTGAGTGAAAACTTCACGGCGGATCTGCCAAGGGGAAATGGCGAGCTCGTCCTGGTGGTGGACGATGAAGTCTCGGTTCGGGAGATCACTCATCAGACCCTTGAGGCATTCGACAACAAGGCTACACTCGCATGAGATGGAGCCGAGGGCCACCGCCACCTATGCTCTGCATCGCCAAGAGATAGATGTCGTGCTCACTGACATGATGATGCCTCTGATGGACGGGCCAACGATGATTCAGGTGCTTGTACGCATCAATCCAAAAGTAAAAGTGCTTGCTGCCAGCGGTCTCAACGCTGACGGCGTGGTAGCACGGGAGTCAAACGCAGGGCTCGCATTTTCTGCCCAAGCGGTACATCGCGGGAGCGCTGCTTCGAGCGCTCCGGCAGATTATCTATGGCACTTCCTCCGAATAGGAGGGCTGGCTTAAGTCCCGCGCAGCACTTGGGCGAGAACTGCATTCCGCGAACCCTCTTTGCCCGCTCTCACGCTGTGCTGATCAGGTGTTTTGGTGAGCGGCAAGAATCAATGGAAGTGGAACGGCGGAACTTTTCTGATGGGATCCGCTGGCATGGTTTGACGTGTGCTGCGTTTGCGCAAGCCACGCCCAAGCCCGTTCATGCATCCAGCACTATGTTCTCGCGCGATCTTGCAATGAACGCTCGCTCGTAGGTTGGATTGCACTTGCAACGGGTTCGTCGGCAACCCCAAGTGGATTTTTATGAGCGACAATACAGGGTTATTTATTAAGGGGTTTGGCAGCCCGGAGCACCTGCTACAGGCGATCGTGGACTCATCCGACGATGCCATTGTTTCAAAGGACCTCAACGGTATTGTGACCAGCTGGAACCGGGGGGCGGAACGCATTTTCGGTTATTCTGCCCCTGAAATCATTGGCAAACACATTTCATTGCTGATTCCCAAAGAGAGGCTGAAAGAAGAGCCCCTGATACTCGAACAGCTACGCCGCGGTGAGCGTGTGGACCATTTCGAAACCCAACGCGTCCGCAAGGATGGAGAGATCCGCGAAATCTCCCTCACAATTTCACCCGTTAGAGATAGCATGGGCCAGATTGTTGGTGCGTCCAAGATTGCACGAGACATTACAGCCCAGAAAAAGGCGGCGCTAGCCATTGCTGCAGCAAACGAGCAGACGGAGCGTCAAGGCCGGATGAAAGATGAGTTCCTTGCCACACTCTCCCATGAACTGCGAACCCCTTTGCAATCGATCTTGGGGTGGGTGCAGCTCCTGCTTGCAGGCGATATGGATGAGGTGGAGGTGAGAGAGGGGTTAAATGTGATCAAGCGAAACGCTCAATCCCAGCAGCGAATCATTGAAGACCTTCTGGATATGAACCGGATCCTCTCAGGCAAGGTCCGTCTTGAGGTGGAGCGGGTCGAGCTTGGCCCCATTCTGGAGGCTGTCATGGAAACCGTGAAGCCCGCCGCTGATGCGAAAAACATCCGCATGCATGCTGTTCTTGATGGGCTCCCGAAACTGGTACACGGAGATCCCCAGCGCCTCCATCAGGTATTTTGGAATTTGCTCAACAATGCCATAAAGTTCACACCCCGGGGGGGGCGAATTGAGATCCTGCTTCAGAGAGTGAATTCACATTTTGAAGTCGCGGTCTCTGATAACGGCGTGGGTATCACGGAGGACTTTCTACCTTATGTTTTTGACAGGTTTCGTCAGGCGGACGCTTCTTCCACCAGGACCTACGGTGGCTTGGGCCTGGGATTGGCTATCGTAAAACACCTGGTTGAGCTTCATGGCGGAACGGTAGTTGCTAAAAGCGCCGGGCCAGGACGAGGGTCAACCTTCGCGGTCATGCTGCCGATTGCCGCCCTGAAGGAGGGCGAAGGCACGCATGGTCGCGCTCCAGCCCCATCAACAGAGATTCCCCACAGGTCGTTGCCTCAGCTCTCAGGACTCTCCGTGCTAGTGGTTGAGGACGACGAAGACTCGCGGGATCTTCTCGCGCGGACTCTGAAAAACGCGGGAGCAACGGTGACAACGGCGTGCTCAGCAGATGAAGCGCTTCTGAAGTTCGGGACCTCGGCAACCGATGTGATAGTGAGCGATATCGGCATGCCCGAGAAGGACGGCTATACGTTTATTGAAACCATCCGTTCCAAGTCTGCTAAAGACGGGGGAAAGGTGCCAGCGGTGGCACTCACCGCTTATAGCCGTGTGGAAGACCGAGTCAGAGCACTCTGTGCAGGATTCCAAATCCTCTTGCCCAAGCCCGCGGACTCGTCAGAGCTTGTGGTTACCGTTGCAGCGTTGGCCAAGCAGTTCAAGTGACTTGCCGAAGATCTACCGTTCCTCACCATGCGCGGCGGGCAGTTGTTGGGCACGGACGGCTACCACTCCGTGAATTCGGGGAAGTACTACCCTGAAAACACTGCCTCGGTTCGGTTCAGATTCGAGTGAAATAGATCCCTTGAGCAAATCTACAAGCCCCGAAACAATGGACAACCCCAGGCCCGAGCCGCGAAGTGGCGATGCTGAGGCTACCTGATAATACTCAGAAAAGATATGTTGGCGGTCCGATTCAGAAATGCCCAAGCCGGTATCTTCCACAACAATGGCCCAGTCGTTGGTGCTAACGCCTTCGAAGCGGAGATGAACCTCTCCGGTAGGGGTGTACTTGATGGCGTTGGACACGAGATTCTCCGCGATCTGCCTTACACGGAGCTCGTCTGTGTAAATTGTGCCGAGTTCGCCTTTGACGGAGGATCTAAAAATTACTCCATTGGCCTCCGCCACCGGGCGGTGTGCAGCTTCCAGGAGCTTGAGCAGCGACCGAGGATCGAACCACGCGGGCTTGGCTACGTTCTGACGCGAAAAGATGAGAGACAAATCAAGCAGGTCGTCCAGAACCTGCTTCATGTGACTGCAGTTGCGGTCGAGGTTTCCCCTCATAAACACAATCGACTCCGGGTCGTCGCTCGACAGAAGCGCGGATGCCAGACCTACGGAGTTTAGCAAATTGCGAAGCTCATGCGACACAGTGCGGATGAGACGAAGTCGGGCCTCATTAGAAAGCCGGACAGTGGTCTCGCTTTCTTCGGCATGCTTTTCGACCGAACGACATTCCAGTTCGTTCAGAAAAGAGTCTGCCGAGCTGCATGCGAGAGAAAATACATCCAGTTCGTTTGGTTTGCCACGTGCAAACTCCCTGACGTTGTCAAACAATACCCTGCGGAGCCTGTAGATTTCCCAAACGAGTTCTTTGTAACTGTATCCTTGGCCCCATCTCTCAGCACCGTGTTTCACGGCATTCCACTTTGCACCGATTCCAGTTTCTTCGTCCCCTGAGCGTAGAACCTGAATGAAGTCCTCCAGAAGCAGGGGAATATGATCTTCAAGGAGATGATCAGAGAGACGGTCCGCGGTCGTGAGGCGGGGGTCTTTCTTAACCTCGTCCACCCACGACCGGACAATGTCCCCCGTCCTTTCGGCTAAGAAGGCTGAGAGCGTAGTTGGACTGCATCTATGATCTCCATGCTGTTTATGCGCAGGATCGGGGGCTACTGCCTATATGGCTGTTTCGCAATGTTCTGGCGCCCACGGAGGCGGGGCGTGAGAGGACCTGCTCCTGATACATGTGACATGTTTTATACCAGCAGGACTCGTTGGCTGACGGCTTACTTGGCCATTTGATAGTCAGGTATGGTTCCGGTCTAGTGAGCAGAGACATGAAACGATGCGTCGAAGTCTCCCACGAACAGCATGGCGTACGGGGCAACAACCTCTGGCTCAACCCCCGCGAGGAGGCCGCCGGGGTGGCAGGTGCAGGGGACCTCGGGAGACACCTGAAATGGAGTGATCTCCATTTGGGCGTGTTCGCAGCCCGTTGAGGGGAAAAAATCAGACGTTTGGTCTGTGTGAGGGGCGTTGCCGGATGTCGGGCCGGAGGACCAGGTGGTCTGGTGATAGCTCCCCTCCCATAGGGGCCTGTGGTTTAGCTGGAGCGAATTCCGGAACATTTTAGCACCTGGAAGCCACGCCACCGCCTGGAGGAGCAACCAGTGGGCCTGCCTGCATGAAAGGCTTACCCCGTTGCCTGCTGGGATGCGCCACTTTCCCAGAAGTGTTCCCGGCATTCCGATTCAAATCTTGGAGAAAGCTCGTCGGACCTCACGCTTTCGATAATCGTGTACATCCAGAGCTCTGGCCAACATGCCGCTGAGGGGTAGGGACACTACAAGGAATTCCAAACCCCACAAAGAACCGATAGCCGTCACCAGAAGGGCTATCAGCGACAGCCTCACTGCTCGCTTCGTATTCAAAGGCGCTTCGAAGAAGAGGTCGCGCATGTACATTGCTCCACTAAACTCCAAGCCGGGAGATTTTCAAGGTGGCTGAGCCAGCTCTCACCGCCGCACTACCTCACACATGGAATTAAACCTGGGTCAGATCTCTCCGCAGGACATGACACGGCGGTGAGCTTGACGATCATCGAGAACTGCCGCCGCGGCGAATAGACCGGATCTATTAGCACGAGAGCCTGAGCAGGGTAAATTGGATCACCGGTCCTTTAGCTGCATCCAGACCGGAGCATGATCGCTGGTTTTTTCCCAGCCGCGGACATGCTTGTCGACTCCCGCCTTCTTCAGACGATTCTCCAGATGACGGTTTAGCAGGAAATGGTCAATGCGCAGGCCCGCGTTCCGAGCATAGGCATTGCGAAAATAGTCCCAGAATGTGTAAATTCTCTCCTGTGGGTGGAGCTTTCGAATGGCATCAGTCCATCCCAGATCGGTAAGGCGTTTGAACGCCCTGCGGACCTCAGGACGAAAGAGTGCGTCCTCCTGCCAGCTCTCAGGCTTGTACACATCGATGTCCGCTGGCATGACGTTGAAATCGCCGATGAGCATCACAGGTACATCGTATTTGAGGAGCGCTTTGGAGTGGGTGATGAGCCGTTTGAACCAGGCGAGCTTGTAGTCAAATTTCGGTCCCGGTGCGGGGTTTCCGTTGGGGAGGTAAAGGCATCCAATGACCATGTTGCTGACAATGCCTTCGATGTAGCGGCTGTGACTGTCTTGGGGATCCCCAGGTAACTGTCGCCGCACCTCTTGAATCTTACCGACGCGCGACAGAATGGCGACGCCGTTCCAACTCTTCTGGCCATGCCAGATCGCCTCATAGCCGGCTCTTTGAATGGGCGGGAGGGGGAACTTTTCATGGGGTGCCTTCAGTTCTTGCAGGCAAACAATATCCGGCTCCGCCTCCTTGAGCCAGCGGAGGAGGACGGGGAGCCGACCGTTGATGCCATTCACATTGTAGCTGGCGATCTTCATGAAAGAGATGGCTGGATGCACTACCAGTCCTGTGACTACCAAGTCACCCCAGCTATGATCGGCACTGGTCCACTTCCTGAATGTGGGGAATACATTCCCATGAGTCCCCACTCAGAGGGCGGGTAATTGGGAGGAAATGAGGCCGTTCCGCCTTTGAACCACTTCAACCACACGCACGCGTGGCGAAGCGTCAGAATTACGGCTTGAGATCAGGGGTAGGCCCAACTAAGAGGTAAAATGGCCCGATCACCTTCTCCGAATTTAGACAATCTCAGGAAAGCCATCGCTCTAGCCGAACAGATCCAGCAGCTTGAAGGCGATCTGGCAAGAATTCTCGATGGGTCCAGCCTTGCCGCCGAGCCCATCAAGCGTCGCGGTAGGCCGCCAAAGGTGACTGGGGTAAGGGAGGAGAAGCCGAAGCCAACGAGGAAGCGGGTAATGTCTGAGGCGGGCCGGCGACGGATCATCGAAGCCCAAAAGAGAAGATGGGCCGCCAGGAGAAAAGTCAGCTGACAGCAGGTCTGCCATTTGGCCTCTAGAGCTTAGTGCGTCTGAAGGACGCTCAAGTACCTACTCAACGATGATCAAGGGCAGCGACATCCTGTTCTGTATCCACGTCGAAAGCTGCTTCGGGGCACGGAACGAAACCCAACTCCTCAGCAGGTCGCTGACGAATGATCGCTTTTGCGCCGTCGTGACCCTTTAGTAGACGAAGCTGAGCAAAATGTTGTGCGGTAAACAGAACAGGTGGACCAACGATCTTGTTATCGCCATGTCGTGAGGCCACAATGGAACATCCGGCGTCGTGTTGATGGCGGACTAGAGCCCGGAGCATGCACGCCGTGATGGTTGGCTGATCACAGAGTGTAATGATCACAGCATCATGCTCTGCCTCCCGGACGCACTGCATCCCAGTTGCGATGGAGGTGCCCATGCCTTCATCCCATTGGAGATTGAGGACCATAGTGATCGGGAGGCCGAGCAGTGCCTCGCGACACTCAGGCTCCCCAGAGCCCAGAACGACAATCACCGGGCCAAGCGCGGCAGCGAGAGCCGTTTGCGCTGCATGGCGCAGGAGGGTGCCATCCCTATAGCGGAGCAGCTGTTTGGGCCTGCCAAGACGGCTGGAGCTGCCTGCAGCAAGGAGAAGAATGGCTGTGGCGGGCATGGAGACCTCAGGCAGCTTCGCTTTTCGTGAACGCCGTGTCCGCAAGATGAATGGGAGTGGCGCGGTCGCAGGGAGGTGAGCCTGCCCTCCCGGGTGGCGCTGAGCCTCACGCGCTGCTGGATGAGTGGCCGGTGCCCCACGCACTGAAACATGGAGCGGCGATTGATCACCAGTTTCACCGGCACATTGAGCTGGCGCGCCGCCGCCGCCGCCAGGGCGCAATGGGTCCAGGGCCAAGAGCTTGCCTCCGAACCCGGAACCGAGGAACTTGGAATAACGCGCATGTTTTCCTTCGGGACGCCCAACATTTGGGCAAGGACATTGCGTGCATTCACCACGGCCTGGGTGGTGTCATACAGGGTGAAGCTGCTACCGTCCCATAAGGCCACCGTGGCGTGGAGCTCAATGGGATTGTGCGTTTCCGCCGGGAGAAAGTAGGTGGCATCCAGGGTCATCGCCGCTTTTTCAAAGGCGGGCTCTGGCTCTCCGCGCTCGCTCTGGACCTTGGGGGATTCCAGATCCTCCGGTTTGGCACCTCCCTTCTTGCGAACGCCGGCGAGACGCTCCACGCCGAGCATTGGTTCGACATTTGGCTTCTCCCGTTTGTAGGTCACCTTCACCGCATCTGCGGCGGCACCTGCTTGCTCAATCGTTTCACCCACCGCCAGCGCCACATACTGGCCGTAGTAGCGGATGACACCGTCCTCGAAAGGCGGACGCGTCTCATCGATCATCGAGAGATCACCAAAGCTCACTGACACACGGAAGAGTTTGCCAATGTTTTCCCGATGATAAATGGCACGGACGCCTGGCATCTGCTCCGCCGCCGCTGTGTCGAACTTTTCAATCTTGCCATCCGCGATGGTGGCGGACACTGGGACCGCATAGAGAATTCCGGGAAAGTGGTGGTCAGAGCTGTACATCGCCCGGCCCGTGACCTTGAGCGGTCCGTCCACTCGGGGGCGTGCCTTGCCGACGATCTTGGGGGAGGTGAGGGGTTCAGCAGCCATGGCGTGGTTCTCCAAATCAGCAAGTCAATCAGGCAGGTTGAGCGGCGAGTTTCAGCGCGTGTATGAGGCACCGCCCGGCCAGCTCGATCTTGAAGGCGTTCTCGGACTGTGGGCGCGCGCCCTGCATGGCCGTCTCCGCAGCCCGCTGGTAGGTCGTCTCCGCGGCGGGCTGTCCCTCCAGAGCAGCCTCCACCTCCCTGGTCCCGCCAAGGTTTCACGCCGATGCCCCCCATCGCCACTCGCGCCCGGGTGATTTTGCCCTCCACGACCGTGAGCACCACGGCGGCAGATGCCAGGGCAAACTCGTACGACGCACGATCACGCAGCTTCACGTACAGTGATTTGTTTCCTGGTACTGGTGGCGGCAAGGTGACATGGGTGATGAGATCGCCGGGCTGGATCACCGTCTCCTCATGTGGGGTCTCCCCAGGCAGCAGGTGAAACTCCGCAAAGGGAATGGAGCGTGCTCCGTTGGGCCCCGTGACATGGATGACGGCCTCGAGCGCGGCCATGGCCACGCACATGTCTGAGGGGTTGTTCGCGATGCAATGCTCGCTGGTGCCGAGGATGGCGAGATTGCGATTGTGCCCGTGGATCGCCGCGCAACCGCTGCCGGGCTCACGCTTGTTGCACGGCATCGCGGTATCGCGGAAGTAGATGCAACGCGTGCGTTGCAGGAGATTGCCTCCGGTGGTGGCGCGATTCCGCAACTGCGCGGAGGCCCCCTGCAGAATCGCCTGGGAAAGCACGGGATAGTCCCGCAGCACGGCGGGATGCTGGGCCAGCACAGAGTTCCGCACTGTGGCGCCGATCTTCAGGCCGCCATCGGGCAGGCTCTCGATCTGATCGAGGGGGAGCCGGTTAATATCGAT
>NZ_BATQ01000182.1 GCF_000739635.1 Verrucomicrobium sp. BvORR034 | reverse complement strand
GGAGCGAGGCCATGGAATCGCGCTCCCGATTTGACAAATTGCTTTTTTTCCATACGCTCTAAACCTCGATGTCCCCGCAGCCAAAAATGCACCTCACCTCCAAGCGTCACGAATTCGTTCGTGCCGTCATTGGTACCGTGTGGGCCTGCTGCGCAAGTTGACGTCGTTTTTTCCCTGTCTCCCGTCTCTTGCACCCGCCCACGACCTCGTGAGCGGGTTTTTTTTGTTTTCAGCTCACCATGCCAGTCGCTCTTCCATCGCCCTCGTCGCCCGCTTCCCGCTCCCAGCCATGTCCTCGCCTCCCACCTTTAGAGAGAGTTTAAGAGCCTTTCCACCCGCCTTCTGGGCCCTGATCGGGGCCACGTTCGTGAACAAGTTCGGCGTCTTTGTGGTGCCGTTCCTCACGATCTTCATGACGCGTAGCGGATTTACGCCTGCCCAGGCGGGATTGACGGTGGCGGCTTATGCTGCGGGAGGTTTTCTGGCTGCGGGTCTGGGTGGGTGGATGGCGGACCGGGTGGGAAGAAACATCACCATGGCCACAGCGTCATTTACCGGGGCAGCGGCGATGATGTTGCTCTCTCAGGCGCACACTTTCCCTCTGCTGGTCTCGCTCGCTTTTCTGACGGGGTTGTTCATGGAAGCGGGGAATCCCGCGACGAGTGCCCTGGTGCAGGACATCATCCCGGTCGAACACCGGCTGGCCGCCTACGCGGTGATGCGATTCTCCGTGAACCTGGGCTGGGCGGTGGGGCCGATGGCGGCGGGTTTCCTGGCGGAGCACTCCTTCTTCTGGCTCTTCGCCGGGGACGCAGCCACCGCGGTGTTCTTTGGTCTGGTGGCCCTGATCTTGTTGCCGAAGGGGAATCGCGGCACGCGTCAGACCAGTGGGTGGGGGCACGCGCTTGCTTCCATCCGGCGCAACCGGCCGTTTCTGGCGCTGGCGGCGGCTTGCGTGACGATTTCCATCGTCTTTCGTCAGCTCACCACCACCTTTGCCCTGCACTTCGAGATCAGTGTGCCTGCGCTGGACTGGCATGGGTTCCACTTCAAGCCCCTGGAGCTTTATGGATTCGTCATGGCGGTGAATGGGATGATGATCTGCCTCATGGAGATGCCGCTGACGGCAGTCACGCGGGCCTGGCCGGTGCGGAACTGCATTGCCATGGGCTATATCGGCATGAGCGTGAGCTTCCTGGTGCTGTCGTTCGGTGTTGGGTTGGGGGCCTTTCTGCTGGCGATGGTAGTCTTCACCTTTGGCGAGATGATGGCGTTCTCCCGCCAGCAGGCCTATGCGGCCAGCCTGGCCCCGGATGACATGCGCGGCCGGTATTCGGGCTTTTTGAGCTGGGCCTGGAGTCTGGGGAACATTTCGGCTTCGGCGTTCAGCTTGGGAATGTACCAGTATTCTCCTGACCTGGTCTGGTTGTCGTCGGTGGTCTTGGGCGTATTGGGGGCGTTGCTGATCGCGGGTCGCATCAGCCGCCCTGTGACAACCGCAACTCCGGCTGTCAGCATTCCGTAGTCAGTGGGGCGGACTGTGATGTCTGCTCGAATTCCTTCACCTCCAGTCTTGTGTCCTCCCTCCCCGTCACCTCTTCCTCACCTGCTGCCAGTTGGGGTAGCTGGCTCCAGCTCCATCTGGTGGTGCTGGCATGGGGTTTCACCGGGCCCTTGGGCCGGCTCATCTCCCTGCCTCCGGTGGAGACCGTGGCCTGGCGCACGGGACTGGCGGCCTTGGGGCTGGCCGTGGTGGCCCGTGTGTTAAAGGCTGGGCTGAACGTTGGTGGCCACACCGCGTTGAAGCTGCTGGGCAACGGGCTTCTCGTGGGTGGGCACTGGATGCTTTTCTTCCTGGCGGTCAAGCTGGGTAATGTGTCCGTGGCCATGGCAGCCCTGCCCACCACCATGATCTGGTGTTCCCTCCTCGAACCCCTGTTTGAAAAAGGCCGTCGCATCAGCCGGCTGGAGCTGACCATGGGGGTGCTCATGGTGCTGGCGGTGGGGCTGATCTTCCGCGTGGAGTTTGCTTATTGGCAGGGGTTTGCCGCCGGGCTGGGGTGTGCGTTTGTGGGGGCGCTGTTTGCTGTCATCAACAAACATCTCGTGGCCCGGGAGCATTTCGCCGTGATTTCCTGCTACCAGATGGCGGGGGCGTGTGTTGGGGCGGTGGCCGTGCTGGCGGGTCAGTGGCTTCTGGGCACCTCCCCGCAAGCGCCCCAAACGGCGGACTGGGTGTGGCTGCTGGTGCTCTCCCAGGTCTGCACCGTGGGAGCCTATGCGGCGTACATGGATGTGCTGCGACGCCTCTCCGTGTTCTCCATCAACGTGGTGTACAACCTCGAACCTGTGTACGGCATCCTGCTCGCGGCTCTGCTCTTTGGGGACAAGGAGCGGATGAGCGGCGGGTTCTACCTTGGCACCGGGATCATTCTCGCGGCCGTGGTTGTGACACCGTGGTTGCAGGCTAGGGCCCGCTTCGCGGGAGACAGAAGACTTGAAGACAGAAGACAAAAGACCTGAGGGGCGCAGGGAGGCATCTGGGATTCTTTGGCGGAGGAGCTTCACCGCTTTTAAGCGGTCAGGACGCAAAAATCCTGCGTGTGAAATACTCCCTATAACGTTCGCCTATGCGGGTACAGATATCGCGAAGGTTCTTCTCCTCCAGTGATATTCGCACTGGAGCGTAGGGCCGATTGGCAACCGGCATCAGCGCAAGGTGATGCATGAAAAAAACGCCACATCAGGACGGGCGAGTCCACACGTAGAGCACGTCGGGCTGTTTTTCTTCATTGTCAGTTCCGCCGGTCATGCGTTCGACCTCGAACCCGTGCGCTGCGTAGAAGCGGCGGGCGGGGTTGTTGCATTGAAAGGTCCAAAGTCGAAGTTCCGGCGTTGCAGACCTCGCCTTGGCCAGATCCAGCAGACGGGAGCCCAGCTTCCTGCCCTGGTGATCAGGATGAACGTGAAGCTGGTCCACCCAACCCGGGCGGAAGGCGATAAACCCGGCCAGCTTCTGGTTGAGTTCCACCATCCACACGGAAGTCTGCTGAAATACGGTGTGGCAGAAATGTTCCCTGTCTTCCTCAGGAGTGTGCAGGGCTGGCAACAGCGGCAGGGCCGTGGAGATGGCCAACCGATAGAGTCGGGCAACAGAGGGCATGTCTTCAGCAACGGCCCGTCGGAATACGCAGGCCTCGTTCGAGGTCGATGAGGCGTTGTCGTTTTCAGTCATCGGCGGAAGAGGGGCGGGCATCGAACTGGCGACGGTATTTCACAAATCCCTGCTTGGTGCCGTCGTGAAATCCGCATCGGCGGAAGAACGCATGAGCTTCTGTGCGAGTCTGGCTGCTCAG
Organism: Verrucomicrobium sp. BvORR034; assembly: GCF_000739635.1. Lineage (GTDB taxonomy): Bacteria > Verrucomicrobiota > Verrucomicrobiia > Verrucomicrobiales > Verrucomicrobiaceae > Verrucomicrobium. The sequence goes on along the minus strand of NZ_BATQ01000182.1, from coordinate 126,246 downwards.
AAGCATGAGCTTGGTGCAATCGTTTTGAATCGCGAGATGCTCCATGTGCGACATGAGCTGCCGTCCTACCCCCTGGCCTCTGAAGGAAGGAGAGATGATGACGTTTTCGATGACCCCGAAGGGTTGGGCACCATACATCACATCTGCACAAAGGTTGAGCAGTGCGGTGCCGCAGATCACGCCGTGGATTTCGGCCACAAGCAGGAAGCTTGAAGCGGACTGCCTCAGTGTTTCCACCTGTTCAGGCAGCACGCAGAGATTCGGATCGCTGACAAGTTCGCGGTAGAGTGATGCCACATCAGGGGCGTCCGCAGAGATGGCTTCGCGAATAAGCATCAAGCATCTGTCCCTTGGGGCTGGATGGGTCATGTTCAAGAGGTGGGAATTGCAGTTGGGCAGGAGGACGGCCTATTCATCGTTCGCAAGCAGCCCAAGATCCTGCAACGTCTGCTTTACCGTCGGAGTGTAGTCTGACCGTCGCAGGTACAGGCTTTGACCCTTGCTCGAACTGCTGGAGATCACTGTGGGAAAGTGGAACCGCGAGGCGATTTCTCTCTGTTCCTGCTGGGTGAGCTTTGGCTTGAGGGGGATGTCCACCGCACCGCATTTCAAGATGATCATGGGCGACATCAGGCAGACGATGCCGAGGAGATGTGGGAGAAATCTCAGCAGTCGTGCTCGCCAACCTGAAACTATCAGGGGAAGGATGAGGAAACAGAACACCATCCACACGTGTGAGGTGATGGCAAAGCTCGCGAAGGGAAGCCTTAAAGTCTGCACTTGCCCGCCGTAGTACGATGCCGCGAAAGACGCGGGGAAAAACAACAACAAGGACGACAACCAGTCCATTCTACCAGTGCTCGTGGTGGTCGGATGCTCGGGGGGTGGCGCAGTGCTCATGTGGCTGGAGGTCATTGCGAGATACGATTCGCCACCCAGAGGATCAGCCCACCATTGACTGTCTCAGTCACGTGCTGGGTTGGAATTTCTTCAAACGCGATTTCTCCCCTGCGAAGCAGGCCCCCATCAGTCCTGCCCTGAAGGAAGGCGTCGTTTTGGGCAAAGCCATTGAAGATGGGGGCATCGCTGATATACCCGCGTAGGACTCCCTGCACGTAGCTGTCCACCGTTGAAGCTCGTTCTTGGACTGCTGCAACAGCCTTCTCCAAGGTGCGAGCGCTGTAGGGAAACCGCCACCGGTACCAGAGTGATCTTGCTAAAGCCCAACCAGGCAAGAAGGGCAAAATGAGCAGATGGCCCAGCACCTGAGCCGACTCGACGATCAAGCAAAAAATGCTCTGGGAAGATTGCGCTGGTTTCGTGAGCTTGGCACAGGTCCCGCATTGACCTTGATGTCTATCTGCGGTCGCGGGCAGAATCATTGCGCCACACGTTTTGCAGGGCCCCCGGTCAATCATTTGTGCCATTGAAACACGAGCTGGCCTCCCTCGCAATCGCCACGTCGCTCGGGTCCCACTTCGCATCCAGAGCGCATCACTTTGTGAGGGGTTCGTTTAGACTCGGATCCCGGCCTGACAAACGACTTGATCACAAGATCCGCTCAAACCCTTCGTTCCCTACGTCCATGTTTCTGCGCAACCTCCTCTTTCTCTGCTTCGGTGTTGCCCTGCTCTCGGCGAATCAGGCCGTCGTGCACGCCGCACCACCGCCAAATATCATCTACATCCTCAGTGACGATCTTGCCCAAGGGGACTTGGGGTGTTACGGCCAGAAGCTGATCAAGACGCCGAACCTGGATCGCATGGCGGCGGAAGGGACTCGGTTCACGCAGGCCTATTGCGGCACCAGTGTGTGCGCGCCTTCACGCTCGTCGCTGATGACCGGGCTGCACATGGGCCACTGCCCGATCCGGGCCAACCGGGAGATCAAGCCGGAGGGGCAGATGCCGTTGCCGGCCGAAACGGTGACGGTAGCCCAGGTCCTGAAGGGGGCGGGTTATGCCACGGCCTGCGTGGGGAAGTGGGGGATGGGCATGTTTGACACCACCGGCAGTCCGTTGAAGAAGGGATTCGACCACTTCTATGGCCACAACTGCCAGCGCAAGGCGCACGACTACTTTCCGCCTTACATCTGGAACGATGACCAGCAGGTGGAACTGGATGGCAAGACGTATGTGCAGGATCTGTTTGCCAACGAGAGTCTGAAATGGGTCCGCGAACAGAAGCGCAAGGCTCCAGACCAGCCGTTTTTCCTGTTCTACGCCATCACTCTGCCCCATGGAGACTATGAGATCGACAACCTGGGCATCTATGCCGATCAGAAAGACTGGACGCCCACGCAGAAGGCGTATGCCGCGATGGTGACGCGGCTGGACAGTGATGTGGGGCGTCTGCTGGACCTGCTCAAGGAACTCAAGATCGATGAGAACACGCTGGTCATGACCTCTGGAGACAACGGTTCCTCTTTCCCACCGGATTCGGAGCTGGGCCGCTTGTTTGACCAGGCGATGGGCGGCAAGTTGCGGGGTTTCAAGCGCGGTATGTATGAAGGCGGATTGCGGCAGGCTTCGATCGCCCGCTGGCCCGGTGCGATTCCGGCGGGCCGGGTTTCGGATGAGCCTTGGGCCTTTTGGGATTTTCTCCCCACGGCGGCGGATCTGGCGGGCGCCAAACTGCCATCTGGGTACAAGCCTGACGGTCTGTCACTCGTTTCATTCCTGAAAGGGGGCCCTGCTCCGCAGCGGGAGTATTTCTACTGGGAGTTGCATGAGAATGCCTCCATCCAGGCGCTGCGCTTTGACAAAAACTGGAAGGCCGTGCGCAACGGTCCCAACCAGCCGGTGGAGCTCTATGACCTGGCGACCGATGAGGGCGAGGCGCACAATGTGGCGGCCGCGCATCCAGACCGGGTGAGCCGGGCACTGGAGTTGATGAAGAGCGCCCGGGTGGACTCTGCGGACTTCCCCATGCGGGGCGGTCGTGCCGCTGGGCCCAACAAAAAGGCTGGCAACAAAGCTCCGGGTGGCGACGTTCCCAAGACGAACTGACCGCCCGTCATGGCATTGAGAACTGAGGGAGTGGGCAGACCGAACCCCTCATCATCGCCCGACCGCTCCCTGCTATGCGTCATCACTTGTCCGTCCTCCTGTTGTCGTTGATCGCTTTGTGGGCTGCGCCCCGACTGGGTGCGGCGGAGGCCGGGCCTTTGAATGTGGTGGTGCTCTATGCGGACGACTGGCGTTTTGACACCCTGGGATGCGCAGGCAATCCGGTCGTGAAGACGCCGAATCTGGACCGCCTGGCTACGGAGGGGACGCGGTTCACGCGGGCCTGCGTGACCACCTCCATCTGCGGTGTGAGCCGGGCCACGCTGTTCACGGGTCAATGGATGTCACGGCATGGCAATCCCGCATTCCAAATGTTCAAGACACCCATGAGCGAGACCTATCCGGGTTTGCTGCGTGGGCAGGGTTATTGGGTGGGTCATGTCGGCAAGTGGCACAACGGCAAGTTTCCGCAGGAGGCTTTCGACTTCGGCCGCTCTTACAGCGGGAGGCATTTCATCAAAGAGCCTGACGGAAGCACTGTGCACGTGACGCAGAAGAATCAGAAAGACGCCTTGGAGTTCCTCAACACGCGGCCCAAGGACAAACCCTTCTGCCTCACTCTGGCCTTCTTTGCCACCCATGCGGAAGACCAGAATCCGAAACAGTATCTCTACCAGCCGGAGAGTGAATCCCTGTACAAGGAGGTGCAGGTGCCCGTGCCTGCGACAGCCACAGAGGCACACTTCATAAAGCTGCCTCCCTTCATCGCCAACGAAAAGAACGAAGGTCGCAACCGCTGGCACTGGCGCTTCGACACGCCGGAGAAATACCAGGAGTACATGAAGGCCTACTACCGCATGGCTACGGAGGTGGACACTGCCTGTGGCAAGGTGCTGGAGGCGCTCAAGTCTCAAGGGGTGCTGGACCGCACCCTGGTGATCTTCACCACGGACAACGGCTACTTTCACGGGGAGCACGGTCTGGCAGACAAGTGGTACCCGTATGAGGAGAGCATCCGCGTGCCGTTGATCGTGCGCGATCCTCGCACCCCGGAGGCCCGTCGTGGCGGTACGAATGATGAGTTCGTACTCAATGTGGACCTGGCCCCCACCATCCTGGCGGCCACAGGCATCAAGGCGCCTGCCACCATGCAGGGGCAGGACTTTGCCCCGCTGTATCTTGCTGCGGCCCCGCCGGCCTGGCGGCAGGAGTTCTTCTATGAACACACCACGCTCCGCAGCGTGGATTTTATCCCGGCGTCAGAAGCGCTCGTGCGGAAAGACGTGAAGTACCTCCTCTGGCCTGACTTCAAATACGAGGAGCTCTTCGACCTGAAGGCGGACCCCAAAGAGGAATACAACCTTGCTAACGACACTGCGCAGTCTTCGCGGCTGGCGGAACTTCGGAAGCGGTTCGAGGAGTTGAAATCAGCAGCCCGATGAGGCGGCGCGCAGGCTGGCGGCCTGGAGCTCCCGGACAGCGCGATAGTTCGTGTGGTCTGGGATGAAGCGCTGGTAGGTTCCCTGCGCCAGACCGATGAGCAATAGGTCGGCACCGGCCTCATTCATGGCCACTGGCACGTTCCACAGGACAGCCACGCGCAGCAGGGCTTTCACATCTGGATCATGCGGCTGGGCGGAGAGGGGATCCCAGAAGAAGATCAGGAGCTCCATGCGGCCCTCGGCGATCTCCGTGCCGATCTGAAGGTCGCCCCCCAGCGGCCCGCTTAAGAATCGGCGCACTGGCAGCCCCAGTTCCTTCTCCAGAAGGCCTCCCGTCGTGCCCGTGGCGCAGAGAGTCCAGCCTTGAAGCTGCTCCCTGTGCTTCTGCGCCCAGGCGAGCAGGTTATCTTTGCAGTGATCATGAGCGACGAGACCGATGGTTGGCATGGGGGTTCAGTGGGCAGTGGACAGTTATCAGTGGGCAGTAATCTGGAGCAGGAGGAGGTCGATAGGCTGAAGGGAATGCAGTTTTCGAAGGCGGGCGACACGTGGAAATGAATCGGAGCGGCCCCAACACCCTGCCCACTGCCAACTGCTTGCTGACCACTGGCGCTACTTCCCTTTCTGTTTCCCGATGAGGCCGAAGATGGTGATGCCGTAGCAGGCGACGATCCAGCCGCCGAGCACGAGGAAGGAGCTGATGGCTGGGTCGGCGAAGCGGAAGAGAGTGCCCATTTCGTAACGCACATCATTGCGCTGCTCTGTGGACTGGTCGTACACCTTCACCCCACGGCGCATGGCGAAGAGGTGGTGGTGCTGGCCCACGCGATTGGGGAAGACGACGAGGTTCTGCCAGCTCACGTTCCAGTCGGAGACCTTGTCGTACTTCTCCGTGTACTCCTTGCCAGCCTCTGTCCAGGTGACAGATTCCTGCTCGCCAGTGGGGGTGAGGAAGACGGGGTACTTTGTGCGGTTGCTGATGCGCGGCGTGGTCTGGCCGTAGATGCCGGCCACGTCCATCATGCGCTGGGCGCAGAAGCTGGGGACGATGGTGCTGGCGATTCGCACGCTGGCGGTCATCTCTGGCCGGGTCACCACGAATCCGCCAAAGAGGATTTGAGGAATCAACACCAGGGGCACCCACATGACAGCCTGGGTGCTGTTGCGCACGAGCGCAGAGATAGCGAGGCCGATAGCCACACCCACAAAGGCGGCGGCGAAAAGCGCGAACAGCTTCAAGAGCATGACCGTGATGCCGATGCCCAGCATCTTGATGCCCGTGTCCGGCCCCGGAGGTTTGCCTTCGCCGGGGTCGGTGGTGTCCAGAAGGTTCTGGCCGAACTCGAAGAAGTGGGCGGCACGCAGGAGCGTGGTGGTGATGAAACCGGGACCCTTGGGAGCTGGCGGAGCGACGACTTCGACCGGTGCAGGGGTGGGAGCGGTGTTGTTGGGCGCGTTCTTCGTTTCCTCGGTGACGATCTCGAACTCATCGAGCGAGACGGCGGGGGCTTGGCCACCACTTGCATCCGGTGCCTGGGCGGCCGTGACCTTGGGGGTGAGCCGTTCGGTCGCCTTTTTCAGGAAATCTTCCGCTTTCAGGTCGGGCGGGTTCAGGAGATGACCCACGCCCAGCGTGACGACGAAGAGGACGATGGCCTGCAGAACGGTGACGAAGGTGAGGAAGGCATACTTGCTCTGCAGGTAGGCATTCAGTCCCAGGCCGCAGACGCGCTCGCGTCGGAAGATGGATATCTCGCGCACGATCTGCTGGGCACCGTTGCTGCAACCGAACCAGAGCGTGGCCACGATGCACAGGAACATCCGCAACACGGCGTCGTCCGCCACCCAGCCGACCAGCACGGCAATGATGACGGGCTGGGCGAGGAGGAAGAGCAGGTTGAGCAGGTCCGCCTTGAGGATGCTCCACTGGCGGCGCAGCTGGATGAAGAGGGTGGGCAGCCAGCCGGGACCCAACTTGGGCCGGCCTTGCTGGAGGGGATCGTCCTGGGCTGGGGGCAGATAGGCCAGAGGCTTGGCCTCGGGGCGTGAGCCCTCGAACTCCTGACGCCACTGGGCGGCGGTGCGGGTCTCATCACCGCCCACCTTCAGATAGATTTCATCGAGCCCGCGCTCGACTTTGAAGTAGCGCTCCGCCTCGTCCGGCGTGCCGTTGAAGATGACATGCCCCCCGTGCACGAAGAGCAGCTGATCAAAAAGGTAAGCGCGCCCCAGCACGTGGGTGGTGCAGATGACGGTGCAGTCCGTGCCTGCCAGCCGGCGGAGGAGGGACATGAGGTCAAATTCCGTCTTCGGGTCGAGGCCGCTGGAGGGTTCATCCAGGAAAAGCACGCTGGGCTTTGCCAGCAGCTCGGTGGCGATGCTGACGCGCTTGCGCTGGCCGCCCGAGAGCATGGAGATGCGCTTTTCCTTGTGCTCAGCCAGACCCAGGCGGTCGATGGTCTCCTCTACGAGATCACGCACCGCCTTGCGAGGGGTGCCGGAGGGGAGCTTCAACTGTGCGCTGTAGGTGATGGCCTCGGTGACCGTGAGCTCCTGGTGCACGATGTCATCCTGAGGCACATAGCCGATGCCTGAGGCCGCCATCTGGCGCGGATCACCCAGCCGGGCTCCGTTGATGTACACCTCGCCCGCGCTGGCGGGGTTCACCCCGCAGAGGGCGTTCATCAGGGTGCTCTTGCCCTGTCCCGACCCACCGAGGATGCCCACAAAGGAGCAGGGGGTGACGTCGAGGGAGACGTCGTTCAGGATGTTGCGGCCATTCGGCAGCGTGAAGGTGAGATGCCGGGATTCGACCTTGGCACCGCCGAAGGCGGAAACCTGGCGCAACGAAGTGCCGGTGAACTCAAAAGTGTAGCTGCCGAGCTTCAGGCGATCGCCCACAATGAGCTGGCGACGGTCAAAACGCTGTCCGTTGAGCAGGGTGCCTGTCTGACTTTTGTCAGAGGCGAAGGCCACGCCCGACTCAGGTTGTTCGATCTCCAGGTGGATTCGGGAGACGCGGGAATCTTCGGCATCGAGGTCCACTTTGGGGTCGCCAGAAGTGTCGCCACTGGCGCGGCCGAACACCACCTTGCGCAGTCCTTTGAGGGGGATTTCCGCCGTCGTCACGCCGCGGAAAACGGGCTGTGCCGACGTCAGTCCGAAGCGGATCAAGACGTCCGGCATCTCGATGATGTCGCCGTCTTCCAGAGGGGCCACGGTCGAGAGGGACTGGCCGTTCAGACGCAGGGTGCGCTGGGCATTGGGGGTGCCGGCACTCAGGACCCAGGTGGAGGCCCGGGCCTCCCAGGAGAGGGTCGCGTGTGCGGGTTCCAGGCCCGGTGCCGGGATCTGCAAATCTGCCGAGGGCGAGGAGCCGATGACGGTCGCCTTTTTATCAAGAGAGAAGGCGCGCAGTTCGTCCTTGTAGCAGAGGGTGATGTTGCCGGTCATGCAGGATGAATGTGGGGACGGGAGTTGTCGTGACTCTTGCCGCGCGTCAGCGTGAAGAAAAAGGAATTTATTTGCCTTATGCGTTAGTTTTTGAGAGAGTCCGGCAGCCCCATTCGGCCCTGACTTTTCATCACCTTTGCTCCCCCGCTATGAAAATGAAGTTCATCCAGTCCACCGCCGCCTGCACTGCGCTTGCCATGCTCGCCAGTTGCGCCAACATCCAGAATGACCAGACCCGCACCCGTACGGAAGGGGCACTTGCCGGCGGTGCGCTGGGAGCTCTGGCAGGCGGTATCATCGGCAACCAGAGCGGTCGCGCCTGGGAAGGCGCCCTGATCGGGGCTGCCGCAGGCGGTCTTGCAGGTCTGGCCGTGGGTGACAGCGTTGCCCGCAAAAAGGCCCGCTATGCCTCCCAGGAAGCCTGGTTGGACGCTTGCATCTCCCAAGCTGAGCGCGTGAATTCCAAGGCGGTCGCCTACAACCGCTCCCTCAACCAGCGCATCCGTGACCTCGAAGGTCGCTACAGGAACGCCAAGGCCAGCGGTGACACGGGTGAGATGCGCAAGATCAAGCAGGCCGTTGTGGTCATGCAGACCGAGTCCCGCAAGGAAGTGCAGCGTGTGGATGTGGAAATCAAGGATCAGACCTCTGTGGTGTCTGAAACCGGCAGCTCCTCCCTCCGCAGCCGCGTGAGCGAACTGCGCAGCACCCGCTCCTCCATTAGCTCCAACCAGGAACGCCTGGCTGATCTCGGCAACCAGATCGACGTCTAATCCGGCTCCGGGCCATCTCTTTTCACCGCCTCCGGTACTCTCTGGAGGCGGTGTTTTTTAGAACCGCCTGGGTTTCGATTGTTTTTCAACACTGCTTTTCTTTGAGATTCCGCAGTTCGTGGTGTCACAACTTCGGCGGCGGGCACAAGCAATCCTTGAACCACTTAGTTGATTGACCGCCATGATCCGCACCACCCTGCTTCTTTCCCTCGCAGCCTCCAGCCTGCTGCTTAGCTCCTGCGCCACCACGGGCGACCCGAACCAGGGTGGTCTCTTTGGCTGGTCCCAAAACCAGGCCGACGGTCGCATTGCCGCCCGTCAGCAGCACTTGAGCGATCTCCAGAGCGACACCGAGTACCAGCAAGGCCGCAGCGAGCGGCTGCGCCGTGAGGTCAATCGCCGCGAGAACGGCTATTGATCCCCCCCGTCGGTCCGCCCGCCCGTTCACCGGACTTCACGGCAGTGTGACAGGGAACTTTCCCTCCCGCTGCTGATCCTGAGCCGGTGGTCTAGGCATGACCTTTGCTGCCCGGTTTCTGTCTTCGCTTGAGGCGAGGCTTTGCCCGGGCAGCTTTTTTTTGAGACGTTGCAGCGGGCGCACTCTTCGCCCATCTTGTGCTGGCTCCAGTCTGGCAGGGTATTTTTTGCCATAGCCGTACGTTCAGTAGGCATCGTTCATCCGTCCCGCCAGCCTTGTCTGATCCATGAAACTTTTGTCCATCTCCGCCACCCGTTCACTCCTGCTCGGACTTGGGCTGGGGCTGGCACCGCTGGTCTCCTCTCCGTTGGTGGCGCAGGCCCCGTCTGGGGCTCCTGCTACAGACCAGGAAGCGGATGTGGCCACCGTCACTGCGCTGGTGAATGAGGCGGTGGGGCAAATTTACAAGGTGGCCTACCGGACGGAACCGATTCCGGTCATCTATACGAAGGCATTGCGTGGGCTGCTGACCTCTCTGGGCGAGGGTGCCCAGGCGCAGGCCAAGGACCTTTCAGGCATGATCGATGGCGCTGCGGAAGCTGAATTCATCAGTGCCCTTCAAGCGATCGCCACCGCACCCGGGCAGCGTCAGTCACTGCGGGATCTGGCGGAAACCGCCATCAAGACCTACTGCAAGCAGCACGACCCCTACACCCGCTATATTGAGGCGGATGACGTGCGTATCTCCCAGCTCATGGGAAAGGCCTCCGGCAGCGGGGTGGGCATGTCCATCAACGAGAAGAACGGCATCTTTCTCTGCTACCCCTTGCCGGGCTCGCCTGCGGAAGCCGCCGGGGTCAAGGCCGGGGACAAGCTGCTTACGGTCGATGGCAAGTCGGTGAACGAAAAGCCCCTGGAGTACCTGGCAGGTTTGATCCGGGGCGCTCCCGGTACGGAGGTGAATCTCCGGGTGGAGCATGGCTTTGGGCGCGCCCAGACCGTCCGGGTCACCCGGGAGGCGCTCACGACCCCCAGTGTGTTTGTGGAAAAGAAGGTCACCGGGGTGGTCCTGCGGGTACGCAAGTTCAGCAAAGAACTGCTGGATGAGGCCCGCGCCGCCTTGGGACAGCTCACGGCAGGCAGCACGCTCACCCTGGATCTGCGCGGCTGCCCGGGCGGTGATCTGGACGTGGCGATCGCCTTCACCAGCCTGTTTCTAGAGGCTGGCGAGCCGGTCGTGACCGTTCGCACCCGGGGCAGGCCGGATGAGGTGAGCACCGCCACCAAACCGCGCGAGTTCAAACCCGCCGCGATTGTCCTCCTCCAAGACGAAGGAACAGCCTCGGCCGCAGAGCTGGTCATTGCCGCTCTGGTGAACAGCAAGACCGCCCGAGCCGCCAGCCAGGGGGTGAAAACCTACGGCAAGGGAGTGCTGCAGACCCGCATCGAGTTGCGCGGTGGCGGCGTCCTGATGGTCACCACGGGCGAACTGATCGCTCCCCAGGGCCAGACTTGGGACCTGACCGGCCTGCTGCCCTCGCTGGAAAATCGCGGACGCATCTTCCCGAAAGACTAGGGGAGGGGGAGGGAGAGTTGAGACGTTACGCTGGTGGAGACGCCGCTCCGCAGCTGGCTGAGGGGCCCGCAAGCGGGCTGTTGAGACGCTTCGCTGGAGGGAGAGGGAGGCATCCTTCGCCGGATTGCCACCTCCTGCGCCATTTTTTCTTGCGGACACCGCCTTCCTGCGTACTTTATCGGCCCGCAGTATCCCAACTGCCGCGTGGTGTAACGGTAGCACAAGAGATTTTGGTTCTCTTTGTTAAGGTTCGAATCCTTACGCGGTAGCCATACTGTCGGGTTTGATTTAGGGTGAAGGTGCAAGCCTTCGCCAGACAACTGCCGCGTAGTGTAATGGTAACACGAGAGATTCTGACTCTCTTATTTCAGGTTCGAGTCCTGGCGCGGTAGCCACTTCTTCTAGATGAAGGGTTTACGTGGAAAAGAACGAGGAGAAACAACCTCGGTAACAACGGTAGGTGACAACGTGTGTTTGAACGTGCCTAGCTGTGTCAGGTCCAATATTATCGTATTGCAAGGAAAAATTCCCTTGGCACAAGGCAACCGAAGTGCTCTAAAGGCAACGTACTATTGGATGAATGATTAGCGTGCTAGACAGCGCGGAGGGGTATGGCGGTCTCTATTCCTTCCGGGAAGTGGCCTCGTATCTCCATGTACCTGTCACAACGTTGAGGTCATGGTTTCGACCCTATGGGGGCAGGAAGCCGATTATTAAGGGGCAAGTTGACACAAATGGCGAAGAAGGGCTGTGGCTCAACTTTAACGATTTCATCCAGGCGTCTGTTATTCACTACTTGAAGTCCAAGGATGTGAACGCGAAAGCGCTCAGAGAGGCGCTGGAGAAGTGCAAAACTGAGTTCGGCCTCGACTATCCTCTGTCAGAGAGAGGGCATCGAGTTTTTGTTGATGATGCTGGAGACGTTGTGATTCTGCCGCCTGGAGAGGAAAACACGATTCAGCTTACTGGGCCATACCAAGGACACAGGAACTTGCACCCTATTATGTGCGAGTACCTGGATCGTCTAGAATTCGACAAGGACGGCCACGCTAGCAAGTGGGTACTTTGGAAGAACGAGTTCGACGGCGTGACCAAGAGAGTGGTCATGGACCCCAGTGTAAATTTCGGAGAACCGACTGTAGAAGGTACAGTCTATAGAGCCTCAACGCTTCGTGATGCAGCAGAAGCGGAGGGAGGAGCAGAGCACGCAGCTCGAATCTACGAAGTGGATGTTAGCGACGTCGTTGTCGCTGTTGAGGCCTTTCGTAATGCTCCCGAACTCCGAAAAGCTGCTTGAGCAGACCGCTCCATATCCTAGTCGATAACAATTTGCCATTGGCGTTGCCAAAAGAGTTGGCCGCTTTCTGGCAATCTAGTTATCCCAACTGGGAATTCAGTCACGAGAACGATATTGCCAAGGGATGTACACATGATCGTCATTGGATCCCAAAGCTTGCAGAGACGGACCCTGACAGGGACTGGCTTATTCTTACGCGCGACAAGGGGAGGAACGACAAGAGGGCGAATGACAAGCTGCCAAAGGTCTGCAAGCATCACGGCTGCGCTTATCTGATCATCTCTGAAACCCTCGGCAAAATGGAATCTTGCAAAGCGGCCCTAGCTTCGGTCTGGACCAGTCTGCCGATGGTCATCGTTGCGTGCCGAAAACTGAGACACACCGTCACACACGTCAAACTTAGCAAGCACATGGCTAAGAATCAGGCGGTTTCCTACAGAATCAGGGTTCAAGGCAGAACCCTAGAAGAATATCTGAAATCATAAACCCCCTCCGAGAAAGTGGAGGGGGCGGTGATCTTTTTGACCTAGCCAAATGCAGGCAGTTCATCTTCGAAGTACTCGGCCACGCTGCTTTTCCCGGCCGCCTTCGCTTTGTTGAGGAAGAGGGTGTGGTGCTCAGGGCTCAAGTTGAGGATAATCTCCCTCCCCATCTGCTGGACATCAGGCTCCTCCAAGCCCAGCACCGTGCGCACTGTGATCTGTTTGCTATGTCGCTTGGGTGCGGGATTTGCTGCCTCCGAAACCGTCCGAGGGAAGGATTCCACCATGCGGTTCAACATCACTCCCCGGGGCCGGGGCTTGCCCTGCAACCGCTTCAGAAGCTTCCGATCAAGCTCGGCCTGTTCGAGGTTGGTCAGATTGTTGAAGGACATGGCGATCGAGAGACAAGCGCCGCCTGCCAGGCAGTCATTTCGGATGAGCGTCCGGATGTAGATGCCAATGGTGCCAATGCCGTGCTTTTCAATCAGCAGCTTGGTTGCCTGCTCAAGCTCTTCCGACATCCTGAACGAGGTAGGGCTATTCGTCATGATGGACAATGGTTGCGCGATGGCGCACCCCAGCCGCGGCCCCAGTGCATTCTGGAGCCGCAGCGGGTGGACGCTTCACAGGTTGCCGTTGATGATGCGAAGCTCGTTCGACTCGGACTGGTAGCGCCAGCCGACCTCCTGAAGGGTTGCCAACCCCTTGCGTCCATTGAAGCAGAAGTACTGCCCCATCACTTCCACTTCACGGACGATCAACACGGCAAGGATGTCCTCCGCCGGCGTGTTGGTGAACTCGGACAGGAAGCCAAGCCCCCGGCGCACCAGCGTCGGCAGATTGTGACTCCCCGCGAGCCCGATCTTCTGCTGAGACTGGCTGTCGATGAAGTCCAGCATGCCCGCTGCCTTTTCGGCGGGGCTCGGGTGACCAAAGCGGCCACCGGGATCTATTTTTGAAGTAGCGAGTCCAGCTTGGCGTTTAGCGCCTCCAGGGCCAGGGCGCTGGGTGTTCTGGCGTCGTTCTCCCAGCTGACTAGGGTGTTGTACGACACACCCAGTCGTGCGGCCATCTCCTTCTGTGTGACGCCCAATTGTTCCCTGGCAAGCTTCAGCTTGCGGACTAGCTCCGCGCTCATATGTTTGCATAGTAGTGATCCTCCTAACAGGATTATTGCATGTGAGGTCTGTCGGGTGGTGGTACACCTGGCAGGCCTTTTTTGTTCCCCACGGTCACCGTGGTTCACGCAGGTATACTTGTACACTGTACAAGTTGATGCAACAGGAAAGTTTTGCAGAGCATACTTTTTTCAAATCTATGAGGTCACGCATGATTGCCCTATTCGGTCAATTCCTCCTGGCGTAGCACAAGACCCGCTAGACTTGTTCAAGCACTCAATCGAGGCCCCTCAAAACTGTTGCTTGATGCGCCTTGGCCCTCGCTTAAAAAGGAGCCATGCAGCATGATGACTTGCCGCAAATCTACATCAACCGCGACCAGCTCGCGGCCCACATCGGGCGATGCACTCGCCTGATTAACGTGGATGTAAACAATGGCCTCATCCGCCCGTGCCCCAAGGCGAAAGGGATTCGCGGAATGCGGTTCACATTGAGAGAGGCAAACCGCTACATTGCCAGGAAGTTCCCCCACCTACCATTCATTGAGCCTCCACAGTTAATACATAAACCTTCGCCACCATGATCGAGTCTCACGTCACCCTTGAGCAGATCGCGACCCATGTAGATAAGTCGATGCTGACCATTCGGACGCATCAAAAGGCTGGTCACATTCGCGCAAAGAAGTTTTCAGGCGTTCGCGGCTATCGCGTCACCCTAAAGGCAGCGAATGAGTACGTTGCCAAGGTTTACCCAACGGCAGGACCTATGAAATCACCGTTTCAGGATCTGGACTGACGCACTGGGGAGGGCATCTTGCCGTTTACCCACTCTGGCTCTTCGTGCTCAGCGAGCCACGCGACAAGACTCGCTCGATCAATGAGCACCACTCCGCGGAGAGCGCCCTTGCTACGGATGTGATGCACCTTGATAGCAGTCCCGTACTTGCGGCTGTCCCGAATGCGCTCAATGAGCCAGGTGCGAGACATGCCAGTGACAGAGCATCGCTCTCCATTATCCGGCAGTCGGATAAACTCAGGCGGAAACGCATCTGGCGGCACCATGAGCACGGTCACACCAGATGGCAGCTTGTCCGCGCAGAGCTGGAGGGCCCGGCGAGGGATCTTGATTGTGATGTGGGTAGGGTCTGCTTTCGATTCCATGGTGAGGAATCGCATGCTGATCAACTTCGGAGCCTACCGCTTCACGCCTATCTCGCCTCGTAGGCGTACTTGGCGTAAGCCGTGGTGCTGCCACATGTCCCTACAATGTTCCCGTTCGCATCAATGGCTCTTGCCGCCCATCCCACATACCGCTGCCCCGTCTTCGCCTGGGCCCCAAGGGCAACATACTTGTCGTAGGTGTCTTCAGTGATGACATCAACCGTGAGGATAGCTGGCTTGCCGTTTTCGGCAGTCGCCTCTTTCGCGTCAGTAGATTCAATCTCCAGATCCTTCGAGCCCTGGTTGCGGAAAAGAAAGAGAACCTGAACCTTCGCCTTTTGGGGAGCCCTGGCAACGGTGGACATTGTGATCGCAAGGCATCGACGGCTTGTAGCCTCTTTGTTAAAGCTGCCCCACGGAGCTTGCCAGGTGGTTGTCACATCCCGACTCATACCAACCGTTTTGCCGGTCAGGGTGATTGATGGGGAGACCGTCACTGGCTCGGCTGTAGTTTGCGCGCGCAACGAGGTGAGCGACAGTGCAAGGGCTACTGCCGCGAAGAAGACGTTTTTCATGCACATAGAGTAACACATTCGTCAACGGCCACCCTCATTCTTCGGGCTCGCGGCCAGAAACTCCCCCATCTGCTTTTCAGCAAGCAGGCGGATCTCGGTGGCTTTGTTGACCATCTCCACCTTCGAAGGTTTATGGAGTGTGGCTGTCATTCATCTTCACAAGGAAACTCGCGCGGATGACATCTGTTTCAATCAGGCGAAAGTGGCTGGCTCGATACGAGAAAGTGTCGAGACCGTTGGTGACGTTCAAGTTCAGTTCACCGCTCAATGTCTTTTCCGCTAAGAGCGTTCTACCTTCCCTATTATCGATAGAGGTTTTCACAGCCTCAATCGTAATCTCGCTTCCCGACAAGTCTCGCAAAAGCCCTTCGGCTACAATCCAGCCGTCGTCCTTATAAATTTTGACCACAGATGCGGCTGAAGCATCGGAAAGCAAACCGTCGATCTTATCGATACCCTCCCGACCGATGTTGTCAGAAGCAATCTCGATTTGATTTCCACTGTGGGACATGTACTTCACGACAGCAAGATACCCCAATATCCCCGGCGCAACCTGACAAGGAAAAACATGGCTGCAGTCTGGGTGCTCTTCCAAACGCTGAGCCACTTGATTGCCCCGTAGTAAAGCTTCATCAGGAGTTTCGCCTCTAACCGACTTCGCATATAGATATTCGTTGGATGACATGCTCGATTGAGGAACTTGATCGACAATCCGTCAAACAAAAACCCCGCCCACGCCGAAGCGCAGACGGGGTCCCTGACGGTTGAATGGTCCCTCGGGACCGTCAGGAAGGTCTACGCCTTGCGGAGGGACAGCAGGGAGGCTTCCGCGGCATCAATGCCAGCACGGGCAGAGGCGATGTCATGGCCAGCGGCCGCCGCCGCGGCTGAGGCTTCCCGCGCCTGCACCACCACGGGGTGAAGCTTGGCGATCTCCTGAACCATCGTCCCGGCCTTGTCAGCCACGAACTGAGGACCCAGCTTGCATGCGCATCCTTGCTGGCGGGTTGCCTCTGCCAAGCCCTCTGCAACCTTCTTCTCCAGTTGGTCGCCAAAGCCTTTCAGAGCATCGGCCAGATCCGCGAGAGCGGCATAAGCGAGAGGGGCGGACTCATCGAGGACCCGCGCCTCATCTGAAGCGGCGGCAGTGATGCGACGCTCATGGAGTTTGACCTCCCATTCCACGGCGGGAAGTTCCTGAGCGATAACGGCGGCGTCATCGGTTGAAGTAGTCAGTTCGTTGAAACGAACCTCCACCATGGCTTTCGAGGCCTTCAATTCCTCGACACGAGCGCGGCTTGCTGCCTGCTGCTTCTGATTGCGACGGTAGGCAATCAGGGGTGAGGCTTCGCCTTCTTGGGCGTACTGTTTCCAAATGGGCTGAGTGGTAGTAATGGACATAATGAGGGACCTTTCGTTTCTTTGAGTCGGCCGGGTCAGACGTTCCCGTCCGTCTGACTTCCCGGCCTGTTCTTGGACGTCTCGGGATATGCCGGCGCCCCCACTCGGGGACCGGACGGAAAGTCTAGGCCTTCGTGCGTTTGGCAAACGTGGTCCAGTTGGGGAAGGCCAGTGAGAAGCTCATCAACTCCCGGTTTGCCATCAGGAGTGTAGCAACCTCTTCCCCATGGAGCATCATGAAGGCGGTGCGTGCCTCATTGGTCCGGCACTGATCGATTTGAAGGACAAGCTCTGCAATTCGCTTTTGACCTTCCGGGCTCGCGCTCGGCTGAGCCGCGCTGTCATCCGTGAGCCTGCCGCCACTCCGCATATAGTCGGCTTTGGCTTTGGCGTCGAGCATGTTGAAAGCCGTCCTCGTGATAAGCTTCGGGTTCGATGCCGAAACAGGCGGTGGAGTTGGAGTGCTAGCATCGGGCTTTCCGGCCTTCAGCGTGGCGTTCTCAGTCTTCAGCGCTGCAATCTCCTTCTCCATGCTGGCCAGACGGGTGTTCAGCGTGGCGATGGTGGCGGAGTGATCCACGGCCACGGGGGCGGGCGCAGACGTTGGCTTGGCTGTTACCGCGGGCGCAGACGTTGGAGCTGAAGGAGTGGTCGCGACAGGCGGGGGGGCTTCTGCCTGAGTGACGGCCTTGTCCCGTTCAAGGATCAGGGCACGAGCTTCGCCCGCCTTGCCCTGCTTCTTTAGGGAGGCGATACGCGAACCGAACGAATGGAAGATATCTGCGAGTTTCATAGGACCAATTCAACAAGGTTCACGGTGTCAACGCTTAGTGCAGAAGCCTGCCTGCGTACTCCTCCAGGCTGTCCGATGTAAGCACGTCAACAAGACCCAATGCGAGCGCCGTCTTGCCGTCGAAGCTCTGGCCCTGCATGGTGGAGGCGGCGATGCGTCGGGATGCGGTGACAGCCTTCTTGAAGTCGGCGTAGATGGAATCAACCTGGCCTTGGAAGATGGCGCGCTCTTCATTGGTGAGCTTCTGGAAGCTGGCACCCATGGCCTTGTGCTTCCCGGCCTTGATGAGGTTCACGGAGTAGCCTTCCATTTCCAGCGCCCTGGATTCATCCAGAAGCGCCATATACACGCCGATGGAGCCGACCGTTGCCGATGGCGCGGCGGCGATCACGTCAGCCTGTGAGGCAAGCCAGTAGGCGGCGCTACAGGCCTGGCAGTTTACGAAAGCGTGAACCTCCTTCACCTTGGCAAGGCGGGCGATGCGGGCGGCCGTCTCCGGCGTGCCAGTCACACCGCCGCCGGGAGAATGGATGTCGAGGACAACGTGTGTGATAGCGCGGTCGTACTCTGCCTGCTTCAAGGCTTCGTCCACCACTTCGAGATCCACGCCACCAAAGCACTCAGCTTCTAGCGCCAACATGCGTTTATCGATCACACCATCAATGCGGATGATGGCCACGTTCTGGAAGGTGCCGTAGATGTCAGCCGTTCTGGAGTCCGGGGCCTTTCCCTCCATCGCAGACGATTGCGCAACGGCGGCCCCCATGCGAGCCAGGAGGGCGGTTTCGAAACTCCATCTCACGCCAGCATCCAGCAGGAGGGGCGAGCGAAAGAGTTTGGCAGCAAGTCGAGGGTAAGCGTGCATGATCAGGCGGTGAAACGGAAGGCGGCGGTGACAATCTCGGAGCGGTGAACACACGGATGCAGTTGCACCGTGCAATGGGCCCCGGGCCGGATGTTGAGTGACTCGGCAATCATGGCGTGGGCACTGTCTGGAGAGTGCAGCTCGTTGAAAAACACGTGGCCACCGATCAGCCGACCGTCTTCGCCGAAGTAGGCAACGAACTCGTGAAACGGTCCCCACGCTGCGCCGTCCTCGTCATCGAGTGGCAACACCGCGGCAACAGCTTCGCGGGGCTGGCCAGCGAGTGAGAGGAGATCAATGGGCGTCTGCATGGGCGTGATGGTTCAGTCGTCAGGAAACAAGGTCGCCATCAGCCACAGCCAAGCCAGGGTGGGCGCGAACGTGATCATTTTCCAGAGTGGGCTGAGAACCGGGATGTACCGGCCACTTGGGTAGTCGCGCCGGTCGCGGTCGATTGGGAATTTGCGTTGTTTCATAGTGAGGGACCCTTCTTGTTGATCGCCATTACATGCGCGCTGGTGCCGACTGGGGGGTGGATGTCACGCCTACCATCTGGCGTAGCAGCATGATAATCTCACCCTGCTGCTGCGTTTGCTTCTGGTTCTCTCGTAGCACTGGGTCAGATCCAGACGACGGACCCGCGCGACCGCCGCCGCCGACGGCCTGGAGGCTGGAGACGGGCACCTCTGCGGCGCGACGCTTGCCGTCCTCGCGCTTCTTGGCCTCCTCCTCCATTTTACTCTTAAGCTCCTCTGCCTTGCGCTTCGCCTCTTCGTCTAGCTTGCCTTGTTCGTCGCGGATCTTGCGACCCAATGCGATAGCGTCGGCGCGCTTGCGTGCGGCTGCCGCGGGATCGCTCTCCTCCATGTTTTTTGCGTCGGCTTCGAGCTGGCTCTTCTCCTTCTGGAATTCAGCAATGCGCTGCTGAGGCGTCATCTGCTCAAGCTGGTCTTCGCGACGTGCCTTGGCTTCTTCTTCGCGAGCCTGGGCGATGGCAAGCACGTCAGCCTCGTCCTGCTTGCGCTGGTCTTCGGCTTTCTGTTTCGCGTCGTCTGCCTGCTTTTGTTTCTCCTTCTCGATGTCGCGGCGCACCTTCTGCTCCTTCTCCAGAGCATCAAGGCGCTTGTCGTCATCAGGGGCGTTAGCCGCTTCTTCACGAAGTCGATTGCGCTCTTTGATCAAGGCGTTGATGCGCGCCTCACCCTCCAGGCGATCGCGTGCGGCCTCGGCTTCATTGTCCTTGAGTCGCTGCTCCCGTTCGCGGATTTTCTCCGCCGCTTTCGCAGCCTTGTCGTCAACTTCCTCGGCAATCGGCTGCTTGCTTTTTTTGGCTTCATTCAACTGCCGGTCCACGTCAGCGCGAAACTTAATTTCTTTCTTGTCCTCGGGAAGAAGTTTAGAATGCTGATCGGCGAGGAAATCTTGAAGCTCTGCGTACTCTTTTTTGAGGCGCTCCACGAAGCTCATGCCAGACGAGCGTCCGTTCAACTTGTCGTCCACCATCTGCTTGGCTCGGGCTACAGCCTCAGTGAAAAAGCTGATTGCAACGATGGTCTTTGCCCATTGTTGACTGACCCAATCGGCAACCACACCCATTTTCTCAAGCAGGCTCGTCCCCTTGGAGATTTGCCCGGTTATCGCCTCCAACACCGGATCACTGAATTTCCTCAGCAGCTTTTCCCAAGCGTCGCCAAGAGTGCTCACCTGTCCTTCAAAGGTGCCAGCCTGCTTGGACATCATTTGGAAAAACGCTCCCCCTTCCTGGGTCAAGGAGAACAACGCGGCCCGCATGTCTTCGAATCCGATTTTACCTTCACTCGCCAGTTTTTTGATCTGGCTCTCCGCCACGCCAAAATGTTTAGCGAGGCTTTGTATGATCGGCACGCCGCGACCGCTCAACTGATTCAAGTCTTCACTGAAAATTGTGCCCTGGGTCCGGGCCTTCCCGAACAATTCTGCCAGCTCTGACAGAGGCATGCCCACCCCGGCTGCGATGTCCCCCAGCTTGCGCAGAGTGTCCGTGACCGTCGTCGTAGACTCGCCGAAGGCGATCAACATCTTCGCTGACTCGCCAAGTTCTGCGCCCGTGAGTGGTGTACCGGCGGCAAGATCTTCAAGCTCAGATAGCACGAGCTTTGCCTGAGATGCGGAGCCGGTACGCGTTTCTAGGCTGGCCCTCAGTTTCTGTGCCTGGCTGGAGGCATCTAGCGCCTTCTTGAATACATTCGCCGCAGCGGTAAGAAGTGTGAACCCGCCAATTGCCCCAACGAGTTGGCTGCGGAGGTCAGTCGTGAACTTGCTTGAAGACTGACTCATCGCGGCCAGCCCGCTTTGGAACTGCCCCGCATTTACCCCAACGCCGACCTGAATTTGAGTGCCCATTCCCCACGGGCGGGGTGTCAACGCTTTGCGCCGGGGCGCGACGGTCCGTTAACTCCGGGACGGGAGCGGGGTTATGGGCACGGCGTCAGCGGGTGGAGCGTGTCACACCACATGGGTTTTCCGGTTTGAAACCGGAGTATTCCCCGAAATTGGGGAGCGGGGCCGGCCACCTGGGGGTTGTTTCCAGTTTCGGAAAAAACTCACCTCGGTAAAAATCTACCGGAGCAGGTTCACGGATCACGAATCTGTGATCGGTTACTCTGCACAATGAGCGGGGTAATCCCCGTGCCGGATTCTTGAGATCGCCAATCCTTCTGACGCAATAAAGAGCTTGGATGCTGATGAACGAATGACCCTAGATAATAGCGAGGGTCATTCCGGTCAGCGCGGCGGGGCTCAGTCGCTCAACCTCATCTCCGAATCCGGCCTCTACGCTCTCGTCTTCAAGTCCCGCAAACCGCAGGCTCACGTAGGGAATGGGAAGTGGGTGAGCAAGTTCCCAATGGTTCCAAGCCATCCAGGGGCCCTCACGGCTGACGGCAGTAGGGCGGGGCCACCACCGGGGGCCGTAGGGAATGGGAACCTGTTCAAAAGGTCACTCGTGCGGAAATGACGGTAGAGGGGAAAACCCCACGCTTTTGGACGCGAGCGGAATCCTTTACCCCAGGGGGCGTGTCTAAACAGCGCCCACCCCGTCCAGGACACCCACCAGCTCCTTGAGCTCGGCAGCGGTGGCAAAGGGTTTAGCGCGCTCCCTGACGAAGTACACGGCCCACTCCTCAATCATGCGAGCAGCCCGTGCTGGCGTCTCTGCCCACACAACAGGCAGGCCTCGCACCTCAATGGCCAACAGTGAGGCAACAGCGGCCTTAGGACTCATCCTGCTGCGGTATGTGCCCTGCTCTACCTCACGACGTGAACCAACGATCAGCAAGCGGGCAAAGTCGAATCCTCTCAACCTGTCGATCTCCTTCATGAACCGCTCGCGCTCGGTGCTCAAGCTGCCGATCAGGTCAGCCACGCTCTTGCGCTCCACGGCGAAGGATGTCTCCATGCCCCTGATGCTGTAGTCGCCCGTGGTCAGCGTACCCACCTCAGAGGCCAGCCGGGTGAACTGCAAGGGTGTCTGTTCCCTGGTATCCACGATGATCGTCGGCGGGGTCATGCTGGGTGGTCGTGTCAGTGCTCGAGCCTACGGGAGCCAGCCGGGACGAAGACCGCACCGACGCGAAGCGAAAGAGGTGCGCGTCTGGATGACGGCGAGAGGGGGAAAGCGAAGCTCCCCCTCGCTCCCTTGTTTTGAGGTGGTTTTCAAAACCGCGCCACCACGCCAATCCTTATAGTGGCGTGGTACGGTTTTTATGTTCATAGGATCATTGAAAACGTTCATGGCAAACCGAGTGGCGTTAGGTACAGTTGGCGCGGTTTGGCGGGGTTTGGCGCGGTCATGCTTCCGACTCCCTAATGGAGTACACCTTGCCTTGCTTGTGCCCCGGATCAGGTGATTCGACGACCCTTCCGGAAACAACGAGATTCTTAAGAATCCTCCTCGCTGCGCCTTCCGACAGACCAGACCCGTCTTGTATCTCGGCGAAACGTATCGGCTCATCAGAGCTGGCAATGACAGCAAGCACCCTTGCGGCGTTTCCATGGGCATCACCCCTCTGAACCTCTCCTGCCACATCGATGGATATCCGCCCTTGGTGCCAGGCGAATTCCACAAGCGGCAGATCGCTGAAACGCGGCCAGTCACGCAACACAGGATCAAGCACTGCATACGTCTTTTCAATGTCTGGCCCTTTATCTGTGGGGCGAAGCACGAAAAGGCTATCATAGAAGCCGCCCTTTGCTGAAGCGCCTCGGGCGGCATCCACGGCGCTCTTGTCAGTTCCTCCGCCTTTGGCAGTGTGGTCGACGCAGATCAAGGAGCAATTGGTCTTAGCTGTGAAGCTCTGCAACGCTGTGAGATCTCTTGATGTGGTGTCGTTGTTGTTCTCCTCCTGAAGCCAACCAGTACGATAAAGCGAATCCACCACCACCAAGCCAAATCCTTCCGCTTCGACGAGCGTGGTTATGTCGGCGATCCCGGGAAGCTTGGCGCGCCCCCTCAAGCATTGATAATGGAAACCCTCTGGACGCCACTCCGATGTCATACACATGCGCTTCTCGAATGTTCCAGGCTTCAATTCGTAGTCGAGATAAAGCACTTTCCGTTGGAAAGTTGCGCGTCCAAGGAAAGGGTCTCCGCCTGCTACAGCGAGCGCCATCTTGAGCGTGAACCACGTCTTGGCCGTTTTGGCTGGACCTACAACGGTAGCGACTTCACGCTCTCTCAGCATGCCATCAATAATCGGTGGATCGCTCATGTTTGCGATCCGGTCGGGATCGTCGGTCCATCGATCGTTGGCGCTTACAAGAGACCATTCAAACGGTGTATCTTGCTTTTCTCCATTCGCTTGCGCGGCCGGAGCAGGCTTTTGAATCAGTCCGGGGAGCAGCGTCATAGAGAAGTGATTGCGGTGATGGTCTGCAGCACGTTGGGAGTTTGAGGCAGTTTCAAGAAGTCACCCAGGTCAGCCTTGGTCACGCGGGCCAGCTCGGGGACGCGGGAGAGATCCACGCAGTCGACGTTGGCACCGACCGATTGAAGTTCTCGAACCCAACGGGAGGCCGCTTGCTCCCCGGCCCTTCCGGTGTCCCCAATGATCCGCACCCGCCGGCCTGCCAGCATCGGGAGGACATCGGACGGGATAGAGCTTGCAGCGCTCGGCAGTGTGAGTGCTGCGGTGCAGTGGCTCATATCGGCACGGTGAAGAAGTTCCAAAAGCTCCAAGTAGCCGACAGTGCCTTCAGTGAGAAACACAGGCACCTCCTGGCTCCCAAGGTGACGCAGGCCAATGGGGCGTGTTTTGCGCCGCGCAAGGTTGTCGGACTTCTGCCCGTGGTGGAACATGCCGCCATCCATCCTCCTGTATTGGGCGAAGGAGTCTCGCTCATCGAGCAAGACATAGCACTGATGCCCATAGCGCCAGCCGAAGCGAAGGTAGCCGTAGAGCTGGGCGTCTGCCATAGCTTGCACCGACAGACCGCGCAGCTTCGCCAGCCTTGTCAGAGTGCCGCCATCAGCAAGGCCAATATTGGGCCACGGTTCAGGAGGCCTTGGGGCAATAGCGGGGCGTACTGGAAGTTCTGCGGGGTTGCCGTAGTCCTGGCGCAGCATCGAGATTGCATCCCGGATGCTGACGCCGTGAATCATGGCGTGCAGATCAATGATGGTGCCACCTTTCGCGCACACTGGGCAGTGCCAGAGCCAGGCGTCACCATGTTGGGTTGCTCGGAGGGAGGGGCGAGCGTCCTCATGAAGCGGGCAAAGAGCAATTAACTTGTCTCCTGTAACCCTGGGTTCGCACCCGAGCTTTTGCAGGTGGGTAGGAAGAGCGTCTTTCATCAGCGGGAGTGATTCCCGCGCTTGCAATCGGCTTTGACACCGCTACACTTGTTGGACCTGCCAGGGTGACCAACTAGTGTTTTAGCGATGGCCGCAGCCGATGAGGCGCGGCTTTCGTGTTTAAAGGGTGAAGGTGTTCATGGTCGATAGCCTCAAGTTCCCGTCAGCGGCGGAGTTGAGCCACCGCAAACACAGGCGTCGGGTTTGTGTCGCGATCATGAGGAAAGGTTGCGCAGGTCTGGCCAGAAATTCCCTCTGTGCGGAGTCTGCCGCTACTTCGGTCAGGCTTTGGATGCGCCCGCCTCGATCTGCTTCATCCCCTCGGCAATCTGCCGGTCGAGGAAGGCGTCCAGACTCTCCTTCAGGATCACCCGGCGGCGCTGGGTGCTACCCGTGAACCGAATGGGCACCGTCTTGATTTCGCCCTCATCAGCCAAGCGGTAGAGGGAGCTGCGGGAGAATCGGAGACCCCGGAACACCAGGGTACGACTCGGCATTTCAATGAGATCCGCTCCAAACGGGAGCGCCTTGTGTGTCTGTGCTTCTGTCTGCGTCATGACTCAAAGTGCCCGACGCATACAAAACCTCATTCATGTTCCTTTTTGTTCTCGACCATCGGGAACTTTCCCGGATTTACGCGCTGAAGCAGCCCTCCCATCAGCGATCATGTCCTGGATTCCAGCGTCTTGAATGTACTCCGAGACCTTGCCTTTTGGGATCTCCATACGCAGATGGCTAAGCTCTTCAGGAGGGTCCTTCAGGAAGGCGATAACGTCCGCTTGAGTCGGTTTCCGGGCATTTGCCTTGGTGAGAACGCGGACTGCCTCAAGGACGTAGTATCGCTTTTCGGAAATTGGTTTGGACTCAAGCGGCCACGTCTCTTTGTCCGTGGCTTTCACCCACATCTCACTCATTCGCCGGAAGAGGGGATATGCTAACCTTGCGTTGTCTGGGTGCATGACGGCCGCTCTCATCGCTTCAAGCACACCATCAAGCGCCTCTGACCTTGCCGATTCGGGCGCTCCTCTTGTTCGCTCCAGATCGCACAGTGCAGGCCAAAGTAACCTTTCCCATTGGTCCAACCCTTCCATCTTCCGGCGTGCGAATTCAATACGGAGATCCAGATCAGCGAGTCTGTTCAATTCCTCTCTTGGGAGAGTCCGGACGGGTTCGATACCCCAACTTGCCACTTGATCAATTAATTGATCAGGGTCCATGGATTCCCAACCTGACATGAAGTCGTCGGGCTCACTATTTGAACTGGTTGGTTCCATGGGCATTTCTCACTTCTTGATTTTCCCAACCGCCTTCTTGAGCACCTTCAACTCCGCATGGGAGTACCTCTGATTCACGCTGGCTGATGTGTGACCAGACAACGCCATGCGCACACGCTCATCGACGCCGGCAGTCAGCAGCGCGGTGTTGAAGAAGTGGCGCAGGCTGTGAAAGCTCTTGGTGGCATGACGCCGCCCGCGGCCCTCAACATCTGTGCGGCGCTTCGGGTCGATGCCCGCGGCCTCCATGAGTTCAAGGAACTCACCAGATAGACCGTTGGTTCCATTGATCTTCCTGCCTGCCAGGGAAGGGCAGGCGGGCCCAGACTTCCCGTTCTCGATCATGGGGCGCAGTCGCTTCTCAACCTCGGGGTGCATCGGGACGGTGAGAACCCGACCCTTCCGTGATGTCTTCTGCGGAGTGTAGACGATAGCGCCGTCCTCCAGGTTCACGCGGGCAAGATCCAGATTCGCGGCGTCCCCAAGGCGCATGGAGGCGAACGCACCGAGGGCGACGGCGGTCGGCCAGTCGTCTGGAAGCTTGGTCAGGAGCACTTGCACCTCGTCCGCAGTGAAGGGGTCCCGGCTTTCCTGCGCAGTGTCGTCCACCTCCACGCTCCGGGCCGGGTTGCTGCCAATGATTCCTTGCCGCTGGGCCGTGGCGAACATGGCACCCACGATTTTCAGCCGCTGGTTGACGCTGGAGCCGGTCAGGCCTTCGTCCACCAGCTTGTCCCGGAAGGCCTCCACATCGCGCGGTAGGATCGTCGAGACGGGATGGTCAGCCTTTGGACCAAGGACGGCCAGGAAGGCTTTCACGACACCCTCGTAGGACTCTGCGGTCCGGGCGGCCCGATTTCGGGCTTTGCCATCCAGCCAGCGCCGCGAAAAGGTCCTCAAGGTCTCGGCATCAATGGCCTGACCGGTGAGGCGTAGCATTTCGTTCAGAATCGTGCGGGCCTTGTCGACCGTGAGCCGCTTCTCTTTGGCAAGCCGGGCCGCGCCTTCCCACTCGACAGCCTGCTTCATGGCGTGGCTCCTGTTAGTGGTCTCGGTGCTGCGTTGGGTCCGCTTGCCCTCCGCGTCGTAGTAGCACGCGACCCAGTAGGGGCTTTTGGCACGCTTGCGTAAAGAAGCCATGGTAACAACCACAGTAACAACGTATCGGGTTGTGTCAAGGGGTGTCTAACCGTTTATCGTCAACGATTTATGATGTGGCTGGAGGGCAATTTCTTATTTCAGGTTCGAGTCCTGGCGCGGTAGCCACTCCTTCTAGAGGGTCAGGCCTATTTAAGATCAGGAGGGTGCGAGAAGATGACAAGATCGCCACTGCAGCGGCAGCCTGGATTTCAGGACGGCGGTCTTCCACTAGATGCCGCCAAACCATCTCTCCAGTTTCTTACAAGGCGCGAATACGGCCATCGCGAGAAGCATGAGGCCAAAGGCGCACACTGCGCCGGGCATCCAAGACGACAGACCACGGATGAGCGCGAGGATCCCGATCGTCAGAAACAACGCCCCCAGCGAGCCCCCGCCAATCCTTAGAAGATAACAGCTCCCGCGCATGCCTCCAATCTCGCATCGCGGAAATGAAATTCAAGGGGGTACCTTCCCACCTGTGCCTGCGCAACGCACCGTCGCTGGAAACTCTACGCACTGTCGAAAACTCTGCCCTCCAACAGCACGGTGGTGGAAAGCGGAAGCTGGAAGTGGCGCAGTGCCATTTTGGGCTCGCTTCACGGGAGACAGAAGACTGCAACACACAAGACTTGGGCTCTCTCTCCTCGTACAACACGCGCAACGAATCGGCCCGCTCCAATCGTCCCACGATGTGGCCATCTCTCCTTACGTTCCAACACCCTGGGTTGTAGGGCGACGCCTCGGTTGCCTTGTCAGGGGACGCTCGGCAAGCGGAGCGCTTGCCCTACAGCGCCAATAACCGATCTAAGTCGAAGCAGTGATTTTCCGGAGCGGTTTGCTTTCCCCTTCCTGCCAGTGGAGCTCCAGTGACTTTCGAAACCTGGTGACACGGGGAGAAGGCGAAGCTTGCAAACGCTTCAGCTAGTGTCTGCCAAGGAACCTGAAGGGGGCTGACGTGGAGGTGTGGATGGCGGTGGGGAGAAAGCGGATGCTGTCGGCTTTCCCACCTGATCATCCTTCACGGAGGTACCCAGGGTTGACTCGCTTAGGGCTCGTCCAACCACTGGGCTGTGCTACAAATCCCCTTCGGGGATTAACTGCGGACTGAGCAGGAATTGGTTCCTTGGCGGCCACCTCAAAACGTGCGCGGTTGGGGTGGTCACCACGTGACCGACGCTGTCCAGCCTTTCAGTCGAAGCTCTTCCTGGAAGAGGATGCGGCTACAAGCCCAACGTTGACGAGCTTCCAGCGAGTCTACGTTGGGAAGGGATGCTGAAGGATTCTACTCCGAAGGAGTTGTGGCGGTCTGGCTGCTTTTCGCATCCAAGGTTCCTTGGCAGGCACTAACTGAAGCGTCTGCAAACTTGCCCTCGTGGTATGGCACCAAGCTTCGAAAGCCCAGGATGCAAGCGCTCCGCTTGCCGCGAGCTGTTCCCGATGAGGCAACCGAGGCGGTCGCCCTTACAACCCAGGATCGTTGGGGTGTGGGTTCGGGAATAGGGCGAACGGCGCACCTTTACACCTGGCCTCGGCCCCTGATGCCCTGAGAGGCAAGCGCTCCGCTTGCCACCAGCTCAGGTCTTGTGTCTCCGCGAAGCGGTCATGCTTTCCGAGTGGTCACCACCTCATGCTTGGCGGCCCAGGAGTTGATGTCTTCACGTTTGATGGCGGCGGCCATCAAGTCGGGGAACAGGTCCGGGGTGCAGGCGAAGGAGGGGACGCCGAGGGCACCCATCTTGGCGGCGAGTTCGTGGTCATAACACGGTGACCCCTCATCACTGAGGGCCAGGAGGGCGAGGAACTGCACGCCGCTCTCGACGAGGTCAGACGTGCGGCGCAGGAGGTTCTGCTCCACACCGCCCTCGATGAGGTCGGAGATGAGCACGAGGATGGTGTTGGCGGGATCAGTGATGAGGCTCTGGCAGTAGCCCACGGCGCGGTTGATGTCCGTGCCGCCACCGAGTTGGGTGCCAAAGAGGAGCTCGACTGGATCATCCAGCTGGTCGGTGAGATCGACCACCGAGGTGTCAAAGACCACGAGATGGGTCTTCACGGCCGGAAGGCTGGCCAGTACAGCCCCACAGATGCTGGAATACACCACCGAGGCCGCCATGCTGCCGCTCTGGTCAATGCAGAGGATGATCTGACGCTGAGTGCGTTGTTTCTTCCGGCCGAAGCCGATCCGCTTCTCCGGGACAATGGTCTGGTGCTCGGGCTGCCAGTGCTTGAGGTTGGCCTGGATGGTGCGGGGCCAGTCCATCTCCGCGATGCGGGGGCGCAGGTTGCGCTCCGCCCGGTTCAAGGCCCCGCTCACGGCCGAGCGGATGGGCTCCTCCAGCTTGCGAACAAGCTCGTCCACCACGCGGCGTACCACCAGCCGGGCGGTTTCCTTCGTCTTCGCGGGCAGGATGCTGTTGAGCGCGATGAGGCTGGCCACCAGGTGGACATCGGGTTCCACGGCCTCCAGCATCTCGGGCTCGGTCAGCATCTCCTGCAACTTCAGGCGGTCGAGCGCGTCCTTTTGCATGACGCGCACCACGGTTGAAGGAAAGTACTTCCGGATGTCCCCCAGCCAGCGGGCCACGCGGGGGCGGCTGCCTTCCGTGCCGCCCTTGGTGGAGCGGCCGCGGGACTGGAGCCCCTTGCCTTCCTCGGCATCATAGAGATCGCCCAGGGCGCGATCCATCTCAAGATCCGCCCCGGCAAGGGCCAGACCGGTGCCATCGGCGCCTTCTCCACCCAGGATGAGCCGCCAACGGCGAAGCTGCTCCAGGGGGTCGATGCTGGGTGAGGAGGTGGCAGTGGAGTTCATGGAAAGTACAATAGCGGGGGCGAAATAAAGTGAGATCAGGAGGGAAGGCCAAAGATCTGGCGCAGCACGGGAACCATCAGACGGGCCCTCTCGGGATCCCAGGCGAGGTCAGCGCCGTCCCCCGCATCTACACTGCCAGCTGAGCCTGCAGCCGCTCCACCATGTTGGCGGGCGCGTTCGCCAAGCTGCCGGCGTTCTGCGCTGGCGAGAAGGGCAAAGGCGCGACGCACCAGGGGAAGGATGGCTGTGAAGTGATCCGCGGTGAGGGAGCGCACCCAGTCATCCAGCAGCCGGAAGAGCACGTCATCATGCAGCAGCACCATGCCACTCTGGTTCAGGAAACCTTCCAGCCAGGCGGCGCCGGACTCCGGCGGCGTGCCCCGGGAGAGGGCGCGGCTCATGCGGGCTGAAACGGCCGCCACCGCATCGTCCTCCGACTTCTCATCCAGCAGAAGCCGGGCACAAAGGCCGGCCACCTGCCCGTGAATGCCGTGTCCGTCCGCTACCAAGGTGAGGGCCCGCAACCAGGAGGGCAGGTGGGAGCCTCCCTCCAGCAGCTTCACGGCCTGATGCACCGCAGTGATCTGCCTGCTCATGACACCCGCGGCTTCATCATCGAGGGAGGCGCACGCATTGGGCACGCCGATGCAGATGCGGGTGAGCATGCCGTCCAGCACGTGCAACACCTGGGCGCTGTCTGTCTTGCGCACATCCCCGTAGCGGGAGACCTGGGCCAGCGGTGGCACGGCCCCCATGAGCTGGCTGATGTCGCCCGTCACTGCCGCGCGATTTTCCAGCTCGTGAACGATTGCGGTCAACGCCGCAGAGAGGTTTGCGAGGAGGGCCTCTTTGACCAACGTGGTCAGCGTGGGCAGATCCGTCGCCTTCGCGGCCTGATCCCGGGCGAAGGCTGCCGCAGCGTCTTCCACCGTGCCGCCCCAGGGCGAGGCTTCGATCAATGCCACGGCAAATTCGGGCTTCCACTGGATGCGCCAGAGTTCATGGAAAGTACCTTTGCCACTGCGGGCATCGGTCACCTCGCCCCACGGCACGCGGAGAAGGCGCAGGCGGTGGAGCAGATGGCTGCGAAGCAGGTCGTTCTCCTTCCGCAGGTCCAGATCCAGGGTTTCCTGGGTGGGGCTCACTTTCAGCCGCAGACTCTTCTGCAACTTCAGCAAATCCCGTTGCAGGGGCACGGTGGGGGCGGACTCTGGCACGCTGCCGAGACGTTCACCGATGATCAGCTTTTGCCGCACCAGCCGCAGGGCGGTGTCGTCACCCATGCCAACGATGGCGCGGGCTGCTTCCATGAGTTCGGCCAGGCCTGGGGCTGGTTTTTGGCGCATGGCCGCGAGCGTCTCGGAGAGCCGCACGCACTCGATGAGATGGGCACTGGAGCAATCGAGATCGGCTTCCCGCAGCACGGCTCCCACCCGGGCGAACCAGCGCGGCAGGCTGGCATCCTGCCGCAGCCAGAGATGCTCGTACCAGGCAGGAGAATCTACGCCTGCGCCGTAGCCACTCTCGGCTGCGAGGCGACTGTAAGTCCACGGCACCCAGGTGGCCTCCACCTTGGTCTTGGGCAGGCCTTTGAGAAGCTCGTTGTCAAACGCGGCGGAGGGCATCTTTGCCAGGGCGGGGACATGCCAGGCCCCGCACACGACGGCGATGCGCTGGAAGCCTTCCTTCTGGGCGGCGCGGATGGTCTTGCGCATGTGGGCCTCGCGAAGGGCTTCGCGGCGCAGTTCAGCATCATCCTTGCTTGCCGGGGCCTCTGCGCGCACGGCAGTCATCGCTTCCTCGATGGCGGCAAAGAGATCCTGGCCATCGTGACGTTGCTCCACGAGGTGCTCCCACCATTCTTCCCCATCACCGAATCCGGCAGCCCGTCCCAACCAGCCAAGAGGGTCACCCCGGACGGTGTCGTCCGCCCTCTCCTCGGCGGGAGACGAGTCATCCGTTTCCAGATCTGCAGGCTCGGTCTCTTCACCGGCAGCCTGTTCCTGCGCCACAGGCGTTGGCTCCTCTGCCGCTGTCGTTTCAGCCTCAGGAGCCGCTGTCTCTGGTTCCTCCTGGTGCTCCAGGGCCAGGGAGTGGGCTACGGGCAGGTCCATGAACCGGACTGGCACCTGATGCTGCAAGGCATGCCGGATGGCCTGCCACTCGGGTGAGAATGTCGCGAAGGGATAGAAGGCACTGCGGCGGGCGTTTTCTGCGGCGTAGATCAACAGAGCCACTGGGGGCGTCATGCCCTCTTCCACCACCAGCGGCAGCAGGGTATCTGCTTCCGGTGGCCCTTCGATGAGCACGCAGTCAGGGGCCAGCTCAGAGAGTGCCGCTGCCAGGCTGCGGGCGCAGCCGGGGCCGTGGTGACGGATGCCGAAGAGATGGACGTTGCTGGCAGGGGAGGCCATGGCTGAGGAAACAACAGAAAGCGGTAGGTGAAGACGGGATCAGGCGAGGTCGCGGCAGGCGCGATACAGGTCCTTCCACTCGTCACGCTCCTTCACCACCGTCTCCAGATATTCGCGCCAGACCACGCCGTCCTGCACGGGGTCCTTCACCACGGCGCCGAGCAGGCCGCTGGCCATGTCTGTGGCGCTGAGCTGGCCGTCGCCAAAGTGTCCGGCCAGCGACATGCCGTTGTTGATCACGGAGATGGCTTCCGCAGTGCTCAGCGTGCCGGTGGGGGATTTCACCTTGGTCTTGCCGTCCGCGGTGAGACCGCTGCGGAGTTCGCGGAAAATCTGCACCACCCGGCGCACTTCCTTGAGGGCGGGCGGCTCCGCAGGCAGTTCGAGAGCCCGGCCCAGTTCCGCCACCCTTTTCTGGACGATTTGCACCTCCTCGTCCTCGCTGTTGGGCAGGGGGAGGATCACGGTGTTGAAGCGGCGTTTGAGGGCGCTGGAGAGCTCGTTCACCCCTTTGTCCCGGTTGTTCGCGGTGGCGATGACGTTGAAACCGCGGGCGGCCTGCACCTCGCTGTTAAGCTCCGGGATGGGCAGCATCTTCTCGGAGAGCACGGTGATGAGGGTGTCCTGCACATCGCTGGGGATGCGGGTGAGCTCCTCGATCCGGGCGATGCGGCCCTCCTCCATGGCGCGCATCATCGGGCTGGCGACGAGCGCCTCGCGGGAGGGGCCTTTTGACAGCAGCAGGGCGTAGTTCCAGGAGTAGCGGATCTGGTCCTCGCTGGTGCCCGCCGTACCCTGAAGAAGGCGGGTGGAATCTCCCGCCACGGCGGCGGCCAGATGCTCAGACACCCAGGACTTGGCCGTGCCCGGCACCCCGTAGAGCAGCAGAGCCCGGTCGGTGGCCAGCGTGGCGACCGCGATCTCAATGAGCCGGCGGCTGCCGATGTACTTGGGGGTTACCTCGAACCCATTTTCCAGCTTCCCACCCAGCAGGTAGGTGGCCACGGCCCAGGGCGAGAGGACCCAGTTGGCCGGACGCTGCCGGGTGTCGGACTTGCGGAGCTCATCAAGCTCCTGGGCGAACTGGATTTCGGCATGCTGACGGAGAACGGACATGGCAATTAGGAATGAGGAATTATGAATTGTGAACGAGAATGGGAGGGTTCTATGAAAGTGCCGTGAGATTCATTTATAATTCATAATTTTAAATTTAACATTTGGCGCAGCCGGCTGCGGCGCTCGAGGGTTTGCTGGAAGCGGTGGGCGGCGTCTTCGAAGGACGGCCAGTGCTTGGCGCCGGTGGGCCAGGGGGTGGGGCTTGAGGTGGCGGCCATGGGGATGCGGCAGGCGAGCTCGGGAAGGAGATTGCGCAACTCGTAGTCGTACTGCACGGCGTCGCTGTGCAGGTGGGCGATGAGCTTCTTTTCCACAGCGAGCCAGAAGGCGGTATCCCAGGTGAAGGGCGCCTTGATGACAAGACGCAGCCACCAGGTGAAGGCGGGGGCGGAGCCAGCGAGCTTCAGCCAGGCTTCGCGCTGTTCCTTGCCATCGAGCCCGCCAATGAGCTCCGCTGCCTCCTGCGCGGGCAGGACCTCCGCATTGATGATGGCATGGATCCAGGCGGGATCGGTGTCCTGCAAGGTGACTGCCTCGGCCAGCCCCTGAAGAAGGGACTCTTTCCATTCCGTCTTGGCGGCCCACAGGACCAGTTCCATGGGCGTCATGCCGGTGTGGGCGGTCCACCAGCCCAGTGGGGTGCGGGCGGCGATCTGGCGCAGCCACCACGCGCGTTCGCCCACGCGGATGCCACCGGGTGGTTTCTCCTCGATCCCGTCTTGCGCCGCGTCGGCTGG
Source organism: Verrucomicrobium sp. BvORR034 (assembly GCF_000739635.1). Lineage (GTDB taxonomy): Bacteria > Verrucomicrobiota > Verrucomicrobiia > Verrucomicrobiales > Verrucomicrobiaceae > Verrucomicrobium. Next base: position 92,563 of record NZ_BATQ01000182.1, on the reverse strand, counting down.
GAAGGCCTGGGGCGGGGCTGCCACCCAGTGGGTGCGGAAGAGCTTCTTCTCGGTGGTGATGCAAGGCTGCAACCGGGCCTGCATGCGCTGGGCAAAGGCGGACTGTGGCAGGGCCGAGAGGAGGCGGGCGGCGAGCGTGCGCACCTCCTTGCTGCGATCACTGATCAGGAGGGTTTGCAGCAGGGTTTCGTCGGAGGGGCCAAGCTGGGTGCGCAGTGCGCCCAGCAGAGTGACGCGATCGCGGGCGGACTCCTGGGGGAGCGTCTTTTCCAGCAACTCGCGGGCTTGGTCCGCCTCTGTCTGGCGCAGGGTGTGAAGGTACCGCGTCCGGGTGGCTACATCGCCCTCCTCCCACTGGCGTATGTCGATTTCATCGATCCCGGCGGTGGCGGCGAATCTCCATTCGTGGTTCTTGGCGGACAACCAGGCACCCCGGGTGCCCGCAGCCTTCATCACCGGATCGCGCAGGGCGCTGGCACGGTATGCGGCGTCGAAGTACGTCGGTAGCAGCCGATGAGGCAGAGACTGCCCCGCCGCAGCCAGAAGCTGGCAGGCCTCCGCGAGCAGAGCCTCGGGACCCTCTGCCGCGATCTGGGCCAGCAGTGACACCGCTTGAGGATCCCGACACACCCCTGGTGGAGAGGGCATCGCTGGCTCCGGCAGCGGCTCATCCGTCGAAGCAGGCTGCAGGCCGGCGATCTGGGCCAGACCTGCCACCGCCGCGGTGCGCAACAACCGGGCTTCAGGAGCGGCCCCTTCCTCCAGAGCGAGATCTTGGAGGCCCTGCGGAAGCGGAGGGAGGGCGGGGGTTCGCGCCGTGCCCAGGAGGGCGGCGGTGCTGAGTTGTTTCCAAAACGGAGCGGACATGAAGCAAACAGGGAACGATGAAATAAAAAATCAGCGTGAAGGGGGCGGACCCTCACGCGGGAGCCGTCTCATGAAAAGCGCAGTAGCCCTCCTCCTCGTGCCAGCAAGCCAGCAGTTGCAGGGAGCCGGACCCTGACCACTCGCCCATGACGGTGAGGGGATGTCCTCCAGAGATGGCCAGCAGCTCCCAACCATGACGGCTGGCGGTGAACGGCTGAAGCGGGAGGAGCGTGCCCTGAGTGTCCCGCAGCAGCCACTGGCCAGGCTGGTCCGCACCCATGTCCCGATGGATGGGCACTACCTGGGTCAGGACGGCGGGGAACTGGGTGAGCCACGGGTTCGAGCCCAGCGCGGTGGCATAGTCCCGCAGCAGGGTGGCGACATCCGGGATCGCAGTGAAGGGGCGATCCAGAGGGGTGGTGCTGGAGGGCGGCGTACTGAGCACGGCCCGCAGAGGATGGGCGGAAGGATAGTAGAGGAGCTCCGTCTGAATCACGGTACCAGGAACCAACGGTATCTCGAAAGCGCGGTTGCCATGGGAGAAATCCAGGATGAGGGCCATGCGCCCGGATTGACGCCCCTGCAACCAGGTGCGGCGCTCCCACAGACGCTCCCGCTCCTCGAAGTCCTGGCCCAGCACGGCCCAGTCGTCTGTGATGCGCTCGCCCGCAGTCGCGACCTCCTCCTTGTCCACGGCCCAGCCCAGCACGGTGCGGAGATCGGATTGCAGTGGCACATCCAGGGACTCGAAGCGGCGCAGCGCCTCCAGGCGGGTGTGGAGCCGTCCCATCTGCATCAGCGCCATGGCTGGCCACCGCTCGCCCAGGTAGGGCATGCCACCCAGGAGGGAAATCTCTTTTTCCAGGCCCGGCATCTGGTGGTCCACCATGCGTGCGGCAAGAGACTGCCAGTGGGTGCGGGGTTGCTGCGGCCAGGTGGCAATGCCGTGCCGGATCTGGTCGGCCATCCAGCGCTCCAGATCTTCCCCACCCTCCCGCATGCGGCTGAGACGTTTGGCGACCCGTTTGGCAGCGGCTTCGGGGTCAGCAGGGGCCTTGGGCCCGGCTTCCACCGCGGCAGCCTTCTTCTCCGCCTTGTCACGGCGCGTCTGCAACCAGGCGGAGACCCAGTCGGGCGGTTCGCCTTCTTTCAGCGAACCGGGCCGGTCCGCGGCCATGAAGAGCAGGCCGAGGCCGTGTTTGCACGGGAACTTGCGGCTGGGACAGCTGCATTTGAAGCCAGGACCGGTGAAGTCCACCTGTGTCTGGTAGGGCTTCGACCCACTGCCCTGGCATTCGCCCCATGCCGCCTCGTTGTTGCAGCCGAGGGTGGGCCATTTGGCAGGGTTGGTGAGTCCACGACCGGCTTTCACGGACGCAGTGTCCGGAGCCAAGGCAGTGACCTGTTCGGCTGAAAAGGGGACGGGCATTTTTTTGCATCATTGGAGCCAGTGAGCGGGCGGATGGCAAGTCTGATGATATTTTCTGGCGAAAGGTTTGCGCTTCAGTCAGGGTTCTTTTCCCATGAATCGCTATTCGCCCGCCGCAGTCCTCATGCTCAGCGTGGGGACGCTGGCCACCGCCTCCCTCACCATGGCCCAGACCGCAACTGCCCCAGCCACCGCGGCCAAGCCGCAGGAAGTGATCAACCAGGACGAGGTCCACGTGGGCAACCTGCCCATCCCTGACCCGCTCACCTGCGCAGATGGCACCAAGGTGACCACCAAGGAGCAGTGGCTGGAGAAGCGGCGTCCGGAGTTGTTCAAGCTCTTCGAGACCGAGGTGTACGGGCGCACGCCAGAGAAGAAGCTGGAAGGCGGGCGCATGGAAGTGCTACTGGAAAACAAGAGGGCGCTGGAGGGCAAGGCCACGCAACGGCTGGTGCGGATCTATTTCACGAAGGCGGACACGCCCCATCTGGACGTGCTGGTGTACCTGCCCAATGCCGTGTCCAAGGAGAGGCCAGCAGGCGTGTTTGTCGGGCTAAACTTCGGAGGCAATCACGCCGTGACGGAGGATCCCGCCATCCCGGTGCCCCAAGGCTGGTTCCGCAATAATAAAGAGACCGGGGTCACGGAAAACCGCGCCACCGAGGCGTCTCGTGGGGCGGACGCCCGGCGCTGGCCGATGGCCGAGGTGATCGCCCGCGGCTACGGCGTGGCCACCGCCTACTATGGAGATTTGGACCCCGACTTCGACGACGGCTTCCAGAACGGGGTGCAGCCGCTCTTTTACAAGGCGGGGCAGACCAAGCCGGAGGCGGACGAATGGGGCTCCATCGGGGCCTGGGCCTGGGGGCTGAGCCGGATGGCGGACTATCTGGTGACGTTGCCAGAGGTGGATGGCAAGCGCCTCGCCGTGCTGGGTCATTCCCGGCTGGGCAAGACCTCCCTCTGGGCCGGAGCGCAGGACACCCGCTTCAGCCTTGTCATCAGCAACAACTCCGGGGCGGGTGGGGCAGCGCTGAGCAAGCGCCACTTCGGTGAGACGGTGAACAAGCTCAACACGAACTTCCCCCATTGGTTCAACGGCAACTTCAAGAAGTACAGCATCAACGAAGCCGCCCTGCCGGTTGACCAGCATGAGTTGATCGCCCTGTGCGCGCCGCGACCGGTGTATGTGGCCAGTGCCACGGAGGATCTCTGGGCGGATCCCAAGGGCGAGTTCCTGGGGACCAAGCTGGCGGAGCCGGTGTACGCCCTCTTTGGCAAAAAAGGCCTCGGAGTGGCGGAGCCGCCCGCGCCGGATGTGAGCGTCGGGGAGGCCCTGGGGTATCACAATCGCACCGGCAAGCACGACATCCTGCTCTTCGACTGGGAGAAGTACATGGACTTCGCCGACAAGAACTGGGGGAAGTGAACGAGGGGTGAGGTGGATCCGCAGGGCGGCGCTTGGGGGAACCACTGACACTGGGAAGTGTCATGCCTACCGCAGGCATGGGCGGGAAACTCTTGTCGGTTGTCGTGGCATGGGAGATGATCGCTTTTTGCGCACGATCCCACCATGCCATCCGACGTTGCCTTTCAGACAGAGCCTGCCACCCAGCTTGACCCGGGATTGGCAGGGCTGATCTTCCAGCAGCATCCGGATGCGGTGCTGCTGGTGGACCTGAGCGGCCGCTTTTTGGAAGCGAATGAGGCTGCGTGCCAGCTCGCGGGTTGGTCGCGGGTGGAGATACTGGAAATGCGGCCCTGGCAATTGCTGCCGACCACCTCACCGCTCGAGGTGCGGGAGTGGCTGCGCAGCCGCTCGCGTGACGCCACCGAGACCTTCGTCCTCACGCTGGCGCATCGTCTGGGGCATGTGATACGGGTGGAGGCCCGCGTCCGTCGCGTGGCCAGCTCTGATCGGGGAGACTGCCTCATCGTCTCCTGTCGTGAGTTGCCGGTGAAGGGTGACCTCGCGGGCTCCCCAGAGTCTGCGGCTCCGGTACCGATGGGGTCGCCTGCACACCTCCAGCAACAGCTCGTGCAGTTGCGCCAGCACAACAAGTCCCTCATCGAGGCCGAGGAGCGCCTGCGCCTGGCCATGGAGCTGGGCGGGTTGGGGCTGTGGATCTGGCAGGCCACGCCGGACTCCAACCCGGGTCACTGGTCAGACAGGTTGAAGGAAATATTCGGCGTGCCGCTGGATGCGGAGGTGACGCATGACATGTTCCTCACCGCCGTGCATCCGGAAGACCGGGAGAAGGTGGACGCAGCGGTGAAAGGGGCGCTGATGGGCCAGGAAGGCGGCCGCTACGCACTGGAGTACCGCACGCTGCGACCAGAGGCGACTGGCGGGCGCTGGGTGCTGGCACGCGGACAGGCGTTTTTTGATGAGGCGGGAGCGCCCGTGCGCTTCATCGGATCAGTGCTGGACATCACCGAACGGAAACGGGCGGAGGAGGCTCTGGCACAGCTCAACAATGGACTGGGACAGCGGATCGAGGAACGCACTGCCGAGCTTGAGACGGCCAATCGGGCCCTGACCCGCGAGATTGAAGAACGTCGCCGGGCAGAGGAGACGCTGCGGCGGAACAAGGACAACCTGCGCCTGGTCATCGATACCATCCCAGGGCTGGTCTGGAGCTCCCTGCCCGATGGGAACATCGAGTACCTCAACAAACGCTGGCTGGACTACACCGGCCTGACGCTGGATCAGGCGTCTGGATGGGGCTGGCAGACGGCCATTCATCCTGACGATCTCGACCGGCTGGTGACCTATTGGAAGTCCATCATCGCCGAGGGAGTGGCGGGCGATATTGAGGCGCGACTCCGGCATCACAGCGGGGCGTACCGTTGGTTTATTTTCCGCGGCGTGCCGCTCTATGATGCGGAGGGGAAAGTGGTGAAGTGGTACGGGACGAACACGGATGTGGAAGAGCGCCGCAAGTCCGAGCACCTGGCGCGCGGCCAGATCAGTGCGCTCACGCAGACGCTTTCCGCCGTCTCTCGCGAGGCCAATCCCGACCGGCTCCTCGCGCATGTGTTGTGTGTTATCACCTCGACCCTGAACGCCCACAGCCTGGGCGTCTGGCAGAAAAACAAGGAAACCGCCGTGGTGAAGCTGGTGGCCAGCTGGGAGGGCGGTGAGCTGCACCTCACCACCGTGGATGAATCGGAGCCTCAATCCCTCAACAAGGAGGGTGACGCACCGCACCCGATTTGGACGGACTTTTTTGCCACTGGCATATACTGTGTGGCGGGGGACTGGAATGGCGGAGACATCCGCGTGCAGACACTAGATGGGACCGACGGTCCCTGGTACCCCTGGCACGCGGATGCGGTGGAGAATCCGAATGTCCCCATCGTGGTCCAGAGACTGCTGGATCAGGGCGTGCAATCCACCCTGGTGGTGCCCATGCTCCTGGCCGGCCGTGTTACCGGTTTCCTGAGCATCCGGTTCACTCGCCCGCCTCAATTTCAGACGGAGGAGATCGAGCTGGCCCAGGCGCTGGCGCATCAGGTGATGCTCGCGCTTCAACTCATCCGCCTGACGCAGGAAGGGCATCGTCTCGCGGTGCTGGCCGAGCGCAACCGCATGGCGCGGGAGCTGCATGACACCCTGGCCCAGGGGATCACCGCCGTCATCATGCAGCTGGAGCTGGCGGAAGACGCCGCCGCCCGAGGACTGATGGAGGATGTGGATCCTCATCTGAAGCGCGCCCGGGAGCTGGCCCGGCAGACGCTGCGAGATGCCCGGCGGTCCGTGCGCGCCATGCGACCGCAGGCGCTCAAGGCGCAGGACCTTCCGCAGGCTCTGAGCGCCCTCTTCAAGCAGATGACAGAGGGCACCGGCCTGCAGGCGGAGGTGACGCTGCGGGGCGATCCCTACCACATCCCCAATCGGTGCGAGGAAAATATCCTTCGGATCGGGCAGGAGGTGCTGACCAACGCCATCCGCCACGCCGGGGCGAGCCGGTTCACGGGGCGGCTCATCTTTTCCGCCCCCGCGATCCGTCTGCACCTGCATGATAACGGCCGGGGATTTGATCCAGATCAGCAGCACGACGGCTTTGGCCTGACGGGAATTCGTGAGCGGGTGGAAGGCATGGGAGGACGTCTCTGCTTGCGCAGCAAGCCAGGGCGGGGTACTTCCATCAGCATCCGTTTGGGGCGGCCCAAGGCGGAAAGCGGCACGTTTGCATGAAACAACCCCCTGTCGGCACCGGATCTGATTCGCGCATACGCGTGCTGATTGCGGACGATCATGTCACGGTGCTGGAGGGGCTCAACGTCATCATCAACCGGAATGAAGAGATGCAGGTGGTGGCCGCGGCGTCCGATGGCAGGGAGGCGGTGGCGCTCTGGCAGCAGCACCGGCCGGATGTGACTCTGGTGGACATCCGCATGCCCGGCCTGGACGGCGTGGAGGTGATTGAAGAGATTCGGCGGCTGGACAACTCGGCCCGGGTCGTCGTGCTCACAACCTGTGACACCGACAATGAAATCTACCGGGCAGTCAAAGCCGGGGCCCGCGCCTATCTGTTGAAGGATGGGCCGCGTGAGGAGCTGGTGGATACGATTCGGAGGGTGCATCGCGGGGAGACCTGCCTGGCACCGTCTCTGGTGGAAAAGCTGGCCGCGAGCGTCAGCAATGAACCTCTCACCCGCCGGGAGCAAGAGGTGCTGGAGCTGCTGGCCAAGGGACGGAGCAACAAGGAGATCGCCAGCACCTTGAGCATCAGCGAGCCCACGGTGAAGACCCATTTGCGGAGTTTGTTTAGCAAGCTCGATGTCCTGAGCCGCACCGAGGCGATCGCGGTGGCGAGCCGGAAGGGATTGGTGAGAGGTAAATGGTAAGAGGTGGGATACAGGCAGCAGTTTAAAGTAGTGCCGGGCTTTAGCCTGGCGTCGGAACACGTGGGCCGCACGACTGAACAGGCTGAAGCCTGTGACTACTTTGTTTCGCTCTGCCGCCCTCCCCTGGAGTTTGAAGTTTGGTCATTGAATTTTGATCCTTCCTTCCCTCTGCCAGCTCATCCAAAAGGATGAGTCCACCCCCATCCTCCTGTCGCTCGCAAAGATCATCCCCATGCCATCTGGTCAAAAAGCGCCCGTGGTGAGATGATCGGTGCGTTCCCCTGACCGGGGAAGAGACAAGACCCGACATGACAAGACGAGGTGGATGGCGCAGGCCTGAGACAGGTCTCGGCAGGCACATTCACCGCTTCCAAGGACGGTATAGGAAACATCCCACACGCCATGAGCCCCTACCACAAACTCTTCACGCCCGAGGACAGCGCGGTTGTCTTCATCGACCACCAGCCGCAGATGACCTTTGGCGTCGCCAACATTGATCGTGCGACCTTGATCAACAACGTGACCCTTCTGGCCAAGGTGGCCAAGGAGTTCAACATCCCCACTGTGCTCACCGCGGTGGAGACGGAATCCTTCAGCGGTTATGTCTGGCCGCAGCTTCTGGATGTGTTCCCCGGCCAGCCGGTGGTGGAACGCACCTCCATGAACTCCTGGGATGATGCTGGCTTCCGCGCTGCCATCGAAGCCACCGGGAAGAAGAACATCCTCATGACCGGTCTCTGGACGGAGGTCTGTGTGACCTGGCCCACCATCGAGATGCTGGGTGCAGGGTATAACATCTACGTCGTGGAGGACTGCTGCGGCGCCACCTCCCCGGCGGCGCATGAGGCGGCTCTCTCCCGCATGGTCCAGGCCGGTGCGGTGCGCGTGACCACCATTCCCGCCCTGCTCGAGTGGCAGCGCGACTGGGCGAAGCGCGAGCACTACAACAACCTCATGGGCCTCATCAAAGGCCAGGGCGGCGCCTATGGCGTGGGCGTGGAGTACGCGTACACCATGGTGCACAAGGCTCCGCAGTCGGCCATCAAGCCGCAGGTGGTGCCCGCTTCCGCGCATCATTGATCGATCCCATCACTTATTCACCCCTAACCTGAGAACTTCAGGACTATGGACGACGCTGTGCATGTCGCCATCACCCGCCGGGTCCGGCCGGAACACGTCAGCGCTTTTGAAAAGGCGCTGACGGAGTTTGCCCGCGACTCGCTCCATGCCCCGGGCACCCGGGGTGTGCAGTTCCTCTATCCGGCTCCGGGTTCGGGGTCCAACGAGTACGGCATTCTGCGCACCTTCTCCAGCCAGGAGGCCAGGGAGGCGTTCTACACGTCGCCCCTCTATCTGGCCTGGCAGGAGAGTGTGAGACCGCTGGTGGAGGGCGAGGCCGAGTGCCGGGACCTCCACGGCCTGGAGGCCTGGTTTCGGGATCCCTCGGGCCGGCCCCCTCCGCCCAAGTGGAAGATGGCCCTGCTCACGTGGGTGGCCGTCTGGCCGGTGAGCATGATCGTGCCCCGTCTTCTGATTCCCCTGCTGGGCGGCTTCCTGCCCAAGCTCCTGCTGACGGGCGTGGTCGCCGCCGGCATCACTGCCACCCTCGCGTGGGTGGCCATGCCCCTGCTGGTGAAGCTGGCCCATCGCTGGCTTCATCCACCCGGGCGGAATTGAAAACGTTTATTTCCCATACCCCCAAACTCTTTCTGCCATGAGCGCTTCCCCGGCACCGGATCTGATCCTCATCAACGGCCGCATCACCACCCTGGAGGCCTCACATCCGGAGGCGAAGGAGCTGGTCATCAAAGACGGTCGCATCGTCGGCGTGGACAATGCCCGTGACTTCACGACAGGCCCTGAGACCAAGGTCATCGACCTTCAGGGCCGCCGGGTCATCCCGGGGCTGAACGACTCCCACCTGCACGTCATCCGCGGTGGGTTGAACTACAACATGGAGCTGCGCTGGGACGGCGTGCCCTCCCTGGCAGATGGGCTGCGCATGCTGAAGGCCCAGGCAGCCCGCACCCCTCCCGGGCAGTGGGTCCGTATCGTCGGCGGCTGGAGCGAGTTTCAGTTCGCGGAAAGACGCATGCCCACGCTGGAGGAGGTGAATGCTGCGGCACCGGACACGCCTGTGTTCATTCTCCACCTCTACTGCCGGGCTCTGCTGAACAAAGCCGCGTTACGCGCCTGCGGCTACACCCGGGACACGCCCAACCCTCCGGGTGGGGAGATCCAGCGGGATGCGGATGGCAACCCCACCGGTCTGCTCATTGCCCGGCCCAATGCGACAATCCTCTATTCTACGCTGGCGAAGGGGCCCAAGCTGCCGCCCGAGCACCAGATCAACTCCACCCGCCACTTCCTGCGGGAGCTCAACCGGCTCGGCCTGACCAGCATCATTGACGCCGGCGGCGGCTTTCAGAACTATCCGGAGGACTATGCTGTCATTGATGAACTCCACAAGCGCGGTGAGTTGACCCTGCGTGTGGCTTACAATCTCTTCACCCAGAAACCCAAGGAGGAGAAGGCGGACTTCGCCCGCTGGATCAAGATGACCGGCCCCGGCGTGGGCGATGACTATTACCGCTGCAACGGGGCTGGTGAGATGCTCGTGTTCTCCGCCGCCGACTTTGAGGATTTCCTTGAACCTCGTCCCGACCTGGCTCCCACACTGGAGACGGAGCTCAAGGAGGTGGTTTCTCTGCTGGCGGCCAATCACTGGCCCTTCCGCCTGCATGCGACCTATGACGAGAGCATCTCCCGCTTCCTGAACGTGTTTGAGGAGGTGAACCGCGAGATTCCCTTTGGGGACATTCACTGGTTCTTCGACCATTGCGAGACGATTTCCGACCGCAACCTGGAGCGGGTGAAAGCGCTTGGCGGCGGCGTGGCCATCCAGCATCGCATGGCTTACCAGGGTGAGTATTTCCTGGACCGCTATGGCAAGGCCGCCGCGGAGCGCACCCCGCCGGTGCGCCGCATGCTGGAGATGGGTCTGCCCGTGGGCGCTGGTACCGATGCCACGCGAGTGGCCAGCTACAATCCCTGGGTCTCTCTCTACTGGCTCACCACCGGTCGCACGGTGGGTGGCACCGCCCTGTATCCGGAGAAGAACTGCCTGACGCGGGAGGAGGCCCTGCGGCTCTACACCCAGGGCAGTTCCTGGTTCTCCACGGAAGTGGGGAAAAAGGGCGCACTGAGAGCCGGTCAGCTTGCCGATCTGGTGGTCCTCACGGACGATTATTTCAGCGTACCGGATGAGGCCATCAAGGGCATTGAGTCCGTGCTCACGGTGGTGGGTGGGAAGGTCGTGCATGCACGGGATGAGTTCAGCCCGCATGCCCCCGGGCCGCTGCCCGTGCTGCCGGAATGGTCGCCCATCAGCGTCTTCGGTGGCTATGGCGCTCCGCTGGATGTGAAGAAAGCCGCGCGCGCTGGTGTGCCGCTGCCGCTGGAGCATCCGGCCCGCACCGGCCGGGCGCAGACGCGCTCGATCAGCAGCACGGCCGACAGCGGGAGCAACCCCTTTGGATCCTTCTGGGGTTCGGGCTGCGATTGCTTTGCCTTCTAGTTCCCAAGTTTTCCGCGGGGCGTGTCCCATGTCATTCGGTACCTCTCCCATTCTGTTGGCCGTGATCGCGGTCACTTGTCTGGGAGGGGTGTCGGCTATCGCAGCGGGGCCGCTGGAGGGCTGGACGGGGTCGATCTCAGGTCATGCCCGGACCATGCAGGAGACTTACCAGGGTCTCGACCTCGGGCTCGGTCCGGTCAAGGATGACGCGTGGGTGCATCAGAGGGTGCAGGTGCTGCTCACGGCGGACTATGAGGAAACCTTCCGGCTGGCTTCAGAGTTCACTTGGGGACGGATGTGGGGCAAGGATTCCTCGCTCGCTCCCCCGGACCAGGATGAGGTGGATTTCCTCCAGCTCTACGCGCAGTACCGCTTTCACTGGGAGGAGGAGGATTCACTGACCTTCAAGGCGGGTCGGCAGACGCTCTACTATGGCTCTGGCCGGCTTCTGGCGGCGCGGGAAGGGGCCAACCAGCGTCTGGCGCATGATGCGCTGCTGCTTTCATGGAAGCAAGGTGACACGTATCAGGTGGATGCCTTCGTGGCCTCGCCGGTTGAGATCGAGGACGGTGCTTTCGACAACACTTCGCATCCGGAACGGGTGCGGTTCTGGAGTGTGTATGGCGTGTTTCCTTCACCCTTGGGGGAGGGGCATGCGGTGGACCTGTATTACATCGGGCTTCACGATGAGGATTCTGTTTTCCTTGAACCCGAGGATGGCGAAGGCGGGCGTGAACTGCGCCACACCGTGGGCACACGCTGGTGGAACAAGACCCGCCCGGTGATCTACAACACAGAGCTGATCTTCCAGTTCGGGCGGGTGGGGGATCGGGACATTGTGGCCGGCGCCGGCAGCCTGGGCCTGGGGTACGAGTTTACCCAGACTCCGTGGCAGCCCACGCTCATGCTGCGGGCGGACTTCATCTCCGGTGGCGGTCCGGATGGAGATCTGCACACGTTTCACCCGCTCTTTCAGGCCAACAACTACTTCAACGAAGGCGGCTTTCTCTCTCCTTCCAATCTGTACAACCTCAACCCGGTGCTGAGCCTCAAGCCGCACCCGAAAGTCGAGGCGTCACTCGGCGTGAACTTCCTCTGGCGCTTCAGCGCGGAGGACGATGTCTATGCCCCGCCCCTGCAACGCCTCGCTGGTCCGGCCCCAGATGGGGAACGCTATCTCGGCGCCGCCTTCAATGCTGCGCTGACCTGGAAAGTGACGGAGAAGACCGAACTCTTCCTCGGCTACACCCACCACGAAGCCGGGGACTCTTTGACGTCAGTCGGGGCGGGGAACGAAGACTACTTTCAGGCGAGTTTCCGGGTGGAGTTTTAGACAGAATTAACGGAATTTACGGAATTGGGTTTCTGAACTGTTGGATGAGGACGTCGTGTCTCAGAAGGTCCCTGCAGTCTGCTTGTACCGTTGCAGAAGCAAGCTTCAAGCTAGGCTCGCCAAAGCGCATGCACGTCAGGTTAAAGGGCGGCGGGCAAGTCGTGACGGTGATCCCATATTTCTCATGGCAACATCCCCACGCCAACCGCGTGATACAAAACAGTCCCGCAGTCGCGGGATCAGACCGCGAAGCGGTTGCCACCCCGGGTATCGACGGGATAGCATGGAACTCCAAGGGAGTTCTACAAGCCGTCCAGACACCCGGAGATGACCGTTCTGCATGCGGTGGACACCTCAGGGATGCTGCCGCGGTTTGTAGAACTCACTTCGGAGTTCTGGTTCACCTGCCCATGTACCCAGGGTGGCGGCTCGTGCCTCACCTGATCCCGCATGCGGGACTATTTTGTTTGACGCCCTTGGCGTCAGAGCATGCGCGCCTAAAAAAGGGTCTACCCATTAACCTGACGTGCATGCGCCGAAGCGGAATCCCAATGCTGTAAATTCCGTTAATTCTGTCTAAAAAATCAGTCTCTGTGCCCTCTGCGCCTCTGTGGTTCTTTCCTCATTCCCTCCCACCCCCGACGCCCTCCTCCACTACTTCCGCTCAGAGAACTCCACGCCCAGTTCATTCTCCAGCCGGGTGATCGCGGACTTTTCCTTGGGTTCGATGAAAGCGAGCGACATGCCCTTGCGTCCCGCCCGGCCGGTGCGGCCGCTGCGGTGGGTGTAGTATTCCGTCTGCTCCGGGAGCTGGTGGTGGATGACGAAGGCGAGGCCCACCACGTCGATGCCGCGGGCGGACACATCCGTAGTCACCAGGTACTGGAGGCGTTCTTTCTTGAAGGCGCGCATCACCTTGTCGCGCTCCAGCTGGGAGAGGTCGCCGTGGAGGACGCCCACGGAGAAGTTCCGGGTGCCGAGTTCCTTGGCCAGGTTGATGGAGCCCGCGATGGTGCGGCAGAAGATGACGCCGCGGTCTTCCGTGCGGTCTTCGAGGAACTCTGAGATGCGATCCAGCTTCTCCGTGCGGTCACAGATGATGTAGCGGTGGGTGATGTCGCGGTTCACGACATGCGCCTTGTCGATCGTGATCCGGTGCGCCTCGGGCTCCATGTAGCCCTCGATCAGCTCCTGAATGCCCTCGGGGATGGTGGCGGAGAAAAGCCAGGTGTTCTTGCGGGACTTGGCGGTGAGCTGGAAGAACTGCTCAAGTTCCTTTTTGAAACCCAGGCTGAGCATTTCGTCGGCTTCATCCAGCACCAGGTAGCGCACCTTGGAGAGGTTCAGCGCCTCCCGCTGGATGAGGTCCATGAGACGGCCGGGGGTGCCCACCACGATGTGCGTGGGGCGGCGCAGCCGGGAAATCTGAAGGTCCATGTCGTCGCCGCCCGTGATCGTCTCCACGAAGATCTTGTCCGGCACATGCTTCGTGAACTTGAAGAGCTGCTTGCCGATCTGTTTGGCCAGTTCCCGGGTCGGGGCCACGATCAGGCCGTCGATCTGGCCAGCCTTCGCCTTGGCGGCGTGGGGGATGATCCGCTCCAGCATCGGCAGACCAAAAGCGGCCGTTTTCCCTGTGCCCGTCTGGGCCTGGGCAATCAAGTCCCCGCGGTGCGCCAAAACGTGCGGAATCGTTTGCTGCTGAATGGCTGTGGGCTTGGTGATGCCGAGCTCTTCGAGCCCCTGGACGAGTGCTTCGGAGATGCCGAGGTCTTGGAAAGTCTTCAAAATCAATGCGGAATGGAGAGTTCGGAGGGCGGGATCGCCGGGGGAACCGTCACTATACCGTGTTGCGCGGAATAAGCCAGTCCGGCTTCGAGGGAGACAGAAGACTGGAAGACAGAAGACGAAAGACGTGAGGTCAGGGGGGAGGAACGAGCTACGAGGCCACATGGCCGCGGAGTAAAGGAGGCGGGGTCTCCGGCCCCGCAGGTGAGCGGAGGAAGGCGTCGCGCGAGCGGGTGCCATGGAGGCTGACCGTCTGTGATGAGCTCCGACGCGCACGTCCCGGGAGGCCTCTAGCTCCACTTAATGTTTCGCCACCCCGGGTTGTAGGGCGACCGAATCGGGGACGGAGCAAAGTAGTGCAGAGTCCCGCAGTCACGGGATCGTCAGTCGCGCTACCCACGTCTTCCAATACCGATCCCGCATGCGGGACTCTGCACTACTTTCAGCTGTCACGTGCGGCGTAGTCCGGTTGTCCCAACCGGCTTCGGGAGCAGAGGAATGCAGCGCGATGGGCGCTTGGGTGCGGTGAGGTCTGCTGCGTCAGGGGCGGCGCGTGGCAAGCGGGGCGCTTGCCCTACAGTGAGTCAGGGGAGTAATGGACGCGCAAGGGCCATTGGATGTTCTGTTCCGACCGCGGGTCCAAACGTCTTGGGTTGTAGGGCGACCGCTTCGGTTGCCCCAGTCAGGTGCGGCACCTGAGCGGGCTGGCCACGCTCGCTTTCCTTTTCTCGATCGATTCACTAGGCGTGTCCACGCCATGCGTGAGCTCAGGTCTTCTGTCTGGTGTCTTCTAGTCTTATGTCTCCCGCGCAGCGGGCCACAATCCTCGCCATGTTCCGCGCGTCATCGATCCCGCGATGATGCGTGCCTTCCAGCTCCAGTCCCAGCATCCCTAGCGCCTGGCCCATGCCGGGGCGTTTCTTCAGGCCCTTGGCTTCGGCGAAAGCTTTCTTGAGGTTCAGATGCGTTTCAGCGAAAGGGTAGGGCAGATCATGAAAGGCGCAGTCCTGCTGGAACTGGCCTTTGTCGTAGGCACCCCACGACGAGAATAAACAATCAGGATAAGGCTCCAGCCAGGCCTTGAGATTGGCCAGGGCTTCAGGAAACATCTGGGCCGCGTCCACATCAGCCTGGGTGATGGTGGTCAGCTTCGTGCAAAACGGCGTCAGCACCGGATGCCGCACGGGCTTGATGAAGGTGCAGAACTCCGACACCGTCTCCAGCGTCTTGCCGTCCAGCAGCACGGCCCCGATTTCGATGATTTCCATCTCATCCCGAGGCACCTTGCCGCGGTCGCAGCAGGTGGCCTCGAGATCGATGATGAGGAGATTTGACATTTAACTATCTATCATTACTTCAACACCAATCAGCTGCACAACTCGAAGGAGTTACTTTATGCAACTGCTAGACGGCTTATATGGTATTACAGCATTCCCCACCAATTTCTGCCAATGGATGCTGAGTGGTGATAAGGACTTGTGTAGTTGATTTTTAGAAAGCAAGAACTCACCGATCACTGTAAATCCATTAAGTGAGTGCAGGTTAGATTGTAGGAATTTTTCGAAATCAAAGCGTCCAGAGCTGTGGTCGCCAATGCCTATTATGTGCCACCCATCTGACGAGTGCAACTGATGTACTTTTCGAAGAAGACGCTTTGGTAAACCCGTCTTACTCATGGCACGTGCGTGGGCAAGCTCTGAAAGCAAGATCCTCACTCCGACAATATTGGCCATATCGAGCAAGTTGATTATTGGTGTCGACCAATCAAACTCGTGCCGCCATGCTTTGTATGCTGGAGAAGCTAATTTTCGCACAACATTGTCCAAATCTCCTAAACTGCTATCATGTCTGCTGATCATCATTGGTGTTTCATCGTGCGGAATCAGAGTTACCCCCTCGTTTTTGAGTCCAGGTGCTGAAATGCACACGAAATTGGTGACTTCCGGTCGTTGCAATAGACTGTCAACCAGTCCCCATCCTGATCCTGTAAAATACCATCCTGCATATGATGAGTTATTCCAAGACAAGTCCCTGAGCGCCAAACCTGGATATAATGGACAGCCTTTAAATGACCTCATTGCGAACATGTTCGGTGCAGCTTCGACACTGTGCTGGGCAATTTTTGTAATACAGTTGTCCATAACGGAATCAAGCAATGCCTCCTCGAACGGATAAGAATCTTGTGTCAAATTGGTTCGCTGAAGATTTAGAGGCATGAGGCCGCGAGAGTCAAAAACTGAGACATGGGGTTTGGTTAACCCATAGCTCTTTTCCCAGTCCCCTCTTGGAGATCCTTGAATTACAAACCCGTTGACTGCCAACTCTGGAGTGCCCTTTTTGTAAGACCACATCACTCGGTCGAAACGCAGATCCGGAATCTCAATCCAGTTTTCGTCTAGTGAATCTTTAAGATCTGGAACGAGGAAAGTCTGCTTTAGTGCTACTCCAAAAACACTTCGGGCAACTTGTGGTTTCTTGAGGCAATACCAATCCCAAAACCTTTTTTGCTGATTTCCATAGGAGGGAGCCGCATGTGATGCCGAACCCTCGAATTTTCCCGCAAGGTCCGTTGTGATGCGAATTCGGATTGTTGTGCCTACAGGACGATGGACCTTTTTCAATTCGATCAAATCGCTATCAATGCAGGCGGTGAATAAAACTCCAATTTGCTGGCTTGCATGCCTCGTTGCCACTTCAATCTCCGGACCCAGAAGAAAAGCTGCGAGTGCGCCGATCCCAAATCGACCAGTTCTAATTAGTCTAGGATTGCCATCGATATTCTCAAATTGTTTCCGCCATTCATCACTGCGCCTGTAGGATGCACCGGCAGTGAGAAAATAATCAACGATTGTGGATGGTGTCATCCCAATGCCATTGTCCTCAATAGTGACCCATGACCATTGTTCATCCAACTTTTCGATCTTGATGGAGACGAGCGGAGCTTCACTTGATTGCCTGTCGTTGGTTGCCTCTGTGAGGTTGTGTGCGAGCTCAAGTCTTTCCCTAACCGCATCTACTGCGTTCTGTGTCAATTCTCGAATTCCAACTTCAGGTCTATTTCCATAGAGAGGTTCTGTTAGGAGCTTTAATAGATCTGCGTCAGCAGCCCGGAATCTTGCATCGATCGGGAAAAAGTCCGTCTTTTCTGAATAGCTGTCCAAGTTGTCAAGCGATGACCTAACCCTGCGGAGTTGTAGTCCTAGCTTGTTCAAGCCTCTGAAGCGCCCGTATACTTCACCCAACACCGCCCACGAGACATCCAATTCTTGTTGGATGCCATTGAGCCACGACCTTATCTTTGCAAGAGTTTTCTGATCGCTAGGTGTTGCATCAATGTATACAGCCTCAGGATCCTCGTGAGTTGTCCTTATGTCCGTGATTGCGCTGTGGGCCTTCCATTCGCCGACTGAGGCCGGACTTGAGAGGCGGGTAATCTTTAGGTATTCCGACGGCGCCCTATCTGACTCAAGTTTGAGATAGTCGGCAATTCTCAGTAAAGTTATGAGGTATACCACATGTCCGCCCTTGTACTCACGCAGGTCGAGTTTTGATTTTATGAAGGGGAAAAGTGATCGGATCGATTGCCCGTGACTCCGTGCAACCAAACCGATCATTGTGCGGATGTGGTCGTTTGACTCATTTAGCGTGTTCAACTGGATTGTGTTCGAGTGCGGCGAAGGCACTCCAAAATGCGCTATCTCTTGGGCTAAGCGTGGATGATGACGGCGCAAGAATTCCCCAATTAGCAATCTGTCACGCTTTGTCATGCTGTCTGTCGAAAAAGATGGCGGAGTGATGGGATCGGCAGTGCCAAATATTTGTTGCAACTTATTCCTATCAAATCGCCGGGCTTCCGCCAAGAAATCTTGCCAGAGGTTGGCCCAAGGGGGGTCATTTAGATCAGGCACACAGCACTCGCTCCGCCCTTTTTTTAGAAGGCTAAGGAACCCTTCTTCCGACAGGTGCATGGCACTGTCATGGAGCAGCACACTCAGAATTAGGACTGCGGCATCTGTGGCGCTAAATACCTCCCAGGAATCCTCTGTCATGAGCCCGACAGCTGTATCAAGAACCGATTCGATGTGTGAAATGCCGTGGTCAGTGTATTCTGGAAAGAACGGAACTTTCGATGCTGAAATCCAGGTGGTGAATGATGGCAAGTTAGATCTCACCACACCGTCGAGTGTCAGATTTCTTGCTAGGACGGATTGGAGTCGTATCGGAATTCGCATGGAAAAGAAAGACTAAGCGATTTCATAAATATGAAATCGGATAGCAGAAAAATGCAAATTCGATTATTACTTTCAGCCTCAGGCGAGGAACCGCGCCTTCAAATGCTTGAGATAAGGCCCTGACTCCGTCGTCTTCCCGGTGGCGTGCTCCATGAGCTCGGCGGGGGAGAGGCAGGAGCCGGCGGCGTGGACGTTGTCGCGCAGCCACTTCAGGAGAGGGGCGTACTCGGCCTTGGTCGTGGCGTTCTTGATGGCGCGTTGTTTCATCGCTGCCGCGAAGAGCTGGGCGGCGTTGAGGTTGCCGAGGGTGTAGGTGGGGAAATAGCCGAACCCGCCCATGGACCAGTGGATGTCCTGGAGGCAGCCGTGGGCATCGTTGGGCGGGGTGAGGCCGAAGGAGGACTCAAACTCGGCATTCCAGGCATCGGGGATGTCGGACACCTTCAGCTTGCCGCTGAAGAGCTGACGCTCGAGGCTGAAGCGCAGCATGATGTGGAGGTCATAAGTGGCCTCGTCTGACTCCACGCGGATGAAGGAGTACTCGGCACGGTTCACACCCAGCAGGAACTGGTCGAGCGTGAGCTTTTTCAGGTGCGGGAAGAGAGACACGGCGCGGGGGAACCAGCGCTCCCAGAAGGTGCGGGAGCGGCCCACGTGGTTCTCCCAGAGGCGGGACTGGGACTCGTGGATGCCGAGGGAGACGGCGCTGCCGGAGGGCAGGCCCCACTCGCCTTCGGGCAGGCCCTGGTCATAGAGGCCGTGGCCGGTCTCATGCAGCACGCCGAAGAGGGAGGAGAGGAAGTCCCGCTCATCGTAGCGGGTGGTGAGGCGCACGTCGCCGGGGCCGAAGCCGGAACAGAAGGGGTGCGAGGTGGTGTCGATGCGGCCGGCGTCGAAGTCGAAGCCCACGGCCTCGGCGACCTCACGGTTCAGGATCTGCTGCTTCTCCACCGGGCAGTTGCCCAGCATGGCCTTCAGAGGGGGAGCCTCGGCGGCGGAGCGGGCTACGGCATCCTTGGCAATCTTGGCCACGGAGGGGCGGAGGGCGGTGAAGAGCTTGTCGATGTCCTGCGCGGTGGCATCGCGCTCATGCTGATCCAGCAGGGCGTCATAGGGCTCGTTCTTCCCGCCCCAGCGGGCGGCCATCTCCTGGGCGAGACCCACGAGGCGCTCCAGATGCGGGGCAAAGGAGGCAAAGTCTGAGGCGGCGCGGGCCTTGGCCCAGGCGGCCTGACCGAGCGAGATGGCCTGGCTGTTCTGCTCCACGAGTTTCTTGGGGAGCTTCAACGCACGGTCCAGTTCGCGCCGCAGTTGCTCGATGTTGGCCTTCACGATGGAGGTGCGGGCAGCAGCCTGGTCGTCCACTTCGTCCTCGGCCTTCTCGAGAAGGTTCCGGAAGCGACGGGAGGTGAACTGCTCATGTGCCTGCCCG
Source organism: Verrucomicrobium sp. BvORR034 (assembly GCF_000739635.1). GTDB lineage: Bacteria > Verrucomicrobiota > Verrucomicrobiia > Verrucomicrobiales > Verrucomicrobiaceae > Verrucomicrobium. The sequence goes on along the minus strand of NZ_BATQ01000182.1, from coordinate 73,051 downwards.
CTCAACTGGGCGAGGATGCGGGAGCGGTGCTCCACGCCCTTGGGCGGCATGTAAGTTTCCTGATCCCAGCCCAACACGGCGGAGGCACCGTGGAGCAGGGAGACTTCACGGGCGGCGGTGCACAGTTGATCGTAAGTGGAGGTGGTGAGCATGTCGGTGGATCAGTAAATCGGTGATTCAGTCAACCAGGAGGGTCGCAGGGGTGTTTTTTGGGCCCGCCGGAAGTGGATGAAGCCTAAACGTCAGCATGGATTTTTCCAAATGCAATCGGTGCCGGAGCACGGCTGGGTGCAGGGATGGTGGAAATGACGAGATCCTGCATGCAGGAGGGCCAGGGCTGGTCCAGTGTGGGTGCCGCCGCACAAAAAAGACCGAAGAGCCGCACCCCCATGCTGTTTACCTTCATGATCTGCACGCACAATCGCCGTCCTCTGGTGGAGCGATGTGTACGCGAACTCATGAAGCTCGAGCGTCCGGCCGGGGTGACCTGGGAGGTGCTGGTGGTGGACAATGCCAGCCACGACGGGACGAGCGAACTCATCCGGCAACTGCAAGCCGAGTGGAGCCTGGCGATGGCAGGAGACGGTGAAACACCGGAACTGAGGCTGCATCACGAACCCCGACTGGGGACGGCGTATGCGCGCCGCAGTGGGATCGCTGCCAGCCGGGGAGACTGGGTGGTGTTTGTGGACGATGACTGTTTGATGGAGGCCGACTGGCTGATGCATGCCTCACGCTTTGTGACGGAGCATCCTCACGTGGGAGTCATCGGCGGACGCAATGCGCTGCTGTGGGAGGAGCCTCCTTCAGCCCTTTGCGAGGCCTATGGGGAGAGTCTGGCCCGGCAGGATTGGGGGGATGAACCCATGCAGGTGCCCGATGAAGGAAAGCGGGCATTCTGCGGAGCGGGCCTGGTCTTGAACCGGCAGGCCGTGGTGAAGAGCGGCTATCTGGAGCTGGGTCATCTCAGCGGTCGCCGGGGCCGGTCGCTGATGGCCGGGGAGGACACGGAGGTGCAACTGCGCGTCCGCAATACGGGCGGGACGATGTGGTATTGCCCCGATCTGAAGCTGCGTCACTGGATCCCCAAGGAGCGCATGCCCCTGCGGCATCTGCTCCCTCTGCACCAGGGCTTTGGCGAAGTAGAAGCCTATCTCCGACTGCTGGGGGATCGCCAACCCTTCACGCTGGCCAACCGCGCCAGGGCGGTTGGGTGGGCCTGGCAGGATCTGATGACCGTGCTCCGGCGCTTCTGGCTGGGGTGCGTGAAGTACCGCAATGAGCGCCCCACGTGGTTCATCCGGCTGTGGTACGCGTGGGGATTTCTGAAAGGGGCGCTGGTGCTGCTGATCCGCCGGCCGCAAGCGTAAGGCTGGCAGCCGGGATGAGGACGCAGGAGTTCTTCCTCTAACCACGTGTCCAGGGCCACCAGGCCCGGAGTCCGCGCCGGGGTTTGGCCTTTAGGGTCTTTTCCTTTTTGTTGCCAGAGGCTTTTTCCTTGGCGGGCTTCTTGGTCTCCCTAGGAGACGGAGTGGGGGCCGATGCCGGTGCGGGCAGCTCAGCCGGCGTGACTGGCTCGGGTTCGCGGAAAGCATGGGCAAAGAGCGGCTGCACCGCTGGGTCCAGCGCCTGCCACATTTCACGATCCAGGCTGTAGGTGGCCTCCCCATAGCTGTGGCTTTCGCCCTGCCGCATGAGGCAGACGGTGAGCATGGAGCGTGGGTCATCGGTGAAATTCACCGTGCCCCGATGCAGCAGGCCAGGGTCCCGGATCAAGACATCGCCCAGCTCCAGCACCACCCGGCGGGAGGGGAAAAGGGCGGCCAGTTCCTCTGCTTGAGGGTTGCGGCCGTCCTGCACATCATCATCATAGCTGAGACCGCGCAGCACCTCGTTGCGCCAGAGATGGCTGCCGGTGTACCACACCTCCAGCGGGCCGTTTTCCAGCCCGCAGTGGACGAGCGGCACATTCACCACATAGGCGCGGGGGCTCCATTGATCGCCGCTGCCGAGCTCGCGGTGGGGAGACTGGATGACGGCGCCCTTCAGGCAGGTATCGCTGGAGACGAACTTGCAGTAGAGCTCACTGCCCAGGAGATGGTTCACCACCTGCATGGCCAGCGGGTTGGCCACGATCCACGCATCGCTGAAGGTGCCGCGCAGTTTCGGGAAAATACGCCAGCGGAAGTTGCGCTCCCAGAAGACCGCCTGAGTCTCGCGGGCCACCTGGTACCAGCCGTCTCCCTCCTTGCTGGCCACGCAGTCTTGAAAAATGCGGGCAAACTCGTCCTGCGCAGCGTGGGCGATCAGCAGGGGCATGGCCCCCTTCAGGATGACGTACCCGCGGGTATGGAGCAGGAGGGCGGCCTGGCGCAGGTGCTCTGCGGACAGGGCCTTTGCATCCAGCTCGGCCGGGGTGATGACCAGCGAGCCTTCCAGGGCATGGGTGCAGGGTTCCATGGGGCCAACCTTTGCCGGGAGGCCGGGGCAGGATCAAGCGGGAAGTGCGCCGGAGCGGCAGGCGGGTGTCTCCGTTTTGCCTTGCAGAAAGCAGGGAGTGCTTTTTGAGTGGGCGCGCATGACCGCCCCCGCCCCCTTGGTTTCCATCGTGACCACTCTGGAGTACCCCAGAGAGAGGCCCGTGGAGTGCCTGCAGAGCTGGATCCAGCAGACCTTGCCAGAAGGGGCCCAGACTGAGCTGATCGTGGTCGCCTCGGGCCGTCATCGCTGGTTTGAGCGTCAGGTGCCAGCAATCCTGCGCCCGCAAGACCAGATCATCCGGCTGAAGACGCGGGATGAAATGGCCATGTATCATGCCGGGGTGCAGGCGGCCAAAGGGACCTGGATCATGTTCACCGAACCGCACTGTGTGGCCGAGCCCGAGTGCCTGGCCACGCTGATCCGGTACAGCGAGACGCATGACCTGGCAGGTGCCTGTGTGCGCACGCTGCCGACACCGCTGGACAGGCACCGCATGATCCGCATGGAGGCGATCCTGTATGAGGAAGCCGCCGCGATCTGGACGAAGGAGGGCGATTGGAGGAAGTTCACCAAGCGGGGCACGCTCGTAAAGAAGTCGGCTTACCTTGCGGCGGGAGGATTCCCCAAGGGACATCTCAGGTACGGTGAAACCACGCTCGCGGCCAGACTGCATGAGATGGGGCTGACGCTGGGCTACACACCCGACGCCGCCATCACGCACTACAATCCCACCGACATGGGTGAGCTCCTGGGATACGTGTGGGAGTTCAGAAGAAAGGAGAGGGAGGTCGCCCGCACGCGCAAGGTGGCGAAGGGAACGATCTCCCGCGCCGAAGCGGATCCCGCCCTGGCGGAGGCCTTTGCCGCCTCCAACGCGATGCGCCGTCATGTGCGGGATCTGGTGACCCGCAAGGAAATGGCCCACATGGCGGATCTCCCGCCGATCCCCGGGAAAGGTCTCCTCGTCTGGCAGCGGATGATGCAAGTACCCCGGATCGCTTTCAAGTTTGTCGCGACCTGGCTTAAGTTCAAGAACCCCGGACTCAGTGAAGAGGCAGCCTATGCGATCTTCAAAAGGGTGTGGCAGACCTATGGCGACCTTTCAGTCGCCCTACAGGGACCTCTGCGCGATGAGGCCCACCCCTTGCCGCGCCGGATCGAGGCGAGCCAACCCTGCCATGTGGGTGAGATGGATGCTGCCTTTCTGGCAGGCTGTCATGCACTGGAGCACCATGAGGGCACCGACTTCCGATGGACCGCGCCCATCAGCCTCTGGCGGTTCAAGCCGATGGATCAGGTGCCCCAGGTCACCCTGGAGTTCATCGAGGCCCGCCCGCTGAAAGCACGAGAGATCCGGCTCTGGTGGAACCGCACCCCGCTCGTAATCGAGAAAGACGCCTCCCGGCCCGGGCACTGGGTCTTTGCACCGAAGGATGGCCAGAGCCGGCGCAGGCCTGTGCCGGGTGAGAACGATGATCTGTTGGTCATCTTCTGTCCTCCGGTTCAAGGAAATGCCGAAGACCCGCGTCAGCTCGGGCTCGCACTGAAGTCAGTCACCGTCCAGGCCAGCCCCGTCGTCGCCACCACCCGCACCCCGCACGTGATGCAACCGGCACCGGGGTCTGGATCGTAGTTTCCCCTGAGGCCCGACGGCACCCAGCCGCCGGGCTTCGTTTTTTGCCTGTTCATCGTTCTATCCCCCTAGACCCCCCATGACTTTTGGCTCTCCGCTCCCTTCCTTGACCGCTGCTCCTGCTTCAGGCCATCGCCTCTCCAAAATCACACCCCGCCTGTGGGCTGCGACGTTGCTCGCCGGCTGGACTTTGATCAGCGCCAGCTGCAGCACCACTGCACCCCGTGTGGCCACGGCACCGCGTCCGGAGGACATGGTGCAGGATGACGTGGTCAAGTTGCAGATCCACCTCGACAACCAGTCCTTCGGACCCGGCATTGTGGATGGTCGTGAAGGGGAGTTCACCAAGAAGGCGCTGGCCCGCTACAACACCGCGCATGGTCTGGCCGGGGATGCCTTCCCGGATCTGGGCTCGATTGATCCGTACACCACCTACACCGTCACTGCGGATGATGTGAGCAAGATCGGAGTGCAGGGTGGCAGCCCCTCCGTGGTGGTGCTTCAGAAGACGCAGCCCTATACCTCGCTGACGGAGCTGCTGGCAGAGCGGTTTCACACCTCCAAGGCCTTTGTTGCCAGACTGAACCCCGGTGTCAATGTGGACGCCGCACCCGCGGGCGCCAGCGTGACGGTGCCGAATGTGGCCCGGCCGTTGTTCGTCACAGAGATTCCGGCCACCTCAAAGACCGCCCGCGTGCAGGACCCTGCGCTGGCGAACCGTTTCATCGTGGTGGATCTGCGGGTGAAGATGCTGGAGGTCTATGACGCGGAAGGCGGACCTCTCATCGCCGCTTTCCCCATCACCCCTGGTTCCTCAGAGCATCCCGCGCCGGCGGGCGACTGGAAGATCGTGGGCATCACCACCTTCCCCTGGTATCGCTGGGATGAAGGCGTGCTGAAGCGCGGCGAGCGTACGGAGGACTTCTACAACTTGCCCCCTGGTCCGAACAGCCCCGTGGGAGTCGTCTGGATGGGCCTCAACCGTCCCGGCGTGGGCATCCACGGCACGTCAACTCCTGAAACCATCGGCCGCTCTGGCAGCCACGGCTGCATCCGCCTTTCCAACTGGGACGCCGCGGCACTTAGACCGCTGGTGACGGCGGGAGTCAAAGTAAGAATCCAGTAGGGAAAAGTTAGGAATGATGAATTAGGAATTATGAATGTTGAGAAGCCTCCTCGCTGCGGTTGAGATTTGGCAGACAGGATCTGCCGACGTCCGCAGAAGCTCATTCCTCATTCCTAATTCAGCATTCCTAATTTTTGGAAGCTTAGTTCACTCGCTGACGAAGTCATAGAACAGGATCTTTGCTGACAGCGGCAGGAAGTCTTCCTTGGCGGCTTTCTCGTGCACGGGATGCTTGTTGTAGCGTTCCATGGCGGCTTGATCGTCGAAGTGCATGGTCAGGCTGATGTCAAAGGTGGTGTCCATGAGGGGGCTGCCTTTGGGCACGGATTTGCCGACGGAAAGGCCTTTGACCTCGGGAATCTGGGCGGCAAAGCGGTGTGCCGCATCGATGATACGCTGCTGATGCTCCTTGTTCCCTGGCTCCTTCAGCCAGATGTAACCCGTGTGGTGAATCTTGCCCTTGGTGGCCGGGCCGGGGTCAGATCCCGGCACGGCGGAGATGAGCAGCGTGAGCGCGATCACGGGGATCAGCGCAAGGAAGGACTTTTGGAGGGATTGCAAACGGGTGTTCATAATGGACACAGTCTGCAACAGGCTGGTGACAACAGTATGTCAGGAGGACAAAATTAAATAAAACCACAGAGGCACAGAGGGAGTTCCTAAAATTTGGAATGATGAATTAGGAATTATGAATGAATCATCCGAAGACCCTCGCTTGTGGGCTGGGCAACTCATTCCTAATTCCTAATTCCTAATTTTTGCTCTGCGCTCCCTGTGCCTTTGTGGTTAAATAATTGTAGATTGCCTGCGGCACGGGATTCGCTTCCTTCACAGCTCCGCCGCCTGACATGAACACGCTCACTCTGCACCGGTCCAACGCCACTGCCACGCTTCACCTGCAGGGGGCGCATCTTGCCACGTGGGAGCTGGACGGGAAACCGGTGTTGTTTCTCAGTCCGCGGGCGGTGTTTGAGCCGGGTAAAGCGATCCGTGGTGGGATTCCGGTGTGTTTCCCGTGGTTCAATGCGCATGCGACCAACCCGTCACTGCCTTCGCATGGCTTTGCCCGGACCTCGGTGTGGGCGCTGAAGGAATCAGCGGGTGACTGCGCAGTGCTGGAGCTGGAGTCGGACGAAAAGACGCTGGCGATGTGGCCGCACGCCTTCGTGGCTACCTATAGGATCCAGTTGTTGAAAAAGGGTCTGTTGCTGGACTTTCGCGTGCAAAACACGGGGGAGTTCCCGTTCACCTTCGACACCGCGCTGCACAGCTATTTTGCCCTGGAGAATGTGCAACAGGCCACGGTGGAGGGATTGGAGGGGAAAACGTATCTGGACCAAACGGAGGGGTTCCGTCGCAAGGTTCAGGAGGGGCCGATCACCTTCACCGAAGAGACGGACCGACTATTTGTGGACTCACCTGGGCCTGTCACCTTGCGCGCGGAGGACCGCTCCATTCGCCTCACCGGTCTGGAAGGCTGGAAGAGCACCATTGTCTGGAATCCCTGGACGGAGAAGGCGCGGGCGTTGAAAGATTTGGGGGAGGACCAGTGGCCCTACTTTGCCTGTGTGGAGACGGGCTTCGCGGCGGACGACGCGGTGACCTTGCCGGCGGGTGATACCTGGCGTCTGGCGGTCGAGATCGAGGTGGAGTGATCTCCATCTTCAGATCTCAAAGACATACCGTCGATCACTTGAACCATCTGCTGCGGGCCAGGAGAGTGCATTCGGGATCCAGCGCACCAGATGATCCACGCCCGCAGCTTGAAAGGCCTGGACGTAAGCGGAGATGTCCTCCTTGAAATGTGCCCACACCGCCTGCTCGTAGTGAATGGGGATGACCTGTCGCGGGGTCAGCATCTTGATCGTCTGAACCGCGTCGCGCGCCGTCAGGGTGAACTTGATCGCTGGAGGCAGCGGGGGCCACAGATTCACCCCGCCCAGGTGCAACACAGCAGTGTTTACCGCAAACCGATTGGCCACCTCCCGGATTCCGTCGAAGTAGATGGTGTCTCCTGAAAGGTAGAGCACGCCGTGTTTCTGCCCCTCCCACCGCAGCACGAAACCTGAGACGTGCCGGGTACCAGGAAACCAGCGGGGGCCATGTTGGGCTGGTGTGGCCGTGACGGTGAGTTTAAATCCATCGTGCCCAAAGAGGGTGGTGGTGCCCCAATCCTCCAGAGTGGTGACGTTCGACACTCCCTTGAGATGGTGTCTGCCGTGGGGGTTGGTGATGACCTCCCGTGTCTGGGCGAACAAGGCCCGGCCACCCTCGTCCAGATTATCCACATGATGGGGATGGCTCAGCAGGATGGCATCCAGCGGGCCCAGCTCTGCCGCCGTGAGGGAGGTGCCGCGGTAACGGGTGAGATGCAGGCCCAGGCCAGCCGGGTAGCGTCTCAGGCCAGTGTCCAGCACGGGATCGGTGACGATTCTCAGGGAGCCAATCTCCAACAGCACCCCGGCGGTGGAGAGATGGGTGATGGACACTTGCATGGGCGGCAGCAGTGGGGTGGGTGGGAATGAGGGCGGTCAGCGCAGGTCTTCGCGGGCCACGGACTTCGGATCGTTGCGATCATCCCGCCAGCGCGGATGCGGAACATGGAAGACGTAGTCGCCATTGTAGGAGGCCACCGCTTCTGTGAAGGTCAGCGTGCCGATGGTGGTCCACTTCTGCCCGTGGACGCGCTGGGTGATGTTGGAGCGCTCGCCCACGTCAGAGACCGCCACGTCAAACACCAGCGGTCGCTTGGGCGTGGCGTCGCCGCGGTCGTACATGATGGCCAGGATCTCATCGCGGAAGTCCACTCCTTCACCGCCCACCTCGACCGTTCCTTTGGCGGTGGTGAGCTTGATGAAGCGTGGGCAGGACGGATTCGACACCGGTGCACCGGTGGTGAACTCGGAGATTTCATAGAGCTGGCGCTCCAGCGGCTGTTTGTCTGCGCGCAAGAGCTTCAGCGCTGTGATGATGAAGCTGAAGATGCCGGCGCCGCGTCGCCATGGAGTGACAGGTGGGGAGTTCGTCAGCACGGCCTCGCGGATGCTGTAGGTGGTGGTGCCGCCCAGATCCTCCTGGGTGATGAGGCTGGCCGTGGGATAGGCCGCCGCATCGTTGGGGTCGGTGGTGGGGTAGAGATTGGCCACCAGCGCGAGGGAGCGCCACTTGCCCGCGTGCGTTTCCTTGGCGGTGGTGGAGTAGCGGGCGAGCGCGAGGGCTCGGCTGCCCGGTTTGAAATAACCCGTGTAGTTCGTCCCGGGCGGGGCGTCGTTGATCTTCCACTCGCCGGAGAGGATGATGCCATTGGGGTGGAGCAGACGGCGGAAACCCTTGTGATCATCTCCCCAGCGCATCACCGCCCGTGTGCGCAGTGTGCGGCGGGAGGCCGCGAGCAGACTGGTCACCAGCCGGCCGGCGGTGATGGAGTACACGGGGAGGGGCTTCTCGTTCGGCCCGCCCCAGGTGTGATAGTAGGGTTGTTGGCTCGCACCGTCGCGCAGGGCGGGATCAAAGAGCTGCTTCTTCACCTCGGCAAAGGTGGAGCGGGTGAACTGGCGGTCGTGCAGTGTCAGGTCCTGGTTGCTGTCCGGCAGCGCGGCATCGGCAGGCGGGCGCTTGATGCCGTGTCGCCAGCCCAGTGCATAGAAGATGCCCAGCACCAGCGCCCCCAGCACGCCCCCGCCGCCGATGAGCCGACAGAGCTTTGAAGAGGCCTGCATCGGCATCATGGGATCGTTGACCGCATACACGCCTCCCAGCTTCCAGAGGGTGTAGAGCACCACCAGGGCGATGAAGCCTCGCAGTACCCGCGAACGTACGAGAAAGAAGAGCAGGGCACCCAATACCACCAGGCCCACTACCTCCACGAGCCAGAAGATGCGCCAGGTGTTGTTGGTCAGGTTGGGACGGGCGAGGCGAGGGCGGGCGTACTCGGGCTTCTCCCCCACCAGCCACGGGGAGGCAAAGTAGGGGAACTCGTTGGAAAAGGGTTTCAGGGAAAACTGTTCCAGCTGCCCCTGGGGATTTCTCTGCGGGGCTCCCGTGGCGGGATTGATGCGGTACTCTCCGTCGTTCATGGTCACGCGCGGGTAGCGGTTGTCATCGGTGTAGGAGGCCTCCCAGAGCTGGGTGTCGCCCGCCATCGCTGTGAGGGCCGCCACGTCATCCGAGAGCACGCGACCATTGGGAAAGCGGGTGGGCTGGCTCCGGGAAAAGATGAGCACGTCCGGCATCGCATCATAGGGTCGCCGGGCAAAGAGCGGGGAGAAGAAGGTCCGGTTGAAGTCCTCCAGGATGGTGGGGTTGTTGTGGCGGCGGTTGATATCGGCCACATGCTTGGAGGGGGGCAGGAAGTTGAGCCCGTCGAAACGGGGCAACTGGGTGCGCTGGGAGCGGCCCACGTGATCGATCTGTTTCCCGTCCTTGGTGGTGGTGGCCCAGACGAGGAAGTTCCGTTGTTGAGGCGCGAACCGGTCCAGCGGGATGCTCACCACGATGCCAATGATATTCGTCCGGAAGAAGCGCGGGAAGATGAAGGGATCGTCGAACACCCCGGTGCGTACGTTGATCTCCTTGTCCCGGTAGGGTGCATTCACCACGGGGCGGCCAGAGGGCAGGCCGGTGAGTCTGAAATTGGCCGGGTCCAGGCTGCCGTCATTGTTCAGCGTGAACTCAAGCTCGACCTCGGAGGAGATGTCGTCTGGCTGCAGGATGGTGGCTCCGTAGCGCTCGCGGTCAGCCACAGAGCTGAAGCCGAGCTGCGCATTGAGGTCCATGAAGATGTTGTAGCGGTAGCTCTTCAGATTCAGTGGCCGGGGTTGCGTGTGCTTGTACTTCGGGGCTGCGGGATCGCCGCCGCTCATGGCAGACAACTGGGTGCCCACCATCACCAGGTTCTGCTTCTGGGCGTCCACCTGGTCCTTGGGCACCTCCTCCAGCCGGGCCATGGAGGGGAAGACGCAGATGCTCACGATGAGGTTCTTCGCCTCCGGGAGGGCGGGGTTTTGATCCTTGTCCAGATAGACGTGGAGGTCCGTGATGCGCGGCTCGCCGTCCTTGGGAGGGTTCAGCGCATTGAGGTCCAGCGGGTCGGCATGGTCCGAGGCGCGCACCGGCTCCCAGGTGGGGAGGAGGCACAACGCGATGAGTGCGGTGACGGCGCGGCGGAAACCGGTGGGCGGTGTCATGAGAAGGCAGGGTTCGGTCTGAAACGAAGAAGGGTGGAAGAGGTGCGGAAAGGGGGTTCAAGACCGCAACACCTGAAGTGCCACCTGCTGGCCAAGGGCCCGGTAGCTCTCCCACTGCGGATCGTCGAAGAACTGGTCAAAGGTGGACTGCTGCGGAAAGTCCGGGTAGCGGTCGCCGTAGTTCCGGATGTCCTCCGTCAAGGTGCCGCCCACGCCGGGCTTGATGACGACGAGCCATGACACCACCCCTGGTGCGGAGGCATAGGTCACCCGCGCGAGCGCCGCGTGCCGGGAACTGCCGCGCTGCAGTTCGCGGATGCCACCCAGCCTTTCCGGATCGATCCAGGCACGGACAATCTCAGACGGGAGGGGCGGCGAGCCTTCGACTCCGGCAGGTTGAGGCAGCCTGATGGCGGCGTCTTCCCACACGTCCCAGGGGTCCGGCACCATCGCCTGGCCGGCTTCTCCGGGTGAGCCATTGCCAGCCGGCCGCAGGGGACAGGAGGCATCGCGATTTGGCTCCAGCCACTCGACTTGCGCGCCGAAATCTGTGCGCACCGTCCGTGTGAGTTCCGCGAGATCCGTCCATTGGTATTTGGGGTCCTCCCCGCCGTCCACCATGAGCATGAAGGGCAGACGCCGGCGGACGAGCTCATACAACCCGGTCACGTCAAAGTGACCACCATCGCTCAAGTACCAGAACCAGCGCGAAGCTCCGTGGAAACGGCCGCGCCACTCGGAGAGCAGCATGCTCTGCATGCGGTACAAGGAAACTGGGAGCCGCTTGATGCGCCGCCAGAGGGTGTCAGGGAAGCGGCCGGGCCGTTCGCTGGCCAGGATGCCGGAGTCCCACCAGTAGCCCAGCCTCACATTGAGCAGACCCAGGAAGAGGGACATGGTGAACGTGGTACTGCGACCGGAGCCGGTCGAGAACGCGGCACCGGAGACGGCAGTCCAGGCTCCCAGTGTCAGCGGCTCCACCTCAGCGCTGTCGCTTTCCTTGCTGGCCAGCACGTGGAAGGCATTGGGATTGCTGCCTACTGGGAAAGCGCGCAGGGCGACCTTGCGCCGCTTGCCCACTGCATTGGCATCATCGCTATCCAGGCCCTCCAGCCAGCGCCGACGCTTCTGCCACTTGGGCCAGGAGTCAGGGTGCGTCCATTCGGCGAAGTATCTCCGCCCCACGCTCACCCCTTCGGGGTTGATGCACATGGGCAGGCCCTTGCGGCTTGGCACATTGCGATCCGATGCCAGGTCCACTGTCTCATTCAGACACACATTGATGAGGTGCAGCGGTCCTCCGGAGCGCTCGGGGTGATACAGGTCAAAGGGCACATCATCCATGGGATGAGCCTGTTTCACATCCGTGGCGTCGTCCGCGGTGCCCCCGTACACCCGCTCCTCATTGGAGGCTCCCAGGAATGTGCGGGTGAGCCGGGCGGCGTAGGCAGTGTGGAGGGAGGAGAGGTTCAGGAAATCAAATGCCCTGCCGATGACAAAGGAGAAGATGAGCGCCAGGACGATGGATCCCACCCCCCACATGCCGGAATCTGCCATGACCAGCTCATGGGCGAGCAGGTCCACCATGAAGACAAGAATGACCGCCAGGGGAATGCCGAAGAGCTTCGAGAGACGGGCCAGCGACAAGCCTTCACGTCCGGCCTCGCTGACCTGTTGAAGGGCCTTCATGCCCAACCAGCGCAAGATGGGAAGGCCGGGGCCCACCGCCGCCATGATGCCCACAAACAGCACGGTCACCGTCTGCTCTGCCGCGAGCCGGGCCACTGTATCCAGCAGCGCCCATCCGGTGAGTGCGGCAAAAATGATCGCCACTTCCCCGAGCGCCAGGCTCAGCCGGTTGCGCACAATCGTGCCCAAGATACGGGGGGCGACCTTCGCAGGAAGACCGCGGGTGGCGCCCCAGCGGGCCACCTCCTGCCATAGCCATGCGAGAAGCAGAATCGCTCCTGCACCCGCACCGTAGGGGAGGGATTCCGGGCTGGTCAATGCGGCGACTGAGCCAGTGAGCAGCACCAGCCAGGCGAAGAGGCCGTAGGGTGAATAAGGTCGCGTGGAGCCCCCCTTTGGAGCCAGCCAGTACGCCAGGGTGCCCGGCAGCACACCCAGAGCCAGGGCCAGCGCGGGCAGGATCCACCAAGGGGAAAGCTGGCCGACCAGGACGAATGGCCCGTTGGGCAGTCCAAATTTCTTGGTCACGAGTGCGGCCAGGCCAAAGAGGCCAAAGAGCAGAGAGCCCACCACCAGGTGAACGGTGAAAATGTTGCGCCAGAAGACAGCCAGGTTAAGCCGCAGATCCTCACCCCCGGTGGCAAAGATGTAGTTGGCATTCGTGCGCAGCCACCAGAGCGGGGGAGATGACGTGTTCTTCAGCACATCCTGCACGGCGCCGCAGGGATCTGCCGGTGCGGTCTCGCCCGGAGGTGGGGCATTAACGGTGGGACGGGTGAAGAGCCGTCCAAGGAAACTACCCACAAAGCCCCCGCCGGACACCGTGGAGAGGAAGTCCAGATTCCGCACCCGGTTGCGTGCCGCCAGGGCCTGCAGCACGCCCAGGCAGAAGGTGGCGCTACGGATGCCGCCGCCGGAGAAAGCCAGGCCCACCGAATCCTTGGGCAGCTTGATCAAAGAGTGCCGCACTGCCGGCATCTCATCGTTGGCCGGGTTGCCTGATTCCAGGGCATTGGCGGGCACAGGCACCGATGGCTGGCCTGGATAGGCCTTGTTGCGGCGGCCCAGGATGGCGCGGGCCTCACGATCCTCCACGATGGCGGGATAGCTCGCGCGATCCTCCTCCGCGAGGATGGTGTCTGCTGCCTTCTCGCTCATCATGAAGATGGGAGTGAGGATGAAATAACCCGGGATGCGCGGGAAGACTGAGGCATCGACGATGCGCAGGCCCTGCACGCCGTGCACGCGGAAGTGGCTGTCCAGCACTGCCTCCTTGTCCACGAGCTTGGTGGGGTCCGCCTGCCAGGCATCTGCCCCGATACGGCAGGTGCAGGAGGCATGGTGGCCCCAGGACTGTGTTTGGATCCACTCCCGCAGCGCATTGGAGCCGTCCTCCTTGTCCAGACCCGGCTGGATCTCGTGGACGAACTCGCGCGGGCTGCGGCGGTTGATGTCCCGCATGAACTTCACTGCATCCACGATGGCCTCCAGATCGCGCTCGCTTTCCTTGAGGTTGAAGTCGATGGACTCCTGCTGCACCAGCAGCGCGGGCGGGATGGGCAGTCCGGTGGCCTGGTAGGCTTTCATCCGGTTCTGCAGTTCCCGCGCCTTTTCGTTGTAGGAGTCAAAGCAGATTTCCGGAGCGTCGAACGGGTTCAAGGAACGCACCTTGACGTAGCCGTCATTGTTCCGGGTGTAGCCTTTCAGGATCACCCAGGACCAGATGTTGCGCTGGTCTTTGGCGGCACCGAGGGTGGGCCGGAAGAGCTCCCGTGACCAGCCCCAGTAGTACCCGCGGAAGGCGGCAGGTGCCCCGAAGGTGAAGAGGTCCGGCTCTGGTTCCTCCGCCTCCTGCACCACCTTGGAGCGGCGCAGCACGGCCACCGCCCCGCCATTGGTGCGGTAGAGACCGCTCTTGTCCTTGAGCCATTGGAGACGGGCCGGGTCGTTGTCATCGCCGGGAGTGAAGGAGAGTCCGTTCAGGGTGGAGAAGTCCTCCGCCACCTCGCTCACGATGGTGACCTCGTACCGGTCCTGCAGATTTCGGCCCACGCCGGGGAGATGGATGAACCCGGTATTTTCCGCACTGCCCGGTTTCTTGAGGGGCTGACCGTCGATCCCCGTCAGCGCCGGGGTGGGAAGTGCGTTTTTGCCGCCTTTCTGGCCGGCTTTGATCGCATTGACATCCTGCTCATTGCCGATACCGCTGAGGGTCAGGAGCTGCGGGGTATTGAAGGCCCCGCCGCAGAGGATGACCTCCCGTGCGGCGAAGTAGCGGGTGCGTTCGCCCGGGGCGTTGCCCTTGGTCTGCAGGGGGCTGGCTTCATAGAGGTAGTCGCCGCGGGCCAGCTCCACGCCCACAGCCCGGGGGGCTTCGCCCTCCGCTTGTTCAAAGAGCACCTTGGTCACGTGCACGCCCTGGTCAATCACGAGACGTTCGGGGAAGCGCGCCTGCGTTTTCAAGAGCAGCTCCCGCACCCCAGCACGGCGGCCTAGGAGGAATCGGCCCTTGTAGTCCATGGCATCGCTGCTCTCGATGCCGGTGGGAATGAGGAAAACACCCTCCGGGCTGGTCCGGCGGGTGTTGTAGTCGTTGGGATCGATGTGCTGCACGATGCGCAGCTTCACCAGGGCCTGCTTCAGCATGCCGATGAGCGGCTTGTCCTGGTGCAGGACGGCCAGCGCGGTGCCGATGAGCACGTTGAAGAAGTTCCGGTCCTTCCGGGCGATTCCGGTGACGAGGTTGGGATCGATGAAACTGGTGGGCTGCCAACCTTTGGTGCCATGCCCGCCGTCATCCAGCACCGCGCGCGGGTCGAACTGGAGCACGATCCACTGGTATCCCTTGTAGAAGATGCCCAGCAGCTTGCGGAACCACTGGTCATACGCCTTGCGGTAGAGGTTGCGCTCCATCCGGGCGAAGTAGCCCCGCATGTTCTCCGCCCGCCAGGTGTTGTCCCCCGTGAGTTCGGCGATGTACTCCCAGTCCTTGTCGTTGGGCGCGGCCATGATCATGGCGTGGTGCCCGGTGCAGCCCCCCAGGCCGGCGGACCGGGGGTAGAAGACGCCGCCCTTGCCCTTCTTGTCCCAGCCGGTGGGATCGAGGAAACGGTCGTGATACGGATAAGGCGTGTCCGCAGGTTTGCCGTCGGGGGCATCCGCAGCCGCCTGGCCGTTGGGCACCGGCTGGTTCAGCCGGTTGTATTTGTCATCCAGCTTCTGCCGGGCGTCATCGGCATAGTGCCGCACGGAGAACTGCCAGCTCATCTCCAGGTCCTCGGTGGCCGCCCCGTGGTAGCCCGGGACCTGGTTGACCTCCCCGGGTCCCGCATTGGGAAAGACGCTGGACTTGTGCTCCAGCGGGTCCCGCCCCGCCTCCAGCACCAGCACCCGCTTGCCCGCCAGCGCCAGACGGGACGCTAGCGGCCCACCGCCGGCCCCGGAGCCGACGATGATGTAGTCAAACGGGGTGTCGGTGGGACTTTGTGCCTGTTGAAGGAGTTCCTGGCTCATGCGGGGCGTGACGTGAGGTGAGATGAGATGACGGGATCTGGAGGAATGAGGTCAGAGGGTCTTGAGGAACTCGATGAGCGCCTCTTTCTCGTCGGGCTTGAGCTGCTCCCCAAACAAGTGGCCGCGATCCAGCACGTAGTCCGGGCACTTGCTCGCCTCCACGAGGCCGGGCAGGGCTTTCTCGCTGAAGACCTTGTAGGCGTCGTCCCCGGTCAGGTGTTGTTTCCTGATGTCCACCGTGGCGCGTACCAACCCCAGGATGGCGGCCGGGAGCTTGCTCTTCTTCTCCGGATCCAGGTTCATGAGGAGGTCCACCGGGGTGCCGCGCGGGATGGGGCCCACGTTCACGCCCTTGTAGTCGCCGCTGAGCAGGCTGTCTGGCAGGACGGCCAGGGGCAGGGGCACATCGCGCAGGCGACCGGTCAGGAACTTGTTGGCCAGAATGCCGCCCAGGAAGGTGCCGACGAAGAGGAGGGCAAAGAGCCACCTCACCAGCTTGCGCGGCTCCTTGTTGGTGAGTAGCAGCCACAAGCCCACCGCGGCCACCGCCACCACGGCCAGCCACCAGAGCCAGTGGGCCATTTCGAGCATGCCGCTGGCGGCCATCATCAGGGCACCCGGCACGGTGCCACCCATGCCGCCCAATCCCGTGCCTGCCAGCACGCCGGCGATGAGCACGGCCACCAGGATCACCAGGATGCCCGCATGACGCGCCCGACCCCAGAAGAGCCCGGCCAGGAAAAGGAGACCCAGAATCACCCAGAGCCAGAAGCTGAGCAGGCGGAAGGCAAACTTGCCCGCCACCCCGGTGATCAGGGGTTCGGTAAAGGAGGGGGCAAACTCCACCATCGTGTCATTGGGCAGACGGTAGATGTAGCCGGGGTCCTCTTTATAGGGGCCGCCGTCGCGGCGCAGGTCGCCCGGCGGCACATAGAGCGCCTTGCCATCTCCGTAGGTGGTGTAGGTGGGGCGTTTCTCATTCCAGAGGAGCTTGCGAATCCCGTCGTCGAACGCCTCCATACGGCCCTTCACCGAGGGATCCTGGTTGTAGAGGCCGAGGGCGTTGTTGTGGAAGTACGGTGCCGTGCTCCACACGCTGATGAGCGAGGCGGGCCGATAGTACCCGGGGCCGCCTTTCTCCCGACCATCGTTGTAGCGGTCATCAGGGGTCTTGGTGGCGACGTTGTAGAAGTAGATGTCCCCAACGGAGGGCAGGTTCTTGAAGGACTCCGAGGAGAAATTGTCCCACACATTGCCGCGGATGGCGTTGGTGGCCATGGCGCGGGCGGAGTTGGTGCCCACCAGGGTCACGGGCACGCGCAGTTCGTTGGAGAGGAAGTTGTCCTTGATGAAGGCATCCTCGGCATCGGGGGTGGCCGGTCCATCGCCTGCCAGCGCCTGCATGCGGGCGCGGAAGTCCGCCATCATCGGGCTGGCGCGGAAGGCCTCCCATTCGCCGTAGCGGGAGGGCAGGGTGTACACGGCGGGCTCATCCAGCTTCGGCACCGGTTTGCTCTCCCAGTCCTCGGCAAAGCGGAGGTCAAAGCCATCCGGCTGTTTGCTGGAGTGGCAGATGGAGCAGTTGTTCAGGAAGACGCGTCGTCCCTTGGACAGAAGCCCGGCATCCGTGCTGAGGTGTTTGGTGCCTTCCGTGACGGCTTTGCCAGCGCCGTCCAGCGTCGCCGCACCGTCTGGCAGCCATTGGGGCCCCGCGTCCTTCAGCTTCATGGGCGCGGTGCTCTTCGGCACGGTGCCGCTGGCCCCTAGCAGGAAGAAGTCCGCCATGTAGCCCACGCGGTACTTCTCGTTCACATTCCAGTACACGGAGTTGGTCCGGTTGGTGGCGATGGAGAAGGGCCGTTGTTTCGTGAACCCGATCACCGGGTTGTCACAGCGGGCCCACTGCTCTGAGAACACGCCGATGTTCAGCGGCACGCGCGCCAGGGCGGCGAAGACGCCGCAGCTGTCCTCACCGGGGAAGAGCACCATGGGGAAGTGCCGCATGTCTTTGCCGGCGGGCGGGGGATCCAGGGTATAACGAGCAGGTTCCCCGTCTTCCAGACTCTGCATCAGCAGGTTGGTGGGGCTCTGCTTTTCCGGGGGCTTCACCTTGGCCCGGGCGATGCGGGCCGGCAGGTCAAACACGGCGTTGATGACATTGGTGTTGTTGAGCTGGTCCGTGCTCACCAGGGAGGTGTCGATGGTGCCGGGCGGCTGGCTGGCCAGGAAGTGGTGCAGGAAGTTGTTGCGCGGCAGCAGGTTCGCGGTAATGGGCTGGGCCTCCCAGTACTGGCCGCCGATCACGGAGGAGAGGTTCTCCCACTTGGGGTTCTCCACATCCGCCGGTGGGTTGAGCGGGTGCGGGGCCACGTGGCAGAAGCCGCAGGACATGCTCACGCGGAAGGGGCGGATGAGGTTCAGGTCCTTGTTGATCTTGGGATCAGTGTAGAAGTTTGAGTGCGTGGAGCTCTCCACCCTTTCCTTCCAGTAGGCACGGGCCCGCTCTGCGTCATCGGTGTCTCCGAAGAAGTCCGGGTTGAGCATGAGCCGCAGGCCGAAGATGCCGCTGGGGTAACCATAGACGGTGTAGTCGAGCCCGTCGCGAGGCATCATGGCCTGCACCTTGTAGTAGAGGTCGGGATCGCCAGGCTTGAAGAGGTCGGTGCCCCGGTGGCTGGAGGGTGGCTTGGGCAGTCCCACCGGCGGGTTCACGGCCCGGCCCTGGGCGTCTGTTGTTTCCTCATTCTCAGCGTTGTAGGTCTTGGGGCGGAGCAGGGCCTTGTCGCCGTCTGGCCGGTCGATGTACAGGCCCAGGATGCGCTCATCCGGCCCGGCACCGCGGAATCCGGGCTGGTTGATCATGCCCGCGGATTTGAAGCGGTTGTTCCGCTGCCGGGAGTCCATGAGCACGAGGAAGTCTGTGATGCCGTAGCCCTGCTCCTGCAGCCAGCCCCAGAAGGTGTCGTTCCCGCCTCCCCAGAGCAGCCAGGTATTCCGGCCGCGAATGGCGTTGCGCTCCTTGTCATCCACCTTGCCATCCCGGTTCACGTCATAGTCGAGAGGCTTCAAGACCCCCGAGGTGGGATCCGCCACCCAGTCCATCTGCCAGAAGACATCACGCTGCTCCGCAGGAAAGCACTCCGCCGTGCGCGGGTACACCGGGGTGCCCCGGATGGTTTTCCCACCGAGAGCTTCGTCCACCGCCTCGTTCGGATCGATGGCTTTGCGCAGCTCGGCAATCATTGGCGGCACACCGCCGCTCTCGGGATTGTAGGGGCCGCCGTAGGGGCTCCCGCCGGACTTTCCAGAACTGGTCGTGCCTCCGGTGCCGGCATCGTGCGCGGCAAGGGGTGCGGAAACTGCGCAGAAAAGCAGTGTTGAGACCAGCGTCACCGCCAGAGGGTGCAGGGCGCTGCGGCCCGGACGGGCTTGAGGAGGGCAGGAGCTGCCAGGTATCCTGATGGAGGTGGGCACTTTCATCATCATGAGGGGTGGACGGCTGTAGTTAGAGAAAGCAAAAAGCGGAGGACAGTTCGGCTGGTGGGCACAGTCGAGAGAGGGCATGCCGGAGGACGGTCCCGCCGGGCATAGGGGTGCAGTACAGGGCTGGCATCGGCAGTTTGCTGCCGCCTTTCCAAATCCGTCCGGTACCGCCTTGTAAGCGGTCGGCCATTGTCCCCTAGATCCCTGCAAACCCATTAGGGCATCAACAAAACACGGCCTTGGGTTTTGTCTGTCCGTCAACAGGGATGAAAACCCCGCAAGGTTTTGCCTACAACCGGGCGTCTGGATTTTGCCTGTCGTTGTCTGTTGGTGTTTACCCCGCTGCTCTAGAGAGCAGGCGGGAATGGGCTGGGGATGCCCTGACACTGCTTCCTGACATTCTTGTCAGGAATCCGTCCACAGAGGGTAGTAAATGCCCCGTTTATTGCGGCTTTGAGAACGAGCGACTGGACCGCCAAACCACGGGAAGTTGGAGGGCAGGTCGGCGGCTCCATCTGGCACCTGGATGAGCGGGTGATTGGGTGGGTTGGCGGCTGCTGCCACAACCCAATGGGATGCCCATCCTCAGGATCCCTGTCCGCTTCGTGGCCTTCGGCCCATGGCTGAACTCTTTGGGCCCTTTTGGTCCCGAATGATCGTCTCAAAACAAACCCCCAACCTCGCTCAAACGTGTTGGGTACATCCAGAAAAAACCAGGAGGGA
Organism: Verrucomicrobium sp. BvORR034; assembly: GCF_000739635.1. Taxonomy (GTDB): domain Bacteria; phylum Verrucomicrobiota; class Verrucomicrobiia; order Verrucomicrobiales; family Verrucomicrobiaceae; genus Verrucomicrobium. Next base: position 53,217 of record NZ_BATQ01000182.1, on the reverse strand, counting down.
TCCAGCTGAACGTTGTCCGGAATTGTCTTTCTTAAATTCCGTGAATTTTCACCTGAGTGGCTGGACGTTCCAAGCGGCACCAATCTTCCAAGATAAGAATAAACTTCTGCATAGAGGAAACTATTTTCGGCTGAAAGATTGACGCATTGTGCGTTTCCCGGGTGTTTGCTATTACGGGGTGGGGTGATTTACGTGCATGGGATTGAGCGAATCAGCGCCGGACTTGAAGGATTGTTACTCCTGAAACTAGTGAAAGCGGTTCGCCAACGCGTGCTGCTTTCTACGCGGAATCTTTAGGTAAGATGCGTGAAATAACTGGTGATGAATGGGAGGGATTGCGACTTGATCGCACTCTCTGAAGGTCGTTTTCTAGATGAAATCCCCCTTCCTGTTTTTTTAGCTCATTGGAAACAACTACTTTGGTTATATGGAAATAATGCCTCGCCTCTGAAACGGTGCGTTGCCGACATGTGTATTTACCCTGGAAATACGCGACGCTGCAACGCCCCTCCCGGATGGAGGCCTTGACCCCAATTGAAAAACACCTGTCCAGAGCACGATCATTTGAGCAGTAGATAGAGACGACACCATGAGATCAGGAACGATGAATCAACTGACCCGGCAGCGGAAAGGGTCGTGCTCAGCCTTCACCCTGGTGGAGCTTCTCGTGGTGATCTCACTTGTGGCGCTCTTGATTGGGCTTGCCGTACCCGCCACAAGCGGCACCCTCAAAGCCAACCAGATCTCCATGGGCATCCAGACGGTGGTGGATGAGCTGAGCGTCGCCCGGCAGACCGCGCTGGCCCACAACCGCGTCGTCGAGGTGCGCTTTTACAAATTCAACACGCCAGAGCGCATGGCTTCCACCGATGAAGTCGCCGCGTTGCAGACATTTCTTTTCGATGAGACGAATACCATTGCGAAACCGGTGGGGGAGGTAAAGCATCTCCCTCATGGCGCGGTGGTAAGTGACGACCCATCGCTCTCCAGCGTTCTCAGCACCAGTCGGGTCAAGGTCTGGACAGACACTGATCCGAAGGTCCCCTTGATGCGTGGGATTGATGTCAGCTACACCGCGTATCGCATTCGGTTTCGCCCGGATGGCGCGACGGATCTTGGGACGGGGGAGTGGTTCCTGACCGTTCATGGCAGCAAGGACACCGGATCCCCGCCGCCCAACCACGCGACCATCCAGATAGACCCCTTCAACGGGTCTCTGCGTCTCTACCGTCCGGGTTGAGGCATCCAGGCACCTTCTTCTTTTTACCGATTTATTGTCGCAATTTCACTCGCGTAAATACCATGCACACACAGTTGAAATCCAATTCCTCCACGCGAGCTGGCAAGGGAGGTTTTTCGCTCGTCGAGATTACCATCGCCACCGGGATCGCGGCATTCGGGCTCATCACCCTGCTGGGCCTTCTCCCATCGGGGATGACCACGTTCCGCGATGCGATGAACGTCACGGTTTCGTCCCAGATCGCACAACGACTTATCAAGGAAGCGGTGCAGACCGACTATGACACCCTTGTGAATGTCGCCAGCGGCACCACGCCGCCTGCGGGCGTTCCCGTGATCAAGGACCGGCGTTATTTCAATGACGAGGGTGTGGAGCTACAGCCCGCGGATGCGGCCAAGGCCGTCTTTCATGCCCACATCCGGGTGATGCCTGGCACCAGTCTTCCCACTGTGGGTGGAACCGTGGACAACAACTCACTCGCGACGGTGACGGTCCAGGTGGCCCTCAATCCTTCCAATCGCAACCTTACGGTCATCGGTGGCAGCGGCAGCCCGCTTTCCGGCACCCTGGACCCGGCTTCAAAGATCCCCTTTGTCACCTACACCAGCCACATCGCCAAAGTGAAATGAGCCGTCCAACGCCCATCCCCCGACGCAAGAGGCGGGGCTTCACGCTGGTGGAGCTGCTGCTTTCCATGACGGTGCTTGCCATTCTGTTGCTGGTCATTGTTCAGGTGACAAGCCAGACGAGCAATGTCTGGCGCAGCACCACCGCCAAGGCTGACCAGTTCCGGGAAGCGCGGGATGCCTTCGAGGCCATCACGCGCAATCTCTCCCAGGCTACGCTGAACACCTACTACGACTACTTCAACGCGGCTGGCCAGCGTCGCACCCAGGCGAATGCTGCGACCTTCATTCCGGCGAAGTATGGGCGTTACTCGGAGCTTAAGTTTCAGGTGGGTGCCACCAGCACCCTGTTGGGCACCGGTGCCGACCGTCAGCCGGGACATGCCATGTTCTTCCAGGCACCGCTGGGCTTTTCCAATGACACCACCAACACTTCGCTGAATAGCCTGCTGAACACGTGGGGCTACTTTGTGGACTTCCGTCCGGATACGGACCGGCCCGGGTTCGTGCCGGGGAGCACGCGGTACCGCTTCCGCCTGGTGGAGTACATGCAGCCCACGGAGCAGCTCAAAATCTACGACGATGCTACGAAGTGGCTGGATGACGCGAAGGTGGCGAACAGCCCGCGCACCCATGTGCTGGCCAGTAACATCATTGCGCTGTTCATCCTGCCAAAACTGCCCGCCAAAGGCCCGGTCAATGACCCCACGGTGGACCCCACCGGGGCGAAGCTGGCCCCGCAGTACGCCTACGACTCTACCACCACGGGCAGTGCCGCTGCGAACGGGGCGGAATACAACAGCCTGAACCAGCTCCCCCCGCTGGTGGAGGTGACGATGGTGGCCATTGATGAGGCCTCCGCCGTGAAGCTGGAGCGCCAGTACGGCAACTCGCCGCCGAACTTTGGCCTCGCCACCATGTTCAAGGATGCCAGCCCTGCGAAGCGGGAGCAGGACATGGAGGCCCTCTCCGGCTACCTCACCGCGCACGGCATCAGCTTCCGCGTCTTCAGTACGGAGGTGAGCCTCCGGGGCGCGAAGTGGAGCCGTGAGCAGACTGCCAACTGATCCGCTCCGTCCCATCTCGCACCGGGAGGCAGCGCGACCGCCCCGCCCCGCCGCCTTTCCTAGAACTCCGCCCCTTACCCCTCCACAGCCCCCTCCAGCCGGCACCTGCAGCCCATGAAGCCTTCCCAATCTCCCACGTCCCCATCACAACCCCGGCGCACGGGTGCAGGAAACAAGCGCGGTGTGGCCCTGATCGTGGTCCTGAGCTGCCTGATGCTCGTCTGCGGGCTGGTGCTCTCGTTCTTCCTGAGCATCTCCACCGAGACCAAGGCCTCCAAGCTGGCTGACAGTGGCGGGCGCAGCCGGGACCTGACTGACACGGCAACGAACTTGGTGATGGCGCAGATCCGTGCGGCCACCACGCTGGGCTCTGAGGTGGCCTGGGCTTCCCAGCCGGGGATGATCCGCACCTATGCCGACAGTTCCGGCACGGGCGCGGGCCGCTTCCCCCGGGCCAACTACAAGCTGTACTCCGCGAAGAACATGGTGTGGAAGTCCGGGGGAGGGGAGTTCGACCCCACGGAGGACCTGGAAACGACCTGGTCCACCAACCCGAACCATTTCACGGACCTGAACCTGCCCGTGAAGGATCTCCAGAACGTGGACCAGTACCCGATTGTTGATCCTCGATCCCTGGATCTTCCGGCGAATCAGCGTCCGCAGGGGTTTGACATCGTGGGTGCCCCTCTGAGCACCACCACGCCCACCGGAGCCACCATCAACAAGGCACCCATGCCCGTACGCTGGTTGTATGTGCTGCGGGATGGGCAACTCACCGCGCCCACGGGCGGCAACGGCAGCACGGCGACATGGACAGGTGCCAATGCTCCCACGATGGACAACCCCATCGCCGGGCGCATCGCCTTCTGGACGGATGACGATACCAACAAGGTCAACATCAACACCGCTGCCGGAGATGTGTGGACGCCCAGCACCGCTGCTGCCTACGCCGCCCCCGAGGCCGGCTCCTACTGGGCTCCGCCGCATGTGAACACCGTCTTTGACAAGCAGGCGCTGGCCAACTTCCAGCCGGCGCAGGGCGAGTACCAGCGCTACCCCGGGCACCCGGCCACCACGTATCTCTCCGCCGTCTTCCCCACGCTCACCCGGGATCAGATCGGCATCATTGCCAGCCGCATTCAGACGGGCGGTTCCAAAGGGGGCACGGCCATCGCGGGCGGCGCCGCGGGAAATGAGTTCGTCACGCCGGACTCGGACCGCCTCTACGCCTCCATTGATGAGCTTGTGTATGACCCCCGGCGCCTGAGCCAGTCCGCCATCGACAAGGCCACCCTGGAGCGCAGCCGCTTCTTCCTCACCGCGCAGAGCCGCGCGCCGGAGACGAACCTCTTCAACCAGCCGCGCGTGGCCATGTGGCCTGTGCACAAGGACACCTCCTCCACCTACCGCACCGCGTTTGACAAGCTCATCGCCTTCTGCAGTCGCGTGGGTTCAGGGTATGACTACTACTTCAGCCGCGCCAGCTCCACCAGCCCCACGCTGGACTACGAGGGGGCGAGCCCCGGCGACGCGGGACCGAAACGCAACCGCGAGCTCTATGCCTATCTGCAAAACCTCACGGCGCGGCCCGTTCCGGGTTTTGGAGGCAACTTCCTCGCCAAGTATCCCCAGCCCGCCGGAGCCGATGCGTCAGACCGCGACCAGATCCTGACGGAGATCTTCGACTATGTGCGCAGCACGAACCTGCATGATGACCTCCTGAAGGAGGCAGGCGGCACGCCCTTCACCCCTGTGCAGGGGACCAAGGGGCACGGCCAGGTTGCCCCCATCCACATCGGCAGCACGCAGGGTTTCGGCCGCTTCTACACCATCTCAGAGGCGGGGATTGCCTTCATCTGCACAGCCGATGGCAAGGTGGCGGAGAGCAACACGTCTGCGAACAAGACGCTGCCAACGGGTACCACGCTCACCAATACGCAGCGGCAGGTGGAAGCCATCTTGATGCTGGAGCTCTTCTCCCCCGGGCGTGGCTCGGTAGGCATCCATCCCGACATGCGCATCAAGGTGACAGGGCTGGAGACGATGCGTCTCGGTGCCACGCTGATGGGATTCCCTGCGGAAGGCGTGATCGCGCTGAATACGGCGGGTTCCTCCCTCTACCACGGTCGCTCCTGGGGCGGCACGGGCGGCTTCCGCCTGCCCCTGTACAACGGCACCAATCGCCGGGTGCCCGCTCGCGGGCACATGCCCGCGGATGCCGGCCTGAACGCCACCAATGTGTATCCCTTTGTGAGCCAACCGATCACGGTCAATGCGGCGACGGACACCTCCACCATGATCTTCAGTGGTGGCGGCAACGTGGTGTTGGAGCTGCACTCCGGCAACTCAGGCATCATGGATGAAACGACGCGGATGCAGACCATCCGGCTGCAGTTCCAGACCTATGCCAGCATGCCGATTCCCAAGCTCATCACCACCGGTACGCCGGATGCGCCGAACAGCAGCGCGGGTAGCACCAGCGCCCCTGCCACGGACATGCGCAACTGGTGGAGCTTCTCCTCCGATGGCGCAGTGAGCGGCTACCCCGGCCGCTTGAGTGCCATCAACCGCAACCCCGGTAGCAGCACCACGGTGCCTTACTCCGGCAGCGTCTTCCGCAATGAGGATGTGCTGCGCAGCCTGCTGCCGCTCCACAGTGACTTCCGCCTGATCGCGGCCAGCAATGATGTGCCCATTGGCGTCTTTGAGATTCATCCCAAGTACAAGACGAACTCTCCGCTGGCGCACGCCTATACGGAGACCATCGGGGCCAACTACATCCAGGGAGGGGATGTCTCAGGCAAGTTTCTCGCCGGTGCCTCCTATGCCTCCAACGTGGCACCAGATGTCCCCTCCAGCGACACAACACTGACCGCTACGAACGCCGCCACCGCCACGGGCGACTGGGATACTGGTATCGCCACCTACACCGACGGCCCGTACATCAACAAGCCGGATGAAGGAAACAACGCCCGCAAGAACACGGATGGCTCCTCCGGAGCTGTGCCGTACTATGACCGCAATGAGCAAGCCGCCGCCTTGGGGGCAACTTTCTTCTCGCCCAACCGGCAGATTTCCTCCCCCGTGATGTTTGGCTCCCTGCCCACGGGGCTGAAGGCCCAGAAGCCGTGGCAGACGCTCCTCTTCCGCCCGCACACGGGCACCGGGGCCACGCACAAAGGGGCAGACTCCCCAGCGGACCATCTGCTGCTGGACCTCTTCTGGATGCCCATTGTGGAGCCTTACGCCATCAGCGAGCCCTTCTCCACTGCGGGGAAGATCGCCATGAACTGGCAGCTCATGCCCTTCACCTACATTGAGCGTACCACCGGTCTGCACGCCCTCTTTCGCAGTGAGCGGGTGGTGGCCATTCCCAAGGCGGATGCCAACAAATACAAGGGCAGTGCACCCAACACCTACCGCTACGCCATCGATGCGGCGGAGACGCTCAAGCAGTTCCGCGAGCGTTTCAACACGCAGAAGGATCTCTTCCGCTCCGCCAGTGAGCTGTGCAGTCTTTACCTCGTACCCGAGGGGCAGACTCTGGCGAACATGGGGACCTTCTGGACCACAAACAGCCTCACGGGGGACAACCTGAAGGAGCGGCCCTACTCCACGCTCTACCCGCGGCTCACCACCAAGTCCAACACCTACACCGTGCACTACAAGGTGCAGGTGCTGCGCCAGGCCGCCCGGAGCCGTGGCAATGATGCGGCAGCCTGGGCCAGCTGGGATGACCGCAAGGACGAGGTGCTCTCCGAGGCTCGTGGTTCCTCCACCATCGAACGCTATGTGGACCCGGCAGACCCGAACCTGCCGGACTACGCCACCCTCCCCAGCTCCTCCACGGACTCGCTGGACCGGTACTACCGCTTCCGCGTGATCAACACCAAGAAATTCGCTCCCTGATTCTTTCCCTCCCCTCTGCCATGGTCAAACGCTACTTCTCCCTGTTGTACGGATTGTTTTGCAGTTCGGTCCTGTTTCTTGGCGCGAGGCAAGGCTGCGCCGCGGACGGCATCTGGCTGGAAACGAGCGGAGGTGCCAGGAACTGGAGTGATGCTGCCAACTGGTTGGCTGGGGTGGCGGGAAGTACCGACGGGTCCGTGGAGACTGGTGCAGCATTGTTCCTATTCCCTTCGGAGCCGACCGCGATCACCATTGATGCTGATCGGAAGATCAACAGTATGTCATTTCAAGCGGGTGGTTTCACCTTCGTGGGGGAAAAGCTCCATTTGAGCGCAGGGGGAGAGATTGCCATCGTCCCCCCTGATCCCGGACAACCCATGATCACGACAGATGTCAGGTTTGACTCAGCCTTGGTGCTTGACGCCGTTCCAGGGGCTCTCACCGGCGGATACACCTTCAGAAACGCCGTTGTCGCGGGACTCTACACTGCACCCCAAGGGCAACCCCCTCCTCCAACTCCACGATTGATCATCACGGGAAACATCAGTGCTGGGGAATCAGCGTCCTTGCAGAAGTTTACCTTGAACCTTGAGGGCACCACGGGCTCACGCAACAGCAACCAGAATACGGCCAACTGGATCAGCGGAGTAATATCCGACGGGGGAGCTGCCCCCTCGCCGACGGGGCCCGGGCAGGGCCTGGCGGTAAGGATTTTCACCAACGGTCCCACTGAGGGGGCGTGGTACCTGAGCGGGGCGAACACCTACACGGGCGGGACAGACCTTGCCAGAGGCACCCTCTTCATCAACAGCCTCGCCAACTACGGGCAGGCCAGCTCGTTGGGCAGCGACGGGGCCATCACGCTGGGGAATGGCACCTTCCTCATGTATGTGGGCGCAGCCACCAGTACGAACCGTGCCTTCGTCAGCAATGGCAACAGCTGGTTCAACAACGGCGGAACGATCACGCTCTCGGCAGACGGCAGCCTGGTCACGAACGGGCTCACTTTCCGTGGAGGTGGTAATTTCGTTGTGGATGCGTTGGTGACGGGCACGGGCGGCCTGAACCGCACCGATGCAGGCACGGTCTTCCTCTCGAATGCGAACAACAGCTTCGCCGGGAACATCAGCATCTCGGTGGGGGCCTTCAGTACGAATGACATTGACGTCATCGGCGAGAACTCTGCGATCGGCAGAGGCAGCCAGATTGGCCTGGGGCAGTCCAACGGGGGGGCGACCACGGGCAACAACATCGGGAAATTCATCTTCACGGGCGCGAATGGCGGCTATACGAACCGCACCATCCGGATCAACAACGGGTTGAGCGGCACCACCGCCGTGGGTGGCGGCGTCATTGAAAACACCGTGGTGGGCAAGCTGCTGGAGATCAGCGGGGATGTCTCCACCGCCAGTGCGAGCACAGCCTCCACGCTGGAGCTCACGGGAGCGGGCAATGGCAAGCTCAGCGGGAATGTCACCGGTGCCCCCTTGCTCACGCTTAGCAAGACCGGCTCGGGCACGTGGGAGATTTCAGGAGTCAACACGCACCGGGGCGAGACGCAGATCAAGGCAGGCACGCTGCTCGTCTCCAGCCTCACGGGCACTGGCACCAGCAGCGTCATCACCAGCGGCACAGGCAGGCTGGGCGGTACGGGCGGTGTCTCCGGCGCGGCAGGCGGCTTCGTCACCATCGCCAGCGGCACCCAGCTCATGGTGGGGAACACCCACGGCATCTTGGCGGGTGCACAGGATGCAAACGGATACAACGGAGCGGCCTCCCAGTTCTCCCTGGGGGGGAATACGAATGTGGCCATCACCCTTGGCGGTACGCTCCAGTTTGATCTCTTCAGCGGTTCGGATGGCGTGACCCTGGGCTCGGCAGACAAGCTGGTGGTTTCTACGACCGCCTCCACCCTGACGCTGGGCGGCGTGGTGACGGTGGCGGACAGCACCGGCGCGGCCAACTGGCGCACGACCGGCACCGGGGCCTGGACCACGGGATCCTGGCAGCTCTTTGACTGGAGCGGTGCCAGTGCGGCGACGAAGACGGGTGCATTTACCTATAACCTCTCCACCGGCCGCCTGGCCCTGGGCTATACCTGGGACACGAGCCAGCTCACCACCACGGGTGTGCTCTCCGTACGTGAGCAGACGGGAAGCGAGGTGCACATCTGGACAGGCACCAACAGTGCCTCCTGGGCGGACGCGGGCAACTGGACGGCGGGCTCCATCCCCGGCGCATCGAACGACGTCATCTTCGCAGGGGCCGCACCCACCACCACGACACACGCTGGTGACCGAACGGTGCGGAACGTCCTCTTCACGGGCACGGCCGACTACACGATTACCAACACCAGCGGGGGGGGCGTGCTCTACCTGGCGGGCGACGCTGTGAACGGCGGCACCATTGAGTCCCGCGGCGGGACGCAGATCTTCAACACAGGGGTGCGCGTGGGTGTGAGCAGCTCTGACGTGTACATCATCAACAACGGTACGGCGATGAACTTTAACAGCCACATCACCGCCAATGACTGGGGAGGCGCGCCCACCAACAAGACCATCTACTTCAGCGGTTCAGGTAATACCTATGTGACCCAACTGGAGCGCCGCCATGCCACCTATGACCTGGCGGTGGTAAAGAACGGCTCTGGCACCCTCACCATCAATGGGGCGAATAGCCTGGATGTTTCGTCCAATACGGCTGTAACCTTCACCGGCACCACCACCATCAACGAGGGCAAAATCCGGATCAATCAGGAACGGGCGCTGGGCGGCAACCCTACGGCGTACAATGCCGGCCACCTGACGCTGAACGGCGGCGTGCTCGGCGCGTATGCCAGCTTCGCCATCGACGATGAGAACCGGGGCATCACTCTGGGTGAGACCGGCGGGGGCTTCGATGTGGAGGGCTCCTTCAACCTGACGATTGCCAACCGCATCGTCGGTACGGGTGGTCTGCAGAAGACGGGCACGGGCATCCTGAGCCTGACCAGTGACAACCAGTACGCGGGCAACACGGTGGTGAGCGCCGGCACCTTGCTGGTGGGGAACACCACCGGCTCCGCCACGGGCGCGGGCGGTGTTTCCGTGACGGGCACGGCGGTTCTAGCAGGCAACGGCAGCATCACCGCCTCCGCAGGCAAGAGCATCAGCATCGGATCCACCGCCATCCTGCGGGTGGGGGCCACGCACGGCGTCGCTGGTGCGGCGGGATCCCTCACGCTGGGCAGCAGTGCGAATGTGAGCCTCTCCCTGGGCGGCACGTTGCAGTTTGACCTCTTTGGCAACCAGGCGGGCCTCACCGCGGCAGAGGCGGATGTACTGCACCTGGCGACCACCGCCAGCACCCTGGCGCTGGGAGGCAACGTGGTGGTGGCAGACATGAGCGGCGGCTCCCTGTGGACGGAAGGCACGTGGAAACTCATCGACTGGAGCGGTGTGGATTTCGCCACGACCACGCTGGACGGGGCCTTCACCTTTGACTTCACCGCTGCCCTGGGGAGTCTGGCCACGGGCTACACGTGGGACACAAGTAATTTCCTCGTGGACGGCACCATCTCCATTGTGGCCTCCGCCAACGCCCACATCTGGCTGGGCACCAACGGCGGCTCCTGGGCGGATGCCGCGAACTGGCAGGCAGGTACAGTGCCCGACGCGACCAATGACGTCATCTTCGGCAGCGCGGGCGTCACCACGGTGACCGCCATCAATGAGAACAAGTATGTGCGGAACATGATCTTCACCGGGGAGAAGAACTACACGGTCAACACGGGCACCGCTGGAGTGATCTATGCCTCCGGCACCCGCCTGGAAGTGCGCGGCGGCACGCAGGTGATCAATGCCCAGTTCCGCCCCACTTCGGCAGGGAATTTCACCATCGCCAACGACGGCCAGTTGACCTTCGGGGGAGCCATCCTCACCAACGCAGGCGGCACGCTGAACCTCATCTTCGACGGTACGGGCAACACTAGCCTGACCTACGTTTCCCGACGTGAAAACCGGGTGGTGAACCTGGTGAAAAACGGCACCGGCACGGTGACTTTTTCCGGGTTCACGGAAAATGCCGCGTTCGACGCCAACGGAGCCTACATCACTGGCACCACCACCATCAATGCGGGCAAGGTGCGTATCAATGATGAGCGCAACCTCGGCAACGGGCCGACGGCGTTTGACGACGACCATCTCACCATCAATGGCGGCACCCTGGCAGCCTATGCGAACGTCACCATCGATGACGCCAACCGCGGAGTGAAGTTTGGCACCAATGGGGCCACTCTGGAGGTGGAGCAGGCGGCCCACACCTTGACCGTTGCCAATGCGGTGACCGGGGACGGCGGCCTTAACAAGACGGGCCCGGGCACCGTGGTCATCACGGGCAGCAATACTTATACGGGAAACACCCTGATCAGCAGCGGAGTCTTCCTGGCGAACAACGCCACAGGTTCCGCCACGGGCAGCGGTAGCGTGAGCACACTGGCAGGCAGTGGGGCTACTCTGGGCGGCACGGGCAGCATCTCCGGCGGTAGCGCGGGAAGCATCACCATCAACTCCGGTACTCAGTTGCGGATTGGCACCACCCACGGCGTGGCCGGGGGCGGAGCCCAGGATTTCCAACTGGGGCAGGGCGGCAATGTGGCCATCACTCTTGCTGGTTCGCTCCAGTTTGACCTCTTTGGCAATGAGGACGGGCTTGCTGGAACGGAGTCGGACCGTTTGATCATCAACACCTCGGCCAGTGAGATTGTGCTGGGCGGCACCATTGTGGTGGCGGATGTCAGTGGCGGTAGCGGCTGGACTTCAGGCGTTTGGCAATTGATTGACTGGGCCAGTCTGGGCACGAACCCGACCCGCACGGGCGCCTTCAACTTCGACTTCAGCGCTGCCATGAGCAGCCTCGCCGACGGCTATACATGGTCCATCGATGATTTCCTGAGCAACGGCACCATCTCCGTGGTGGCCGTGCCAGAGCCTTCGCGAGTCCTGCTGGTGATGCTGGGGGCGGGGGCTCTTCTTTCCCGCCGTCGCCGGGTGGCTTATTCTTGACGCCGCCTTTCACGGGAGATGTTTGCGCTTTGAGGTGTCTCCTTTTTTTGGTATCTTTTATCAAATCAAAACAATTGGAAGGAGCCCCTCTTCCAATCGCGATGTTTGTCGTTCCAGCCGGACGACGGGCAGCGCATTTGGAGGCTCCTTTGCATGATTTCCAGCACCTCTTCTGCGCGAGGCGATCTCCCGGGAGATCCATCATGGGCCTGGGATTGGGCGGCCATTACCGGCACTTTTCGACGGAGATGGATGTGGCTGGCGGCCGTGGTGGTCTTGGCCCTGGGGCTGGGTGTGTGGTGGCTGACTCTGACACCGCCGGTTTACGAAGCCCGGACGGTCGTTCAGGTGGAACAGCAGGGGCCAACCCTGGTGGGAGGCAAGGACGTGGAGCGGGAGGACTTCCGCACCGTAGATGTCCTGCGGACGATTGAGCAGAATCTGGGCAGCACGGAGCTGCTGCTGCGGGTGGCCCGCAACATGGATCTGCTGAATGATCCGCGCCTGCGCAACGAACGTCCCGGAGTGATGTCCCGCCTCATGGCTGTGCTCCCGCGTGGCAAGGCGGAGGGCCCTTCGGATGCCAGTTTGATCCGGCTCATGAATGATCGCGTGAAGGTGGGCTTGCGTCGTGGCACGCGGTTGATCGATATCACCGTCAGAACCCAAGACCCCACGCTGGCGGCCCAGCTCAGCCAGGCGGTCGTGGCCGAGTACATCCGTTTGAACTTTGAGCAGAAGGTAGAGGCCTCCCGCCCGGCACATGGTTACATGACGAGTGAACTGGAACGCCTGAAACGGAAGCTGGAGGACTCGGAACAAAAGCTGCAGGCCTATCGGGAGGAGAAACGCGCAGTGTCGCTGGAGCAGACACAGAACATCGTGGTGGAGTCTCTGAAGGATCTCAACAAAAGCCTCAGTGAAGCCCGGAACGCACGCATCAAGCTGGAGGCAGACGTGGCCGCAGTGGCCCAGTCTCAGGATCGTCCGGGCCAGTTGCTGGCGATGGCGGGCATCGGCAGTCTCCCGGATGTCGTCGCTCTGAAACAGAGCGTGGCCGAGAAGGAGGCAGCGCTGGCCAGTCTCGCGGAGCGCTATGATGCCCGGCACCCTTCGTACCTCCAGGCGCAGAGCGAACTGGCCAAGTTGACCTTGTCCCTCACCAAGGCGGCGCAAGGGGCGGCGGAGCATCTCAAGACCTCGCTCAATGCCGCGCAGGAGACGGAGCAGAAGCTGGAGTCCGCTCTCAAATCCCAGGAAAAGCAGGCACTGGAGCTGAGCCACATCTCCATCCAGTACAACACTCTGGTCCGGGAGGTGGAATCGGATCGCACGCTCTATGATGCGGTGCTCAAGCAGTTCAAGGAAACGCAAATCGTCCAGGGTGTGGAGCAGGGGGCCGTGCGGGTGGTGGAGCCCGCCACCGTGCCGGATCGCCCCGTCAGTCCGCGAAAGAGCGCTGCCCTGGCGGTGGCCTTGCTGCTCGGCCTGGCAGGAGGCACGCTGACCACGCTGGTCCCGGCGTGGTTCAACGCCCCGCTCACGAGCGTGGAGGAGGCGGAGCGGCACCTGGGCATCCCCGCCATCGCCGCAGTGCCCAAGTCCCGTATGCGGGAGGGGCCGCATCGGATCTTTCTCCTGGACCAGCCGGCCGCTCCGGCGTCTGAGGCCCTGCGCTCCCTGCGGGCGGTCTTGACCCTGCACGGCTCCAACGGAGATGGACGTTCCTACATCTTCACCAGCGCCCTGCCCGGTGAGGGGAAGACCTTCTGCGCGATCAACTTTGCCGCGTCTCTGGCGCTGGAGGGGCACCGCACGCTGCTCATTGATTTCGACCTGCGGGTTCCCGGAGTCGGGCCGCAGCTCTTTGGGAAAGACGGTCTTCCTGGTGTCGCCGAGGTCTTGCAGGGCCGGGCCACGCTCACGGGGGCGGTGCGCCCGACGAAGCTGGAGCACCTCTTCGTTCTCACCGCCGGGGCCAGCATCACAGGGCCGTCAGAACTCCTGGCTTCTCCCGCGTTGGAGAAGCTGCTCAAGGAGGCGTCTATTTCCTATGACCGGGTGGTGATGGACTCCGCCCCGGTGCTGCCGGTGAGCGACTCCCTGCGGCTCGTGGCGCATACGCAGCACACCTGCCTGGTGGTGCGGGCCGGGGCCACGCCCGGCCGGGCCGTCGCGAGAGCGCAGCAGATGCTCACCCAGGCAGCGGGCCATCCCCCGGCAGGTTTTGTGCTCAACCAGGTGTCCAGGAACTCCCTGGGGTACGGGAGCTACGGCAGCTACAAGTGAACATCCAGAACCCGCCTGCTGCGATGTTTCATCGAATCGCCCGCCTCTGCCGTGAGCGCCTGGTGCAAAATGCCCTGGCGCTCTATGGCGTCATGTTTGCCAATGCGCTGCTGCCGCTGGTACTCATCCCGTACGTGGCCCGGGTGCTTGGGCCGGGGCCTTGGGGCAGGGTGCTCTTTGCGCAGACCGCCGCCATCTGGCTGGGGCTGCTGGTGGAGTATGGGTTCACCTACTCCGCCACGCGTGAGGTGGCCCGTCATGCGGATGATCCAGAGAAGGTGCGGCAGATCGTGACCGAGGTCATGGCAGGCCGCATGGGGCTCTGCCTTCTGGCCATTCTTTTCGCTCTCGTGCTCTGGTGGAGCGTGCCGGAGTTTCGTGCAGGCGGTCACATCCTGATGGTGGGCACCTGCTGGCTGGGGCTGGCCCAGGGGCTGAGTCCTCTGTGGTACTTTCAGGGCATGGAGCGCATGCGCCTGCCCGCGGTGCTGGAGGTGGCGTGCCGGGTGCTCTATGTGGTGGCGGTGTTCATCTGGGTCAGGTCGCCTGCGGATGCGCCCATGGTGCTGGTGTATCAGGCCGCTGGCCTGTCGTGCTCCCTCTTGATCACGCTAGCGATCATGTACCGGCAGACCGGGGCCGGGTTGGGCACTCTCTCTGGAGCGTGGCGGTCTTTGCGGGAGGCCTGGCGTTTCTTCCTCTTTGCGGCGCTGGTGAATGTTTACACCCGGGCGAACAGTTTTTTCCTAGGACTCCTGGCCGCGCCCGCGGCGGTGAGTTTCTACGGAGGTCCGGAGCGGATGATGCGTGGCATCCTGAGCCTCACGGGACCGGTCAATCAGGTGCTGTATCCGCGACTGGCATGGCTGGTGAAACACGATCTGCCTGCTGCCCGCACCACGGTGCGCCAGGGGACTTTGCTGGTGGCCGTGGTTGGCACCGGCTTGGGACTGGTCCTCACCCTGGGGGCCGACTGGTGGGTGTGGTGGCTTTTGGGCCCTGGGTATGATGCGGCGGTACCCGTGCTGCGGGTGCTCGGTCTGGTCTGCCCGCTCGCGGCGGTGAACAGTGTCATGGGCATTCGATGGATGTTCCCGCTGGGCCTCGACCGCACTTACAACCGGATCGTCATGGTGGGGGCAGCTTTGAACGTAGGCCTCGTGTTCCTCCTGGTGCCGACGCTTCAGGCGGAGGGGGCCGCCTGGGCGGTGCTGGCGGCGGAGGGATTCATTGCTCTCACCGCCTTCATCCTGCTCTGGCGGCAGGGGTTAAATCCCTTTCAGAAGTCCCAGCTACCGGAGGCACCGGTCGCCTCATGAAAACACCGGGCACAACAGGCAGTCTGTGGTGGTGGAATCCCTGCGGGGTGCTGGTGCTCCCGCTCCTGGTCGTGGCCTGGGCGGCTTGGGTGATTCCTGAAACCGACTACCAGTCCTACTGGCGCATGCCCAAGTTCTTCACGGTGGAAGATCTCCAGTTGTGCCTGGCGGTGGCGGCTGCCTTTGCCCTGGGGGCGATGGTTGCGGTCGCCGTGGACCGGGCCATGCTCCGGCCGCGTCTTCGCATCAGCACCTCCGGCGAGGTCGCCCCTGGCTGGCAGTTGCTGTTGTTTTGGTTCCACATCGGCGTGGCCGTGACCTCGGCGGCGTATCTCCTCTGGTTTGCCCTCATCCTGCGTGAGACCGGGCCCGGCATCCTCGTGGGAGTGCTGCGCCTGGAGCAGGGGAGCATCTTTGAGTTGATCCGTCTGCGCAAGGACGCCGCGATCACTGGGGTCACCAGCTTCACCCAAACAGGCATCGGCACCTGGCTGGTGGGTGTCTTCCTGGCCCATCATCTGGGATGGCGACGGGTGCGCTGGCCGATGCTCCTGCTGCTGGGGCTCACCTTCGTGCGGGCAGTCTTTCTGGCAGAGCGCCTCGCTTTGATCGAGATGCTTCTGCCGGGCTTTCTGCTCTGGCTCCGTCTGGGCGTGGTGGCGCGGAGTTCGGCAGCCCGCAGGAAGTTGCTCCAGTTGGTGCCGGTTCTGGGCATCGTGGTGCTGTATGCGCTGTTCACCGCCAGTGAGTACTTCCGGTCATGGGGCTACTATGCGGAGCAAGGGGAGACTTCCCTGCTGCGCTTCAGCCTGGTGCGGTTGTCCGGTTACTATGTGACCGCGCTCAACAACGGTGCCCTGCTCTGGCACGGGATGGGGGAGCTTTATTTCCCGTATGCCACCCTGGAGTGGCTCTGGCGTTTTCCGCTGCTGGGCAGGCCCTTGAGGAATCTCCTCGGTGGGTCGGATGATCCAGCGGAGCTGGCCGCTATCCTGGTGGCGGAGGATGGGAATCCGGAGTTCAACAACCCCACCGGCATCTTTGTGGTGTTCACCGACCTGGGCGTCCCGGCGGGGCTGGTGTTCTGGGCGGTCTTTGGCGGGGTGGTCATGCTCCTCTATCGGGCGTTCCGGCGCGGATCGCTCGCCGGGTTGTTCCTCTATCCCTTCCTCTTCATGGGGCTCACGGACCAGGTGCGCATCTTTTACCTCACCACGGGGCGCACCTTTGCCGCATGGGCTTTCCTGCTGGTGGCGTGGATGATCGCGAGGAAGGAGTTGCAAATGGCGGTGTGGTTCAGCGTGCGAGGACGGACGACGCCTCCGGCATCCGTGCCGCCGGGGTCGCCCACGGTGCCGCCGTGAAGTTCGCCGCCGCCTCCAGCGCATAGGTCTCCGGTGAAAGAGTGGGGTGCCCGTCTCTGCGCAAGAGCCGCTCGATCAATGCCGACACTTCGTCTGGATCCGCAGCGTTGGCCGTGATCCGGAGGCTGGACGGCTGTCCGATGTCGTCGAGGAAGTCGGTGCATTTCTCGTGATACTCCACGAGGGCAAAGGGCACATTGTTGAGATAGGCGGTGATCCCGGCATGCATGCGGACGCAGAGCACGGCGTCACAGGCAGCGAGGCTGTGCCAGCAGCCCAGCAGGTGATCCTCACTGGTGATGATCTCAGCGAGCATTCCTTCTGCCGCCAGGCGGTCCTGGAGCTCGCAGCAAAGCGGCATGTCACCCCACCGGGGGTGCGTGTTCAGGCAGAAGATACGCACCCTCGTGCCCCTCCTTTTCGCATGGCGGCAGATCCCTTCCATGAGGGCCGCATGGCGCCGCCGCTCCCGCTCCACATCGCCTCCAGAATGACTTTCATAGAACCGGAAGGACACACCCAGTGTGGGTGGGGCCGCGGGGGCGGGCTCCACCCAGAAGCTGCCAGGCAGGAGCAGGGGTAGCGCCCCCACCAGATCCCGGGCCAGGACAGGCTGGTACGGCACCCGCATGCGCTCCAGCACGGCGAGGGACTGCCGGTCTCGCACCGCGACGAAAGAGAATTGCCTGAGGAACCGCGCGGCCTCCGCCTCGTCTGCGGCGTCGGAGAAGGGGCCCACCGACACACCCACAGCGGCGGACTTGGTCCACCTGTGCTCGGCGGCCACGCGCTGGAGCTTCTTCAGCAGGCTGCTGTGAGAGAGCGTGGAGCCGCCCGCATACACCAGCAGATCCCGGGTGGTCAGGGCACCTGCCAGAAAGGCCAGCCGGCTCAGCTTCCCGGCCAAGCCTGGCGCGGTGTACAGATCATTGGGAAACCATGTCGGCACGCGAAAGCGGGCGTCAATTCCATGAACCGGAGGTCCCAGGATGTCCACATCGTGGCCCGGCCACCAGCGGGCCGCCCCCAGCACGCTGGTCAGGTTGAAGAGGTCGTCCCCGTAGTTGGAGAAGCCGTAGTAGCCGTTCAGCGTGATTTTCATGGGGATGCAGCCTTTCCCTCCAATGCCCAGGCCTCCGCCCCCTGGTGGCGGAAGTCCTGCCAGGCGTTCCAGAGTCCCGCGGATCTGCCGAGGATGGATTCGAGGTAAAAACGGCTCCGGGGCAGGTCGCGCCGCACGGCATGCAGCAGCATGCCCGCGGCAGCCCGGCACTGGAAGTGGACGAACCGCACCGCCGCACCGGGCTGGTGATGATGCACCAGATGCTTGAGCGAGAGCCGCCCAAAGCCCCGGCCGTAACTGTAGGCACGCGCCAGCGCGGAGGCGTCGTACCCCTCCGTCTTTTGCGCATGATGAAAGACCAACTCTGGGTCGTAGTGGAGCTTCTTTCCCAGATAGAGCGCACGCAGCACGAAGTCTGCGCCCTCCTCGGCACCATAGGAGGTGCCTACGCCAAGCCGCTCATCCAGCGGGCCCACCTGGTCAAAGATCTCCCGCTTCAGGAACATCGTGAACTCCACCGTGGTGCTGTACACATTCCGCGGTGTCACGGCCTGGGCCTGCGTGCAAAATCGCGTCACGGAGCTTTTGAGCGACCGGGGATCCACGGATCGAGCAAACAACAGATCCAGGCCGGGATCGGCGGCAAAGCGGTCCGCAGCCTGTTGCAGCAGGCCGGGTGTCAGTTCGCAATCGTCGTCTGGGAAGTTGAGCAGCCTGCCCCGGGCAAACTGCCGCCCGTGATTGCGGGCGTGGGAAACCCCCACGGGCCGGATCCGCACCCTCTGCAGTGGGAAGAGCTTCGCGTAGGTGCTGCAAGTATCATCAAGCCGGTTGTCCTCGTTCTGATCGATGAGGATCACCTCCAGATCCTGCAGGGTATTTTGATGAATGGACTGGAAGAGCCGCGCCACTTCCTCATCCCGGTGCAGGGTGGGGATGATGAGGCTGAAGCAGGGCAGCGGGGTATCCTTCATGACCGGATCGCTGGGAAATGCCGCTCATCGAGCACCGGCACAGGTTCATGCAACTGCTCGTCCACATACTGCTGCATGGCATGGATGAACCGCGGTTCAGCAAACTGCTCGGCGTGATGCCGGATCACCGCGGGGTCCCAGTCCGTGGCCTCCAGGAGGGCGGCAACCCGATTGATCTCCGCCGGGCTGGGATCTGTGAACAGACAGCCCGTCTGGCCTTCCACCACGGTCTCGAGAGCCCCGCCATCAGCATAGGCCAGCACCGGTTTTCCAGCCGCCTGGGCCTCCAGCGGCGTGATGCCGAAGTCCTCTGTGCCCGGCAGCACAAAGGCCCGGCATCTTTCGATCAGCCGCACCGCCCGGGCCTCATCCACCCTGCCGTGAAACTCAATGTTCACCGCACCATGGGCAAGCCGCTCCAGGCGACCCCGGTCAGGCCCGCTGCCCGCGATCACCAGATGCCGCCCGCTTTCCAGGAAGGCGGCGATGGCCCGGTCCACGCCCTTGTAGGACACGAGCCGGGACAGAATGAGGTAATAACCATCGTGATCTGCGGTGGGGCGGAACCGCTCCACCTCCACCGGGGGGTGGATGACGACAGACTCCCGTCCGTAGAAGTCCTTGATGCGGCGTCGCACGGTCTCGGAGTTGGCAATGAAGTGATGCACCCGCTGGGCGCAGGCGTGATCGGCGGGCCGGAGCCACAGGATGAACAGGCGGGCCAGGATCTTGAGCAACCGGCTGCCCAGTTCATTTTTCAGGTAGTGGTCCGTCTGCCAGAAGAAGCGGGGCGGGGTGTGGCAGTAGCAAAAGACCCGGGTGCGCGGGGTGAACCGCAGCCACTTGGAGAATCCGCTGCTGCTCACAACCGCTGCGGCTCCGTCCAGCCGGCCGAACGAGCGGAAGGCCATGGGGTATAGAGGAAACAAGGACTTGTGGTGCCGGTTCAGCCCGGGGACGTTCTGCATCCACGTGTTGTGAATGCTGGCGTCTTCGAAGCCCGGCAGGAGGTGCTCGTAGTCCGTGGCACTGACAAAAATGGGTGCCTGGGGCCAGGCGCGGTGCAGGGAGGCAAAGAGCCGCTCCGCACCACCCATCTGGAGGAGGTAATCATGCGCCAGGATGATGTTGTCTGCGGTCGGCTGGAGACTGGTGCGGGCGGGCGGCTTGCTGGGGCGTGTGGGGGTCTCGACCACCCCCGCCTGCCGCTGCCGGGTCAGCACCTCGCGGGCCAGCGTTTGCAGGGCGGCTTCCGCACCGTTGGCCCAGGAGAAGAGCTGCACCCGCTCCCGGCCGCGGGCGATGAGCCGCTGCCTCAGTCCGGGTTCAAGGTGCAACCTGCGGATGGCGGCCGCCAGAGTGTCCGGGACGGCGGGATCACAGTACAGGGCGGCATCCCCGCAGATCTCCGGCATGACACTGGTGCTGGAGACGATGGCGGGGCAGCCCAGCGCCATGGCCTCCACCGGCGGGAGGCCGAAGCCCTCGTAGTAGGAAGGAAACAACAGCGCGGTGGCACGGGCGTACAGGGCATGCAGCTCCGCATCCGTCACATGGCCCACCTGCACGATGCGGGAGTCGTCCGCCGGCAGTTCACCAAACACTCTGGGGTCATGATGCCCCGCGATCACACAGGGCGGCGCATCCTGCCCCAGGAGCTGGAGGGCCTTCAGGACCGCAGCGAAGTTCTTGTTGGGATTGTTGCTGGAGACGGCCAGCAGGTAGCCGCCCTCTGCGGGAAGCGCGTGCCGGTCAAAGACGCCTTCATCCGGCGCCTCCCTCAGCACATGTTCGACGCCCAGCCAGGTGGCGGTGATGGCGGCGGGGTCCAGCCCCACGCGTTTCACCAGCTCCTCACGTGAGTAGCTGGAGTTCGTGAGAATGGCGCTGGAGATGCGCCCCGCCACGGTGAAGAGCAGTTGGTACCAGAGCCGGAACTTCCAGGTGAAGTTCCCGGGGATGGCAAAGGTCTGGGCGTCGTGCATGAACAGCACCTGACGCCGTTTCAACATCGGGCCAGTATTGCAGAGGGAGAGCAGCCATCCGGCCCGGGTGGCCGCCAGCAGGCTGGTCTGCTCCCAGAGATGGCCACCGCCGCGTCCCACTTGGTCCAGCGGAAGCTTGGGCCAGGGGGATTCAGCCGGGACATCTGCGGGAGAGACGAGGCGGAAGTTCAGCCGCAGGCCTTGAGGACCGGACCATGCCCCTTCATCATCCAGCCGGTCGCACAAAGCGGTGATCAGCTCACGTGCCACCCGCTCCACTCCCGTCACGGGGCGGGGGAGGAAGCGGGCGTTGATCCAGACGGTAGTTTCCATGGTCCGGGATGGGTTGCGTGCTTCAGCTTCCGTCGAGATGGGACTCAATGATCTGCTGCAGCCGGCTTTGAAATTCCTCCATGGAGCGGTGCGCCAGCACATGCCGACGGGCCCTCGCCCCCATCACAGGCAGGGCGGCCCGGTTGGCGAGACACCATTGCACCGACTCCCGCCAGCCGGTGGCGTCGGCCGTTTCCACGAACCGGCCGCACTGCTCCGCCTCCAGGTCCAGGTCGATAAGCGGATTGCGGGTCATCAGCACGGGCCGGCCTACCGCGGCGGCCTCCAGCAGGGCGGTGATCCCCCAGAGCGTGGCCCTCCCTGCAATCAACTCCGCATCCGTGGCAGGCGGCTGGTTCAGCGGCAGGGCCACCACATCACACGCCACCAGATGGTCCACCAGCTCCCGGTAGGGAACGGGCTGCCCCTGCGAGCGGCGGATGGAGCTGAAGTTTGGGATCTCCTGGATCTCCGCCATGAACTCTGCTGAGTCCGTCAGCACGCGGACTTCCACGTCCATATCACCCGCGAGGGCCTCCACGAAGGCGCTGAAGCTCCGTCCGGTGATGCCGTTGAGCAGGATTTTCAACCGTCCATTCTCCGGCTGGGCCGGGCCTCCCGCCTCCATTCGCAAGCGGTCGTAGAAGGGCACGTCCACCCCCCAGGGCACGGTGGCCAGCTGTGCGGCCGCACCGGGATGCTCCACCAGGGAGAGCTGCTGGATCTTGTCACTCAGAGCCAGCAGAGTGCTGCATCCAGACTCCAGCCACGCATCCTTGAGAGACCGCCGCAGTGGGAAGTGGAGGAAGGCATGGATCGGCTTCCTTCTGCCTGTCAGGGAGAGCAGCCCGCAGAGGATGCACACCAGATCTGTGTCCTTGGCGATGATGCAGTCGTACTGCTCCGGGTGGAGAAAGAGCCAGATCTGCTCAGTGATGTTGGGCCCCAGGCGCAGGTGCTCCCCCAGACGATCCAGCGTAGCCACCCGGTGTGTGGGCACGCGCCGGGCACCCTGGGCAAAGAGGTGGTCCGTCCCCCACGCGTGGTTCGAGGGCAATACCTCCCCGTCCATGATTTCGCGCCGGGTCACCCAGGCGATCCTGGCGGTGGCGGGCTGGAGTTTCATTCCGGCGCAATGTGGATGGTTTCAGGCGGGGAGATGTGATGGGGGCGCATCAGTTGGCGGCGGCCGGCATGGCATTGGCCAGGTGGGTCTCGATGCACTCCACCACCTTGGTCACGGAGGAGGGCTTGGGCAGGAAGGGGTAGCCGTTGATCAGACCTCCCTGGGCGCTCAGCTCAGAGCTGCGCACCGTGGCCGTGTGAAAGACCACCACCATGTGTTTCAGATGCTGGTCATTCTTCAGCCGGTAGAAGATGTCAGCCCCGTCCAGTTCGGGCATCATGACATCCAGCAGGATGAGGTCCGGCAGGAAGTCCTGGATGGAATCGAGGGCGCGGAGGGACTCGTTCTCCTCCCGCACTTCGTAGTTTCCTATATCCTCGAGGTTCATTCTGAGGAGACTGGTGAGAAAAGGGTCGTCATCCACGAGCAGGATGCGCCTCTTGCGTTGGTTGGGGGGCTCAGCAGGAGTGGACGGGTTCATGGAGTCACTCATGTCGGGTTGAGCTGGCTGGGCCGTGGTGCCGGGAGGCGCGGTGCCACGTGGAAAGGGAAAGGCATTCAGGGAAAGGTCATCCGTCGTCCGTGATCTGGCGCTCGGGGCTGATGCCCTCCAGCAGGATCATGGCGCTGCACTGGTTGTCCAAAGAGATGAGCCAGGCGGGCTCGGACGGCTTGGTGGTGAAGAACTGCTCGTAGATGTGCCGGGACTTGTCGGCGGGCATCGCACCGGTGTCGGAGATCTCGATGATCACCGTGGTGTCCCCCGCTTCGAACCAGGCCTCCCGATGCCAGTTGGCCCGTTCATTGGAGGTGAAGGTGTAGGCGTACGCCCGGATGTTCAGGCGTCCTCCGTCGGGCATGGCATCGATGGCATTGCCCAGGCGGTGCGCGAGGGACTCCACGAGGCGGCTGCGGTCCACCAGGACCTTGGGCAGGGCTTTGCCATATTCCTTGCAGACATGAATGCCCGTCAGGCTTTCCAGCCGCGGGGCCACGTGGGACAGCGCTTCTTCGATCACCTCCACCGCATCATGCGCACTCTTCACCATCTGCTGGGCTGCGTAGGCCCCCAGCATGCCGGACATGATGTTATCGATGCGGCCCGCTCCCTCGCGCAGGAAAGAGACAATCTTGGCGCGCGACTCGTCCGTAAGCGGACGTGGACGCGCCACATAGTCGGCTGCGAGCAGAATAAGGCTCAGGGGATTGCGGATTTCATGAGCGATGCCGGAGACAAACCGCGCGAGGGAGTCGCTGTTCTCCATGCCAAAGAGCCTGGCCTGTTTGTTCTCGCGTTCCCGTCGGGCATCGGGCGACTCTTCCGTGCGCCAGAGCAGCGCGTGGCGGATCGCGTCATCCAGTGCCTTCGGCGTGAGCTGGCTGTGGAGCAGGGCATCACTGGCACCAGCCAGACGGGCTCTGTCCACCAGGGAGCCATCTTCATCCGGTGCAATGAGGATGACCGGGACATTGAGGCCCAGCCCGGTGACGGACTCCACAAACGACAAACCCTCATCGCCCGCCACCACAGCCACTTCGCAGGCCTTTTCACCCATCTTGCGGAAGGCATCATCAGAGCGGTTGGCCAGCACGGTCTGGTCGTGACCGCGGGCATTCTGCAGGACTTCCCGCACCTCGTGACCCCGTTCGTTGTCCGGGGCCAGCAGCATGATCCGGTTGTGGTGATTCGCGTTCATGCGTCGATGGACCGATCAACGTGTCTCGACAGACCTCGATGGAAAAAGGCAGGAAGCGGTGGCGTGTGTTATGATGCCAGCAGGACCGGCTGCAAGTCCAGACATTTTGGTCTGCGGACTTACATAAGTTCCGGTGATCAGATAAGTATCGGACACCGAGGCACCGCGGCTGATCACGCAATTCTCTCCCACGACCGCCCGTGGCCCCACGGTGGCACCGTGGATGGTGGTGCCGCTGCCCACCCAGCAGGGTGCATGGAAGACGGTGTCCTTGGAGATGGAGCAGTGGTGGCCCACATACACTCCCGGGCTGATTTGATGTTCCAGCTCCGGCACCTTGCTGCCGCTTTTTTGCAGGCCATCCAGCCAGCGCTGCGCCATGGCGAACCAGGTTTGTGAGGCAGGTTGCTTGGGCAGATAGTGCGTGAGTTGGGCACCGCGTCGAATCACCACATTTCCCGTTGAATCAAGAAACGTGCAGGCTTCAGGGCGCGAGGTGGGAGGCCCGGTGGCCACCTGCACCCGGCGGTTGATGGGGAAGGTCTCGCACACATAGGCATAGACCCGCTCATCCGGTGCCTCCAGCCAGAGGCGCAGGGTGGCATTGCTGCGAAAGAGCACATCCATCCAATGGTCCAGCACATGGTGCGTGCCCAGATCCCACAAAAGAAAGGGCCGGTCCTCCACCCATTGGTTTGGCTGGCGGGAGATGATGGCATCGCAGGTCATGGAGAGGCAGGCTCGATGTGGATGACTTGGTCAGTTGCCGCCGCGATTCTTGAAAGCCGCGGGCACTGTTTGCATGAGGATCTTCAGATCCAGCAGGAGGTTCTGCTGCGCGATGTATTGCAGGTCCAGGCTGATGGCCTGGTCATGGGTGAGACTCTTGCGATCACTGATCTGCCAGGGGCCGGTCAGTCCCGGCTTCACCTTGTGGCGCAGCAGATCTCGCGGAGTGAAGTCTGCCACCTCCCACGCGGCCAGCGGGCGGGGACCTACCAGGCTCATCTCTCCGCTGATGATGTGGAAGAACTGGGGAAGCTCATCGATGGAGAAGCGGCGCATGAACTGGCCAAACGGGAGGATGCGCGGATCGCGGTGGTACTTGTCTGAAGGCGAGTGCTGCTGCAGGGCGTGGCGCAGTTTCAGCACGGACTCATCCTCGGGGATTTCGAAGTTGCACGCCGTCTCGTTGATCTTGTGCTCCTGGATCTTTCTGGCGATGGCTTCTGCATCCCGGCGCATGGTGCGGAACTTCATCATCTTGAAGAGGCGTCCGTCCTTGCCCACGCGGGAGCCTGCAAAGACGATCGGTCGTCCATCCATGATGAGGATCGCCAGGGCGGCGCAGATCATGATAGGGGAGAGCAGCAGCACCAGGATCACACCCGCCACGATGTCCACGAGACGCTTGGTGCCGCGGCGCAGCCCATGCCGCAGATGATGGCCGATGAGATCGCGCCATCCCGCCGGGCCGCGACAGCATCCCCGTCGCTCACCCGCCAGGGCATCATCGGCCAGAGCGATCGTGGTCTGTTTCATCTCATGGGTGGACATGGCGGAGGATCCTGCTTCAGATCAAAAATATCTGGTCACCTGCAAGCCCACCTGGGTGCGGTCGGCCGTCTCCGGCTCATCGTGGCGCTGCCGTTGTCTCCAGTGCAGATAGAGCTCCACATGCAGATGATTGGCACCGGGGTCCGGATTCTCCCGGAAGCCCAACGTCAGCCTTGTCGCAGGCTCCGTTTCTCTACGGCCCGTGTCATAGTCTCTGCCGATGAGCTGGAACTCACCCGCCACATACCAGTGCGTGCTAAGATCATGCTGCACCTCCGTGCCAAAGCGGATGTCTTGGAACAGAGCACCGTTCTCGACAATGGAAGGCTCATTCCCCACGCGAAATCTCGCGCTCACCCGGGTCTGCTCCGTGGCGAGCCATTGCACCGCGGCCGCTGCCACCGGGCTGTATTGCGTGCTCTTGGGCGGTGTCTTGTCGAACTCCCGGCGCTCCACACCGGTACGGGAGTAGAGGTTGAGTTTGGCTGTCGGCCGCCAGCGCCAGACGACGAGCAGTTGTGCATACTCCTGCCGGCCCGCCTCCTCCTGCTCGAAGTCGAGCCGCCCCAGTTCCGTGCCGAGCCCAAGCGTTGTCTTGGGTGTGGCCGCCCATTCCAGTCCGGCTTCACCCGTCCAGGTGGTGCGATTGGAAATGCCGTCTGCCACGGTGATGTCTCGCCAGGCCAGGCGGGTGCGCAGCCGCGTCTTGGGAGTGAGATGATAGTCAAAGGCAGGAGCCACCTCGAAGACCGTGTAGGTGTCCTCAGGAGACGTGTCATCGGACGAGGAAACAATCCGCTCGTCATAGTCCACCCGCAGGGACAGGTGCGAGAGCTCCGTGAACCGGCCTACCTGACTGAAGACATGCTGCAGGTGCTGGGTCTCATCTTCATCCACCAGATGGTGCAATGTGGGCACATAGAGCAGCGTGCCGTAGTACTCCGTGCGCTGGGATACTGGGCCGCCCTCCAGCGGGACATCGCCCACATCCAGCCTGATGATGGGGGAGAGCTCCAGCACCGTTCCGCCTTGCGCGCGGTCATTTGGTTCAGAGGCAATGTTGTCTGTGTAGAACACCTCCCCCTGCAGGCCCAGGCTCACCTGGAGCGGCACTGGCCTGGAGAATCCCCATGTGGGAGGCTGGCCCGCTGCGAGAGGGGAGAGACTGTGCCAGCGGCGTCGCTGGACGGTGAGGCCCAAGTCCGTGTCTCTACGCGAGACTTGGGTCACGGGGCGGCTGATACCGGTGGTATTGCCCGATGGGGCAAACAAGGCAGCATCCAGCAACGTGGGGGATCTGAGTGGCGGCGTTTCTCCTGCTTCATACCCGGCCGCCGTTCCGGGAACCATCGGCAAAACCAGCTCTCCCTCCATCGCGAACGCGGTCCCGCCGAAAAGCGCTATGGCTAACCTCCCCCAGACTGGCAATACTGCGTCCATATTGGGCACGGCTCCCATTTAATCGTTATGCAACTAATTTGGTCAAGAGGATTTGCGCTTTGGCATTGACATAGCGGAGGCTGCCCGGTTATCACATGGCTTCATGAAGCTGCCTTGTGGTTTGCTGGTGTCGGTTTTGGCCCTTGTGCTTTCAGCATGCGCCACCGATGCGGAGCGTAAAACCACCTCCGGCAGCCTGCCGCCGCCGCCAGCTCCCCCGCCTGCCGGGGAGCACTACACCATCCGGCCGGGGGATTTGCTGACCATCAGCTTTGCCGGGGAGCCCACGCTCACTCAGCAGGTTCGGGTGGACTGGAATGGCCTGATCAGTGTGCCCATCCTGGCGGCCGACGGCAAAGCGGAAGTCAAGGCCGCAGGGAGCTCGCCCTCCCGACTGGCGGAGCGGATCAGCGAGACGGCACGGTCCAATCAGATGTTGGTCAACGCCCGCGCCCAGGTGCTGGTCATGGAGTACGCGGGCCAGGCCTACGCGGTGCTCGGCCAGATTGCGCAGCCCGGCCGATACACTTTCCCCAAGGGGGTGCCCGCCCAGTTGCCGATTGAGGAGGCCGTGGCGCTCGCCGGTGGGTGCACCCGTCTGGCCCGCCAGTCCAAGGTGTTGGTGAAGCGTGGCACCCAGGTCTATGAGGTGAATCTGGAGCGGCTCGCCTCCCAGCCCGATCAGACGAGAGTGATCATCATCCCTGGCGATGTTATCACCGTGCCAGAACGCCGATTTTGATGCGGCCTCCTACGGCGACAGAGCGAGCGAGTTCCTTCCAATAACTGCATCCGCGGTACGGCTTTGCATCTGCAGGTGTCACCGTGGAAGGCCGGGGTAAAACGAGGCGAAAAAACTCTGCAACTTTTCCGCTTCGGCGGAGTTGATCCTGCTTGCTGATGAAGCCCCTGGTGGGCAAAAACTGAAATCGCTTATGCCCATTTGTCGTGTTGGAATAGTTGAAGATCACATCCTGATGCAGGAGGGATTGAAGGTGTTGGTGGGCAATATCGAGGGATTTGAGTGTGCTTGGGTGGCTAATTCTGCGGCGCAGGCCGTCGCGAGGATGCAGGAGCAGGCGGCGGACATGCTGCTGGTGGACATCTCCCTGCCTGATCGCAGCGGGTTTGAACTGATCCGGGATCTTCAGGCCACGCACCCGGAGGCAGCGGTGCTGGTTGTGTCCATGCACGATGAGGAACTGTACGCCGAGCGTGCGCTCAAGGCCGGTGCCCGGGGCTACCTCATGAAGAACAGCTCCATCGAGGTGTTTGAGCAGGCGTTGAAGACGGTGGCCCAAGGCGGTGTGGCCGTCAGCCGCAGCCTGTCTGACCGGGTGCTCATGGCCTACTCTTCCGGCGCGCCTCCGCGGTCGGAGACCGGCCTGCACATGCTCAGTGACCGCGAGTTCGAGGTATTTCGGTTGCTGGGGGAGGGGCGCAGCACCTTCAAGACCGCCGAGGTCCTGGGCATCAGTCCCAAGACGGTGGACGTCCACCGTAGGAACATCCGGAGCAAACTGGAGCTCGAGGACGGCGGCGACGTGGTCCGCTATGCCATTCGCTGGACGGAGTCGCGCAAGCATCTGGGCCTGCCTCATGAAGACCGGCAGGAGTCGGCCTAGGCATCTGTTCTTTTCGGATGAAGTTGTTGCAATGAACCTTCCGGAGGCTCGTGCCGGGGCAAGGGATTGAGATCGAGAGACTTGCGCTGATGGAGGGCTGGCCCCCGGTGCTGGCTGGCACGCTGGCCGCAATAGAGAGAGGGGGGCGGACGAACCTCGTTGCGACTGCCACCGCGGCAGGGTAGGGTAGGGGTGCGGTGTCAACATTTCGCTGGTCTCAAAACCGACATCCATCTGCCCTCTCAAACGTACACTTCCCATGTCCGACGTATTGTTGATCTCTGGTAGCCCGGCTCCGAAATCCCGCTCCTCCCTTCTGCTGGAATTCGCCGCCAACGCTCTCGAAGCCTGGAATGTCTCCAACGAGACGGTGAGCATTCTCGACTTCCCCGCGGAGGATCTCATTCAGGCCCGCTATGAGAGTGAGTCCTTCACAGCTTTCAAGGCCAAGGTGGAGGCCGCCAGGGCGATCATCATCGCCACCCCCATCTACAAAGGCTCCTTCACGGGCGGCCTGAAGGCGCTGCTCGACATCCTGCCCCAGAACTCGCTGCGCGGCAAGACCATCGTCCCCATCGCCACGGCGGGCACCCAGGCCCACCTTCTGGCCATTGATTATTCCCTGAAACCCGTGCTCTCCGTGCTGGGGGCCACCGATCTGCGCCAGGGGGTGTTCGTCGTGGACACCCAGTTTCACTACACGGACACCGGCTTCCGGCTGGATGACCACCTGCAGGAGCGCTTCGACACCAGCCTGGGGCGTCTGGCCGTGACGCTGAAGGCGCAGGGCTGATCTGCTGTGACGCCGCCTACGCCAGCCGCACCTTCGCACCCTATTTCATCAGGCCTTCCTCTCTGCATCCCAGCCCCCAATTCGTCGATTTCGTGCATTTCGTTCTTTTCGTACTTCGTACGGAGATTTTGCGAGGCTTCAGGATGAGGGAGTTATGAAAAATGGGCTTTTTGAGCCCTGCTGAAGGGGGGGGAGGCGGGGCTCGTGCTGGTGCTGGGGAGAGGTATTGGAGGCGAAGTGGTACGGAGTGCAGGCTCCAGTTCAGAGATGCCGAGCGCTGATGCTTGGTAGGGGGGGCACACACCTGGCTCCCACTCTGACGTTCCCGGCAGGATGCCGGGATTCGTCTGAGCGAAGCGATGGAGTGCGTTTTCACGCAAATGCGAGCGCTCACGACGCAAGGAGCCAGACCGCCACAACTCCTTCGGAGTAGTTTCCCCACCCTCACCTACCCAACGTAGACTCGCTGGAAGCTCGTCAACGTTGGGCTTGTAGCCACATCCTCTTCGAGGAAGAGCTTCGCCGGGCGTCTGCACAAGGCCGGGTGTCTGCACAACGCCGCTCAGAACCTCAGCCTGGCCAGCCCACCTCAGTCCGAAGTTGATCCCAGAAGGGGATCTCTGGAGTTTGGCCTTTGATGACGGAGTTAGAGGAAGCATGAAGGAGGCTTCTGATCCCAGAATGGGATCTGTAACACAGCCCAACGTGGACGAGCCCTGGGCGAGTCAACGTTGGGTAGAGTCAGAGAAACTCTCAACGCTGAAAGCGTTGTGGAGACGCTTTGTCTCCAGAGAGGGTTCCCTGACAGGCACGAGTGGAGGCGTCCTCCAGCCTCGTCATTCCAAGTTTCCTCGTCCGGCCGCTTCAGAGTCAGTGGGGAGCGCACGCATCTTGCGTGCTGTCCCCGGCATCTTGCCGGGGACGTCAGTCGCGCGTTCCCTCCGCTTCCCAGGCCGCCTGCGTGTTCTTTGTCCCTTTCGCATCCTCCACCTGATCCCGCTTTAGGGAGTCCTGTGTCGGCCAGATGAAGGCCTGTCGGGACCGGAGGGGGAGGGGCTTCGTTGGGAGCCGCGTTGGAGGATCGAACCTCACAAGGCGTCCCCAAAGCGGTGATGCTCACCGCAGTCCCAAAGCGGTTCCGCCGCCAGGTGTTGCGAGGGAGTGGGTTTGAAGGGAGTCAGGGGGCTGAGGTGTCAAAGGGACGTTTGACTGAGGGGCTTCTGCACCATGCAGAAGGCTCAGGCCTTCCTTCCTGGCCTGCCTTGGTAGAGGCAGGGTAGCTAGGTAAGCAGGTAGGTAGTAAGGGTGAGGTAGGTTAGGTAAGGGAGCTCTATGGCGTTGGTTCGAGGAAACATCAACATGGCTGGCCGGCGTTCCTCCTGGCCGGCCATTTTTGCCCCATCAGGGGCGGAGTGATTCACCGTACGAAGTACGAATTCGGCGAATTGACCCCTGGGCGTTGCCTGGCTCCCCAGGTCTTCCAGCATCACGGGTGCTCTCACCCCCTCAACCAAGAACCAAAACACCCTCCAAAAACCGATCCGTCACAACTCCCTCATCCTGAGCCCTGATAAATTCTCCGTACGAAGTACGAAAAGAACGAAATGCACGAAATCGACGAATTGCCCCCTCCAGCCTCGCTCCACTCCTGACCTCAAGTCTTCCAGTCTTCTGTCTCTCACTTCGCTAACTCGACCTTCTTCCCCGTCCTGGCCGACTCGCGGGCTGCATCCTGAATCTCCACCGCGATCAGATTGGTCTCCAGGGAGGACTGGCTGCCGCTGGGATCGATCTCACCCCGGATCACGGCGGCGAAGTACTCCACCGAGGTGCCATAGGGTTCGGCCAACGGCGCGGCGGTTTTTTCCTCGGGCTGCTTGGCGGGAGCAATGCGGATGTCGTAGTCCGTGGGATTGATCGTCCGGATGATGCCCTTGCGACCGTAGATTTCCACGTCCTTGCGCGGGAAGCTCCAGTCCCAGGAGGCCTGAATGATCCCTTGGGCCTGGGGGTACTCCAGGATGAGCGTGGCGTTGTCGTCCACCTTGGTCCACGTCTCCGGCCGGTTGGTCTGGAAGACCGCCGTGACCGACTGCGGGCGCTCGTTGCCCCGGAGCCAGGTCATGATGACGCCGCCGTAGCAGCCGAAGTCCGCCGAGGCCCCGCCGCCGTTCAGTTTCGGATCCTTGAGCCACGCTAGGAATTCAGGCTCCACGCGATCAGGCCCCGGATGGCCGAAGTGGCCCACGATCTTGGTGATCACGCCGAGCTGCTGGTCCTGCACGCAGATCCCGTGCGCTTCCGCGAGGCTGGAGTACCACGTGGTTTCCAGATTGGTCAGCAGGTGGATCTTGTTCGCCCGGGCCAGCGCCGCCATGCGGTCCGCAGCGGGCTTGTCCACCGCGAGCGGCTTTTCCACAATCACGTGCACCTTGCGCGGTGCTGCGGCTTCGACCACCGCCAGATGGTCATACGTGTTGGAGAAGGCCCAGATGGCCTGTGGCTTGCGCTCATCCAGCATCTTCGCCAGATCGGTGCCGAAGAGGGATTCATCAAATTTGTAACGCTCGCGGTAGCGGTTCGCGACCTCACGGTTGGGCTCGTAGATGCCCACAATCTCCACGGAGCCCTGATAGGCGCGTTTCAGGAAACCATTCACGTGCCCGTGCACCAGGCCGGCGATGACCACTTTCACAGGGGGCGCTTTCGACTCGGCGGCGTGTAACGGGATAGAACCCGCGAGCAGCAGGGCCAGCAGCGCGAACGATCGGCAAAGGGCGACAAGGCGAAGTCTTTTGAACATGTGAAGGAAGGGTGCGTGGGGATCTCAATTTGAAGCTAAAGCGCGGGCGGGGGCGTGACGATTGCACTCACTTGGCGGGGGCATCTGTAGCAGCCTTCTTCGGCTTGCCGCCCTGCGGGACAACTTTCACCGCCTCCGCCGGAATCGGTGCCTGCGCAGCGCTGAGCAGTGGCAGGTCTGTGGGCAGGTGTTTCACGAAGAAGTCCTTGTATTGAATCTTCATCACCGGGCCGACATGGACCTGCACGGCGATGACGCCCTCCAGCGCGCGGCCTTTTTCGTCCAGGTCGATGACATCCACGGTGGGGGCGCCATCGATCCAGTGTTGGTGGTGGTTCCCCTGCACAAGCATGCGGTACTCATGCCAGGTCTCAGCGGGGAACTTTTGAATGGGGAGCTTGCCCACCACCCAGGGCTGGCCCTGCGGATCGATGATCACCTTCTCGCCAGTGTGCGCGAGGATGCGGCGACCGCGCTCCTCGTAGAGCATGCCGTTGTAATCGTCCCGCGCCGGGACCACATCGCACTGATATCCCGTGACCACCCACTCGCCCAGGTCCGGGCGCTCCTGGCCGCGATACTGCAGGCCGCTGTTGCCCCCGGTGGTGACCTTCACCTTCACCCGCAGCTCGAAGTTCTTCACCTTGCCGTCCTTCCAGGTGATGAAGCGGTTGTAGTCCAGCTTGCCATCGGTCACGCCCGTGAGGCAACCCTCCTCCACCGACCAGTACTTCTCGCTGCCGCTCCATCCGCTCAGGTCCTTGCCGTTGAAGATGGCGGTGAACCCCTCCGGCGGAGAGGGGGCTTTCTCCTGCGCGCGTAGAGGCAGGGTGAAGCCGAGGGCGAGGGTGAGAAGGCAGAAAGCGATGCGGCGGTGCATGGTGAGCGGAGTCTTGAGGAGGCGGTGGCCGTGGAGGCCGCTGGCACAGGGGGGGAGGGGAGTTTCCGCCAAGTGCAACGGCGTCCGGGGAGCTCAACTTGCGGTGAAAAGCCCTGAGCACCTGTAACTTCCCGGGAGCGAGATCGGAGACCGGATGTCCCAATGGCCCCACAGTCCCGCCAGCGGGATCAGACATTGGGCGTCTTTTGACTGGTGACAGGCGACCAGCTTCCACCGCCGCCATTCATCGGCGGCATCGCTCAAAATATCGCCCTCAGAGCGCCTGAAATCTCCGGTCAGAAGGATCGCGCCGCACCGCCCCAGACGCCATTTCAGGCTTGGAAAAAGAGTGCGCAGGGAGGGGATCGAACCCCCGACCAACTCGGTGTAAGCGAGCCGCTCTACCGCTGAGCTACCTGCGCGTCTAGAGGGCTGCTTTACTCGCCTCGAACCTGTCCGAGAGCAAGGAGAAAAACTGGCGAAGTGTTTCAATTACTGAGCTTGCCAGTGCCATAAAATTCACCCAAAATCGCCAACAATTGAGACTGGCTGCGACGAGCATAAGAATCGGTTAAATCGCGCTCCAAGCCCCATGGGACGGACTTTGTGAAATTTTTCACAAATAAATCTTGCGGGAAATTGCAGGGTCGGTTTAATAAGTGGCCCTTCTCTCAGCCGAGCCTCGGATTTCCAGTATATGTCGCACGTTTCTGAATCCTTTTTCATTCTGCCTCCCTTGTTGGCAGAAGGTGTGAGTCCGTACGCAATTTCGCTCTTCGGCGAGAAGAGCACTCTCTCCTTTTTCACGAACTCCTTCCTCCTCGCCGGCATCGTGCTGGGCGTGCTTCTGTGGGTCTCCCGCAAGGCCACTTCCAACATGCAGCTCATCCCGCATGGCTGGCAGAACGGGTTCGAGGGTGTGGTCGAGTTCTTGTACGGCAAAGTTGAGGACATCATCGGGCCCAAGGTCGCCAAGCGCGCCTTCCCGCTGCTCGCTTCCGTCTTCATGTTTGTGTTGGTCTCGAACTGGTTCGGTCTGATTCCTGGCGTGGGCACCATCGGCTGGGGCCAGGGCAGCGGCAATCTGACGCTCTCCTCGGTTCATGCCCCGCTTTTCCGTCCGGCCACTGCTGACCTTAACATGACCCTCGGCATTGCGCTGAGCTTCATGATCGTCTGGTTGATTCTGACAATCAGCGAGGTGGGCGTCATCGGCTTCCTCAAGCACATGTTCGCGCCCAAGGGCAAGTTCAAGGGCATCATGATGTTGATGATGGGCGTGATCTTCGCCTTTGTGGGCCTCATCGAGGTGGTCTCCATCGCCTTCCGCCCCATGTCGCTCTCCCTGCGACTCTACGGCAACATCTACGCTGGTGAAACCCTCCTGCACACGATGATGTCCATCCTGCATGGGGCCCATCCGGTCATCAATTTCATCGGCAGCATCCTGATCCCGCTGCCCTTCTATTTCATGGAACTGCTGGTGGGTCTCCTCCAGGCGGTCGTCTTCACCCTCCTTTGCTCAGTGTACATCCTGCTCTCCACCGCCCACGACGAGGAGCACGACGACCACCACTGATAAACCCCTTTGCCGTCGGGACCGTGGCTATGACTGCGGGCGGCGGTAGTAACAACGAAACACGATACCTACTAAGACTATGATGATGGAACTTATGTCCGTTGCTGAAGCCGCCGTTGCTGCAGCTCCCTCCGCAGTTGAACTTGCCAAAGTGACCGGCGTGAATGGCAGCCTTACCCTCGGCGTTGCCGGTGCTGGTGCCGCTATCGCAATCGGCATGATCGGTGGCAAGGCTGTTGAAGCCGTCGGCCGTAACCCCGGCGCTTATGGCAACATCATGACCCTTGGCATCATCGGCATGGCGCTGGCAGAAGCTATCGCCATTTACGCTCTGATCATCGCTTTCGGCGGCCGTTAATCGCTGCCGTTGGTCCTTCAGATTCCGGGTGGCGGAGCTCGCCTCCGCCACCCTTTTCCCGCCCCTTCCCCACCCTTACTCATTCAACCAGGCTTTCATATGATCGCGGCAGCGTCGGCAGTTTCGGCAATCACAGACCAGTTCGGGCTCCAGTGGGGCCACCTGATCGCCCAGATCATCATCTTTGCGATCGTGGTCTTCATCCTGCGTCGCTACGCCTTCGGCCCCATCCTTGCGATGCTGGAAGCCCGCCGCAAGCGGATCGCTGACGGTGAAGCCAAGCTTGAGAAGATCGCCCGCGACCTCGCTGCTGCTGAGCAGAACGCGAAAGCCATCGTCACCAAGGCCGACGACGAAGCAGGCCGCTTGATCAAAGAAGCTGGCGAAAGCGCCAACATCCTGGCTGAGAAAAAGCGCCAGGAAGCCGTCAACGAAGCCACCGGCATCATCGCCAAGGCTCGCGAAGCCGCCCAGCTCGAACAGGAGCAGCTCGTCACCCAGCTCAAGCGCGAATTCGGCCGCATGGTCGTGGATGCCACCTCCCGCGTCACCGGCAAGGTCCTCAACAACGACGACCAGGATCGCATCAACCGCGAAACCGCCGCCCAGGTCTCTCTCTAAGGTTCAAGGTTCGCTCGCTTCTCCTCCTTTCACTCCCTCCCGGTTATGAAGATCAGCAAAGACGCCCTTCGCTCAGCCCGCCAGCTCTTCCGCGCGTGTGTGGACTCCAGCGGCCGTCTCCACAACAGCCGGGTGAAGCGCGTCGTGAAGCGCGTCGCCGAGGAAAAGCCTCGCGATTACATCGCCGTCCTCACGGCCTTCCAGCGCTTCGTGCGCCTTGAGACGGAGAAACGCACGGCCGTGGTCGAGAGCGTCTCCCGCCTCTCCAACGAAATGCGCGAGCAGCTTCGTGTGGACCTCCAGAAAAAGTATGGTGACGACCTGACCCTGGAGTTTTTTGAAAATCCCTCTCTCATCGGCGGTCTCCGTGTGAAAGTGGGCAGCCACGTTTGGGACGGCAGTGTCGCCGCCAAGCTGGAAGCCCTCCGTCAGAGCCTCGCCTAGCCCCATCCCGTCAACGATTCCCTCCGATTCGTTCCCTTCCGCCCCGCCCAGCCCCGTCAATTTGATCCTTTGATCCAACACCAGAACACGTTATGAGCAGCATCCTCCAGGAGATTGAAACCGAAATCGCCGGACTGAAGACTTCCGTCACCAGATCCAATGTGGGCGTGGTGCGGGAAATCGGCGACGGCGTTGCCAAGATCGAAGGTTTGAGCGATGTCATGCTCAACGAAATGATCGAGTTCCCCGGCGGTCTGTACGGCCTGGCACTCAACCTGGAAGAAACCGAAGTCGGTGCGATTCTTCTCGGTGACGGTCTGAACATCAAGGAAGGTGACGAAGTCAAGACCACGGGCCGTCTGCTCGAAGTGCCAGTGGGCAACGGCGTTCTGGGCCGCGTGGTGAACTCCCTCGGTCAGCCTCTCGACGGCAAGGGTGAGATCAAAGGCGACGCCTTCTACCCCGTTGAGAAGATCGCTCCTGGTATCGTTAAGCGTAAGTCCGTGAGCGTGCCCCTTCAGACGGGCATCATGTCCGTGGACGCGATGATCCCGATCGGCCGCGGCCAGCGTGAGCTCATCATCGGTGACCGCTCCACCGGCAAGACCACCATCGCCGTGGACACCATCATCTCCCAGGCCCGCCAGAACAAGGCCGCCGAGGAAGGCCAGCTCCAGGGCCACAAGCGCGTGATCTGCATTTACGTCGCCGTCGGCCAGAAGCAGGCGAACATCGCCCGCGTCATCAAGACGCTTGAAGACGCCGGTGCGCTTCCCTACACGATCATCGTGAGCGCCTCCGCCGCCGACTCCGCCACGAACCAGTACCTCGCCCCTTACGCTGGTTGCGCCATGGGTGAGTACTTCATGGACAAGGGCGAAGACGTTCTCATCATCTTCGACGACCTTTCCAAGCACGCTGTCGCCTACCGCCAGGTGTCCCTGGTGCTCCGCCGCCCCTCCGGCCGTGAAGCTTATCCCGGCGATGTGTTCTACCTCCACAGCCGCCTTCTTGAGCGCTCCGCCCGTCTTTCCGACGCCGCAGGTGGCGGTTCGATGACGGCTCTGCCGATCATTGAAACGCAGGCCGGTGACGTGTCCGCGTACATCCCGACGAACGTGATTTCCATCACGGACGGCCAGATCTTCCTTGAGACCGACCTCTTCTACCAAGGCGTGCGTCCGGCCATCTCCGTGGGTCTCTCCGTGTCCCGCGTGGGTTCCGCCGCCCAGACCAAGGCCATCAAGAAGGTCTCCGGTACCACCAAGCTCGACCTCGCCCAGTTCCGCGAACTCGCCGCTTTCGCCCAGTTCGGTTCCGACCTCGACGCCGCCACCAAGGCCAAGCTCGACCGCGGTCAGCGCATTGTGGAGCTCTTCAAGCAGGGCCAGTACAATCCGAAGTCCCTTGAAATCATGGCCTCCATTCTTTGGGCCATGCAGAACGGCGGTTTCGATGACGTCGCAGTGGATCGCGTGAAGGAGTTCCAGGCCAAGTTCGAAGAGTTCCTTGAGACCCGCAAGTCCTCCTACCTCGACAAGCTTCGCAACGCGAAGGAGCTCAAGGAAGACATCGTGGCGGAACTGAAAACCGCCCTCGCTGACTTCAAAGCCAGCTGGAAGTAAGCCCAAGCCAGCCCGGCCCGCCGCCGGGCGGAGGTCCCGCCCGCGCCGCTCCCCGCCATCCTGACACCGGAACGCAACACCCCAGATGCCCAGCACCCGCGACATTCGCCGACGCATCAAGTCGGTCAAAAACACGGCCCAGATCACCAAGGCCATGCAGCTCGTGGCCGCTTCCAAAATGAAGCGCGCCCAGGATCAGGCCCTGGCCGGCCGCTCCTACGCGGAACTGCTCAACAAGGTGCTTGTGAGCCTGAAGGACAAGACGGGTGACCTCGTCCACCCCCTTCTGGAAGAACGCGAAGGCAATCGCGAACTCATCCTCGTGGTGAGCACCGACAAAGGTCTTTGCGGCGGCCTCAACACCAACCTCCTGCGCAAAGTTATCGAGCAGACCAAGGGTGGCGATGTGGCTTTCATCACCGTGGGCAGCAAGCTGCGCAACTCGCTCGGCAAGCTGAAGAAGAATCTGGTCGCCGACTTCGGTGTGAAGGATCCGGTCAAGTTCGCTGAAACCCGCCCGGTCTCCCGCTTCCTGATCCAGCAGTTCCTGGACGGCAAGTATGACCGCGTGAAGGTCGCCTTCACCAACTTCGTCAACGTGCTCCGCCAGGAGCCCCTGATCGAAACCGTTCTTCCCGTCAGCCCCGTCACGATCGGCAAGCCCAAGGACTTTGAAGGCATGGGTGCGGACGTTCCGCCAGTCGCCGCCGCTGTCGGCCAGGAATACCTTTTCGAGCCCAACCCGCTTGCGGTCTTCGACCAGGTGCTTCCCCAGTACATCGACTACATGGTGTACCAGATGATTCTTGAAGCCCGTGCCTCCGAGCACAGCTCGCGGATGGTGGCCATGAAGAGCGCCACGGACAACGCGAAGTCGATGATCAAGGACCTGACGCTCGAGTACAACAAACTGCGCCAGGCCAGCATCACCAACGAACTGCTGGAAATCACCACCGCCATGAAGGCGCTGGAATAGCCTCCTGATCCCGCCCCGCCCCGTCATCCTCCCCACCACCCACATTTTTCCAAAGGAACAACATGAGCAATAACATCGGTAGCATCGCCCAGGTCATCGGACCCGTCGTGGACATCGACTTTTCCAAAGCGGGCCAGCTTCCCGCCATCTACAACGCCCTGGAGATTGACTACAAGCTCTACGGCGGCGACACCACCCTCGTGCTCGAAACCCAGCAGCACCTCGGTGACGGCTGGGTGCGCGCGGTGGCCATGACCACCACCGAAGGTCTCGTCCGGGGCATGGCCGTGCGTGACACCGGTGCTGCCATCAGCGTTCCTGTCGGTGAAGAAGTTCTCGGCCGTATCTTCGACGTGACCGGCAAGCCGGTGGACGAGAAAGGCCCCGTCAATGCCACCAAGCGTTATCCGATCCACCGCCCGGCTCCGACGCTGGTCGACCAGGACCCCTCCGCCACGATTCTCGAAACGGGCATCAAGGTCATCGACCTTATCTGCCCCTTCACCAAGGGTGGTAAAGTGGGTGCCTTCGGTGGTGCAGGTGTGGGCAAGACCGTGGTCATCATGGAGCTCATCAACAACATCGCCAAGGGCCACGGTGGTTATTCCGTGTTCGCTGGCGTGGGTGAGCGTACCCGTGAAGGGAACGACCTTTACCATGAAATGATCGACTCCGGCGTTATCAAGCCGGACAATCTCAAGGAGTCCAAGGTGGCCCTTGTGTACGGCCAGATGAATGAGCCTCCCGGTGCTCGTCTGCGCGTCGCCCTCTCCGCCCTCTCCATGGCCGAGTACTTCCGCGATGAGAAGAACCAGGACGTGCTCTTCTTCGTGGACAACGTCTTCCGTTTCTCCCAGGCCGGTTCCGAAGTGTCCGCTCTCCTTGGCCGTACCCCCTCCGCGGTGGGTTACCAGCCCACGCTGGCCTCCGAAATGGGCGCCATGCAGGAGCGCATCACCTCCACCAAGAAGGGTTCCATCACCTCCTTCCAGGCCGTGTACGTGCCGGCGGATGACCTTACCGACCCCGCTCCTGCCAACACCTTCGCCCACCTCGACTCCACCGTCGTGCTTGAGCGTTCCCTTGCTGAGCTGGGCATCTACCCGGCCGTGGATCCTCTTTCCTCCGTTTCCAAGGCGCTTGCCCCGGAAATCGTGGGTGAGGAACACTACCGCGTCGCCCGTGGCGTGCAGCGCGTGCTTCAGCGTTACAAGGACCTTCAGGACATCATCGCCATCTTGGGCATGGATGAACTGAGCGACGAAGACAAGCTCACCGTGTACCGCGCCCGTAAGCTTCAGCGTTTCCTGAGCCAGCCGTTCTCCGTGGCCGAAGTGTTCACCGGCACCCCCGGCGAGTACGTCTCCGTGAAAGACACCGTCCGTGGCTTCGCTGAGATCCTTGAAGGCAAGTGGGACGACGTGCCCGAAGCCAACTTCTACATGAAGGGCAGCATCGACAAGGTGAAGCGCTCCTAGTGCTGTTTCCTCAAGCCGGGTTTCAAGCGCGCGGAGCATCCCTCCCCGGCTGAAACCCGGTTCGTTTCTCCCTTTTCCGCGTCCAAACCGACCACCTTCCCTTCCAGATGTCCCTCAAGCTCGAAATCGTCACTCCTGAAAAGCGCGTGTTCTCTGATACGGTGGACACCGTCGTGCTTCCGGGCAGCGAAGGTGAACTGGGAGTGCTCGAGTCTCACGTGCCCCTCGTCACCGCCCTGAATCCCGGCGAGCTGGCCTACACCAAGGAAGGTGTTGTGCAGCACCTCGCGGTGGGCACCGGGTTCGTGGAGATCACCGGACATCGCGTGGCCGTCCTCACGGACATGGCCATGGCTGAAAGCGACATCGATGAGAAGGCCGTCGAAGAGGCCCTCAAGCGTGCCGAAGAAACGGTCGAGAAGCTCAAGCATTCGCAGGACATCGGCGGCGAAGAGCTCGCCACCGTCATGGCCAGCATTCAGCGCTCCACGGCCCAGCTTCGCGTGAAGCGCCGCCGCAATTCGCTGTAATTCTCCCGCCAGTCGTTTTTCAAATGGATGCCGTGGTGCCCAAGCGCACTGGGGCATCCGTTTTTGTTTTGGCGGGAAGAGAAGTGAGGGGCCGTTCGCGGCAAACGGGGCGCTCGCCCTACAGCGTCAACAACCGATCGAAATCGGAGCAGTGATCCTGTGAAATGGCATGCCGCAGCGTCCTGCGCGTGGAGCGCGTTGCCACTCAAGGTGTGCCCATACAGCTCTGCGCCCTCCGCCCTCCGCCTGCCAACTGCCAACTGCCAACTGCCAACTGCCCCCACCCCTCCACGCACGCCACTTGCCTCCCGACTTCTCCGGGCGTATCCTCCCGGCTCCCCATTCCCCATGCCCAAAGTTTACATCAAGACCTATGGCTGCCAGATGAACGAGCGCGACTCCGAGCAGGTGTCGCAGATGTTCATCGAGCGCGGCTATACCATGACCCGGGAGGAGCCGGAGGCGGATGTCGTGCTCATCAACACCTGCTCCGTGCGTGATCAGGCGGAGCAGAAGGCCATCGGCAAGATGGGTATGTTGCGGAAGATCCACCGCCAGCGCACCCATGTGGTGACGGGTTTCATGGGCTGCATGGCCCAGAGTCGCGCCGGGGAACTCCTCAAGACCGCGAAGGTGGACCTCGTGGTGGGTACCCAGAAGTACCATCGCGTGGTGGAGTATGTGGAGGAGATCGTTCGCGCCAAGGAAGAGCGCCAGATGGACGACGAGAAATTCTCCATCGTGGACGTGGAGGAGGAGACTTCCTCCCAGAACGCGATCCGGGACCACATCCTGAAGGAGAAGCAGGCCTCGGCCTTTGTCAGCATCATGCAGGGCTGCAACATGAAGTGCACCTTCTGCATCGTGCCCTACACCCGGGGTGGCGAGCGAGGCCGGCCGATTGCGGAGATCGTGGAGGAGGTGCGACGCCTTGCCGACCAGGGCATCAAGGAGGTGACCCTGCTGGGCCAGATCGTGAATCTGTATGGCCGTCACGAGTTTCCCATGAAGGATGGCAAGAGCCCCTTCGTCCAGCTGTTGGAAGGCGTGCATGAGGTGCCAGGCATCGAGCGCATCCGTTTCACCAGCCCGCACCCGATTGGCTACAAGGCGGACCTGATCAACGCCTTCACCTACCTTCCCAAGCTGGCGGAGCATGTGCACCTGCCTCTTCAGAGCGGGTCGGACGCCATCTTGAAGAAGATGCACCGCCCGTACAGTGCAGCCAAGTTTGAGGATCTTGTGGCCCGCATCCGCGCGGCTCGCCCGGGCATTGCCGTCAGTACGGACATCATCGTGGGCTTCCCCGGTGAAACGGAAGAGCACTACCAGGAGACCCGCGCGCTCTGTGACCGCGTGCAGTTTGAGAATGCCTTCATCTTCCGCTACAGCAAGCGCCGCGGCACCCCGGCGGCGGAGATGGATGACGCCCTCCAGCTCTCTGAGCGGGTCAAAGAGGAGCGCAATCAGGACCTCCTGGCGCTGATCAACACCCACGCCCAGGCGAAGTACGTGCCGCTGATCGGGACCAAGGTGGAGATCCTCTGCGAAGGGCCCAGCAAGACGGATGCCTCCCGCCTGGTCGGCCGGACCCGCACCAACAAGATTGTCGTGTTCGAGGGCCCGGCAGAACGCCTCACGGGCCAGATCTTTGACGTTCATGTGACTGATTTCGCAAACTTCACCCTTTACGGGGAAGCGGTTCTGGCGAACTAGACCGCCCGCCTTCTGCCTTACCGACGCCCCGCATGAATCTTCAGGAGCTCTACAATTGGATTTTCCATCAGAACCCCGACTTTTCAGGGCTGTCGCTGAAGGTTACCGGCATTGTATTGGGATTGGCTCTGGCCTTGTCTCACCTTTTTGCCTGGTGGAACGCTGAGGCCTCGATCGCCATCGCCCGGCGCTTCCCGCGTAACCGCACCTGGGGCGTGGTCATTCTGGGCGTTTGCCTGGTCTGGAGCCTCTTCCTCGCCGCCTATATGGACATGGGCGAGTTCTTCACCTTCCGTCGGTACTTGCTCATGATCCTGCCAGTCACCTTCGCGCTGGTGGTCATGTATGTGCCTGAGTTTCTGGCGGTACGCGCTCTCGGCACACTCATGCTCCTTGCGGCGTCGCCGGTGCTGCACGCCGCCTTTCTCCAGCCGCAGATCAGCCGTCTGTTGCTCCCTATCCTCGCCTACGTCTGGATCATCGTCGGCATGTTCTTCGTGGGCATGCCTTACCTGATGCGGGATTGGATCACCTGGGCGACCAAATCCACGGGGCGCTGGAAGTTGGCCTCCCTGGCTGGTGCGGCCTACGGTATCGTGCTGCTGGTGGTGGCGCTGGTGAACTATTGATCTGAGGCAGGAGAACCTGCTCTTCCTAGGAGCGGAAGCGATCTGTAGCCATGGCAGCCCCCCGAGTCCTCGTCATCCGTGGAGGGGCCATCGGCGACTTCATCCTCACGCTGCCAGCCATTCAGCTGCTGAGGGAGAGCATCCCCGGCATCCAGTTGGAGATCCTGGGCTACAAGCCGATTCTGGATCTCGCGCTGGCGGGCGGACTGGCGGAGGCGACCCGGCATCTGGAGCATGTCTCCATGGCCAAGCTCTTTGTGCCGAATGTTCCCCTGGACGAGGCCCTGCTGCAGTACTTTCGTGGTTTTAACCTCGTCGTGAGCTACTTGTATGACCCCGACGGCTATTTCCGGGGAAACATGGAGCGCATCGGCGTGAAGACCTTCCTGGAGGCCTCGCATCGTGTAGTCCCAGGGGAAGGACATGCCGCAGAGCAGTTGGCGCGTCCCTTGGAGCGACTTGCGATGTACCTTGAGGATCCCGCTCCGCGTCTGGACTTGGCTCCTAGCGTGACTGTGCCGCAGGACCGCCCCATCCTGGCGATGCACCCTGGGAGCGGATCGACGAAGAAGAACTGGCCGCTGGATCGGTGGATCGCCACAGGGCGGGAACTTTCTTCCCGTTTCCCTCGATGGCGGCTCGCCCTCGTCACGGGGGAAGCTGAGCTTGAGCGGGGCACCACGGCCGCGATCTTGAGGGGCTGGCAGGGGATTGATTTTCTGCACTGGGACCAGCTTCCGCTGCCGGAGCTGGGGCACCGGCTGGCGGCATCTGCCGCCTTTTTGGGGCACGACAGCGGCATCGGGCATCTGGCCGCCGCTGTCGGCGTGCGGTCCTTGTTGCTCTTCGGCCCCACCGATCCGGCAATCTGGGCCCCCAGGAACGCTGGCGTCCGAATTCTGCTGGAGGAGACGGGTGATTTGGCCGAGCTGAGTGCCGCCAGAGTATGGGAGGAATCAGCCACACTGCTGGCTGATGGACCGCAGAAAACTCATTCGTGATCCTTGTGAGGAGCGTTCCCGCTGCTACGTTTCTGTTCCATGTCAG
The DNA here is from genome assembly GCF_000739635.1 of Verrucomicrobium sp. BvORR034. Classification (GTDB taxonomy): domain Bacteria; phylum Verrucomicrobiota; class Verrucomicrobiia; order Verrucomicrobiales; family Verrucomicrobiaceae; genus Verrucomicrobium. Next base: position 9,082 of record NZ_BATQ01000182.1, on the reverse strand, counting down.
AGAAAATCGAGAAGCCATTCCAAAAATTCCGCACCTTCCTGATGTTCGGCGCGCCGGGCAGTGGCAAGGGTACCCAAGGGAAAGTCTTGGGCACGATCCCGCGATTTTATCATATGGCCTGCGGGGATGTTTTCCGCTCGCTTGATACCCGTACGGCTCTCGGACAGGAATTCGTGAACTACTCCAGCCGTGGGCAGCTGGTGCCGGATGAAACGACCGTCAAGCTCTGGCGCGCGAACATCCACGACCACGACAAGACTCACCGCTTCAAGCCCGACATCGATTTCCTCGTACTGGACGGCATTCCCCGGAATGTGGAGCAGGCCAAGTTCATGGAGCAGGACATTGACGTGCTGCAGGTGTTTCACCTGAGCTGCCCGGACCGTGCGGAACTGGCCCGCCGCCTGCGCAAGCGGGCGCTCAAGGACAACCGCTTCGATGACGCCAGCGATGAGGTCATTCAGAAACGCATCCGCACTTACGAAGAGGAGAGCAAGCCGATCCTGGACTACTACTCCTCCGGCAAATACGCGGGGCGCAACATCGTTACCGATATTGATGCTGGCCAGCCTCCGGCCAAGGTGGTGCACCATATCCTGAGCCGCATCATGGAGCTGGATGCCTGGACCGTCATGCAGAGTCACCGCGTCTAGTTCGTCCCGTCTTTTACCTGCTGCATGCGCATTGTCTTTCTGGGCACGGGCGATATCGGCCTGCCCTCGCTTGAACATCTCCTCACGGCCACCTCCCACGAGGTGGTGGCCGTGGTTACCCAGCCTGACAAGCCCGTGGGGCGCAAGCAGGTGCTCACGCCGCCCGCGGTGAAGGTGCGTGCGCTGGAGGCGGGCATCCCGGTGCTACAGCCGCAGCGCCTCCGCACGCCGGAGAACGTGGCCGCACTGGCGGAGTATCAGGCAGACGTCTTTGTGGTCGTGGCCTACGGGCAGATCCTCTCCCGTCAGGTGCTGGACCTGCCCCGCCTGGCCTGCCTGAACATTCACGCCTCCATTCTGCCCCGGCATCGGGGCGCATCGCCCATCCAGGCCGCGATTCGAGAAGGCGACGCAGAGAGCGGGGTCACCATCATGTGGATGGATGAAGGTCTCGATACCGGGCCCATCCTTTTACAGGACTGTTTCCCCTTGAGTGCTGATGAGACGGGCGGGTCTCTGCACGATCGCCTCGCCCAGTTGGCTCCTGCATCTCTGGACAAGGCTCTGGCCTTGATTGAGGCGGGCCATGCTCCCAAGATTCCTCAGGACAACAGTCAGTCCACCCATTGCAAGAAGCTGGAGCGCGAGCACGGTCATCTGGACTGGCAAAGGCCTGCCGAAGAGCTCGAGCGTCTCATTCGTGCCTACCAGCCCTGGCCGGGAACGTTTGCGCGGCTGCCCGGAGGTGAGAGACCTCTGCAGCTCAAGATTCTGAAGGCTTCGCTGGGAGATGGATTCACTCCGACAGACAGCGATCCCAGTACCGTGTCGGAGCAGGGGGGGCGACTCTGGGTCACCTGTGGGTCAGGTGCTCTGGAACTGGAATCCGTGCAGCTTGAAGGTCGCAAGCCGATGTCTGCCGCTGAATTCCTCAGGGGCCAGAGGCTTGATGGCATTCGCCTGCTGTAGCGACGCTTCGTGCTTGAGGCGGCGTCTGAAGAGAAATTCTGTTGCCGTCTCTCAGGGTTTGGCAGATTGATTCACCGAAATCGGAAGGTCGCACCAAGCCCATCTCCTATGCCGGAAAACGCAGGCAGCCCGACTGCCAAAAATGAGGGCCATCGGGGTATCGGACCCATGTCAGTGATCGGAGTGAGTCGTGCTCGTACCAAAATGGTCCTCGCGGCTCTAGGGTTGGTTCTCCTCATTTTGAATTCCCCTTTGGCGGCCCCGATTTCGCCATTCTGGCAGCGTGATCCCCTCCGGACTGACAAAGTCACCTTGGTGGACGGAACCACCTACCGATTTCCCATACCCAGGGACACTCCCATCGCGAAGGTTTCTACGGGCACCGTGGTGGACTCCAGGATTTCTGTCTATGCCCCTGTCTCTAGCAGGGAAGAACTGAAGGCGCGGGACGGACCCAGGTTCGTCGTGTCGGCAAAATCAATTTTACTGCGCCCTGCTCCAGGGGTGCCTGTCTCGGCCGATGGCCCCCGCATGTGGCTGGCCTGGCATCGTTTGGGGGACCGTGCGCAGTCGGTGCCTGGCGTTTGCGGCGTGTTGCTGCTGCTGTTGCCCTGGATTCCCTTTTCGATTTTTCGAAGGGCCGCTTCACAGAACCTTCCAGCCAGGGAACTGGCTGCTTCCGAAATGGCAAGCGGCCTTGCGCCGCTGGATCAAATCCTGGGGATAGTCGCCTATTCTACGGGTGGGATATTTGTGGTTGGATACACCCTGTCGTGGATGGGCTTGCTCAATCACACGATGGCCTGGCTGGTGGGAATCGCGGTGGTGGCCGCGATCTGTCTGCTGGGGAGGGGGCTATGCAGGCGCCTCCTGTCTGGAGGTGCAGAAAGCAAAACGGAGAGGCAGGGTTTTGCGTGGGCTCACTTGTTCCGTCAAATTGGGGAGGAGTTCAGGGCTGCGCCCGTTCACGGGACGCTCAGCCTGCTGCTCTTCCTTGCCTTGGCCGCTGTGCAGATCGCGCAACTGCTGATAGCGGTGAGACTGGCACCTGCCAACCACGACAGCATGACCTACATCATGCCTCGGCTGGCGTGCTACCTGCAGCAGGGTTCGCTGGACTTTTTCGAGAGCAACTATGTGGCGATGACCGTGCATTTCAAGGGTGCCACCCTCCTGCAGGTCTTTGGGTACCTGATGACGGGACGGGCAGAGTGGGGAGTGCAACTGGTGACTCTCGTTTGCAGTTGGCTGACTTTGCTGAGCCTCTTCGGGATTGCGATCATGCTGACGGGGCGCGTGTTGCCAGCGTTGGCGGCTGCGGCTGCGGCGGGTCTGGCGGCCAATTTCATCATGATCTCGGTCACCCCGCAGCTCGACATGCCGGTGACTCTGTTTGTGGTGATGTCGTTGTATTTTGTGATTCGTTGGAGGGCTGACTCGGGCCGACTTCACGACTTGCTGCTGGCGATCCTCTGTGTGGCCATGGCGTGCGGGGCGAAGGCTTCTGCTTTGCTCTTGCTGCCTTCCCTCGGGGCGGTCTTTCTGGCCTGCTGGTGGGGGAAGCGATCCACGCTCGGTATAAGTGGGTGGGCCACCATGGCAGCCACGGCTCTCTTGGGGGGCGTGTTGTTTGTGCTTCCGGCGGGCTACTACGAAAATGCCTCCCAATACGGCCACTTCATGGGCCCGAATTCCTGGCGAAAAGCTGTCATCCTGCCAGCGATCGGCCCGGCTTCGCTCGCGAAAGAAGCCCTCACCAATACGGCGAGATATGCCATCCACTTTGTGGGGCTGGATGGGTTCCCCCTCACCGAGGAGACCCTCCGATGGCAGTCGTCTCTGCGGGCTCCCCTGGTGGCGCTGGCTGCCAGAGCGGGTCTGGATACACTGGGAATGTCAGAAGGTCGCCAACCCTTTCAGCCAGATTTGTTCTGGACCGCCAATGATGACCTTTCCTTTGCAGGTCCCGTTCTGCTTTTGCTGATGTTGCCAGGTGCTTTCATTGCCCTGTTCCGACTCCCCAACCGATTGCTGGTGATCGCTCTCATCTTGGGAGCGCTGCTCTACCTTCTCGCACAGTCCGCTTCGAGTCGCTACGATCCCTGGAGAGGGCGCTCATTCGTTAATCTCTCCCTCTTCCTGGGTCCCTTGGTCGCAGCCCTCTTCTGCCCGTCGCCACGTGGAAAGTCCCGGATGGGCCCGCTGATGATGCAGGCTTTCCTCGTTTCCGCGACGGTTGTTGTGGTCTTCTGCGGTGTGAACGGAGGCTTTTTCCGGTACACGAGTCCCTTCTACAGCACCCAGGGGACCATCTTTTTCGAAGGCTCAATCTTCAACCAGACCGACCGAATGTGGCAGCTGTGTCGGGGAAACCTCCCCTGGATTGAGCGTTTCCGCCGATTCGACGAAACGGTCCCGAAAGATGCTTGTGTCCTCTTCAAGAAGGTGCCTCCAGAGTATCAGTACCTCTATTGGGGGGAGGGGCTCTCGCGCAAGATCATCTTTGATCCTTCGCAAGGGGACCCCGCCTACCTCCTATTTTCCAGCCGCCATGAGAAGGCGCAGGACGGGGATCTTCCCATGGGATCGGTAGTCGATGACGGTGCGACGCTGGAGCTCTTTTTGCGCAAGCTTTAGATCGCCTGCTCATGCAGGGGAGCCGCCCGTCTCAAGCCGGGCCGGGGCATTGGGAACCGAATATCTGCCTCGAAACCGCCCAGTTTTGGCGATTCCGCATGGCCACGAAAGGCTGAATTCCTTGGTAAAATCCCGTCCTTGCCCTCAGAAGGCCGTTCCGCTAGCATCCCCGGGAAATGAATTTCCGCCTTTGTACGTTCGCCCCCAGACTTCCTGCGTTGCTCGCGGGCGTGGCTGGCGTCTGGTTCGCCCTCGCCGCCGGGGCGGAGGCCCAGCAGATCGTGGATACCTCCATGCATGCCAAGGCGGTGCTGCACCAGGATGGGACTCGTACAGATTCGGTGAAGGATTTCACAGGCCGACAGCTCACGGAGACGACGTACGACTCCCGGAATGTGGCGATCGCGAAGAAGACGTTTTTGCTAAATGAGAACGGCGATCCGTTGCAGGGCCTCATTCACGATGGCGCAGGCAATCTCATCGCGCGGGTGGAATTCTACTTCGACAGTCTGGGCCGCCTCATTGAGGAGCGCTGCGTGAACACGCGCAGCGAGGTGTTCCGACGCGTCATCCGGCAGTACGACCCGACGGGCAAGGCCCTTCCGCCCAAGGCATTCGACTACGTGGTGAATGCGCCCAACATGAAGCCGGCGACGCTGAACTTCACCACCGTGGTGCCCGGCCCGGAGCCCGCCAGCACGACCGTGAAGCAAGCGCCCGGATCCCCACAGATCATGACCGTGAATCCTGGTGGGCGTGCCTCGGTGAAAGCGGACTCCAATGCCAAACCAGCAGAAGAGAAGAAGAAAAAGGGCTGGTTTGGTTTCGGGAAAAAGTAGGTTCTGACGCCCCGGCAAGTCATCGCGGTGTGCCCAGATTTGGCGGACGGGCGTATTCGACCAGATGGTCCCGCATGGTCGTGTCTCTGCAGGGCAGGGTGTGCCGGGAATTTTTTCGCATTCAACAAACAAAACTTTTGGAAGTTCTTGCGCCTCCGTTGTCTGAGACGACTCCTTCCGCGCGTTATCCCCAAGATTATGTCCAGACTCCTGCTTCTGCCGGCCATCGCTATTGCGGCCATGGTACTGCCCTTGAAGGGCGAGGAAAAACCCGCCGCCGCCCCGCCTCCCGCCCCAGATTCGGAAAACCGGACCAAGCCGGGCGATGCGGACCCCTTTGAAGCGATCGTGCGCATCGAGGCGGCTTTCCTTCAGCCTGACTACCGTATCCCGTGGCAAGGTGGCCGGCCCTCGAGCGGCAGCGGCACGGGCTGGCTGGTGGGCAAGAACCGCTTCCTCACCAACGCACACGTGGTGAGCAATAGTACCAAGCTCATCATCCGGACGATGAATGATCCCGAGCCCTTCGAGGCTCGCATTCTCTTCATCGCCCATGACTGTGACCTCGCCATGATCGAGGCGGTGGATCCCAAGCCGTTCGAGCATCTGAAGCCGTTTCAGATCGATGGCATTCCGAAGCTCAACACAGAGGTGATCGCGGTCGGTTATCCCATCGGCGGCGACCGCGTGAGCGTGACCCGCGGCGTGGTGTCCCGTATCGACTTCCAGAGCTATTCGCACAGTGGCATCGACCAGCACCTGGCCATTCAGGTGGACGCGGCCATCAACCCCGGAAACAGCGGCGGTCCGGTCTTGCAGAACGGCAAGGTGGTGGGCGTGGCCTTCCAGGGCTACAGTGGCTCCGTGGCCCAGAACGTGGGCTACATGATCCCGGTGCCGGTCATCAACCGCTTCCTCAAGGATGTGGAAGATGGCAGTTATGATCACTACATGGATCTCGCGGTCACGGACTTCCCGGTGGAAAACCCGGCCCAGATCAAGGCCCTCGGGCTCGAGGACAACGGTCTGGGTGTCATGGTCGCCAATGTGGACGGCGCGAGCTGTGCGGCTGGATTGCTGGAGGTGGGCGATGTCATCCTCTCCCTGGACGGCAGCCCGGTGTACACCAACGGCCTCATCCGCGTGGATGGCGAGCTGGTGAACATGAACGAAGTGGTCGAGCGCAAGTTCGCCGGTGACAAGATCAAGGCCGAGATCCTCCGCAAGGGGGAGAAGAAGTCCGTGGAGCTGACGCTCAAGCGGTACCTGCCCTACCTCACCCTGGGTGAGCAGTACAACCAGCGGCCCAAGTACGTGATGTACGCAGGTATGTTGTTCCAGCCGATGAACCGCAACCTCATGGAGGCCCACTCCATCCGCGATCCGCTGGTCAACTACGTCTTCGACAACTACATGACGAAGGAGATCTTCAAGGACCGTCCGGAAGTGGTCATCCTCACCACCATCCTGCCCGATGAAGTGAACAGCTACCTCCAGGGGTATCAACACAGCATCGTGGACGAGGTCAACGGCATGAAGATCAAGACGATGAAGGACTTGGCCGAGGCGCTCAAGAAGAAAGAGGGCGACGGCAAGTTCGTGGTCATCAAGCTTCTGGAGAAGAACCGCCCGCTCGTGTTGAAGCGGGAGCTGGCGGATGCCGCGCATCCGGTGATCATGCAGAAGTATGACGTGAGCGAGGAGAGCTACCTGGGCGACGAATAGGTCCGGCTTTGTTTCCTCGATTCCCCACTACCCTTCTTTCTGACAGACCTTTTTCCTCAGAATCCATCATGAATCTTTTTCGCGCTACACTCACCTTCACCTCGCTGTCGCTCACGCTGCTGACCAGCGGCGTCTGCCTGGCCCAGGCCGGCCCGGGTGACATGCCCAAGCCTGGCAGTGCTGGCGGCGGCGCTCCCGCTGCTGCAGAGGAGGCTCCGGTCGTCGCTGCTGGCGGGCCCGCTCCCATCATCGAGGCCGCCGGCAAGAACACCGCTCTTGTGAAGGTGAACGTCACCTTCCAGCCCTGGAACTACCGCATCCCGTGGCAAAAGTCCTCACCTGGTGCCCGTCGTGGCCTGGGGGTGCTGCTGGACGGCAATCGGATCCTCGTCACCGGCCAGATCGTGGCCGATGCCACCTACATCGAGCTGGAACAGGCCGACACCGGCCGGAAGATTCCCGCCAAGGTGAAGGCCGTGGACTACGAGGCCAACCTCGCACTCCTCGAACCCGCCACCGCTGTGAAGGACTTCTTTGCAGACCTCACTCCGCTGAAGGTGGATGCCGACTCCCGGGTGGGCGACAAGCTCCAGACCTGGCAGCTCGGCCGCGTGGGGGACCTCATCGTCACCCCGATGGAGATCAACAAGGTGCTCACCTCCCTCTACAATGTCGAGGGCAGCATGTTCCTGGTCTATGAAACCATCGGCATCATCCGCAGTGAGGCCAACAGCTTCACCCTCCCTATCATCCGGGATGGCAAGCTTGCCGGCCTGCTGTTGCGATATGATTCCAAGAACCAGACCGCCACGATCCTGCCCGGACCCATCATCCAGCATTTCCTGAAGGACAATGCTGATGGCCAGTACCAGGGTTTCCCCAGCCTTGGTGTGGAGTTCCAGATCACGCTGGACGACCAGTTCCGCGAGTACCTGGGGCTCAAGAAAGACCAGCAGGGCGTGTATGTCAGCGGTGTGACCAAGGGCGGTTCTGCGGAGCAGATTGGGCTCAAGGAAGAAGACATCATCCTGGAGATGAACGGCTTCAAGGTGGACTCCCGCGGCGACTACAAGGATCCCAAGTACGGCACGCTGAACATGAGCCACATCGTGCGCGGCAGCAGCTATGTGGGCGATGAACTGAAGGTGAAGGTCCTCCGTGGAGGCAAAGAGCAGACCCTCACCGGCAAGCTCACGCGGAAGAACCCCAAGGACTTCCTGGTGGCCCCTTATCTGTTTGATCGCGGCACGAACTTCCTCGTCATGGGCGGGCTCATCTTCCAGGAGCTCTCCATCCCGTTCCTCCAGAGCTTCGGCAACGACTGGGAAACCAGCGCTCCGCTTCGCCTGGTGCACGTGGCCAAGCACACAGATGACTACGAGAAGGAAGGCAAGCGCAAGATCGTGATCCTCGCCGCCGCCCTCCCCACCCGCAGCACCCAGGGCTACGAGCGCGTGGGTGGTGCGATCGTCAGCGAAGTGAACGGCCAGGTGATCAATGACCTGGCGGATCTCGACAAGGTTTTCAAGGAGTCCAAGGAAAGCATCCACACCATCAAGCTGGATGACTTCCCCAAGCTGCTCTATCTCGATGCCGTGACTGCCGAGCTGGACAACCAGAAGCTGCTGAATGGCGCTTACCGTTTGGGGCTGCTCAAGCGGATTGAATAGGTTCGGTTGGTTGGCAAATCCATTTGAGGCGCGTCCGTGAAAGCGGCGCGCCTTTTTTGTTGGGGGGCAATTTGGATCAGCGCGAGTATGGGCAATAACTCCGATTGAAGGGAGCACCGTGGTTGGAGTACCGACTTTAGTCGGCGTATTGGAAAGCTTTCGCCGAAGATCGACGTGATGGAGACGCACGACTGAGCCGCGTAAACGCGGAACTCCAACCCCGGTGCGAGCGCTTGTTCATGGTTTGGGAGTTGTGGGCGCTGTTGGGCGTCTGTTGCAGTCTGCGGATGTGGCGTGAAGCAAAGTTGTTGCATGAACCGCGTTGCCGATATCTTCCAACAGGGAGATAGTGTTTCCTATCTCTCATCGAATGCTCGCGCCGTGGTTGGAGTTCCGTCCCGCATGCGGGACCAATGCCATCAGGGAAAAGTGGAGAGGTCGAGCATCTCCCTTTTGTGAAAGTATTGAGGGCCGAAGGTCCGGCATCATTGCAGCCTTGGGCAACGCCCAAGGTAGGCGCTCGTTTTAGATGTTGAGGGCTGTAGGCCCGACGTCATTCAGGGATGCTCGTCGTGGGCAGACTTGATGA
>NZ_BATQ01000183.1 GCF_000739635.1 Verrucomicrobium sp. BvORR034 | reverse complement strand
CAACCTCGCTGCCTCAGCCCCCCCTTTGTGACACCATCGACACCCTTTTTACATGTTACACCAATAAACCCCCTCTCTTTATCTCAGTGAACTGCCTAAAAGGGTGTCGATGGTGTCACAAGGAACCGTTGAGCTCCTTCTGAAAGCACCCCGCCGGCTGCAGTTCGCATCAACTCGCAGCTCGTGCCTTCCATCCCGCGGCGACTGAGCCGGTTGGGACAACCGGACTACACCCGAGGCACCGCTGCGGGAGTAGTCCGACGGTCCCCGTCGGCCTGGGAGCGGAGGGGGTGATGGAGCCCACCTCCGACCCACTGGCTCCTCAACACCTCGCTGGCATCTGGATGAGCAACCTTGCTGGCCAGATGAGTCGGAAGACTTGCTGGCAGGCCAGGGGCTTTAGAGGCGAGGCAGGGAGTCAGACCGCCGCAACTCCCTCGGAGTAGAATTTCCTACCACCTCATACCCCACGTAGGCTCGCCTGAAGCTCGCCAACGTGGGGCTTATGGCCGCATCCTCTTCGAGGAAGAGCTTCAGCTGAACGACTGGGCAAAGTCGGTCCCCATGGCGAGCACCCTCCAAGCCTACTGTCGGTCTGCTCTCCTCGCGTCGAAACCATCTCCCGCCTTGACGCCTCTCCTATTCTCGGGCTTTGTGCCATTCTGACGCGTTCGCGCCCGCATGACCACGCCTGCCACCATCCTCATTGTTGATGACGAGAAGCACACCCGGGAGGGGTTGCGGCTGTCGCTGGAGGATGATTTCGACGTCTATGTGGCGGGCAACTCCGCCGAGGCGATGGAGATCCTGAAAGGGGATCCGGTGGATGTGATGCTCACGGATCTGCGCCTAGGCGGGGAGAGCGGGATGGACCTCATCGGGCAGGCATTGAAGCTGTCGCACCCGCCCATCTGCATCATGATGACCGCCTACGGCTCCGTGGACACGGCCGTGGAGGCGATGAAGCGCGGGGCGTACGACTTTGTCACGAAGCCCCTGAATCTGGATGAGGTGGAAATCCTCATCAAACGGGCGCTCCGCAGCCGGACGCTGGAGAAAGAGAACTCCGAGCTGAAACGCCAGGTGGAGAAGAAATTCTCCATTGAGGGCATTCTGGGCCAGAGCGAGGTCATGAAGCCGGTGTTCGAGGTGATCGAGCAGGTGGCACCCACCAAAGCGACTGTCTTGATCGAGGGCGAGAGCGGCACAGGGAAGGAACTGGTGGCCAAGGCCATCCACCACCTGAGCGGTCGCCCGGCGGCCAAACTGGTGACCGTGCACTGCGCAGCGCTGGCGGCGAACGTGCTGGAGAGCGAACTCTTCGGTCACGAAAAAGGGTCCTTCACCGGGGCCACGGAGCGGCGCATTGGTCGCTTCGAGCTGGCGGATGGAGGCACGCTTTTCCTGGATGAGATCGGGGAGATCGACGCCAACATCCAGATCAAGCTTCTGCGGGCCCTGGGTGAGCACACCATCGAGCGGGTGGGGGGCAACAAGCCCATCAAGGTGGAGGTGCGTCTGGTGGCCGCCACCAACAAGGATCTCTGGAAACTCGTGCAAGAGGGCAAGTTCCGGGAAGACCTCTACTACCGGCTGCGAGTGGTGCAGGTGAAGCTGCCGCCCCTGCGCGAACGCAAAAGCGATATTCCCCTTCTGGCGGATGCGTTTTTGCATGAGCTGGCCAAGGCCAACGGCAAGCCGTTCAAGCCGCTGTCTGACGAGGCGCTGCAGGCGCTGCTCGCCTACTCCTGGCCGGGAAATGTGCGCGAACTGCGCACGGCTCTGGAGCACGGCATCGTGATGTGCAATTCCCCGCGGGTGGGGTTGAAGCACCTGCCCGGCTATCTCCTCCACGCCCGGCCTGCGCTGGCCTCTGGCTCCTCCGCCGTGGCGGTCTCAGGTCCTGCGGGAGAGGGGGGCGCCCATGGCAGCGCCGCTCTGGGCGACGATCTGAACCTGGAAAAAATGGAGCGGGCTCTCATCGAGGAAGCGTTGCGGCGGACCGGTGACAACCGAACCGAAGCGGCGGAGGTGTTGGGCCTCAGCCGCCGCACCCTCCAACGCAAGCTCAAGGAAATGAACCGCGTGAAGAAGATTCGCCGGCAGGGCGATTGAAATTGTTTCCGCCAAATTTTCTTGGATTTCGCGGGATCAAGTTCATGCTTGCCGCAGGTCAGGCCCAAAAACCAGCCGCTCCGCAAACAGGATGATGGACTCCCAAGATCAAACCAGCCGCAGTGGAGGGGTTAGCGGACCTTCGTGGGGGGTGGTGCTGGTCTTTTTTGCCGTCCTCGTGGCGCTGTTCTTTGTGCAGCTTTTTGCCACCTTCCGGGGGATTTCCTCCCCTGCGACCATGGATGCTGCGCAGGTGGCGCGGGAAATCGCACGGGGGAACGGCTTCCACACCAAGCTGATCCGGCCTTACGCGTGGCAGCAGCAGTTGAAGGCCGGAAAGGACGCTCCGCTGGAGCAGATGGTGGACACGCACCAGCCGCCCCTGCCCACACTGCTCATGGTGCCGATGATGCAGGCTTTCAAAGGGCATTGGGAGTTTCCGGAGAGCTCGCGGATCTACCCTCTGGACCGGGTCATCGTCGGGGCGTCGCTGCTTCTCTTTGTCGCCTCCATCGGCCTTGCTTATCTGACCGTGCAGCGGGTGTTTGATGCCTGGATTGCGGGCTGGACGGTGATCTTGATGTTGTTGTGCCAGTACTTCTGGGAGGTGGGGCGCAGCGGGCTCACCCCCATGATGCTGCTCTTCTTTTTCAATCTGGCGCTCTATTGGCTGGTGGGCGCCATGGAGGCGGTGGAGGAGGGGCGTCCTGGCGTGGCCCGCTACGCTGTGGGGCTGGGCCTGGTAACGGCCTGCATGGTGATGACTCACTGGATGGCGCTCTGGTTGATGCTCGGGCTGACGGTGGCTGCGGCCATCTGGCTGCGACCACGGGCGCTGGCGCTGGCCGTGCTGCTGCCATCCGTCCTCGTGCTGGCGGCGTGGGGCTGGCGCAATCAAATGGTGGGTGGAGATGCCCTCGGCTCCAGCAAGGCGATGCTACAGGCGGCGCTGATGATGCCGGGAGACACCTGGCTGCTGCGGGACTTTTCTGGCACCAGTCCTCCGGTGGATGTGGGCTTCCTGCTCCGGAAGACGCTGAGCAATCTCATCGACCAGTTGGGCACCCTCTACCTCCACCTCGGCTCCATCCTGCCCGCAGGGCTGTTTTTCCTGGCATTGCTCCACCCGTTCAAAAGGGGGGAGACAAGGAACCTGCGCTGGGCGCTGGCTATTGTGTGGGGCATGGCGCTGGTGGGCATGAGCATCGTGGGGCTGCCGGAAAAGGAATTCGATGAAAACCAGATGCACCAGATCTTCATCCCGCTGTTTGCGGCCTATGGTCTGGCGTTTCTCACCGTCCTATGGGCCCGGCTGGGCTTCACCCATGCTGGGTGGTGGGGGAAGAATGCTCTCGTCGTGACAGCGGTGCTGATCAGCATCCTGCCCATGGCCCGTTCTTTGCCCCTCGAGGTGCTGGCAGGACTTTATAATAAAGGGCAGTTCGCCCACTGGCCGCCCTATCTGCCGGACCGGATCGCCAAAGTAAGGGATTTTGTGGGGGAGAAGGAGCTGGTTTACACGGACATGCCCTGGGCTGTCGCGTGGTACGCAGATCGAAAGGCCGTCTGGCTCCCGATGGAGGTGGCCCAGTTCAATGAGATGCGGGATCGCTCCAAGGCCCACGGGGAGGAAGTGGCGGGCATGCTCTTCACCCCCTTTTCTTCCAGGGTGTCGAACGTGACCGACGTCTTCTCCAGCGAGTACCGCGCCTGGGCTCCCGAGGTGTACCGCGGGTCTGGCATCGGATTAGGCCTGGACACTTTGAGCACGGGAACCTTTCCCTATAAAGAAATCTTCCCTCTGGCCGGGCAGCCCGTTGGCACCCGATTCCTCGTGCAGATGGCCTTCATGTCGGACCGCCGACGCTGGGAGGCGGAGGCCGCCAAGTAGGCTGGGGCCTCCCTGGAGCCTTCTCAAGTTGGAGAAAGAGGGCCTCAGGTGACAGCGCATTCCGCTTGCGAGGATGGCGCGAAGCGGCAAAGTATCCGACTCGCCGCACCATGACCGAAGAAGAACGCCTCCCTGAAGACCTTAGCTTTGAAGAAGCGATGGAGTCGCTGGAGGCTATTGTGTCCTCGCTGGAGAGCGAGCGCATGCCTCTGGAGGAGATGGTGCAGAGCTATGAGCGCGGGGCCCGACTGCTGAGCCAGTGCCGTTCCCGCATCGAAAGTGCCCGCCAGCGGGTGGAGATGATCACGGCAGACCTGGATGGCCGTGGCCGGGTCTCCCTCAGTGACTTCGCCGCCATGGAGGAGACCGCAGCTCCCACAGCTGCTGGCAATCCAGCGTCAGAAGAAAGCCCCAAGTCCCGCGTCCCACGAAAAAAACCGGCCCAAGAAGAGTCGAACGAAGGTGAGATCCGATTGTTTTAGCCCGCCCGTCCAGCTTATTTGATCATACTGCCATGCCGGAACTGCCCGACATTCACTCGCCTGCCGACCTCAAAGCACTGCCACAGGAGCAACTGCCCGAGCTGGCAGAACGGATTCGCCAGACCCTGATCACCACCCTGGCGGAAACCGGCGGGCACCTGGGGCCCAATCTGGGCGTCGTGGAGCTGACTCTGGCCTTGCATCGCGTCTTTGACACGCCGAAGGACAAGTTCGTCTTTGACGTGGCCCACCAGGGGTACGTGCACAAGATGCTGACCCACCGCTGGGATCGCATTCATACCATCCGCCAGTATGAGGGGCTCAATGGCTTCCTGCTCCGCACTGAGAGCGAGCATGACTCCTATGGTGCCGGCCACGCTGGTACCGCCCTTTCTGCCGCTCTGGGCATGGCCGTGGGCCGTGACCTCCGCGGTTCTGATGAGCATGTGGTGTGTGTGGCAGGCGACGCCGCCTTCACCTGCGGCCCCACATTTGAAGCGCTGAACAACGCCGCCGCGCAGACCAAGCGGCTGATCGTGGTGCTCAATGACAACGAGTGGAGCATCGACCGCAACGTCGGCGCCCTCGCCAAGTACTTCAATCACATCGCCACCCATCCTACCTATGCCCATCTGCACCAGACGGCCGCTGGCCTGCTGGAAATGATCGGGGGCAAGGTGATCCGCCGTCTGGCGGGCAAGGTGGAAGAGAGCGCCAAGGGCTTCCTCCTGGCGACCAACTCCCAGCCCAGCGCCTCCACCTCCGTCATCTTTGAGGAGTTTGGCTTCCGCTACTACGGTCCCATCGACGGGCACGACCTGCCGTTGCTGGTCAAAACTTTTGAGTTTCTCAAGACGCAGAACGAGCCAGTTCTGCTGCACATCATCACGGAGAAAGGGCGTGGTTATAAGCCAGCGCTGGAAGATCCGGGCAAGTTCCACGGACTGGGCAAGTACAAGATCGAGACAGGCGAAGCCATCGCCGGTGGCACGCCCACCTTCTCGCAGATCTATGCGCGCAGCGTGACGGACTTCGCCAAGGCGGACCAGAAGATCGTGGCCATCACGGCTGCCATGCCAGGAGGCACCGGGCTCAGCGTTTTCAAGAAGGAGATCCCCGAGCGCTACTTCGACGTGGGCATCGCGGAGGAGCATGCAGCCCTGTTTGCCTGTGGTCTGGCCACGCAGGGGCTGAAGCCGTTCCTTACGATCTACTCCACCTTCATGCAGCGGGCCTATGACATGATCATTCATGACATGGCCATCCAGAAGCTGCCCGTGCGTCTGTGCATGGACCGCGGCGGTCTGAGCGGTGATGACGGCCCCACCCACCACGGTCTCTTTGACATCGGTTACCTGCGCCTGGTGCCGAATCTCGTGCACATGCAGGCCAAGGACGAGGACGAGTTCGTGGACATGCTCTGGACCATGGCCCACTACGAGGGCGGTCCCATCGCCATCCGCTATCCTCGTGGCAGCGGTACCGGAGCCACTCCAAAGGACAAGCCCGTCCTGCTGGAGATCGGCAAGGCCGAAGTGGTCGAGTCGCAAGGTCAAGTGGCCCTGATCGGCCTCGGCTCCATGTTCGAGGTGGCAGAGCAGACGCGGCAGTTGCTTGCAGCCCGTGGCATCGATGCCGCCCTGATCAACCCTCGCTGGATCAAGCCGATGGACACGGCGGTCATTGAGCAGTTCGCCAGACAGTGCAAGGTGGTCTGCACCTTTGAGGATCATGTGCTGCACAACGGCTTTGGCTGCGCGGTCATCGAGCACCTCAACGATGCCGGCATCAAGACGCCCGTGGCCCGCGTGGGCTGGCCGGATGAGTTCATTGAGCACGGCACTCCTGCCATCCTTCGCAAGAAGCATGGCATGACGGCTGAAGCGGCGGTGGAGAAGATCCTGGCCTTGTTGCAGTAGGATTTCCCAAGAAGTTTCCATGGAAGGCCGTCTGGGAGACCAGACGGCCTTATCTTTTGGAGGTTGCGTTTGCGGATAATTCTTATTTTTCCACATGGTGTGGAAACCCATCCGGAAAGTGCACGCTCCAAAAAAACCTGCGTGAAGGATGGCCATGCCTTTGCTACGGTTCGGCCTCTCCGCCGTGTGTCACCCGTGGCATCAAGGATCCGCCTCTGAACCGTGAATGTAGCAAGTGCCAGCCCGCTCTCCGTCCGCTCTGCCAAGCGGATCTGGTCCCGATTTAAGCAGGGCCTGGCGGCGCTGACGCCCAGGTGGGGCTATGTGCTCGGCAGAAGGCTTTTTCACGGGGCCCTGCTGTACACAGGCTGGCCCCGGGTGCCGTATTGGGCGCTGTACCAGTACATGCGCCGGCAGGAGTTTTGCCTGAGCAAAGAACTCGCCTGCCTGCCCGTGAAGGAAGGCGAGCCCCGGTTCGAGATTCACATGATGCTCTGTGAAGGGCACGTGGTCATGGCGGAGTGGGCCATCTGGTCTTTCGTATGATACGTTGAGCTGCCCTACAAGATCATCGTCCATGATGACGGGTCCCTCACCTTTGCGAGTGCTTCAAGGCTGAAGGCGTTGTTCCCGTGTCTCACAGTCCTGTCTCGGGAGGAGACGGATGCCCGCGCCCATCAGTACTTTGAAGGCCTGCCGCTCTGCCGGGAGGCTCGCACCCAGTTCGACTTCTCCCTGAAGCTCTTCAACCTGGGCTGCACCGCTGGCACACGATCCATCCTCATGCTCGACAGCGATGTCATTACCGTGGCGCGTCCGGTCGAACTGCTGGAAGCCCTGGAGCAACCGGAGACGGGGCTCCAGTACAATGAGCATTTCCGCGAACCGCTGGAGACCATCGCGTCCGAGTTTCGTCTTCCGGATCTGCAGGCTCGCGTGGAGCGCGCCTGTGAGACGCGTGTCCAGCCGTTGTTCAACTCCGGGGTGATGTCCTTTAACAAGGATGAGATCCTGGACTATGCGGTGATCGAGCGGTGGCTGGGCCGGATGAAGGATCAGGGCGTGACCATCCCGATCCTGAGTGAGCAGACGCTCTTCGGCATGCTGGCCCACAGTTCCGGCCGCGCACGACCGCTCCCGGAAGACTACCGAGTTGGTCGCGGTGCGATGAAACTTCGTGGAGCTCATCCTGACACAAAGATGTTTCACTTCATGGCCTCCACGAAAAACTACTTCTTTTCCCTGGGCGTCCCGGCAGCTCTCCGGGCGGGGGAGGCAGCTGGGAACAATGTTGCATGAGCAGGTGTAGAGGTTGGCGACCCATCTCTCGGAGTGCCAGAGGACAGGCTATTACGGTGGCTTCAGAAGTGCGAAGACCGTGGTACATTCGTCTCTTTGGAACCACCGATTGGGCGATTGAGTTGCGCGGTCTAATCTTGGCGAAAATCAATGGGGCTTGAACGAAGACGAGGAATGACTCTTCTGACTTTTAACGTAAATTCGGCATGGGAAAACTAATGGGTGCTTTTGTTGCTCTGTTGCTCTTGGCGTGTTGCGAGAGAGTGCCTGAGCTTACTTCTGTTGCAGGAGAATATGTTTTCAAGCACGATGGTGGTTGGGAGGAGACATGGATTCTCGGTGAGAATATGAAGTATGAACATCGATTGCTGCGAGATGGCGGAAGCAAGGTGCTGATTCATTCAGAAACTGGCACATGGGAGCTTCAAAGGGGGACGCTACAAACAAGACCGCTAATCAGGTTCTTAAAAGCCGCGGCTTACTTCGAACCAGGTACAATGCAAAAGTATGATGGGCCATTAGAAGTTACAAGCATGGATGCTACCTTCGATTCCGCCAGCGGACATCCATTGGGGCTCAACTTCGGACTAAATGAAGAGTACATAGCTTCCAAGATTCGGTAGTGTGGGAATACAAATAGACAAGCTAGAATGGACTGCGAAGAATCTTCCATCTGTTTGGACTGCAGGGCGCGTGCCCGGAGATACTTCGTGGAAGCCAATGATGAGGCCCCCAAGCACGCGGAGAGCAGTGCCAGAAGACAGGTTACCCCTGATGAGACGATGGGCTCATGAAAGCTCAGGAAAGGCGTCACCTTCAATCAGATATTGAGGGTCTGGATTTTTGCCACCTCAACATGGCTTCCTCCTTGTTGATCCCCATGAAATGATAGAGCGCCGCCTGCGGAATGGGGGCACGAGGGTTCTGGGAAGAAACCTGACAATGCCAGTAGGGCGGAAGCTCATCAGGGGGACCCAGTTCATTGACGATTTCTGCCAGGGGAAGCTGATCCAGTGTCCGGGAACCCCGCAGCTTCCATCGGTCACGCCAGACCTGAAAGAAGTGGTGCGTCGCTTTGCACTTCTTGAACAGAATCACCCCGCTATTCCACACAGGGATGTCTTGAGGCAGCTTCCGGAGTTCCTTGGTATACTCCTCCCCGAAAGACTCCGTCAGCCACGCAGCCCGCGTAATGTTGCCCAACGTCGTGTATTTGGGGGTCTCTTTTGCCATGAACAATGATCCGCTCTTTAGGAGGTCAAACACGGGCTCAAGGGGCTCGCATGCCACCGTATCACAGTCAATGAAGAGCGTTTCATCAAAAGGGCTCCAGAGGTCCATGGACAGTTTGGCTAGGCGGGAGGCAAAGCCTTCGTCTGCAGGATGGCAGTACACTGGCAGGCCAGGACTGCTGCGTCTCACAGATGCCACAGCCGTCATGGACATCTCCACATAGGCGGGGGATGCACACAGCACGATGCCCCTGCTGGCAGGCTTGTCTGCCAGCGTATTCTTCGGAGTGCTGGTTGCATGAGGTCTTCTGAAAAAGTGCTGCTTGCAGAACGCGTCACGCTTCTCGAGATGTTGACGGCGGTGGGAAACTGCGTCGTTGTCTGCGAGTTCGAGGATATTGCCTGGGACACCTACGAGATGATGTCTCACTCCGAACAGGGACGAGATGAACACATCGTCGTTGGAAATGGAAATTTCATCGAGAGATCGCATCTCGAACCTTCGACGAAGCATGTCTGTCCGACCGAATACCGCCCTGCCCTTGATGACATCACACATCTGGGACTCCTCACTGTGGATGCCCCGGGAATAGCACTTGTTCGGATCATTTCGGTTGAGCACCACACCAAACGGGCCCACCAGGGTATCAACGGCGACGATCTTTTGCAGGTAGGGCGCCCAATCCTTGATGCATAGATCATCATCGTGGACACAAAAATACCGGGTTTGTGACCTGCATGCCAGCAGCCAGCGCAGGACCGGGTCATTGCCGTCAGACCGGACATACCAGCTTGCACGCTTCACGATCTCATCCGGCGCTTCCCATCCTGGCGGAGCATTGTCCAAGAGTACGATTTCCGCTCCTGCCGGAATGTGGTCAAAGATTGCCGGGAGGTTCACGGTTCTCCGGTAGTTCACAATGACCACCGTCAGATCAAGAGCCCCTGGCTGAAGTTCGAGGTCGGGAACCACTCCCCATTCCCTTCCCGCATTGGCGATCAGATCACCGCGATCCCACTTCGCGCGGAAGAACTTCTCCCAGGTCGCCGCTTCGGTTCCGCGATCCGCCTCCGTCAGATTTCGCAGTTCGTCCCCATGCCGGATGAACTCAGCGGTTCCAGATGATATCGTCTTCACCCGAGCACCGAGTCGCTTGGCTCGCTCCACCAGGTCAATGTCCTCATGGCCATAGCCGTGGTGGTCTTCGTCATATCCGCCTAGCTTGAAGAAAAGATCCCGCTTGATGTTGATGCGGCCAAAACCGCCTCCATAGACATTCGCATCATAGACAAACGTGCAAACATCCGCCCCGCTTTGTACAGCGCGGCACAGCTCCTCCAGATACGGTCTGTTGAGGAATTGATCAGCATCAAGGTTGACCAGATACTCCCCTTTGGCGGCCTTATGACAGAGATTTTTGGAGTGTGACGTGTTGTATCGTTCCGGCATCCGGGTCCTGGCGTATCTCAGCAGTCGGAGCCGCATCGCCTCCCGGCAGGTTGTGTTTACGTACTCCTCCATCTGATCTTGGGAGTTGTAGTTGAGCAGGACAATTTCACACTCACCATGCTGCCTGATCACCTCAAGGTTTTTGGGCAACGTCTGTATCAAGTGCTCCAGACGGTCCTTGCAAGTGATGCAGAAGGAGAACTTCGGCACAAACTCTCTGCTTTTGGAGATTGGGTCACGCCCGCACGGAGCATCCGCAGCCGTCCTGGAATGAGTTCCGTTCACATACTGTGTACCTCTCCCAATCTCGTACGTGAAAAGCTTGGCATCCTCAATGGCTTGCAGCTTGTCTGAGGGGTTTGAGCTGTCCACCTGAAAGAAAGGTCTCCGTGGCGCATACGCTTTCAGGAGTTGCGGTCGTTTGCCTCCCTCCACCCGGAGTTGCTCATGCAGGCGCTCCCTCGCTTCTGCGTCCACATAACCTTCGATAAATGTCATCAACTGAACGTCACACTCCACCAGGAGGGGACGCCATGCTGCAAGCATCTTTCTGGCTCCAGAGATGCTCACGGCATACGCTTCGAGACCAATCCCCCCACGCGCCACCCTCCATTCAACTCGTTTGGTGGAGTCAGCGCCACTTTTGCCCTGGTGCGGGTCGGCGAGCCCCCTCGACTTGACACGGTCATGGAGGAACAAGACCTCCGCATCATTCGGGACCTCGACAAGACCTTCGTTGGCCAGCAACTCGCTGAGAGCCTCCCCTGGTTGGGCATCATCTTCAAAAATCACCCCCCATGGTTCACCGCTCTCAAGAAACCGATGGAGTGCCCGCTGATGGCTGAGGCACAGTGCCGTTCTGACGGGGTCAAGAACCCGCTTTCTACCCACCAGCCCTTCGTACTGCAGCCGCAGAAGTTCCCGCGGATGCCACGTTGGCTCCTCGTTTTCGGAGGCGGCGATGTACTTCAGTCCGTCAATGGCCGCAATCCTCTGACACCTATCGTTGCCGAAGAGCGGCACCAGGGTGCGGGAGCAGCGTCTCCATCTATCGTGGCTTCGATCCAGATTGATGATCCAGGAGGGCAGTTGGGTGAGGTTGAACCGCATGCTTAGAGATGGCTAAAGGATTTGAGTGCTGCTTGTGATAACCATGAACCAAGAATGGTTTTGTGAATACATTCTTGTGAAGTAAAAATATTCTAACTCATAAGATTGTAGTATACAGAATGACGTGCATCGGCTTTTCTTCGCATGGAAAAACCAGCGGACAAATCAATCCTCCTCGATCATGCTTCCTCGAGCCAGCGAAATCGGTCAGCCCTATACCCCGCCTCGTCCACCTTGTCCTCCAGGAGGAGGTGGTGGTGGCGGAGGAAAAGACAAGAAAAAGGGCGATTGTGATGAACAGGATCCTGACGAGTCACCCGATGAAGAGACGGATGATGAAGGGAACGCCAATTGTCCTTCCTCGAACTACCCTATCAGCTACGCCAACGGACAGATCAATCTCGCGTCAACCGACCTGGGCTGGAGTGGCATGGGCTTTTCGTGGAGGCAAACCCGATCCTACGCGAACATTCTCGACAGCAACTATGACGGAACTGAGCAGGGAGCACATTGGTTCGCATCAGCCCTGCCCTATTTGGTCTTTACCACTCAATCCGGGGTTGGCGCCACCATCGGCTGGATCAGAGGTGCGCAAAGCGCCGTGTGGTTCGAGGAGAATGGCGCAGGTGGCTGGATCGGGCGTTTTGGATCCAGGGTTCAGCTGCGCCACGATACCGTCAACAGGCAGTATGTGGTCATTCCGTCCAGCGGGCGGAGATATGTCTTCCACAGCGACGACATCAGCCTCCCCCAGTCACTTCGAGGCAAGCTGAAAGGCATGGAAAATGCCTACGGAGCGCGAGGGGAGGTGATCTACAATGAGAATGATGAGATCAGCTCGATCCGGTGGTTTGATGCCCAGGGGAGCAGTGTGGCCTTTCGGTACAGCTACGTTGAGGCACCGACATTGCTTGGCTACCTGGAATCCGTGACTCTGGAAGTGGATGGCCGGCCCGTCCGCCGGGCGCGATACGCGTATGCCGCCGTCAGCTCCACTGTGGCTACCACAGGCGATCTGCAATTGGCAACCGTCGAGCAATGGCAGGGAACCGCCTGGAAGATTCTCGCCGAAGAGGCCTACCAGTACTATGTGTCTGGCGAAATTGGGGGATTTGTTCATGGCTTGAAGAGGGTCTTTTCGCCTGAGTCTGTCGCCGCATTGCGCCGAGCCGGGTTAAACCCACTCACGCTTTCCGGAGATGCCAGCGCCTCATACGCCAACCTTGCCTTCACTTACGACGATGAGCAACGTGTCGTGGAAGAGCGCATCCAAGGGGGAGCCCATGCCTATACCTATACATGGCTCGCGGCGAGCCCCGAGCCTGCCTATGCAGACGTCAATGCGTGGTTCCGTCAGTGCATTGAAACCACGCCTGATGGGAATCAGAACATCGTTTACACCAACCGGGGTGGTGCCGAACTGCTGAAGATCCATCGCAATTCTGTCACGACCGAAACCTGGGCCACCTACAACCAGTTCGATACAGACTACAAGGTGGTGCTGCGGGCCTGGCCGTCAGCGATCGGCTCCATCAGTGAGCCATCGAGTCAGTCCGATCCGCTTGAGGTGGATCTGAAGGCCAGTGAAGGGTTGGTGCGCACCACCGAGTACTACGATGCCGATGACTTCCCCAACGGCGCGGTGAAAGGGTATCGGAAATCGCGTTCCGTGCAGGAGGGTGCATCCGGGTCACCGATTCTGATCAGCGAGACGGCGTACAGCACTCACACGGTAGGGCTGGTTTCCGTGCACCCGATGTGGAAGCAATGGAGTTACCCCGTCGCTGGTGCCTCACGTTCTGAGGCCGCCCTGACGGTTTATGACCGGGAGTACTTTGAGGACGAGTTTCATGAACCGACCTTTCAAATCGCTGAACTGACCGTAACGCCACCCTTGGTGGACGTGTCCATGCATGGCACGGGTCTGGCCGAGCCCTTTACGGAAGTGTATGATGTGGAGGGACGTTTGACTTGGTTTCGCAACGCCCGGGGCTTTATCACGTTCCATGCCTACCATCCGGCTACGGGTGCCCTGCTTCGGACGATCAACGACGTGGACATCAGCCTCATGACCGGAGCCCCGTCAGGATGGGTGACGCCCGAAAGCGGTGGTCGCCACCTGATTACGGATTATGTCAGCGACTCCCTGGGGCGCATCTTGAAGGCTCTGTATCCATGGATTCAGGTGGACCCTGCCACGGTTGAGGCTTCCGGCAGCGAGGCATTGACCGTGCGTCCCCTGGACTATTCCCTGTACCTGGACGTGGAACATGAGGTGTGGAGCGCGCGTGGTTGGATGACGGGTGAAGAAGAGGGGGCATCCTGGCACGTGCAAGGGCCGGTCCAAGTGCTCAGGAGGGATTTTAATGGGAATGTGACGGACCAGATTGCGGCAATCCCCGGCTGTCCCTGCGGTCCCCTTGGACCTGACACGTTTGGCAAAAGTGGGGCGACTGCACCTCGCCCAGCGTGGACGCGTTGGACGCAGATACTGCAGGATCTCTGGGGGCGGCAAATTGAGACCCGGATCTACCATGCCATTCCGGCATCGGGCTCGGGGCTGGAGGGGGTAAATTATAGTGCCACCCGCTATGGTTACGATGCCATGAACCACCCCTGTCGTGAAGTCTCACCAGGGGGCACGGTCAACCGCACTGTCTTCGATTCCCGAAGTCTGCCCATTGCGAAATGGGTGGGCACAAACGACGCGGGAGCGACGTCAAGCGACCCAACAGGTGGCGGCACGCCCGGGAACAACATGAAACCCACCTGGACCGGCATCTACGACAACGGTCTGGCGGGCGGTAACGGCAATCTCACGAGCCAGTCCCAGCCCGTCAACGACGACGTCGCCGATGATCGAGTCACGCTCATGGCGTATGACTACAGGAACAGGCTCACTACGGTGACAAACAACGACGGGGCTACCGATTACTTCCAGGTCACGGGCTATGACAACTTGGACAGAGTCGTGGACGAAAATCGCTATCACACCAGTATTGCCAACCTCACCCACTGTTCAACAACGGAACACGATCTGCGTGGCAGAGTTTTCAACCGGCAGCGGTATTACGTAAACAGTAACGGCACCCTGGGAGATCCGCTCGTAGCTGGGACTTGGTACGATCCCGAAAGCAACCCCATTAAACAAACCCAGCAAGGAAGGCTGGCGGTCACGAAAACCGTCTTTGATTCACTGAACCGCAGGGAAGCGCAGTATCTCGTTTCCGAAGCGGCTCCCACCGTGGGTGTGAACACCAATAGCGTAGCGCTTGATGTGGTGATCGAAGAAGGTCTGAACCTCTACAATGATGACAACCAGGTGATTGCGATCATTGCCAAAGCCAGATTTGATGATGCCACGGGGACGGGACCGCTCCAAGGACCGACGGAGGAGCAACCCCGATCCCGCAACACCTTTGTCGCGTATTATGCGGACCCCGCCGGGCGCTTGCGATATACTGCGAACTACGGAACAAATGGTGGCGCCCCTTGGCAGCGCCCCGAGCTTCACCCGGCTCCTTCAGATCTCATTCTTGTCAGTGAAGAGCGCTACGCACTCGATGGTGGCGTAAACTATCACCTTGATGCCGAAGGTGCTGCCACGGCGGAAGTGCGAGATCAGGCCGGGAGACGCATCCGTCTCGTGGAAAACTCCTCCATCCAAGGCGCTGACGCGGGACAGACAGGCACCGGATCTCGCACGACAGATTTTGAGTATGCTCCGGACGGGGGGCTGCAACGGCTCATCCTGCGCAACCCTTTGACTGGAGATCAGGTCACCACCTGGACCTATGGCACGACTTTGGCAGACAGTGAAATCGCCAGCAGTCGTCTGCCGGTGGCCAAGACCTATCCGACGGGTGAAACGGAGACCCAGCAATACAACCGCCAGAGCGAGATATCAGACTTTCAAGACTGCAACGGAACGCGTCACCACTACCGGCGGGACAAGTTGGGGAGAACCACCGATGACGCTGTGACTGCCCTGGCGACAGGCGTGGACGGCCTGGTGCGCCGCATCAGCACCACCTATGATGAACGCGGGAGAGTCCGATACCTGACCAGCTCTGACAACCCCGACCCTCTCCTGGGCGATGTCATCAACCAGGTGGAAATGCAGTACAACGGCATTGATTGCCTCACAGCGGACATCCAGAGCCACGCGGGAGTGGTGAACGGTTCTACGCCCAAGGTGCAATACCAATGCACCGCCGCCCAGGATCACCAACTGCGCCGTACCGGGATCATCTACCCCGATGGCCGCGCCCTCAACTACGAGTATGGAGCTGAGGCCAGCATTAACGACGTCCTGAACCGCGTGGCCTCGGTCCACGATGATGACTTGACGGTGCTGGCGGAGTTCCAGTATCTTGGCTCTGCTATGCCTGCGGTCACCCTGCTACCTGAGCCCGGGGTGCAGCGTCGTTGGAAGAAACTGGCCAGTGAACCGGTTGGAGACGGAGGCGATCCCTACACGGGCTATGACCGCTTTGGCCGCATCGAACAAATGCGCTGGTACAAGGTGGAGAGCGAGACCTACAACCCCTTGGTCAGTGTGCAGTGGGGATACAATCGAGCTTCACTCAAGACTTGGCGTCGGGATTTGCTGGCACCTGCGGCAACGGGACAGGATCAGTACTTCGACTACGACGGCCTCCATCAGGTGACAGAGCGGCAACGCGGAGTGTTGAACATCAATGCCACATCGGTTGGGGGCACGCCTGCTCAACAGGAGAACTTCCACTACGACGAAACCGGCAACTGGGTCACCTACCAACAGGCCAACGAGGGTGCGCTGGACATTGATCAGACCCGGCAAAACAACGCCAGCAACCAGATCTCCCAGATTGATGGCTCCAGTGCTGGGGTGAGCTACGACCTCAACGGCAATATGCTCCTGGTGCCTACGGGTGAATCCCTGGAGGGGCCGTCACGACAACTGGTGTGGGATGCGTGGAATCGCTTGAGGATCGTGAAGGACCATGAGGACAACGTCTTGGGCGACTACCAGTATGATGGCCAGACACGTCGTACCTTGAGTGAGGCAAACGAGAAGGTGCGACATTTTTACTACAATGACCAGTGGCGCAGTGTAGAGGAGCGGATTGACAGCGAGACGACACCGAACCGCCAGTATGTCTGGCAACCTGCAGACCGCAGGGAGTTAATCTCGCGAGACCGCTCCAAAGCGGGTGACGGAATGCTGAATGAACGGCTATACAGCTTGAAGGACCAGTTGGATCCGGTCGCGCTGGTTGATGAGAAGGGGGAAGTCTTGGAGCGGTATGCGTACAGTGCCTTTGGATTGGTGTCGGTGCTGGATGCGGAGTATGAACCTATGGTGGTGTCAGCAGTGGTGTGGTCATTTCTATTTCATGGGGAGTTTTGGGATGAGGAAACGAGCTTGTACAACTATGGCTTCCGCTTTTGTGCGCTGGAGTTGGGTAGATGGTTGAGTAGGGACCCGCTTGAGGAAGGAGGCGGGGTGAATCTGTTCGAGCTGTTCAACAACAACGCTCCCAATCGACTTGATTCCTATGGGTTGACAGTCTACCAAGCAGAGACAATTTGTTTCAATAAGCCGAGCACTTTAGCCTTTGATGGTGATGGTTGGAAGATGACGAATTCTTATCCAGTTGATACACAATCCAGTTGGTATGCTTCCTTTGATTTTACCGCTGAGGCGACTTGGGAGGCAAGTGTGACAGTAGAGTGTGAGTGCTCTTGCTATACCGAGGGCTCGACGACTGCGACCACTTGGACAAAGTCCGCCTCAGGAAAGAGAACTGTCACGAAGGAATTTGACGTGATGGCAACGCGCTTTGATCCTATGGCGGGGGCATCAGCAATTGCATTGCCGTCTGGAGCCAACCTAGGGCAGCAGGCGGGTAACGCGGCAAATGCTGCAGGCAGTAGTGGACTGTCTGCCATAGCGCCGGCCCTAAAGCAGCAAATTAACAATGCCGCCGAGTTGGTGGCTCCCAAAGAACCAAACGAAGGTTCGTGGATTGGAGGCGACCCATGCAAAAAATGAAATCGATAGTCAAAAATGGCATTCTAGTTGCTGTAGGCGCATTAATCGGAGCAATCTCGGTGGGGTATCCTCTAGGAGTGCGCAATGAGGCGAGGAATTGCGTTCTTGTTTGGAACCTGAATGACGTATTCGGTATGGAGCGATTGCGAAGATCGGAGCTCACGAAGGAACAGTGCTTTCAAGAAATACGTAAGCAGGCCATTGAGAGGCATAGGTCGATGATGGCAAGATTGGAAAGCTCTCCTGTAGAAAAGCTTCTATTTTCATTTAGTGAACAGTCCAAAAAAAGTGTGAAGCGGCTTGATACGGCGGGTGCAGAGATCAAAAGTGACAACCCCTAGGACGTGTCTTAAAATTGATTCCTCAGATGTAGGGTGCAAATGCCAAGCAAAAGTGACAACCCATAGCAGGCCGGGCCAACAGACTGCTTCCCGAAAAATAAGCACCAAAACAGGCTCCTCGTGAGCAGAGGCTTTATGGGCATGCCCTCTTACCATCCGAACGCATCAACACACGGTCCCGCCACCATCCAGTGTTCGTCCCCGGCAACCGTTGGGGAGGGTTAAAGCGGTGTCTTTCAACCTGCCTCTTGCACACGAAGCGGGTTAGCACGGGATTCTGGCCTGACCTTTTGAATCTCACCGCCCCATTTCCCGGAACTTGCCCCCGCTGCGCTGGGCGAGGCGACGCCAGGTGGCGTTGTCTTCTGGCCGCATCTGGAAGCCGATGAAGTGGATGGGCACCTCCTTGCCGGCGGCGGCCTGGAGACGCTTGAGTTGTGCCTCGAACTCATCGCCCGGCACTTTGCGGTTGCCATCGGTGGGGGTGGTCTGCTCGAAGCTCCCGTCGGAGATCAGGAAGATGGTGTCAGGCTTCAGGCTGAAGGCGTAGTCCAGCACAAAGGGAAGCCCGTTGGGGATGGTGGACTTCACCCCCTGGCCGCCGGCGGGCATCATCCCGCTCTCGTCCCACTGGGTTTCGATCCACTGGTGGGCCAGATCCTTGTTGGTGGGGCTGGCGGCCACCAGCTCTTCACTGAACGGTTTGAAGTTGCGCACGAACTGGATGATCGAGTAGCGGCAGTTGACGGGCAGCTTGCTGATGAGTTCAGAAGTTTCCTCCTTGATCCGCTCCAACGGCACTCCGGAGGCTTTGGCCTTGTTCACCACAGACCCGGAAACATCAAACAGGAGAAGAATGCGCCGGGCTTCGGTCTTGATGCCAAAGAAGCTGAGCCCCGTGCCACCCATGCCGCCGCTGCCTCGCCCCCCACCACTGCCCATGCCAGAACCCATGCCGCCGCTGCCCACCATGCCGGAGATCTGGTCGGAGACGATCTGGCTCGGATCCAGCGGCAGGAGCTGGTCCATGTCGATCTTGGGCATCTCAGGCAGGGAGAAGGCGGTGGGCCGGGTGCTGACGATGCGGTCGCTGAAGGTGGGCTTCGGTGCCATGGCCTCGTGCTTGGCCATGGTCATCTTGTGCTCGCGGCTCTGCACCGGCACCCGGATGTCGCGGGTGGGCACGGTGAAGGTGGCCGGAGGTTCGGCGAAATAGCGGGCCACAATCCAGACCCCGGCCACGAACAGGCCGGCGATGTGCAGCCCCAGAGCCACGAGGAAAACGGTGACCAGCAGGCCGCGACGGCGGGGACTGTGGCTGGCGGGGGCAGAGAGGGCGGCTTGCATGGGGTATTAGGAATTACTCAACCGAGGCCTCCACGGCCCCGCCGAAGGTGACGGCGCTGATGTGGGCCCGGGCACAGGCGTTCAACACATCCACAATGCGCTGGTGGGGCACGTCGTCATGGGGCACGAGGGTCACAAGTGCCTGGCTGCGGGCGGCGTCGGCGCTTTCCTTGAACCGCTTCAAGGTGGAGATCAGCTGGGGCATGTCCTTGTCGCCGGGGGCGCCCACTTTCATCTCGTTGAGCAGGACCACGCCCTTCTCATCGATCTCAATCCGCTGCTCGTCTGGGATCTCCACGGCCTCCGTCTGGGCCACCGTGCCCGGGAGCGTCATGCTCATGTCTCCCTCGGGCTTGGTCGGCTTGGAGGTCAGGATGTAGAAGAAGAGCAGCAGGAAGCACACGTCGATCATCGGTGCGATCTGCAGTTCCACCTGGGGATGTTCAATGCGGCGGGGGACGGCCATGGCAGGGGAGCTATTTGTTGTGGGCACCAAAGATGACGGTCACGGCCCCGGCTTCGGCGGCCATGTTCATGACCTGTTTGATGCGTTTGGCCGGGGTGCGGCTGTCGGCGCGCACATAGACCTTGAGCGGCGGCACTTCTTTGAGCCGGTTCTTGAGGTGGGCCACGGCCTCCTTGTCGGTGACTTGGCGGTCTCCGGTGAAGAGCTGGCCGTGCTCGTCGATATTCAGAACATCGCGGTCGCCTTTTTCCTTCTGCTCCGTGGCCGTGGGGGCCTTGGGCAGATCCACCTGCATCAGTTTCATGCCCTGGGTCAGCTTTCCAGTGAGCATGAAGAAGAAGAGCAGCAGCATGGTGACGTCCACCATGGGGGCGATCTGCAAGCCCACCTCCTCCGCATGGAGCCGTTTCAGCGGGCGACGTGCGACTTCCTCGTCATCATGATGCTCGGACATGGCGGTCGGTCAGGTGCGTGGCGTGCAGTTTCTTGATCGGGCTCAGGCGACAGCCTCGGCTTCGGCGTTCTGCGCCGCAGTGGAGAGCGTGTCCACCAGGTCGTTGAGCGTCTTGTGCACATCGGCCATGCCGCTCTGCACCATGCCGCGAAAGTAGAAGTACATGAACATGGCGGGGATGGCGAGCATGAGGCCGCCAGCCGTGGCGACCAGCGCCTCGCCAATGCCGCCTGCCAGCTCCGTGGCCTCCGCCTTGCCGGCGGTGAGGGCGGAGAAGCTGGTGATCATGCCGCCCACGGTGCCGAGCAGGCCGATCATCGGGGCCATGACGGCGAAGGTGTTGAGGTAGTTCACCGTCACCATCATCTTGGTTTCCTCGCGGAAGCACTCGTCCGCCACGGCATTCTCCATACCCACCTTGCCCAGATCATGGCGGTGGTAGTTGATCTTGCCCAAGGCCGCCAGCATGGCGCGGCTGAAGAGGCCCGGGCGGCTGTTGCAATACTGGGCAGCAGACTGGACATCGCGCTGCAGCAGATGGTTGCGCAGGGTGGAGACCATGTCATTGGGCATCAGCTTGGCTTTGGACTGGGTGAGCAGGCAATAGAGACCCAGCGCCAGGGTTGCCACTGAGCAGGCGGCGATGACGTGCATGATGGGGCCGCCTTCTTTGTAGAGGTCCAACAGAGACTTGTCGGACTTGTGCGTGGTGTGGGCGGGGGCTTCGGCACCTGCCGGTGCTGATTGCTGGGCCACCGTGAAGCTCACGGAGCTGAACATGAGGAACATGCCGCCGACAATGGCCAGCGGGAGAAGGGTGGGGCGGAGCAGGTGCTTCATGGCGGCTTGGGAAACAGGAAATAAGGGAAAGACAGCGGGCGCTGTGGGTTCAGGGTTCAGGGGGCTTGTTGTTGCTCTCGGGTTTCGCGTAGCGTTTGCGGCGGGCGGATTCCGGCTCTTTGGGGGCATCAGCAGCCGGCTTCTCCATGGGCTTGGCAGGTTCTTCAGGAAGCTCTGGAAGGGTGACGGGCACCTCCAGCGGCAGCTTGTGTTTCATCAGAAACTCGCGTACCTCCCCGGCCTCTTTGGCTTTGGGGTAGAGATGGAGGATGTCCCGCGCGCAATCAGCGGCCGCAGAAAGGTTGCCGTCAAACTGGAGCACGGCGGCCGCCTGCCACAGTCCCGCCGTGGCGGACTCTTCCTGGGTGCCATGGAAGAGGGAGGGCTTGACCGAGCATTCAACCGATTCATGAAACAACCGATTGCGCTCGGGCACGATGAGGTCGTCCTCCTCCCAGCGCGGGTTGTCGGACTGGAGCTGTTTCAGAGCCTCAAAGCTGTGTTTGCCCGTGAAGAGCAGCGCGCGCACTGCGAGCCATTCGTCGGTGCCGTGATCAGCCAGGATCTTCCTGGACTCGCCCAGGGCGTCCTGGGTGCGGTTCAAGGCAACAAGTGCCTGGATCCTGGTCCAGCGGGCCTGCGCGCGGCGCTGGGGATTCCAGTCGTTGGAGATGATGACGTCGCAGATGTCCAGGGCCTTGGAGCGGGTGGCTGGGGCAGGGCTGGCCACGCAGGCGTTGGCATAGGCCAAACCCAGGTCACCGCCGGGGTGATTGGGGCGGCTCAGCAGCGGAAGGACCGCCTCCCAACGGCTCGCCAGACGGGCTCCGTCCCTGGCGGCATCGGTCGTGCGCAGCAGGGCGTGAAACTCCTCGTCCATGAGGAAATCGGCAGACCGGATTTCCGTCCAGGGCACCTCGCGGGTCATGAGGCCCATGGCTCCCGCAGGGCGGTATTCAATGCGCAGCATTTCGGCGGTGCTGCTGACAATACGGCAGGGTACGGCGGCACCGTTTTGCAGCACCACCACATCGGACTTGGGGCCAGCAGGGGCTTGTGCAGAGAGCTGGCTCGCCGCGAGACCGAGGCACAGGCAAATGCTGAGGGCGGGCAGCGTTCTCATGGAATGGAGGAGGTGGAAGCCTGCGGTGTTTCGGCGCCTTCTACGGGCCGACGATCCCGCCAGGAGGGATCCCGTGCGTCCAACAGGACGATGGCCTTCTGGTGCACGGGCTGGGCGGAGAGTTCCAACCGCTCCGCGAGTTCACGGTAAACGGCCTCGGCCTTGCGGGGTTCACTCAGGCGGTCCAGTGCCTCGGCTCGTTTGAAGTAAGCCAGGGCCACTTCAGGAAGATACTTGCCATAGGAGATGTACACCCGCTCAAAGTAAGCGGTGGCTTTGAGGTCCTGCTTTTGGGCCGTCATCAGGTCTCCCAGCTTGAGCAGGGTGGTGGCCTTGAGCTGCCTTGGCACAGTGGGCATTTCCAGGATCTTTTCCATCTCCGCCTGGGCATCTTTGTATTTGCCCTGATCAACGAACAACCCTCCCTTGATGGAGGCTACTTCCCCAAGCAGCGGGGAGTTGAGGGTTTCGGTCTCGAACCGGGCAAGTGCCTTGAGCGCCTCGTCAGGTTTCTTCTCTGACAGGGCAATCAAGCCCAGACCGAGAAAAACACGATCTTTTTCAAAGGCTCGTGGATGCCACTTGCGCAGGTCCACG
The DNA here is from genome assembly GCF_000739635.1 of Verrucomicrobium sp. BvORR034. Lineage (GTDB taxonomy): Bacteria > Verrucomicrobiota > Verrucomicrobiia > Verrucomicrobiales > Verrucomicrobiaceae > Verrucomicrobium. The sequence goes on along the minus strand of NZ_BATQ01000183.1, from coordinate 64,506 downwards.
TAGAGCTTGCGTGCCTCGTCCAGCCGTCCGGATTCGCGCAGGGCGTCAGCGACGTCGGCCACAATGCGGGGGCTGTGTTCCTTCGCGTTGAGGCGGGGGGCGAGTTCGAGGAGCCAGCGGCGACAGTTGTCGGGGTCCGCCTTGCGCCAGAGCACCGCACGAGCCCAACCCGTGCGCAGAGCCAGGAGCGGGCGGAGCGTGCCTGCCTTCTGCGTCAGATCACCCAGCCGGACCTGTAGTTCCTGCCTTCCCTCCGGACCGGGATAGAGCCTGGGCAGGGCGGTCAGAATGTCCTCGACCCCTGGAGTGTCGGCCGTGTTGCCGTGCTTCTCAATGGCGTCCCAGTAGGCGGTGCGGGCTTCTTCGCGTTTCCCGGCGCTGTCGTAAGTCCATCCGATCCAGTACACGGCCTCCGCAATGCGCATGCTCCGGGGATTCTCCAGAATGAAGCGTTCGTAGTGGGAGCGCATGGCGTCAAAGCGTTCGGCCAGCTTGTAGATGTTACCGGTGCGAAACCAGGCGTCCTCGTGAAAGCGGGGATTGGCCGCCCGGTCGATGGTCTGGTAGGCTTTGATCGCTTCGTCAATACGGCCTTCCGCTCCGAAAGCATCGCCCAGCAGAAGCTTGCCTTCCTCAGCGTACTGGGAGCCTCGATTGGCAGAGATGAACGACTGGAGCTCGCGGATGGAGCGGGGATATTCGGCCAGGCCAAAGCTGGAGAAGGCGATGCGGAACTGGGCATCCTGCGTGTAGCGGGCGTGCTGGGGGTAGCGCTTCAGATACGCCTCCATCTGACTGCGGGCTTGGGCGTGCTGCTTGGCGAAGGATCTGCCCATTCCGGTCCAGTAGAAGGCTTCTTCAATCAGATCCGTGGCGTTGGGATGTTTCTTGGGCAGTTCAGAGAAAGCATCTTCTGCCTCCCGGTTGAGATCCTGCTCCAGCAGGCAGATGCCTTCCATGAAAAGGGCTCGTGCTGCCATCTCATGCTGCGGGTGTTTCTGATGCACCTCAGCAAAGATCATCTCTGCGGCTTCCGGACGATGGTCGCCCTGCAGGGCGCTGGCCTTGAGGAAAAGCACCGTGGGCAGCTCGGCGGGGCTGGTGGGGCCAAACTTTTCGATCCAGGTGTCTGCCGCGGTGACAGCCTTGTCCCAACGCTGGATCTGCATCCAGCACTGCACCAGGCTGAGGGAGGCCTTTTTCACCACATCATCGGGGGGCATGTGGTTCAGCATGTCGTCGAGGATGAGAGCGCACTCGCGATAGCGACCCAGATCCCGGTAGGCGCTGGCGATGCGAAGCCTGAGGGCAGGATCGAAACTGGGCAGCTTCTCAAACTGCTCCAATTCGCGCTGGATGCGGGAGATGAGAGACTCATACTGAAACGCCAGATATTCCTGCCCGGGCGTCTTCTTTGCCACTTCCAGTCGCGTGGTAAAGGCGGCCAGAGAGGCCTGTTGCGTGCGCAGGAGCTTCTCCCGGCTCCAGATCCGCTGGAGCACGTAGATGGCATCATAGCTTTTCCCTGACTCCAGCAGGCGTGATCCAAGCTGCAGACAGAGGGTGTGGTAGGCGACGGCTTGGGTAATTTCCTGAAGATGGGGCGCAGTGTCCTTCACCAGAGCCAGCGCACCCGCCTCCTCATTGCTTTCCAGCAGGGCGTGCAGCCTGAGTACCGTGGCCCGTCCGGCGGCTTCGCGGTTGACCTGACGAAGCGGGGCAATCTGATTTGCAAAGAAGGTGGCTGCACCCTTGAAGTCGTCCTTCATGATGAAGCACATGCCGTAGAGGATGACAGACTCTGTCCGGCGCCCCGCATGCACCCGTCGCTGGACCTCGTTGAGGCGGACGACATAGGGCAGTTTCTCCCCGTAGAATTCGCCAAAGGCCTTTTGTGCTGCATCAAAGTCCTGCACCTGGAACTGGCAGATGCCCTTCCAGAAGGCAAGCTCATCACTCGAGCCGGGATCAATCTGCGGATCTTTGAGCACCTCTTCCAGCAGAGGGAGTGTCTCGGCGTACTTATTTTGCCGGAGCTTGGTGCTCACCAGCAGAGGCTTCATGCGTTTGGCGGCCTCGGCGGTCTCCGCCACGCCCCCGTACGTGTCGATGAACTTGGTGAAAAGCGTCTCTGCCTGGGCCCAGTCACCTGCATCGAAAGCCGAACGCGCTGCATTGAAGAGCTCCGTGGGCGTAAGTTCTGTCGCATCCTGGGCGGCTGCCTGACGGGGCAGTGCGAAGGAGAGCCACCACAACAGGAGCAGGATGAAGGAGGTGGTGGGCTTGAGCATGGCGAGGGGCCGATCTATGGGATGCCGTGGCAGAAGTGGCAAGAGGGTCCGCGTTAAGAATTTGTCAGAAGGAGCAGGCGGTGTTGAGGATAGAACCCGTCGACTGCGTTTGAAGCTGCCTCTAGCGGCCTGCTTCCTGCTGTTTGCGTTTCTCCTGGGCTGCGGCGCGGGCGTTCGTTCTTTCCTGGGTTTTCCGATCCAGCTCATTCAGCACTGTGTCAGCTGCGGCCTTTTCACGGGTCACCTTTTGATGCACCTCCTGCCGCAGCAGTTCGTCTTCCAGCACCTGTCCGTCTGCCACAAGCCGCGCCCGCAGCAGATTGTAGTCCAGATCGGCCACCTCCACTTTGTGCTCGACTGCCAGGGCGGCAGCGGTGCCTGCACTTTGCCCCAGCACCATGAGGACCACCTCATTGCGGAACGCTCCCTCCGCAACATGGGAGGCGCTCACACATACCGGAACGAGAAGATTGGTGCACTCTTCGGATTTAGGCAACAACACCTGCAAGCCAACCGGCTGGGGATGGAGCTCCAGCATTGCGGGTGCCTCAATCGCGATGCGGTCGCCCTTGGTAACGTAGGGCATCGAGGGGCTTAGCTTGACGCTGCCGAAGTTCATTCCTACCGGGTCTTCGGTGGACTCCTCACCACGGAGGTGCTTTTCAGTCAGTACTGTGGCTCCGACGAGTCGGCGCGTGCCTGGAACGTTTGATTGGGAGGGCCAGGATCCATTGTCACGCCATTCATCCCGACACAGACCCACCTCCTGCAACTGCTTGCGTACCGGCTCAGGAACGCGTTCGTCATTGGCGAGGGTCCAAAACACGCCAATCAAATGGTCCCGGTGCCGGCGCACGATCTTGCGTCTCGTCTGGAGGTCGGCGTCAAGAAGTTCTGCGGGGACCGTGTTGAACAACGGAGCCAGCTCGAGACCCGGAGTCAACCGGGCCTTGCCATTGGGAAGAGGTTCAAGGTGAAACAGCGATTTGGCTTCCAGCTTTTCCGCCACACGGACGAGCAATTCGTACTCTCTGGGGTCGTAGCTGGCGGGCTTGGGCCAGGGCAACCGGTTCGCAGCCACTTTGGTCACACAAATGGCCAATGTTCCCGTCGGATTGGCAGGACACTCGGAACCCGCTTCACCGGGGGCGGAGACGGCGACACCAGCAATGAGCGGACTTTGGGGATCTCCTTCAACCGTACGCGCATCGAGATTCCACTTGGCCCATTTACTGCCGACATCAACTGGGCGGATGCCATTGAGGGTTTCACCGTAGGTCACATTGGCCTCTCTCCCGGTGCGGTGCGTCACGCCTGCCAGAGCCATGAGCTGCCCATCATAGCTGGCATCAAGAAATACCTTGCCGGCGTACACATCGTCACCTTTCAAGTGGATTGAGGTGAGCCGTCGCTCTTCCTTGTTTACCCCTTCCTGCTGCTCCAGGGAGTGTCCTAAAATCACGTGAACCCGCGCTTCGCGAAGCATGTCGTCCAGGATTCGTCCGGCGACGTGCGGCTCGTAGTTCCACATCCGCTGATTGTCGGGTTCCGATGCTACGGGTGAGAACCCCGCGAAGGAGTCACGCTTCTGAAAAGTCCAGTGTGCGTCGTCGATGTACCAGTTCCAAATGCGGTGGTGAAATTCGCGGGCAATCCCCCCCACCAGATGGGAGTACTTCGGCTCCATGGCCGTGCCACCGTTCGTGAGCTGGCCACCCAGATAACGGGAGGGTTCGATCAATGCGACCTTGCGCCCCATCCGGGCAGCTTGAATGCTGGCTGCGATGCCTGCGGGGCTGCCACCATAGACGACCACATCATATTCATAGGTGGCTGCGGTTGCACTGGTGAAGCCGAATGCAGATGCCGCCAGCAACGGGATCAGACGGAGAAACACTGAGGAAAAATTCATGAGAAACAGGTCCGGTAATTCGTCGTGAGATTGGGGCAAGCAAGGTCAGCGCTTGTTCTCGGGAGTGCGTTGTTTCTGCCGTTGCGCCCGGGCTTCAGCCCGTTCCTGAGTCTTGCGGTCAAGTTCCTTCAACACCCATTCCGCAGCCTTGCGTTCCCGGGCGATCCGTTGGGCCACTTCCTTCTTCTTCAGATCCAGTTCCTCATCGACGGTGCCACGTTTTCGGTCGGTGATGACCACTCCGTTCAGCCGTGGGTTCTCCTGGTCAACATAGACCACTAGATAGGCATGGTCCTCCGTCAGGGGCTCGTAGGGGGCCATGACCTCACTCCCTTTGAACGTCAGAGCAAAACTGCCCACAGCAGCCAGCTCGGTGAGATGCATGGGTTGGAGGGGTTCAAGCGTCATCTCCGCTCCATTCAATGCCAAAGACTGGGGCCGGGATTGAGCGTCACAGTTCAGCAGTGTGAGCGTGGTCTTTCCGGGCGAAGGCAGATGTTGAAGAGGAAGCAGGGCGAGTTTGGTAGTTGGGGCACTGCCGTTTTCACCTTTCACGACAAGGGCATGCACCAGAAGGTTGAGCCGCTCGTTGACCTTTAAGACGAATTTCTGCTCCACGTCAGTGGGGCATGCTGGATGAGACACTTTGATCGTCACAGAACCGGGCGTCACGGTGCATTCACCAGTTTCGCCACCCTTGGACAAGGCTCGGGACTCATCCTGCCGGTTGTTGGTGAGGACCGTCACCTCACCTTCCAGACCGGTGACGTTCACCACATTGACATAAGCCGCCGGTGGCGGTGGTGCAGGTTCACTGGGCGATTGTGCCAGCAAGCCCCGGGTCGTCAGGCAGGAGGCAAGCACGAGGAGCAGGAAAGTCCGCATGGTGATAAGATCAAAGGTTCTTTTCATAGGCGATCTGAACGTCCTGACCGATGACTTTGCCAGCGGCGTCGTAGATGGGTTCTAGGAGAATATCCATGACCTTGGGACGCATGCCGACCACATTGCTGTTCTTGTCCAGCACCTGTGTGACCAGATACATCCTGAAGGTCCGGCTCTGGAAAGTGACCAGCGGCAGAAGACGTCGGTAGAACTCCTCACGGCCACGATCATCCAGGCCCGGGTCTGCGCCGCTTAGCATCGGCCGCATCGAGGGAGGGCTGGGGATGTCTGCCGTGGCCACAGTCGGCCATGAGTTCACATTTCCGAAGTAGGGGATCTGCGTGGCGGGTGAAGAAGGATTGGCAACCATGAGCGCGGAGAGATCACCAGGTGTGGCGAGCACGGTGCCCGGGTTGGCTGCGGCCAGATCGGAAATGCCCTTGGCCAGAACGCTGCCCGCTCCGGTGTTGATATTGCTACAGGGGTGGAACACGGAGCCACTGGTCATCCCTCCATTGCGAACGATGCCATCGGTCGAGGTTTCCACCCCGTTGACCACAGCCCGTTCACCGCGAATTTCGACTCCTGCGACCAGAGAACGGATAACTTCTGGGGAGGCGCTGTTGATGTTCACCAGACCCTTGAAGGTCCTCTTTTCATCCAGGCAAAGAATGTCCAGGAGATCTGAGGCCCGTGTTCCGGGGGTGTTGAACGGAGCCAGTTCTGGGGAGCCGATGCGTAGCGTGCTGCCACCGCCTTGAAAATGCCGGGATCCACCGCCTGTGGCGCGGGTCCAGGCGTTGGGATCGAAGACAAACCCCAACTCCCCAAGCGACTCGTAGTATCCAGGGCCCGTGTAGTTCGCCGGATAGTCGTCCACTGGGTGTTTCACATGGGAAGGTGCTTTTTCGGGCAGAGGAGGCGTTGTCACCGGTCGCTGCTGGAGGTGAATGTCTGGTGTTTCGGTTTCCAGCGGTGCGATATTGAACTGGTTGGGCTGGGTCTGATGTCCAGGATCACTCAGCCACTGGCTAGGATTGAAGCTGTCACCAAAGGTGCTCTTTACCGCGCCCCCGCCCCAGAGGCAGTTGTTGATGTATTTGGCCTCACGATAGTAGTAGCCGCGGTTGCCAGATGCGTCACCACCGCTGGACGCCAAACCCGCCGTGTAGAGTGTGCCACGAGGATCGCCAGCGGGTTGCGAACTGTCACCAATGCCTGAACTGGCGAAGAACCATTTGCCCAGTCCAGCTTTGTCATTCGTGCTGCCCGGCTGTCTGTAGGGACGGTTGATATTGTCAGGCCTGCGCGTGCGGTCGGCCAGCTTGCCGTTCCAGAAGATCTGGTAGCCGCCGTCGAAAAGAGACTGGATACCTGCCGCATCGTCTGGGCACATGCGGAAGTTGGGGTCCTGGATGCGGCTCTTGGCCAGACCAGTTGCTCTCAGCGTATGCACATCATACCAGGGCACGTGAATGCATTCGTTGGGTCCCAGACTGATGTGCTTCAAGGGTAGGTTCAGGTGTGGCAGTGTGGGGCGGCTCCCTCCGGCGATGTTCTCCCCTTGCAGCATGCAGTTCACCACGGTGCGGCCCTCTGTGAAGCGGACCTCCAGATCACCTTCGATCTCACGGTCCGTGGGATTCCATAGTGCCACCCAGACGGAGACCTGCATGGTGACGGAGGAGTCGTCCCAAGCGGAGTTCAGGAACCGCGTAGCATACCCTACGCAGAACGGCTGGAGATCGATGCCGCGGTACTTGGGAACATTGATGTCACCCGGACCATAGCCGGTTGTGGTTGTGCTCTTGACCCAGGAAGGATCCACAGAAGGCGTCTGGTCCCGGTCCGCATAGTCGATGATGTTCGCAGCGAGGGAGTAAACATACTCGTCCTCCGTCATGAGCTTGCCGTAGGGCGCACCTTGATAAGCACTGTTGAGGCCGGTGTTCATCACATTGCCTCCTGCCCGGGTTCTGGCGAAATTGGGCAGCGAACTTTTAATGTGTTCCGCCAGTTCGGTGATGGCTGCATTGCGTTCACCAGAGCCGGTGGGCGAAGTGTCACCTTCAGCCCTTTCGATGAGTTTGTTGATGGCGAGTTTTGGCTTGCCCCACATCGAGGCAGCAATGCTTGCCTTTCTTGGAATGACCTCATGTTCCACACCAGCCGGCATGCTGAAGTTGATGTTCTTCTTGAGCATCAACTCGGCCGCCGTGGTGCTCATGCCGACCTGCTTGTAGGTGTCATTGGTCAACGCATAGTGCCGCTTGTTGACCAGGTCATTGTCCTGCGTGGAGGTGGTGCTGTTGTCCAGATTCGGGAATGTGGTTCCTGGTATTCCGGGTGTCGGGGGAAAGAGCGTGTAGAGGGCCACCTGACGAAGCTGATCTTCGCTCTTCGCAGGCTGGCCGCGCAGGTGGGTAAAGTTTGGTCCGCTGGTATTGCCCACGAGGTCTCCGTCTAGTTTGCCGGCCAGATCCTCCACCCAGTAGCAGTAGCGCACCCGCAGATCCTGTCCCTTGGCCCGTGGATCATTGGGGTTCGCGGAAAGTGGGGCTGTGCCTGCCGCATCAGGGCGAAAGTCGAGATACTCCCAGCGAGGAGCCAGTGGCGTGTCCGACCAGCCTCCCGCACCGGTGCCAGGCACGAACTTGGTAAAGTCACTGAACTTTTCACCTGTGTCCATCACGGCTGTTTCCAGTGTGTTCCCACCAGGTCTGGGCACGAGAGTGGAGGTTGTCAGCGTCGTCTTGGCACCGCTGATCAGCGGCTGATACTGCCACTGATTGGTAGCGGGATCGTAGGCGGCCGTGAGATAGACCACCGGACGCAGGTGGGAGGCGGACGATCCGGTCTGCTGACGACGGAACACAACGAAGTCACCGGACTTTTCGATCTGGCGGAATGCCTTCCTCGTCGCAGCGCGGAAGGCGGATTCCACGGCCAGGGTGGTGCGGTAGTCGTTGAAGTGCGAACGAGAGACAGCCAGCTCGGTGTTGTTGGTGGCGAACGAGCCGACCAGCAGCACGACAAGAAGCGCCAGGATCATGATCGTGGCGATGAGGGTGAAGCCCTTCTGGCTTCGCTTTCGGCGCTGCGCCGGTGATACAGGAAATGGCAGCTTCATGGTTTGTTGATGGCGACGGAAGTATTGGCGAAAGAGAGCCCCTGCAGCTCAGCAGGGGTGAGCACCTGGTCGGCACCAGCAAATCCATCGAGCTTGCCGTCGCTGATGTCCCGTTGGGCATTGGTTCCGAGCGTGGCGATGGTCGAAGGAGTCATGCGGGCCAGTTTTGCTGCGTCCGCGACGACGAGACGAACTTCGACGACGTCCGGCGCGGAGTAGTCGGGATCGTATTCAGCCAATTTGGGCAACGGGCCGGCATGCTCTGGGGAAAGGTTGGGTCTGGGCCAGGGATCCGTAGCCACGCCGGCGATTCTCCCGGTCAGGATGTTCTGCAACTGCAACGGCGTCATGGGGGCACCCGTCGGTGAGGCAACCTGCCTGCGTAGTCTCATAGGGACCACTTCGAAGGCCATGACGCGCATGCCAAGGTTCTCGGAAACTGCCTCCGGAACGGAGGTGCCAGTGCCTGAGGGGATGCTGGCATCTTTCCAAGGCTGGTCAGCCAGGCTTGGAGTTGTGGGCACCTGGGGTTCGACGGTCGGCGCGGCTGCATTGATAAAGCCATCAATGCGTGCCTTTACCGCCTTGTAGGTGGCGTTGCTGTCACTGAAAGTGCGGACCAGCGGACGGTCTGGGTGCGCGGTGTCGAGCTTGTAGGAAATGATGCAAAGATCGCTCTTGGGGGTGGTGGCAGCCTGGGAGGAGGGATCTTGGGAAAGCTGATCCTGAACGGCCAGGAAGGAGATCACTGAAGAACTGCCCGGGTCGCCGGGAATGATATAGAAAGGAACAAGGCCTTTCTTGCGGTCACCACGGGTGAACATGGCTTTGATGTCCGACCGGATGAGACCGAGGAGGGATCGGGTCTCCTGGGCTGCGTCCGTCTTGCGTCGCAGGTTCACCCACAGGTCCTGTGAGGAGCCCAGCACCTGCACAAGCAGGAGCAGAAGCACAGACGATACCGATGCCGCCACCATGATTTCCACCAAGGTGAAACCACGGAGTGGACGCTGGGGCTTGAGAGTCATGCAGGTGAGGTTCAAGGATTGAATGCAGAGCTGGAGACGGCTCAGCGAAGGGCCGCATCAACGGAACTCCATGATCTTGTAAAACTCGTATTTGCGACGGAACTGCCGGGCGAGATGCGCAGGGGCTTCGACACTCACCATGACCCTTTTGACGACCCCGGTGCCAGCGGGCGGCGTGACGGGGGCGGTCGGTGCCGTGCCCGCAGTCTGATAGCGGGACTCGTCTGCAAACGAAAGTCCCACCAGATACCGGCCGTCAAGCTGATCAGAGCCATTTTCATACAGGTCTGACGACCCTGTGCCGCCTATGGAGATGGCCGAAAGGTTCTCGGAAAATACCCATGTAAACGGAGTATTGTCGTAGCGCTCTGTCGCGGGCGCAATCTGGGCACCGTACGGTGTTGTGGGGCTGGTGGGAGGGTTCAGGATGCGGTTGCGGTCATCGTTTGCCGCGCCGCTTTGCGGTTGGGACAGGTCCGTGAACACCTTTGCAGCGAGTTGACTGGCGGCCGTCATTTCGCGGTTGGTCAGGGCGAATTCCGTGGTGATGGCAGTGAGGCCCATCAGCACGAGAATAGAACCACCAAAGATGCCCATGGCTATGGTCACCTCAATGAGGGAGAAACCAGCGGTTGTCGGACGGCAGCTCTGGACAGGGGAGCCAGACTCTGGCTTGCAGGTCATGATCTTCATGGGGTGGGTGGAGTTGGAGCTCCCGCAGCGGTGTCATCGTAGTACCGGCTGATGCCGGTAAGGCGGGTCATGCGAACACCTTCGATCCTTGGGGGATTGTGATTGGGGGCGACGCTGGTGGCTGTTCCCGCCATATCCACCCTGCCTTCAACCAGCAGCACATCCAGATTCGGCACCACGGCGGTAAGGCGCGGAGATGCCACGGCGCCATTGGGGGCGAAAACGATCCCCGGAAGCATTTTGAAAGTGTTGCCGCTCATGAAGCGGAGTTCGACTTCTGGATAGCCTGCTCCGGTAATGCCCCGCACGCGGTATTGGTCCAGCGTCAGCGGCAGATCAAGAATCGTTGGCTTCCCCGTCAGACCTTTGGCAAAACAAACTCCGTCAGGGAGGCTCTTCCATTCCGTCACCTGCTTGGAATCAGTGGTGTACTGACCATCGGTTCCGGGTGAGCCCACTTCGAACACGGCGTACTTGCTGAGGTTCAGTGGCTCCACGGACTCTGGCGGCACCCCGTCCACCACCATCAGCGCGACATACTTGCGGGTGGCGATGGCATGGGCGCGAGCCTGGTCCAGTGTCCCCTTCAATGTGGTTACCGCTGTCTGCCGACGCGGAGTGGACATGTTGGAGAGGCCGGCGATGCCCACTCCCATCATGATGGCGATGATCGCCATCACCACGGTGACCTCCACCAGCGTCATGCCAGCGGAGCGGGTGCGGGGAAGAGGTTGCAGGTAACAACCAAATGAGCCTGAGCGAGGGGGTCTCATGAACGGGCCGGGGGGGGTGGAAGGAAGGGCCGCTGCTTATAACGTTCCAGCAGAGGTAATGTAAACACAGGGCATGTAAGCCTTTCGTGACATGCCACATCGCCTGATGATGCAGAGCTCTAGGGACGCATGGAGCATAATTTGCTCCATGTAGAGACAGAACGAAGTCCGATCGCGGCGTATCCCTTTCGTTGTCCTCGTTGACCGTAACTCATTGAACTAAAGGGGTGAAATGATCGGCTCGGCAAGGGTGCCCCCAAAGTTATGCACGAATATTGCGTGATAAGGAACGCGCCTTCGATTGGGGATGTCTATCGCGCAACAGCTGGCACGACAAGGCGTCGCGCCGCCGGCCTGCCGGCGGGAAGCGTGACGCCCTTGTGACTTTGACAGGTGCGTTACAGTTTCTCCAAGTCGAAGTGCCTGACACGCTGTTTCAGTTGGAAGCACTTTGAGGCCCTGTCGTGGACACTGCGAGCAGCCGTTTTAGCATGTCCGCCAGACGATAGCCCGCCAGGGTCACGCGTCGTTCACAAATCGCTCTGGCTTTCTTGGTGTACCCCTCGGGAAGAACCGGTGTATTGAGTTGTTTCCCAACAGCATACCGCAGGTTGCCCTGGAGATAGGCTTCCTGAATGGCGAGCTCTCTTCCTTCAAGGCTCCAGGATTCAGGTGACAGATTCTTCTGCAGTTCTGTGGCGGCACTCCGGGGGTGTTCAGTTTCAAGCAGGATGGCCTTGTTGAGCGCCTCACGGGAACTTCCCGCATCGGCGGCTCTGGCTCCGCCAAGCTGGCTGTCCCACACCATGTGAAGATTGATGGCCTTGGACTCTTTATCCGGCCGGACAAAGGTGCTGTTGCCTCCACGATCCCCTTCAGGAGCGGGGAAGTCGTTGTTGGTCAACGAAGCACAGTGAAGCGGCTGGTGAACATCTCCCACCAGATGAATCAGCCAACTGACCATCTCGCCCTTCTCCTGCGTGGGTGTTGTCGGGCTGGCGATCACGCGTTCGCACTCTTTGATGCCGACCAGTACATCGTTGGTCGGATTGGGGGCTGGCTCTTTGGGGAAGAGTGGCGGTACTAGCGGATAATCCACATAGTGCCACTCGGGATGGGTGGCTGAATTGTTCTTGTCACGGATATCATCTGCCCACAGGCTGGCGGCCATGGCAGCGTACAGGCCTTTGCTCAGGCCGGGAACGTCTGCGGGATAGGAGGACATCCAGTCATTGTATTTGGGGTGGGCCTTCAAGAGTGCGTGCGCCTGCTCTTGTTCCTGCGGGCTCAACTGACGCCATGCCACGGAAGTGACAACCATGTGACCTGTACCCCACCATGCAGAAGCGGGTATTATGGAGGCGGCAAAGAGCGACAAGGTGCAGAGGATTGTGGCAATGGGTTTCACAATGAGGTGAGTGAGGTGGAATTATCAGACAGATTTCGTGTTATCTGCACAGGAGTTGATCAGCAGGTGAAGAGCCTAGGGGAAGTCGGGTGACGGAAACAACCCTGCCAAGGTGAAGAAGTTGTTGCATGCGTAAGATGGATTCATGGCGTGTGCAAGCAATGTGACGGTAACTTCTGGTGGATGTGAAAGTGCGTGGAGTAACTCATTCAAGGGTGACGTGAACGTTGGTTGATGGGGGTGCTATCCGAATGGAACTAGCTATGCACTCATCCATCCCAAAAGCCCTCCACACATGGACAAGTTTGTTTACTCCTCTGACAAAGAAATGTGCCGATCAAGAAGGTCCGCCAATCGAAATAGCACGCCCAGAAAGGTGGGTCACATCCAGAAGTCCTTGTTAGTCAGTGGACTTGTGGCTTTGTCGGTCATCCTGACGGGCACTGCGGCCTCCGCGGTATCATTGACAGTTGGCGATGCCGGAACACACTCTGTTCTGTACACAGACTTCACACTTGGGAGCAACCCCATCGCAAATCATACTGGTTCGATCAGCTCTTCACAAGCCGGCGGATCCTATGGGATCGGGAGCCAGAATGCAGTCGCATCTGTGGCATCCGGCAGCTTTGCAACCCCGGGGTTTTCGCTGACCATTACCAACAATACGGGGTCCATCCTCAATTCGCTAACCTTTGAGGGGAGCATCATTGTCTTCAAGGACAACAGCAGCAACCTCAATGAGGCATTGACGGCGTCCGTGGCTTCAGGACCCGCGGTGGATGTCAGTGCACTAACTCTCCGTTTGGGGCCATTCAATGACGGGAATAGTGCATCGACCGTGTTCACAACTCCCAAGACCGCTGCATTTGATGTGGACATTCTCGGGCTCAATCTCGGAGTCGGACAGTCCATCACGATTCGGTGGTTGGATTCAAATGACGGCGGGACTGACGGTATGTTTGGTATCAAGGATCTGTCGCTGAAGTGGGACGTGGCCACAGTTTCGGTTGTCAACTACTGGGACAGCAATGGAGCCTCGGCAGGTGTTGGCGGAAGTGGTGTTTGGACTCCGTCCAGCCTCAACTGGAACAACGACGTTGGTACCGGAACGCCGGCGGCGTTTGATCCGACGAAGGAACTGGTTTTTGGTGGTACAGCAGGAACGATAACACTGGATGATTCAGCAGGGGTGATTGAACACGATCACAATCTTAAGTTTGCATCCGACGGTTATGTTCTCCAAGGTGGCGCGCTGGGGCTTGTCGGATCATCTGGTTCGCCGACAATCTCAGTCGCTACGGCAGGCCACACTGCGACAATCAACAGCATCATTTCGGGATTCAGCGGTCTCACCAAAGCTGGCCTGGGCAAGCTGGTGCTTGGTGGTGACAACTCTTCCACCTTGCTTGGTGATATTGGCATCAATGGCGGGGTGCTTCAGATCAGTGCCGAAGAAAATCTCGGGGATGTCAGCAACAAGATTGTTTTGGGAGGGGGTACACTTGCCACTACGGAGGACATCAGTCTGGACGCAGCCAGAGAGCTCGTCGGCAGTGGCGGGCTCGATGTGGCTGACGGGAAAACTCTGACGGTGAATGGAGGAGCCACTTTCACCGCGATGACTTTCTCCAACTCGGGCACCGTTGATCTACAAGGTTCGACCAACGATCTGGGCGCAGTCACCCTCTCTGGCAATGCCACGGTAAAGGGCAATGACGCCACCGCTGCCAACATCACGGCCAGCCATGCCGGTACAGCGACGATTCAGAACAATCTCAACCTTGGCGCTGTTGACCGGACGATCACCGTGAGCAACGCGGCGGCTGTCTTGGCCCTGCGGGGCACCCTGACAGGAACCCGGATCATCAAGGCTGGCGCTGGGACGCTTGAGGCTACAGGAGACAACTCGGGACTCTCTGCGGGTTTCCAGCTGGGTTCTTCGGCAGCCACGCCCACCAACGGTGGCACGCTGAAGATCGGCCATAAGAACGGTCTGGGTACCACAGCCCAGTTCCGTTTTAACTACGGTACTCTGCATGCCGTGACAGATCTGACAGGAGAGAATGCGCTGGCTAACAGCCTGAGCATTGGGGGGCGTGCAGGTGCCGCGGCCAATTTCAGCGGCAGCGACATGGAGATCAATGGTGCCGTGGGATTCTTCCGTGCCACCGGCACCAGCGGCCAGCTCGAGCTCAATACGATGAACACCACCATCCTCAATGGAGATCGCAGTGGTGATTCCGGTACCGCCACCGTCACAGGTCTCACTTTGGGGGGCACGGGCAAGCTGATCCTAAACGGCAACTGGAGCACCAACACCTTTGCCGTCACCCTCGCCCAGTCCGTCACCACGGAAATCAACAACGTTTTCACCGGCAATGTCACGGTGGGTGACAACAATGCCTCCGGTGGTACAACGCCGACTCTCCAAGGTCGGGGTACGCTCACGGGTGCGGTGACCATCAACTCCGATGGCCGTCTTAAGATCGGCAGCACCGGAGATACCGCGGCGCGGGTCATGACCATTTCCGGCAACCTGACTAGCTCGGGCACCATGGAGTTTGACTTGTTCTCGGGCGGCACTGGCGGCGAGGCGGGTTCCTCGGACAAGCTGGCCTTCGGCAGTGGCACCACATCGGTCAATCTGTCTGGCACCCTGGTGATCAACAATGCCGATCTCGACTTTGGCACGACGCCTTGGGCTGATGGTTCCTTCTGGCAGCTCATTGACTGGGGCACGGTGCAGCAGGCCAACCGCACCGTGAGCTACAGCACCATCACCTTTCCTGAGATTGCTGGCTACGAGTGGATCAACACATTGTCCACGGACGGGCGTATCACCCTTTCGGCGGTGCCGGAGCCGGGGCGCATGGTGCTGCTGCTTCTGGGGGGAGGGTTGCTGCTGATCCAGCGTCGCCGCCGTCATCGCGATCAGGAGTGCCTTGCCGGAGTCTAAGGAAATCACTTCACGTTCCATTCCACTTCCACCCTCTGCCCCGCCATGACTGCTGTCACTTCACGCTATGAGCTCCTGGAACAGCTGGGTCAGGGCGGGTCGGGGGTGGTGTACAAGGCCATGGATCTGCAGCTTCAGCGCCCGGTGGCCATCAAGCGGCTGATGCGCTCCCCGGGTGCTGGCGAGACTCATGAAGATGCGGGCCAGCTGCGGCAGGAGGCCTTGTCCCTGTCGGCTCTGCAGCATCCCAACATTGTGACGATCCATGACATTGGCACCGATGAAGACGGGCCGTATGTGGTCATGGAGTATCTGGAAGGCCAGACGCTGGAGCAGGTGGTGGAAGGCGCACCCCTTCCGCTGGAGGAGTTCGCCACCCTGGTGCAGGACACGCTGGGCGGTTTGGGAGCCGCGCATGCTCGCGGCATGCTCCACCGGGATTTGAAGCCTTCCAACATCATGCTGGTGTGGCTGCCCACCTGTGAGATGCAGTTCAAGCTGCTGGATTTTGGCATCGCCAAATACTGCCCGGCCCCCACCACCCAGACCACGGACGTGGAGGGGAGTGTGATGGGCACTGTCTATTTCATGGCTCCCGAGCAGTTCGAACGTGGCACCCTGGACCAGCGTACGGATCTCTATTCGCTGGGATGCTCCTATTACCACGCTCTCACCGGCAACTATCCTTTCACTGCTGACAGTGCGGCTGGAGTGATGGCAGCCCATCTGACGCATGCACCGGGGCCCCTTGCCGAGTGGCGGACGGATCTGCCCCCTGCGGTCGTTGAGTGGGTACTCAGGCTCATGAGCCGTCTGCCTGAAGACCGGCCAGATAGTGCGGCGCAGGCCCTGGCCCTTTTCAAGCTGGCTTTGCAGCCCCCAGTCCGGCCCCTTCCCAAGCCGTCCGTTTCCGCGAATCCACAAGTGATCCGTCCCGTGATCCAGCCGGTGCGCCTGCCCCAGCCTGAAGAGGCTCCTTCCTCAGGCAATGCCATGTCAATCATCGTTCCCGTGATATGTTGCCTCCTGCTTTCTGCGGCAGCCTACGGGTACTGGCACTTTCAGGAATCGAAGAAAAAGTATCAACCTGCGCCAGCCTCCAGTGTCGCGACCAAGACGGTGGCAAACATTGTAGCTGCCGCTCCAGGGGAGGTCGCTTCAGAGCCGGTGCCGCCGGACGGTTCCCCCAAGACGGAGCCTGCCCCAACCCGTGAGGTCAACGTGGCAGCCGTGGCGGATCAGATGCCCGCCAGTCCGCCCGCGGCGATGCAGGAAACAACATCCGCGACTCCGGCCCCGCCCACTCCTCCACCGGCGATGGCGGCAACCGGTGCGCCACTGGATCCCCATGCCTTGGACCAGTTGCGGGCCAGCCTCAACCAGCCGGTGGAGGTGGAGGGCGTGGTGACAAGCGTGGGCGAGAGCAAGTCTGGCAAGACACGGTATGTGAATTTTGCCCGTCGGGCTGGCGAGTCGGTGTCGCTGGCGTTTCGTACGGCGGAGACGGAATCTATATTTCCTAAATCCCGGCTTGAGGCTCTGCAGGGCGTGAAAGTCCGGGCGCGGGGCACGGTCACGGAGTTCAATGGCGGTCTGCTGATCTATATCAAGGATGAGTCAGCACTCGTCAGGGTGGATTGAGGTGGTGGGTCATCTGAGTGTGGGCAAGTGCCCTGCTGCTGTTGCGGGGTTCGAAAGCGGCGTCGAGTCGCACGCACTCCAAGGCCCATCGCGGCATCCGCGTGCGCTGGGGCAACTGGCGCTCCATCTGGCATTCCCGATCAACGTGACAGCGTCTTGGAGTGTTGGTGGCTTGACGCCGCTTCGGTACCCTTTGTGATTTCCTGCAATCTCACGGCTCCAGCAGCGCCCCCTTACGACCTCTCTCTCATCCAGCCTGCCCCAGCGATCACCCTCTGTCAATACACCCCCAACATCGGCCGTAGTTGTCGACGTGAGGAGGCACAAATGTTCCAGTCTATGACGAGGCCGCAAGGAAGAGGACCAAGGGGTCAAGGTATCCGCCGGAGCCTGTAGGAGCGGGGCGTTGGGTTCCCGGACCTCTGCGGCAGAATCACCGCCACAGCCACTACAGTTGGTGCCTCCTCATGTCGACAACTACAGCCGGTGTTGTTTGAGCCTCAGCAGAAGGCTTTGTCCCAGACCCAGCGGGGTCGTAGGCAGGCTGACGAAAGCAGCCTGGCGGAGGTTGAGCATAGGATCGAAGGCGTATCCGGCAGGAGAAAGCGGCGTCGAGCCGCACGCATCTCCAAGACACTGGCGCGACGATGAACGGGCTGGGATGGGAAGGTTCCGGTGGGTGTGCGAATCCTTTCCAACGCTGCTCCGGCCTTATTCCAGGGGTTCTTCATGCCGGCTGTCGGCCTTTTCGAACTTTTTCCACAGCCTCTCAATGGCCTCCTCTGGATCCTCCAGAAGCATGCTCTCCTTGATCTTGCTGGCGTAGATGCCAAAGGAGAATGGCGTCACCACGGGCACCTCGATGAGCTGCCATTGCATCTGATGAGCCCCCTCAAGGAACTGGGAGGCCCGGGGCAGGTCCAGGAAGACATGCGTGGCTTCGCGGATGGACTGTTCCAGCAGCGGGTGGTCCGGCTCGTGTTTGCTCAACACCTGAAACAGGATCTCTCCGCTCCAACGTAGCTGTTTGAGGCGTCGCTCCGCCCCCGGCAGATTGCGAGGCACCATCAGGCCTGTCTGGGCCACCCCACGGAACTGCCACTTCACAAGCTGGCTCTCCGCCAGGGCCGCACGGAGATCCTGTTCCAGATTCTCCGGGTGGAACAAGTCGCGCCACTCTTCCAGTCCGAGTTCCTGGAATTGACGGACAGAGAGGAGGAATCCGTAGTCATCGATGGTCACTAGGGCATTTCCGCCTACGGCCTCTTTCACCCGGTGGGCAATGATGCGGGAGAGCGCATCATTGGCGGACCGGCCGATGAGGGAGTGAAAGAAGAAGTGACAGCGCTCGGGATCCGGCTTTCTCATGGCCCGGCCCGCACCGCGTTTGGGTGGCATGAGGCTGGGCTCTGGTTCGCGGAACTCCTCCCCATCGTCCTCAGGCTCGCGGTAGAGTTCGATGAGAAACAGAGAGTCAGTGGGGATCGCAGAGAATCGGCACTGGTTGCGGCAGTGCTTCACGATGGCGTCCGCATTGACGCTGCTGATGAGGTAGTCCTCCACGAGCCAGTCTGAAGTCTCCGCCGCGGGCTCGTTCGCCTCCAGCCTTGCGGCCAGGCGGGATCGTAGTCGGGTCACCTCCTGGGCGAGACCGCTGGCCAGCGGCATCTTGTTGGCGTTCCAGCTGGGAACAGTGGGCAGACGGCCGTCGGCGGCCTCCACAGTAATTTCCATGACCCCGGTCTCCACCAGCCGCACCGTCCGCCCGGCCAGCACAAAGATGTCTCCGTACTTGAGGTTCTTCACGAAACTCTCCTCCACCTCCCCGAGCCTGCGGCTGCCCAGGTACACACGCACGGCCCCCTCGCTGGCGATGGTGCCGATGTTCACCAGATAGTCCCGCTCCACCTTGCGGTTCGGGGTCATCAGCAGACCTTGTGCATCCTCCACAATCTTGCCGAAGACCTCGCGATAGTTTTCCTCCAGGCTTTTGCCACCACCCATCACATACTGCAGTACCCGGTCAAACTCCGCGCGGCTGAGTCCATGGTAGGGCCAGGCTTGCAGCACCGTCGCATATGCCGTGTCGCGGGTGTAGCCCTTCTGCATGGCCATGCCCACCAGATGCTGGGCCAGCACGTCATAGGGTTTTTGCAGCACGCGGATCGCATCCAGTTGGGTGCGGCGGGTCATGTCCGCACACACCACACACTCCATGAGGTCATTCACATTGGTGGCCACCAGCACGCCATGGCTCTCCTCATGGATGTTGTGACCGCTGCGTCCAATCCGTTGGATGGCGCGGCTGACGCCCTTGGGCGTGGAGATCATCACCGCGCAATCCACCGCCCCGATGTCGATTCCCAGCTCCAGGCTGGTCGAGCACACCACGGCCCGCAGTTCACCTGCCTTGAGGCGGTCTTCCACCTCCAGACGCAGATCCCGGTCGAGCGATGAGTGATGGGTCTCGATGACAGAGGCCAGTTCCGGCAACGCCTGCTTCAGCCGGAGCGACATGCTCTCTGCACCGCTCCGCGTATTGCAAAAGATGATCGTGCTCCGCTTCTGCTCCACCAGCCGCGCCAGATCCTTCATCACCCGCTGGGCCGTCCAGCCTGCCGGCGGGTAGGGATCCCGTCGCAAAGGAGACAGAACTTCCACGCGACGTCTGCGCTCCACCCGGCCCTGCACGATGGCGCAGTCTCGTCCTGTCCCGCACAAAAATCTCGCCAGCTCATCCAGGGGAGCCGCAGTGGCGCTCAGGCCAATGCGCACCAGTCCGGTCATGTCAGGAGGCACGGCCACCACTTTTTCCAACCTCTCCAGAGTCAGGCTGAGATGGGAGCCCCGCTTGTTCTCTGCCAGGGCATGCAACTCATCCACAATCACATGGCGGCAGCCGGAGAGAATTTCCCGGTAACCCTCCTGCGGGAGGAGAATGGCCAGGCTCTCCGGCGTAGTCAGGAGGATGTGAGGGGGCTGTTTGCGAAACTTTGCCCGCTCGGAGGCCGGGGTGTCGCCATTCCGCAGACCGATACGGATGTCCCTTGCCAGGCCCATCTCATGCAGAGGTTCAGAGAGGTTCTTCTGCATGTCATACGTCAGAGCCCGCAGGGGCGAGACGTAGATGGCCAGCGTCTGATGGGGGAGCGGCCCCTCGTCCAGGCGATGCAGCAGGCTGTCCAGCACTCCCAGGAATCCCGCCAGGGTCTTGCCACTGCCGGTGGGCGAGGTGAGCAGCACCGACTGGCCTGCCAGCACATGCGGCAGCGTGACTTCCTGCGCATGAGTGGGCTTGCCAAAACGCCCGGTGAACCAGGCGGCCAGAGCCGGGTGCAGGGAGTCAATCATCGGTCCAACATGGCTGGGAACAGGGCCAATCTGCCAGAAGGCTACGTCTTGCCCGTCTTTGCTGGCCGTAGCAAGTCACTTGTGTACGGCAAAACCTTCGCTAGCTTCCGCGCCGATGAATCTGTCCCGTCTCGCCCACTCCGCAGCCTGTCTGGCTCTTGTCGCCGGTCTCAGCGCCTGCTCCATGTTTGGCTCCAAGTCTTCCGTCGCCCAATCCGCCCCGGTGGGCGCTCAGGAATTCGACCCCTTCTCCAACACCTGGCGTCCCGTGTCCCGGGTGGTGGTGCCGCCTCCATCGGAGCCCAATCCTGAGATCGCTGCCCAGCAGGAGCAGGTGAAGAAGGACAACAGTGTGGTGAACAAGATGGGCCGCAGCGCGGGCAAGGTGGGCAATGCCGCCGGAGCCGTGGGCAAGACCCTCGCCAAGCCGTTGAAGTGGATCCCGTTCGTGGGGGGCAAAAAGAGCGCCGATGACGAGGTGGATCCCGCCTACTCCCCCGCCAGCCCGCAGTAAGATTTTTTTCAGATCAACCCCGGCTGGGATGGGACAGGCGACCCGCCGGGTGGAGCAAATATTGAGGTTCTTGCGCCGGTCGCCGGGGGAGGATCGTTTTTGCTTTGGAGAGCGGTAGATTTGCATTTCGTTGAAGTGCGCACCGTCCGCGTTCTCATTTGATACTCAGCCACGCGGTTTGACCGCTCCGTCCCTATGCCTTCTGCCACCTGCTTCCGTCTGGCCCAGGTGTGCTTGTGCCTAGGTATGGTGATGGCGGTCGCCAGTCCAGCCACGGCCTTGGCGGTGCCTCTGCGTGCGGCGGGGGGCAAGCCCTTGGGCTTCGGAGCCGCCACAGAAGGCGGCGCGGGTGGACGTGTTCTTCTGGTGACCCGTCTGGATGACGATGTCAAAAAGCCGGCGAAAGGCACCCTGCGCTGGGCGCTCCGACAGAAGGGGCCGCGCATTGTGAAGTTCAGCGTGGGCGGCACCATCACTCTGAAGGATCGCATTGAGGTCAAAGAGTCCTTCCTCACCGTAGACGGCACCGATGCCCCGAATGGCGGCATCACCGTCCGGGGCGGCAGCCTGGAGTTCGAGGGAGTCGAGGAAATTATCCTGCGACACCTCCGGATCCGTCTGGGGGACGAAAATGTGCTGCGCCGGAACAAGGCGGAAAAGCGGGACCGGCCCAAGGGCTCCAACGGCCTGGACTGCATCACTCTCAAGAACACCAATCAGGTGCTCATCGATCACTGCTCGCTCTCGTGGAGCTGTGACGAGCTCATCGGCATCACCCGCTGTCGCAACGTGACCGTGCAGTGGTGCATTCTGAGCGAGCCTCTAGGGCGCAAGGAGTTGCATCCGTACGGGGATGACCACGCGTTCGGGGTGAATGCGAGCGCCAGCACCCTGAGCATCCACCACTGTCTCTTCGCCCGGTTCATCATGCGGGGGCCGCAGTTTGAGTGCAATGATCTCCGGCCCAAGGACCGCTACACCGTGCAGATGGAGGCGGTTAACAACGTGATCTTCGACTACGGGCGCAGCGGCTCCCGCTACTCCACCGGTGTGGAGAAAGGATCCGGCACCGGAGAGGGGAAGAAGTTTGAATTCCAGTTCTTGAACAATCTCTACCTTTCCTCCCGCGCATCACGCAGTCCCATTGAGGCCTTCACACGGCATGGCCACGCCCCCGGCATGAAGGCGGGTGTGGCAGGCAATGAGGTGCGTGTGGCAGACGAGCCCCGCCTGGTGGCGGGCATCCGGCTGCCAGCATTCTCGATCAAAGGCCCCCACCTGCACTGGCGCTCCAAGCAGCCACGTCGGTCAGAACTGGTCTCCCGGCCGAAGGCACGGGATGATGCTCCAGAATCCGACGAAGATGGGGCTGGCGGGGTGGAGTCGGGGTCGGTGTCCGCAGGGCCAGCAGGTGTGGTCTTGCGCGTGCCTTTGCCAGAGGGGGCCGTCACGCGACGTCTCTTTGCCGCTCCGGTGCCCGTGAAGCCTGAGCCCATCTCCACCGTCTGGCAGTCAGTGATCGGCTCCGCAGGCGCAGGGCCTGATCGCGATGCCGTGGACGTCCGGGTGGTTCAGGACGTCGAGGCCATGGTCTTCCGGAAGACGTTGCAATCCCAGGAACAGGTGGGCGGCTGGCCGGATGATCCCCGGCTGCCCTGAGGCAGAGCGGCCGAAGACTTCATTTCACGCGAGCCCAGCAGGGGGCAGGCCCTGAATCAGGAGGGGTTCTCTGTCGTGGCCTTGGCGGCACCGGCTGCCACGCGGGTCTCCACGGGAGCTTCGGCCGGGATTGGGTTCAGATTGGCAGGCACGCGGTTGTCTTCAATCTCACGCTGCTGCAGGCGGATCGGCGTGGAGGCAGGGGCGTTCTGGTTGTCGGCCATTTTCAAGGTGCGGCCCATGGCCTGGAGCATGCGCATGGGCATCTGGGCGACGGCACAACTGGCAAGGGTAGAAGCGACAAGGCAAAGCGCGGCGGCCTGAATGAAAGACTTAATCATGGCCGCTGGTTTATCATAGGAGCGGCGGGATGGGAAGGGGGAATGACCAGCGTTAGAAGGTAAGGGTTAGGAGTGAAGAGGTAGGACCAACTGGTAGGGGCCTGCGGGTCCCGCCTCTCCGTGCATTTGAACGGCGGACTCTTAACCCTTCTCGTTCAACGCTTTTTCAATAGCGGCCACCACGGCTGTATCATCGGGTTCCGTGCCCGGCTCGATGCGCTGGATGGGCTTGCCATCGCGGCCAATGAGGAATTTGCCAAAGTTCCACTTCACGTTACCTGGGAAAGCCCCCTGTGGGCCAGTCAGGGCCGTGAAGAGCGGGTGTTGGTCCGGGCCTTTGACGTGGACCTTGTCGAACATAGGGAAGGTCACCTTGTAGTTGGTGGAGCAGAATTCCTTGATCTCCGCATTGGATCCAGGCTCCTGGGCCCCAAAGTCGTTGCAGGGGAAGCCCAGCACCACCAGGCCCTTGTCGCCGTATTTCTTGTACAGGTCCTGCAGGCCCTGATACTGCGGTGTGTTCCCGCACTGGGAGGCCACGTTCACGATCAGCAGCACCTTTCCGGCGTAGGGTTTGAGAGAGGTCTCCTTGCCCTCGATGTCTTTGACGGGGATGTCGTAGAGGGAGGGGGCGTTGGCGGCGAATGCCGTGGTGACGGCCAGGACAGCGGTGAGCAGCAGCTTCTTCATGCGGGGGACAACACGGGATTCCCCGGTCAAACTTTCAAGCCGTAGAGTTGCATGGGGAATTCAGTTTTTCCGGCAGGGCGAACCCGCTAGGCTTCCGCTGTGGCAGATGACATCCTCACTCCCGAGCAGACCGTGGCCGCCTATGTGGGGGCCATGCGTGAGCAGGCGCTGAAGTTCAAGGCCATGGCGGACGCGGGCAAGATCAACGGTCTGGCCCAGATGACGCTGCTCATGCAGGAGGCCGCGCTGGTGGCGGAGGACTACTGGCTCCAGCCAGAGCGCTGCTTCGCAGGTGGCAGTGTGGGGTGGGGGAATGGGGCAGAGGCTCCGCTGGATGCTGAGCCAACGTTCATCACCCGCTCCCAATGCGATACCACGGCAGAGGTTGAGGTGGCGGTGATGGTGGAGGGACGGAAGATCGCGTCTGATGCCTACCGCCTGCAGTTTCAGGGTGGACGCTGGTGGATCGAGGGGCAGCTGGCGCGGAAATAACCCTGCGCGAGGTCCTTTGCGTTGTCGCCGGGCAACTTGAAGATGAAAAAACGTCCGACCGTGAACGAGGTCGCGGTCGGCGGGCGTTTGAGTGCCCCCGGCGAATTGGGCCGGGGATTCATTGACCTCCTCACCTCCTCATGAAACTGAAACTTCGTTTCTTCGCCCTGCCGCTGCTTCTTGCCGGTTTGGCTCCTGTGCTCTCCGCCCGTGAGCCCGCCGCAGTCTCCCAGCTCCCGCCCAATGCCCGGGTGGCCATCATCGGTGACTCCATCACGGAGCAGAAGCAGTACTCCCGCTATATCGAGGCCTACCTCCTGGCCTGTCTGGGTCGGCAGGACATCAAGGTCTTCCAGTTCGGCTGGGGTGGGGAAACCGCCGGCGGATTTGCGCAGCGCGCTATCAATGACCTGACCGCTTTCAATCCGACCGTCGCCACCCTCTGCTACGGCATGAATGATGGGCGCTACGTCCCCTTCGCGGATGCCATTGGGGCGGACTATGAGAAGAACATGCGGCTTGTTTTGGCCAAGCTCCAGGAGCTGGGGGTGAAGAACGTGGTGGTGGGATCTCCCGGTGCGGTGGACACGAAGTACTTCGTCCGCGCGGGTGCCACCCCTGCCCAGTACAATGACAACCTTGCCCACCTGCGGGACATCGATCAGAAACTCGCACTGGAGTCCAAGAACGCCTTTGCCAATGTGCACGACAACATGGTGAGCGTCATGGCCAAGGCCAAGGCGGGCCTGGGCGATGAGTACGACGTCTGTGGTCGGGATGGCGTGCATCCCAATGCCAACGGTCACCTCCTCATGGCGCAGTCCTTCTTGAAGGGGCTCGGCGTCAGCGGCGACATCGGCGAGATCACGGTGGATCTGAAGGGCGCCGGTTCTGCCATCGGCGGGCACAAGGTGCTGGGCGGCAAGGACGGCACCGTGGAGCTGGAGAGCGCCACCTGGCCGTTCTGCTTTGACGGCAACCCAGTCGGCTCCGGCAGCACCCGCAGCATCCTTCCCTACACCAGCTTCAACCAGGATCTGAACCGCCTGGTCTTGAAAGTGAAGAACCTTGATGCTCCCAAGGCCAAAGTCACCTGGGGCACAGAGACCAAGGAGTTCACCAAGGAGCAGCTCACTGCCGGGATCAACCTTCCCGCGGAATTCGCCAAGACCCCGTTCGACGCGGCCTTCCAGGGTCTGCTGGGCGCTCTCGGGGCCAAGCAGGGGTATGAGACACCCATGATCAAGGGCATGATCACCAACTTCCGCAACTTCGCTGAGGACATCAAGACCGACGCCGAGTTCGCTGCCGCGATCTCGACTCTGAAGCAGAAGATGCTGGCCAAGCAGGAAAAGCTGGACGCCCAGGTCCGCACCAAGCTGGTGCCCGTGAAGCACACGCTCAAGGTGGAGCCGGTGCGCTAGTTTCCGGGAGAGAGATTCATCCTCCTTGATCACCCCGCCGGGGACGGAACAACCAGTTCCGTCCCCGGTTGCGTTTTAGGGGTGGGCGGGGGCGTGTCACAGATCTTTGGCATTGAACATGCATGGGCAACGGGTGCTCCCGCGACTCCCGCCTTGAAAAGGCCCGCCACCCGGGCATTCTACCGGCCCTCTTCCGTCCCGAAACATGAGCTCGATGCCCACCACCTCCCCACTGCAACCTCCGGCCTCAAAGGGTCTGGCGGTCGCACTGGGGTCCTCGTTCTTCGGCTTCTATTCGCACACGGCGTTCATGCGGGCCTTGCATGATCAGGGCATTTTCCCCTCTCACATGTCCGGCACCTCCGCTGGAGCCGTGGCGGCGGCGCTTTGTGGGGTGGGGTTGCAGGGGGCGGATTTGGAGGCGTTTGTCATGCAGCGCGGGCTGCGGCGGGCCTTTCTGGACTGGGCGGCACCCCTACGGTTTCCCGGCGTGGTGAGCACCCTTGTCTGCTCGGGCATCCTCTCAGGACAAAATTTTGTCCGCTTTCTGCGTGAGCACCTGCCCAAACAACGGCTTGAGGATTGCACCAGCCCACGCGTGCAACTGGCCGTGACCAATCTGACCCGCCGCGAGAGTGTGCTGGTTGACGAGGGGGACATCGCCCAATGGGTGATGGCGAGCTGCGCTGTCCCCGGGCTCTTTTGCAACCAGGTCATCGATGGCATGCGCTGGTGCGACGGTGGCGTGGCTCTGGAGATCCCGTTCGACCACTGGCTGGAGGACCCAGAGATCCACACCATTGTGCTGCACCGGATTGAGCATGTCCGTGGCACAGAGTGCGTCCCACGCTGGCCTTCTGTGGCCACGGGCTTTGCTGCTTCCCATGACACCATCAATGGGACCTTGCATCAGATGCGCATGCGCCGCGCCCGGGAGTCGGGCAAGCGGGTGATCGAGGTGGTCACTGAGACGCCCCATCCCGGTCTGCTGCCGGGCAAGGTCCGGTCATTGCTCCTGGAGGCAGGTTATCAATCTGGTGCCAAAGCCGTGACGCGTCTTCTGGAAGCCACTGGCAAACCGGCGGTCAGTACTGACGCCGTGCCGGCGGCGGTGCACAACCCCATCCTCAGTCAGATGCGTCATGCCTGTCGGGGCGGCGAGGAGCAGATGCTGCCTGGCTTTTCCACGGCCACTGTGGCCGGGCGATAGCTCTTCCCCGACGATGGATGCAGCACAGGTGCGGCAGGCAATCGCCTGAATGGCAAATCGCGTCCCAGCGTTGCTGCGCCCGACATCCCTTTGCACTCCGTACTCTCAGCATCGCCCCGCTGCGATGTTTGAAGTTTGTTGTTTGAAGTTTGTCATTTGAGTCTTCCTTCCCCGTCATGCGCTACCGTCCCATGCCCCCGACAGTTTTTGCCGCAGCCCGCAAGCGTCTCTACAAATCCCTGCCGCCGGGATCACTGGTCATCCTGCATGCGAATGACGTGTATCCCACCAACGCGGATGGCACCCTGGGCTTCGTCCAGAGCAGTGACCTCTACTACCTCAGCGGGGTGGACCAGGAAGAGACCATCCTCCTGCTCTTCCCGGATGCGCCGGATCCCTCCATGCGGGAGATGATCTTTCTTCGCGAGACCAGTGAACTCATTGCGGTGTGGGAAGGGGAACGACTTACCAAGGATCAAGCGTCCGCCGCCAGCGGGGTGGCAGCAGGCTCCATCCACTGGCTGGACCAGTTTGACCGCTTCTTCCGCATGGCCATGTGCCAGGCGAAGCAGGTCTTCCTGAATACCAATGAATCCCTGCGCGCCACCGTGGAGGTGGAGACCCGGGAGCGCCGCTTCATCACGCGCTGTCAGCAGGAGTTTCCCCTGCACCGCTACGAGCGTCTGGCCCCGCTCATGCACGAGCTGCGGATCATCAAGGCCCCGGCCGAGGTCACCGCGCTGAAGGAGGCCATTGCCGTCACCGAGTCTGCCTTCCGCCGCATCCTGGGTTTTGTGAAGCCCGGGGTCATGGAGTACGAGGTGGAGGCG
This sequence comes from Verrucomicrobium sp. BvORR034, assembly GCF_000739635.1. GTDB lineage: Bacteria > Verrucomicrobiota > Verrucomicrobiia > Verrucomicrobiales > Verrucomicrobiaceae > Verrucomicrobium. The sequence continues at coordinate 37,278 of NZ_BATQ01000183.1, read as the reverse complement.
GAGATGATCCACGAGTTCATCCGCCACGGCGCCCAGGGCCACGCCTTCAGCCCCATCGTTGGCAGCGGGAAGAACGCCTGTGTCCTGCACTACATCATCAACAACGCCCGCTGCAATGATGGGGACCTCCTGCTGCTGGACTTTGGCGCGAAGTTAGGAAACTACCACGCCGACCTCACCCGGACCATTCCGGTGAACGGCCGGTACACCCCCCGCCAGCGGGACGTGTACAATGCCGTGCTCCGCACCCACCGGCACGCGCGCAAGCTCCTGAAACCCGGCGTGCAGATCAAGGCCTATCAGGAGCAGGTCGGCGCGTTCGTGGAGGAGGAGCTCATCAAGCTCAAGCTGCTCACCCGGGCCGAGGTCAAGGCCGCCCGGGACCGCGATCCCAGCCGCCCCGCGTACAAGAAGTACTTCATGCACGGCACCAGCCATCATCTGGGGCTGGATGTGCACGACGTGGGCAACATGTGGCAGAAGCTCTTCCCGGGCATGATCTTGACCGTGGAGCCCGGGATCTACATCCGCGAGGAAGGCATCGGCGTGCGCATCGAGAATGATGTCGTCATCACCGCCAGGGGGAACACGGACCTCATGCCCACCATGCCCATTGAGGTGGAGGAGATTGAGGTTCTGATGGCGGGCGGGAATAGCAAGCGGGCAGGGCGAATTACACCCGTCGCAAGGTAACCAAACCACCGAGAGGGCGATCAATCTGTATATTATCGTTGCGAACGGCGAATCGGTACACTACCGATATCGATCAATTTAGTTACGTCAATGAGTGAAACTGCAAATATTGCATCGTTGGCCGTCAGCATGTCGGAAAAGATCTTTTTGACGTTTGGATGGCAAATCCACAATGTCAAAGATGAGAACTTTCCTTGTCAGAAAATTGACAAGCACCAAACTAAAGGTGCGGGAGGAAAGCATCCGGTAGATTGTGTTTTCAGCTACCCCGACCCCTGCACTGATCAGACAAGATTCTTCCTCAGCGATCTGAAATCCTATACCAAGTCGAGTATAGGAGCCACTGATTTTGCTCCGTATATAAGGGGTGTATCCAAGGCCGTCGATTGCGCATCTACAAGTCAGGTTTGGAATACACGTTATGTGTCACCGACAATCCTACACTGGAGAGTAGAGGGGATGCTGTTTGTATACAACTACGACAATACGTACGATGCGGACTTCTCTGCAAAGGCCAAGGGTATTGATACGACCACTATCCCATTGCCGCGAGGAAGTCGGTTACATCTTTTCACGCCAGAGAATATTTCATACTTGCAGTCTGTTGTAAGCGATATCAAAAGCTATTGCGCAGAAAACCACATCAAGTATGCAGACCGTAGGTTTTATTACTCCGCGCAGGTGCTTAATCAACCATCCGGCAACCTTCTCCCTGTTGCATCGGTTGAAATGCTTAGAGGGAAACTAATGATCGTTGCGTTAAAAGACTTGGAAAATGACGGCCATCACTTTTTGGCCTATTTACGAAGCGAGGGTTCGGTTGAAGATTTTGAGTATTTAATCACATTCATGTTTCGATCAGCATTGCTGAATTTTGCCCGATGCGTATACGTTAAGGGAGTGTCTTTCGGCGCAAACGCGAGTGATAATTTTGACGCTGCTGGGAAGCAATTTCTTGCTAGGCACTACAATCTCTTGGAGATAGGTCAATCATTGAAAAAGATCAAATTCGGAAGGGTGGATCGAGTTACGTCAAGCTTTTCATCATTAGATGAAGCAAAAATCAGAGCCAAAGCATAGTGATGAGTTCATTATTGATCAATCCTCACTATTGTCCTGAGGACAAGGACATTGTTGACTTCGTGAATTCCAGCGGAATAGCGCTATCCGAATTCGTGGAATTTTTGAGGAAAAGGCAAGTCTATGTGCCAGGGACCATAACTAGGGAAGTGCTTGCAGAGGTTGTTGCACGCGAAATATTTGTTTGGGAAGACGTGCAAGAACTCCTTAAGCTTCTATCTATTTCGAAGAAACGAGAAAAGGTGGTGATGGCCAGTCATCTCACAGGGGCGGATATTGAAGTCCTTGAGCAAGCGGTAGCTTCAGTGAGTCAAACAAGAAACGAAAAGTACGGTGAGGGCATCAAAATCACTCCTACTGCTAATGGAGGCTACCGCGTTGCTATTGAGTACAGAAAGGTTGACTACGAGAAGACCCGACTCATCCAGTGTGTGGAATGCGACACCGAAATTTTGTTCGATAAAACTGGAGATGGTTTCAAAACTCGTAGAAGCTCTGATGTGAAGGCTGGCGAAGTCGAATTGGCAATTCTGGGGGAATTCGAACGGCTTGCAGTAGCAGAAAAACAGGAGTTGGTTTCGGAGAAAATGCTTCTTAGCAGACTCGTGAGTGTGGAGGAAAAAGTGCGCTTTTTCACGCACTTGATGGAGAATATAAAAGGATACAAGTTTCAGGAAATTAAGTCCGTAAAAATTCAATCCTCAGCAAACGAGCATGAAGTTCTGGATTCGGAGGAGGGGGACGAACTGGCTGAAGAGTACGCAAGCACGATTGAGAGTCTAATCGTGAGTGGAAAGAATCTTGGCGCTACTGATCTCTACGATCACTATGTCGGAAAAGGGTACTACCTCACTTCGGCATCTTGGACTGTCGCATCTGATACTGACGAATGCCGGGTAGCCGAACTGAAAGTTTCATTCGCGCCGTACCTCAATGATCAAGAATTGCAGATGTCACTAGTGGGGGTTCAACTTTACAGATCTGGTGAAATTCAATCGAAAGCGAAGCCCAATGCAATTCAAGTCAGTACATTTGCTGAATATGTGAGGACGTGCGCAGAGGAAGCGATCAGGAAGATTGAATCGGAAAGGAAGAAAGAAGGATGAACCGGTTTATCAAAATTAAAATTAGCGCGCCCAAAATTTCCATGGAAGCATTGGCGGACAAGATATCCGGCGTTAGAGTTGATTCGAAACAAGGCAAGGGATTCGTTTTGGATAATGCTACGAGAAAGCGTGTTCAAGCTACATGGTTTGAGAAAGTAGTCACAGAGAGAAAACTAGACAATGGCATCTTCGGAGTAGAGATCGTCGAAGAGGTGCAAATTGTAAGTTTCGGGCTTCTTTTTGTTGGAAGCGCCATGGATCTCGTGGTTCTTGATCCTCCTAGTGGAAAATACCGGTTGCACAATGTGCTGAGAATGTTGTTCGAAAAAGGAAACTTTCTCATGCAGCCATTGGCAGTCGAGGAGTGCGTCGGGAAGATTTGTTCGGATGATCGGTGGGAATTAATTGGAATTGAGACCGATCGCCAAGCAGTTTCGACGGGTATATTCATGTCGATGTCGGTTTCGGGTCACGGTGATTTGCAGAGATATGTTGAGCTCGCGCTTCCCAGTCAAAAATGTGAGTTCAAAGTTGCTCACTTGAAGGCCAAGATGTCAGGCCACTCAGAGTTGCGTTTGGCAATTTCGAAGACTGGGATGGTGAGATTCTCTAAAAGCGTTGATGAGCGAGATATTGAAATGATTGCCGAGCGGTTAGTTGTCGAAACAAAGTCATAGCCCGCGAAAGATTGTTTACTCCAGCACCGCGCCCGTGTCCGCGCTGTTCACCAGCTTGGCATACCTGGCCAAATAGCCCCTCGCTGCCACTTTCGGCTGGGGCGGCTGCCATTGGGCGCGGCGTTCGGCCAGGGTGGCATCATCCACCAGGAGGTTCATGCTGCGAGCGGGGATGTCGATCTCGATGAGATCTCCCGGTTCCACCAGGGCGATGGGGCCTCCGGCAGCGGCTTCTGGGGAAACGTGACCAATCGAACCGCCGCGGGTGGCACCAGAGAAACGACCATCGGTGATGAGAGCCACGGAATCGCCCAGGCCGCGACCGGCAATCGCGGCGGTGGGAGCGAGCATTTCCTGCATGCCCGGACCGCCGCGAGGGCCTTCATAGCGAATCACCACCACGTCACCTGCCTTCACTTTGCCGGTGAGGATGCCCTGGTTGGCCTCGTCTTGGGATTCAAAGATCACTGCAGGACCGGTGAACTTCATCATGGAAGGCGACACGCCCGCGGCCTTTACCACGCTGCCGTTGGGAGCCAGGTTGCCAAAGAGCACCGCCAACCCGCCCCGTTCCGAGTAGGCGTTTTCAATAGGACGGATCACGTCGGCATCCTTCACTTCCGCATTGGCGATGGTCTGCCCCAGGGTGCGGCCGGTCACGGTCAGGGCATTGAGATGAAGCACGCCCGGCTTGCGGCTCAGGGCTTTGAGGATCGCGGAAATACCGCCGGCACGGTCGATGTCCTCCATGTGATGGATACCAGACGGAGCCACCTTGCAGAGGTGGGGCACGCGATCACTGAAGGTGTTGAAGTCCGCCATGGTCAAAGGCACACCGGCCTCCCGGGCGATGGCCAGCGTATGCAGCACGGTGTTGGAAGACCCACCCATGGCCATGTCCAGCGCCAGGGCGTTTTCAAACGCCTGACGGGTGAGGATGTGGGAAGGGCGCAGGTTGTGTTTCACCAGCTCCACCACCGTGCGGCCCGCTTCGGCAAAGAGGCGGTCTCGTGCCGGGTCCGTGGCCAGGATGGAACCGTTGCCCGGCAGGGCCAGGCCGAGCGCTTCCGAGAGGCAGTTCATGGAGTTCGCGGTAAACATGCCTGAGCACGAGCCGCAGGTGGGGCAGGCATGCTGCTCGATCTCGGTTAGTTCCTCTTCCGTGATGCGATCGGCGGAAAGGGCACCCACTGCTTCAAACACGGAGGTCAGGTTCAGGGCCTTGCCGGTGGAGGGTTGAATCCCCGCCTTCATGGGGCCGCCGGAAACGAACACGGTGGGAATATCCACGCGGGCCGTGGCCATGAGCATGCCTGGCACGATCTTGTCGCAGTTGGGGATGCACACCATGCCGTCGAAGCAATGGGCGCGGAGCATCGTCTCCACGCTGTCGGCGATGATCTCGCGGGAGGCGAGTGAGTACTTCATGCCGCCATGGCCCATGGCGATGCCGTCATCCACCCCGATGGTGTTGAACTCAAACGGCACGCCCCCGGCAGCTCGCACTGCCTCACGCACCTTGCGTCCCACCACGTCCAGATGGGCGTGACCGGGGATGATCTGCACAAAGGAGTTCGCAATGGCGATGAAGGGCTTGTCCCAGTCAGCTTCGCTCTGAATGGCCCCCGTGGCACGGAGGAGGCTGCGGTGTGGGGCGCGGTGGGCGCCTTTTTTGATGGTGTGGGAATTCATGGAAGGCAGCAGGGGGGGAGGAGTTAAGGGTTAGAAGTGATGAGGGAGGGGGCGAAGAGCAGAGGTGTGGATGAGTAGAAACTGGCCTGGCATTGCCATATTGGAATGACGGCTTTGGTCGTGCTATGATACCGTTTTGATATGGACTATTCCTTACGGGAACTGGAGTGCTTCGTGGCGGTAGCCGAGGAGCTCTCGTTCACGCGCGCGGCCCGCCGGCTGCATTTGGCCCAGCCGCCGCTTTCCCGGCATATCCGGGTGCTGGAGGAGAAAATTGGCGCGCCATTGTTTGAGCGGTCCCAGAAAGGGGTGGCGCTGACGGCTGCCGGGGCGGTATTTCAGGAGGAGACTCGGGGGATTTTGCCTCAGTTGCTCCGAGCGGGGGAGGCGGTGCGTCGGCAGGTGCAGGGCGAGACGGCCCGTCTGCGTCTCGGATTTGTCAGTGCAGTTTTAAGTGAAAAGCTGGTGGAGACCTTCCGGCGCTTCCGCCAACTGCATCCTCAGGTGCAAGTGATGCTCCATGACATGCCGCCTGCAGAGCAGTGGTCGGGGATGATGCAGGGCACGCTGGATGGTGGGTTCGTCGGGCTGATGCCTGACGAGAAAGACCGCCCAGCTGGCATGCAGCATGTGCCCTGGCGGGAGGAACCACTCGTGGCCTTTGTCCCATCCGGTCACAGATTGGGCACAGGCGGGTCCAACTCATCCCGCAAACCGGTTTCCATCAAGGAGTTTGCCCAGGAGCCGTTTGTCGCGGTTTCCAGTGAGGCGGCCCCGGTCTTTGCCACTCTGCTGAGGGAACTGTGCTCAGCAGCAGGGTTCCGGCTCCGGATTGTCCTGGAATCCCCCCGGGCGCAGGCGGTGGCGGTGATGGTGGCGGCGGGCTCAGGCGTGGCCTTTCTTCCGGAAAGCCTGGCCCATGTGCTGGGAGGGAGCGTGGAGGTGGTGCGGCTCAAGGAGGCACCCGTGATCACGCATGTGTTTGCCCACCCGTCAGGCGGGTCCACATCGCCCGCCATGAAGGCCTTTTTGGAACTGCTGTCCCCCGAATGAGCCTACCGGCCCACCGGAATGAGCTTTCCGGTGCGAAACTCCCCCAACTGATTGGCCTGCCAGTAGGTGCCATCCTGGGAATCCACGTCCAGACAGGTGAGCCAGCCGGTGCCGTAGGCGTAGGTATCGATCCCCACGGCGTAGCCAAAGTTGAGCGGCACCCCTTCGTGTTGCGGGGTGTGGCCGCAGATCATGCGGCGGCCGGAAATGTGCGGGTGGCAGATGATGAGGCGCTCCCAGTAGATCACGTTCTCAGACTGCTGGTCGAGAGGCAGATGGGCCCGGAGATTGGCGTGAACGAAGATGTCCGTGGCCGTTTCGTGCCACGGAAGGGTGGATTCCAGGAAGGCCCAGTGGTGTTCCGGCACGTCTTCCAGCAGGGTGGTGCCATAGGAGGCCAGGGTCTCGGTCCCGCCGCAATCCTTCCAGGCATCCAGCGTCCGCCAGTCGGTGCGGGACTTGAGCATCATCACCTCGTGGTTGCCCCGCAGGGGCACCAAGGTGGCCCGTTTGGAGAGGCCCAGCAGGTGATCGATGACCCCGCAGGTGTCGGGTCCGCGATCCACATAGTCCCCCAGCGTGACGATGACATCGTCCGTTCCAAAGTTCAGCTGCTCGTCCAGGACCTGGAGAGCAGTCTGGCAGCCGTGAATGTCACCGATGGCAAAGGTACGCATGAGGGGTCAGGAGCCATGATTCCTTGGGGCTCCCAGTGCGTCAAACGACTTGCTGCTCACTCCATCAACCTTTGTTGAGGAGGGAGCGGATCTGGCTCTCAGAGTAGTCCGGACCACGCTGTTCCACGACCGGTCGTTTGCTGTTCTCCAGGCCTTTGGTGCCCATGCGATTGTCGTGCGTGCGGAAGACATCGTCATCCAGGGAGGACGTCTTGTCAGAGTCCCGGACCTCGTCCCGGGAGAAGCGGCTTTCGCCCGTCTTGTAGGTGCTGTTGCCCAGCTTGCTCTTGTCGTCCGCGCCGGAGAAGACCTTATTACGGTCATACGCAGTCTTGTTCGACTGACCGAAGCTCTTGGCATTGAATTTGTCATTGCCCCCTGAGAAGGCAGAACCGGTGTTGAAGTCCTTCTGGCGGTGGAAGTTTGAGGTCTTGAAGTCCTTGTTGGCACCCGCCGTGCCCAGGCTCTTTTCAAAGTTGCTGCGCTTGCCCATGTCCCACTTTCCCATGCGTTCCGCCATGGTCGGGCCCAGTTTCTCCTTCTTTCCGACTGCCTGGGATCCCTGGCTTTTGCTGGCGCAGGCACACGGCAGGAGACAAAGCAGCACGGTGCTGAAGAGAGGGACGAGGGAAAGGTGCTTCATGTAGGGGGAAGGGGGGTCTGGCTCTGCCGTAGGAAGAGCACTTCACTGATGATCCCGTCGGGGAGGTGGAATTTTGCCAGCTCTTGAGGAAGGCGGTCAAGCTTGTTCCAGCCCCGATACAGTTCGAGCAGGAGAGCGGGCAGACCCTCAGTCATGCCCTGATGTTCAATCAGGAGCACCGATTCAGCCTCCTCGTACCGATGCTGCCCGATGAGAAATTGCGCGTAGCTCTGCACCAACTTCGGCAGAGACTCTCCTTTGGAACGCAGGCGGTCGATGGCCAGTCCGTAGAATTCATCCGCCAGACCCGTGCTACCCGTCTTGGCAAAGACCTCGGCAAAGGCCTGCGTGTCACTTCCTCCCGGGAAGGCCATGCGGACCGCGCGGGCAAAGAGTTCCTTCATACTGTGCTCGTCCTTGAGGGCGGCAAACACCTCCACCATCACGGGCGAATCGGCCAGGGCGCGACCCTCGCCCGTGAGAGCGACCTGCCGGGCCCACTGGGGCCGGTCTTGAACCAGGAGGGTCTGAACCGCCAGACGTTGGATCATGGCCGTCTTGGAGGAGGCCTCCTGCCAGGGGCGTACCAGTCTGGGCAGCACATCTGCCTCGGAGAGTCGGCGAGCGAGGCTGCAGAAAGCCACCGCCGGAGTCGTGCCCTGCGCGGGGCACCCCTTGAGCACTTCCACCCAGGCGGCGGCGCGTGAGCCTGCGGCTTCCTTGGTGAGAAAAGCGGTAAACTCGCTCATGGATTCGGGCTCCAGGTTCTCCAGCAGCAACAGGCTGTGGATTCGGGCGACATCGCGAGAGGGGGACCAGGTGGGATCCTCCGCGGCCAGCTTCAGCTGGGTGAGACGCAGGCGGAAGCGGTCGAGCGTGTCCTTGGAAGCCCGCTCAGCTCGCAGAAGGAGACTCTGGGCCTCACTCCGGCGGTCATGGTCCACGAGCACCTTGCTGATGGCGATCACGCTGGGCGTGTGCGGCACAGTGCCGTTCTTGCCACCCGCGGTGCCGGTGACCACGTTCATCATGAGGCGGACCTCATCCCAAAGGCTGATGGACGCGGCAAGCTTCACCCTCAGCAGCAGAGACTCCCGGATGGGGTCATTCCAAAGGTTCGTGTAGTCCACCTTGCGAAGCAATTCCAACGCCCGGGTCTTGTTGCCCTGCTCGGCCAGGATGGTGGCGGCATGAAGCGCGCCGTCCATGTCCTGGGGCCACAAGCTGTAGAGTTGCTCCCAAGCCGCGAGGGCTCCGGGCTTGTCATTCAGTCGTTCCAGCAACTGGGCGAGTTCCCGCAGGTAGGGCACCTCATCTGGCACCCTGCCCAGCATGGGTTTGACGCTCGCCGAGCCACGGAAGGAGAGCATCCGGAGGCGGGTCACATCGTGCAGACGAGCCAGGAACCGGGCGTGCTTCTCTTCCAGCAGCCCTTCGGCAAGGTTCTGCGGTTTGAACTGGGGCTCCGCGACAAAGAGCTTCTCGATGAAGGGGATGGCGGCCTCGCATTCCCAGGAGTTCTCCGCCACGCGCAGGTACTGCTCGCAGTATTCCACGTTGGACGGGGCGCGCTGGGGCAGGCGGCGATACACCTCCATGCATTCTCTCGCGAATCCTTGAGATTCAAGGAACGGGCCCAACTCCAGCAGAGTGTCCACCTGGTCATCCGCCTCCAGGAATTCCTTGAGCATGCGCACCCGCTCCGGATAGCTGACCGGTCTCATCCTCCGTGTCAGGGTGAGATTGCGCCAGACGCCGAACTCGTAGTTGGATTTCGGTCCGAGCGGCACGCCGCCCAAACGCTGATCCAAGGTGCGCTCCACCTGCACGAGTGGGCCCGCCAAGCCTTCCTGACGGATGAGATCGCCCCATTCCCTCAGGTCGTCCCAGTAGTGCCGGAGATGGGTGGTCTCGTCGATTCTTGGGCCGGGTGCCTGGGCACCGGGGGGCAGCCTGCCGCCCAGCATGGGCTCCACAAAGGCCTGGGCCGCCAGGAATCCATTGCTGAAGTAAGCTGCCATCTCCACTGCCGCTGCCTGCTCCGCACCCACGGTGCCGAGCACGATGGTCTCACGCAGAGTGCCCTGACCCGAAGGAGGCAGGGCCCGGAGCCTCGCCCAGCTCTGGCGGATCAGCCGCTCGCGCTCAACCGGGGTCTCACAAAGACGCAACAGCCTGACAAAACTGTAAAGGAAGGGGTCGAACGCTTGCGGGGGCCCGGCTTTGACCGGCATGCTCCAGGCCAACGTCAGGTACTGCTTTTGTGCAGCGGTTCTGCCCATCACTTCCGCAAGATTGGCGATGAACAGGACATCCACCGGTTGTGGGGTGGGATCGCGTTCCAGTGCGAGCAGACGCAGTTCAATGGAGAGGGGATAGCGCTGCCGGCTCTCCAGTTTCCGGGCGATGTCGATGAGCTCAATGTTACTCAGCAGCCCCGATTTCCCGAGCGCAATGAGATCGCCGGGGGTGAACTCGAACATCTCGTCTTCCGCCAGCAGATGGGTGGCTGCCTGGAGCAGCCCCTTGCGCTGTTGCATCGCCGCTTCGCCCACGCCCTTCTGGCGGGCCCAGGCTAGCATGTCAGCCATGCCGTGGGAGCGCAGTCCCATCCAGACCTTGAGGAAGCGCAGTTCAAGGGAGTCTGATTTGCTGGCTTTCTGCGCGAGCACGGCCCGGAATCCGGGTCCATCGCCCATGTAAAACAGGGCCCAAGCCTTCTCCATCTCCGAGAGCACGGCGCCCGGGGCCAGTTGAGCCCAGCCAGTCTTTCCGGCGTGCATACGTGCCAGCTCTTCCACGGCCCGCAACCGGATCGCACTCACATCGTCAGGCACCTCGGAGAACTCCCCCCGTGGCATTGTCAGGAACAGACGAAGGCGGTCGCGTTCCGACTGCTCCAGGCCCGGGACGTTGTCCAGGGCGCTGAGCAGGGTGGTGGGCGCGGTGGCAGCCCCTTTGCGGCCATCCATGAGCGGCCAGGGCAGGCGCTCCACTGCTACGTTGTCGGTCTTCTTCGGTTCCGGGGGCGGGGCGGCACCCAGCACTTGTCGCAGCGTGCGCTGGGCAGCTTTATTGTCCCCCAACTGCTTTTGCTGTAGGGCCAGACGCAGCAGATTCTTTACGTCCCAGGACCGGACCCGGGCCACCTGCTCCTGCACGCGGCGGGCAGCCTCTTCCTGACCAGTCTCCACGTAGTAGCGGGCCAGTTCTTCGAGAGCGGCAGAATCCTGGGAGAACTTGGCCTCCAGACGGCGACGGGCCTGGTCTGCCTCCACCATGCGGAAGTCCTGCTCCAGCAGTTCCACCAGCTCGCGCCACTCCTCGGCACCGGACTTGGCCGAGGCCGCGGCGGCAATCTGTTTTTGGAAGTAGATGGCGCTCTTGATGTCGCCCACCCGCATCGCCGCCGCTCGCAGCTGCTCCAGGGAGAAGGGGGTCTCCGGTGCGGTGTAGTAGGCGTGCTTCATTTCCTCGAACGCCCGGGTGGCATCGCCCTGGCGCTCGTACACGGCAGCAAGCGCCTCATGCCAGAATCCGTCAAACGGGGCGCGGCGGGACCGCTCCTCCAGCGCGGAGAGCAGCAGCTTCAGACGAAGCTGCACCTGGTCATCGGGCAGGGTGCCCTGCACAATGTCCGCCCACATGAGGCGCTCTACCGCCCGCTGGAAGATCTCCCGCCGGCGCTTCACGTCGGCCTCGTTCTCCAGCAGACGCATCTGTACATCGGTAAATTCCTTGAACTTACGCTGGGACACCAGCACCTCGGCATAGCGCTCCAGAAGCGGCCCCGCCGCGGTGCCTCTGGCATCCCGCGCAGCTTTCTCCCAGATGGCGGTGGCGTCTTCACGCCGGCCATCCTCAAGATACAGCGGAGCCAGCATGGAGATGATGGACTCATTCAACGGATCGGAGCGCAGCAGGTCCTCCATGATGTGGATGGCCACATCCAGTCCCCGCTGGTTCTCGCGCTTGCCCTCCATCTCCGCCAGACGCAACAGGTGGCTGAACCGGTTGTCTGGATCGATGTCCGCCAGCAGACGAAGCTGCCGCAGGGCCAGAAGGATGTTCTGGTCTGCCCGGGCCAGTTCGAGGAGCAACTTCTCCGTCTCCACCGGTGCCGGCTGCCAGCGCCCGGCGGCGTCGAAGTGCAGCCGCGCGAGGACGGCGTAGGCCATGTCGTACTGGTCGGCCCGGAGGCACCACCAGGCGATGCGGTGGAGCAGTTCCGGCCGGACCTCCCCGTCAGAGTTGGGCAGCAGCCCGGCGAGCGGGCTCACCCAGTCCCGGGCCCACTGCACAGGCAGGAGGGTGACACCCTGCATGGCGGTCTGGCGCATGGCTCCCAGGCGGAGCACCAGCCCGGCGGCGTATTCTGCCACGGGCTCAGGGATGCCCTTCTTGGGCTGGATGGGTGGGGCTTCGGAGCCAAACCCCTCACCCGTGAAGATGGAGGGCATCTTGAACTCGCCGGTGGGCTCGGCCGCGGAGAAAGTTTCCTGAACCTGCTCGCCGGAGAGGATGGAAAGCATCATCTCATCCACGTCCGTCCGCTTGTCGATGGAGTCGCTCAGCGTCCAGGCCTTTTCCAGGAGGGGCAGGGCCGCCGCGTGGTCGCCTTTCTGGGAGAGCACGTCAGCCAGCTGGACGAGTGCCCCCCGGTCACCGCCCTTTTTCACGGCGCTGCGGGCGGCTTCTTCGGCCGCGTCGGATTGTTGGGAGGTGATGAGGAAAGCGGCCACGTCTTGAAGACGGCGTTGAGTCTCCTCGTTGCGGATGCCGGTGGCCGCCGCGTATTCGTTCAGCACTTTGCGGGCGTCTTCCAGCCGCTGGCGTTTCACCAGATAGGAGGCCAGTTCGAAGACCACTTCCGCCTTGTCCGGATCCCGGGCCATGCGGGTGCGCAGGATGCGCTCGACGATCTCATCCAGCGCCTTCTCCCGTGCAAACGCGAGGACCTGCTGCTCCACCTCCAGGGTGCCGCCCTGTGAGTCCAGCACCTGCCTCAGCCGGGCCACGGCCATATCTGGTTCGCCTGCGCGGAGGTGCGCCAGACAGCGCAACTGGACCAGGGCGGGAAGATCGGTGCCGTCGTTTTTCAGCCGCGCATCCACCAGTTGTCCGGCTTCCTGCCACTGGTCATGATCCAGCAGCGCGGTCACCAACTGCCAGCGGTAGTCGGTGGCGTCCGGGAAGGAGGAAACGAGCTCCCGAAGCCAGCGGAGGTGCTCATCGGAATCCACCGTCAGGTCGGAAAAGCGGGCCATGTCTGCCAGGGCTTTCTCCTGGGCGGGGCGGATCTCGGCTTCCTTGGCCAAGGAAGCTTTGAGCTGGTCCAGATGGCCAAAGCGCTCATGCAGTCGGACGAGGCGCACAAAGAACTGGGTGTAACGCCAGTCCTTAAAGTGAAGCACGGCCAGCCCCTTGCGCAGGGCTTCTGCCGCGGGCTCGAAATGGTCGGCCTGTTCTTCGATCCGCGCCAGATCCTGGAGGGCATCCAGGCGCTTCTCAGGATCAGTGGTCTGGGCCAGTTGTTGATAGAGCGCGAGCGCCCTTTCCAAGAATCCGGTGCCCAGCAGACGCTGGGCCACCTCCCGCACGAGGGTTGTGTTCTCCGGCTGGAGTTTGGTCGCCTGTTCCCAGACTTTGGCCGCCTCCTCGGGTTTGTTCAGGGCCAGGGCCAGGCGCCCCTGTTCCAGGAATAGGGGAATGCGTTGGAAGTCGTTCTCCGGGAAGAGCGCGGTGAGGCGCTGAATGAGATCCAGGGCAATTTGGGAGTCGCCCACCTCGGTCGCCAGATCGGCCCGGGCACGGAGGACGAGCGGATTCTTGGGCTCTTTCTTGAGCACCTCATCGTACAGGGCGGCGGCCTCTGCATTGTGACCTGCCTTCCGCAGCAGGTGGGCGTGGACCAGCGTGATGTGGGGGTGAGGCTGGGCTTTGGCCTGGGTGGCGATGTTTTCCAGCAGGAATCCGGTGGAGTCGTGTTTGCGGTAGAGGTCCCAAAGGAGGTCCAGCACCCGGCCATACTCCGGTTGTTCCACCAGCAGATTCAGGTATTCGCTGGCCAGACGGGCGTCCTTCTCAGACCAGGGGGCGGCGGTGGCCGCGGGAGTCTCTGCCGCGGGAGACAGGGACAGGCCTGCTGCGCAGGTGAGTGCGGCGATCCATCCTCCTGCCGTGCCCTTGCGAGCGTTGGGAAGTGCTCCAGCCTTGGTCCCACCCGGGGTCGATCCATCCCGCGAGCGGGCATTCCGTTTTCCGAGGGGCGCGGCAAACATGGTCATGAATTAAATGATACGGCCCGCATCCGGGGCGTGCACCACCGGATTCTCAGGCACCTAGCTTGGCCAGTACAACACGGGCTGGCGTTCAAAGCAGCAATTACTTTGCCGCTCCGGCCAGCAAACTCTCGGCGTGGATGCGGGCGCTCTCGGCCTTGCCGCCCAGCATGCGGGCCAACTCCTCCACTCGGGCCGGGCCAGCCACCTCCCGCAGTGTGGAGCGGGTGCGGTGCTCGTCGAACTCCTTGGTCACCACAAAATGGCTCTGCGCCAAGGAGGCGAGCTGGGGCATGTGGGTGATCGCGATGACCTGGTGCTGCCCGGAGAGGGCGGCCATCTTGCGGCCCACGGCCTCGGCAATGTTGCCGCCCACGTTGGCGTCAATTTCATCAAAGACCATGAGCGGGATGGAGTCCTCCCGCGCCAGGGCGCTCTTCACCGCCAGCAACACCCGGGACATCTCCCCGCTGGAGGCGGTGAGGCGTAGAGGCTTGAGCGGCTCGCCCGGATTGGGCGCAAACAGGAAATCCACTTCTTCCAAACCGTCGCGGGCGGGCTCGGGGCGGAGGGTCAGGGACACTTCGAACACGGCCCGTTTGAATCCGAGATCCGCCAGGTGGACGGCAATGTCCTTGGCCAGGCGCGGCGCTGCCAGCTTGCGCTGTGCAGAGAGGTCGTGCCCCATCTTGTCCACCTGCTTGCGGGAAGCCTTCACGGCTTCATCAAGTTTTTCGAGGGCTTCGCCGCGGTTTTCCATCCGGCCCAGTTTCTCCTCTGCCTCTTCCTTGAACTTCAGGATTGCGGTGATGGAGCTGCCGTACTTGCGCTTGAGGAGCTGGATGATGTGAATGCGCTCCTCCAGCCGCTCGAGTTCCTCGGGCTGGATTTCGATCTCCTCGGCATATTCGCGGACGCTGCCTTCCAGATCCTGCAACTCAATGTACGCGGACTGGAAGCCCTGGAAGGATTCCGCCAGCTTGGGGTCAAGCTTCTCCAGATCATGGAGAAGGCGGGAGACATCCCGCATGCCTGCCAGCACGCCTCCTTCACCTTCGCCGAGACGTTCTTCCACCTGGCCGCAGAGTTCCACCAGGCGGGAGCCGTTCGCGGCGATGCGGTGGCGGGATTCGATCTGCTCCTCTTCGCCTTCACGCAAGCCCGCAGCGTCAATGTCGTTGATCTGGAAGCGGAGCATGTCCATCTCCTGCTCGGAGGCGCGCTCACTGGTGGCGAGTTCTTCGTACTCGCCCACGGCCTTGCGCCAGATCTGATGCGCAGCGCGATAGGCCTCGCTGGCGTTATCGAGCCCGGCATAGCCATCCAGCATCTCGAGCTGGCGTTCCCGTGAATTGAGAGACTGGTGATCGTGAGGTCCATGCAGGTCCACCAGGTAGGCCCCCAACTCCTTGAGCATGGCGGACGTGACGGGCGAGCCATTCACGAACTGCTTGTTTGTGCTGGCTCCGATGACCCGGCGGATGATGAGGGACTCTCCGTCGAGCGGATCGAGACCCGATTCCGTTAGAATGCTGTCCACGGTGTCGGTCTTCTTCAGATCAAACACCGCCTCTACACTGCAGGACTCCGTGCCAGTGCGGATGAGTCCCTTGTCGGCACGTTCCCCCAGGATCAGCTTGAGCGCGCCCACGATGATGGACTTGCCAGCACCCGTTTCGCCGGTGACGCCAACGAGACCTGGACCAAGCTCCCACGCGAGGTCTTCTACGAGGGCGAGATTTTGGATCTTGAGGAGGGAGAGCATCGGGTGGGGGAGGAAGACACTGCGATTATGCGAGTGCCCTCCTTTTTTGCAAACGGCTGCGGGGTGCGTTTGTTGAAAACTGCGGGGCGTGTGCTCTGACGCCAAGGGCGTCATACAAATTAGCCCAGGGTCAGGCGAGGCACGAGCCGCCACCCTGGGTACATGGGCAGGTGGACCAGAACTCCGAAGTGAGTTCTACAAACCGTGATCGCATCCCTGAGGTGTCCACAGCATGCAGGAGAGTCGCCTCCGGGTGATCTGGACGGTCTGTAGAACTCCCTTGGAGTTCCCAAGCTCTCGCATCGATACCCGGGGTGGCGACCGCTTCGCGGTCTGACCCCGGGCTCTTATGTATCACGCCGTTGGCGTGGGGCTTCAGCCGCGAAACACTTGCGATTGCGGCAAAGAATTCGCACCCCCTCCCACTCAATCCAGTGACAGCAACGCCTTCTGCACCACCTCTGCCGTGAGCGCCAGATCATCAGGCCCGTGGGCCATGCTGATGAAGCCGGTCTCGAACTGAGAAGGTGCGAAGTACACGCCGTGATCCAGACAGTAGTGGAAGAACTTCCTGAAGGAGGCGAGGTCGCTCGTCTTGGCGTCGGTGAGATTGAGCACGGGCTTCTCGGTGAAGAAGAGGCAGAACATGCTGCCGGTGCGGTACCACTGGTAGTTGCGCCCCGTCTTCTTCAGAACATCGAGCACCGCGGTCTCCATTATCTGGCCGAGGTCTTCAAGACGTTCCCAACCCTTCTGCTTCTCCATTTCCCGCAACTGGGCCAGACCGGCGGCCATGGCCAGGGGATTGCCGGACAGGGTACCAGCCTGGTACACTGGACCATCGGGGGCCAGGTAGTCCATGATCTCGGCCCGACCGCCAAAAGCACCGACGGGGAGGCCGCCACCGATCACCTTGCCCAGGGCGGTGAGATCCGGCTTGAGGCCTTCTTTTTCCTGAACCCCGCCGCGAGCAACACGGAAGCCGGTCATCACTTCATCCAGGATCAGCAGCGCGCCGTGCTTCTCCGTGACCTCGCGCATCTTTTGCAGGAAGCCCGGTTGCGGAAGAATGAGCCCGGCGTTGGCAGGGTAGCTCTCCACGATGAGGGCGGCGATCTCATGACCGTACTTGTCAAAGCACTCCTCGAGGGCGGCGACGTCGTTGTACGGCAGCACGGTGGTCAGCTCTGCGAAGCTCTTGGGCACGCCGGCGCTGTCCGGGTTGCCATGGGTGAGGGCGCCGCTGCCTGCCGCGACCAGCAGGGAATCTACGTGGCCATGGTAGCAACCGTCAAACTTCACGATCCGGTCACGCTTCGTGTAGCCGCGGGCGAGACGAATGCACGACATGGTGGCCTCGGTGCCGCTGTTGGTCATGCGAACCTTCTCAACGCTGGGCACCCAATCCACGATGAGCTTGGCCATTTCGACCTCGTAGGCATTCGGGATGCCGAAGCTGACGCCGTCCTTGGCGGCGTTGTGCACCGCCTCGATGACGCACTGGGGGGCGTGACCCAGAATCGCTGGGCCCCACGTGCCCACGTAGTCAATCCGGTCCTTGCCATCCACGTCCCACACCCGGCAGCCTTTGGCCCGCTGCGCGAAGAAAGGCTCGCCGCCCACGTTGCGGAAGGCGCGGACCGGGGAGTTGACCCCGCCGGGGATGTATTGCTTCGCCATGGCAAACAACTTGGAGGAAAGCGAAGATGGAGAGTCGGACATGGGAGAATGAGTAGCGCGGGACGGCCCGGAGTCGAGCAGGAAGAGGGGACTCTCCATGGATCCGAACCTGGAGAGTTCACTATGGAAACGTGAAGCGGGATTTTCTAACGCGGAGCGGCAGGCGGCCGTCGTGAGCTGACGCCGTATGCAGGAACTTCCTGCTCAGGGCCTACCGCTCCGCGGTAGAATTTCGCTTGTTGGCATTCCATGGGTTGCGCTCGCTACGCTCGTTTCACCCATGGCTACTCATGGTGAACCCTCCGGTTCGGGATTGCTCGGAAGAGGATTTCTGTTGGGACACGCCGGATGCTCTTCAGGCCGCAATCTGGAAGACTATCGGCGTCTAGAGCAGTGATAAGCCGCGCGAAAGATCGGATACCTGAGTTCGAGGACATTTCGCCGGTAGCTGACCCCGTGTTTTGATAGGGGAAACCCCACGCCAACGGCGTGATACACAACAGCCCGGGGTCAGACCGCGAAGCGGTCGCCACCCCGGGTATCGATGGGATAGCGATGGAACTCCAAGGGAGTTCTACAAACCGTCCAGATCACTCGGAGACGACCGTCCTGCATGCAGTGAACACCTCAGGGATGCGGTCGCGGTTTGTAGAACTCACTTCGGAGTTCTGGCTCACCCGTCCGTGTACCCAGGGTGGCGGCTCGTACCTCGCCTTACCCTGGGCTGGCATGTGTGACGCCCTTGGCGTCAGAGCACTCACGTGCGACCACTGCGACATTCACTAACCTGACGCGCATGCGCATGCGGGACCAGGCGATGAGGATGTTCTAGTTGATTGGGCGCGCAAAGCGCCTGCCTGATTTCTACCCCAACCCCAAAGCCTCGACCTCCTCCTCGCCCCAGCCAAGGTAGTGGCCGAGTTCGTGTAAATAAGTGATGCGAACCTCATCACGGTAGGTGCGCTCATCCTCTTCGGTATAGAGCCAGAGGTTGTCGAGGAAGAGGCGGACGCGGGGCATTTCGGAAGGGCCAGCGGGTTCAGGGTCTAATCGGCTGAAACCTTCAAAGAGCCCAAGCAGGTCGGCCAGGGTTTCGTCGGACTCGTCCGCAGCGTCTTCATAGGAGATAAAACACTCGAGGGCGGCGTCGCGAACGGTTTCAGGAAGCTGTGCGAGGACCCGCTCAACTTCCGTCTGGGCCAGTCGCAACAGCTTGGGGTGCATGACGAGTCCGGCTGCTTGAGCTGCTAGTAGTCGCGCTTGAGCAGGTAGTCTGCCATCTGATGAAGCCAGTAACCATTGGGGCCAAACACTTCCAGAGCCTGGCGGGCCTTCTCGGTGAGTCGATGGGCTTCATCGCGTGATGCGTCCAGGCCCATGAGGGCAGGGTAGGTGGACTTCTCCGAGGCCAGGTCTTTGCCAGCGCTCTTCCCCAGCTTTTCGGTGGTCTGCGTGACATCCAGGATGTCGTCGATGATCTGGAAGGCCAGCCCTGTGGCCATGCCGAAGTCATGCAGCGCCTGCACCTGATCGAGCTGGGCATCAGCACTCATGCCGCCCAGCTTCACGCTTGAGGCCAGCAGCGCGGCGGTCTTGCTTTCATGAATGTAGCGCAGGTCTTCCAGCGGCAGCTTCCTGCCTTCACCCTCAAGGTCTGCTACCTGTCCGCCCACGAGATGCAGGCTGCCGGCGGTGCGGGCCAGTTCGAGGACCATGGCTGCGGGAGAGTGGCGATGGGTCACGGGTGTCTGTGCCACCAGTTCAAACGAGAGTGCCTGCAATGCGTCTCCAGCCAGGAGGGCCATGGCCTCGCCATAGACCTTGTGACAGGTGGGCACACCGCGACGCATGTCATCATCATCCATGCAGGGCAGGTCATCATGAATGAGCGAGTAGGTGTGCAGACACTCGACGGCGCATGCGGCATACAGGGCATTTTCCAGAGAGCCGCCACAGGCTTCAGCAGCCGCGAGACAGAGAATGGGGCGGAGCCGTTTCCCACCTGCAAACAGACTGTGCCGCATGGCCTTGTGAATCGTCACTGGCCGGGTCTCTGCCGCTGGCACAAAACGATCCAGCGCCGCATCCACAAAGGCGACACGTTGAGTGAGGTAAGACTTGAGATCGGCAGACATGGCAGGAGGGAGGGAGCGATGCCTTCGCGGCATCAGCACCTTTCCTTGGAACATTCCTGCCGGAATCTCAAGCGGCAGTTCGATGCAGATACGCCTCGGCAGGCATTTTTACAATTGGCCCAGCTCCCGGTAACGGCGCGATATCTCCACGTATTTCGCGGCAAGCCGGGCATTCCCCGCCTGCTCCTCCTGGCTCAGAGCTCGTACCACCCGCGCGGGTGAACCCACGACAAGCGAGCCCTCGGGCACGACCGTGTGTTTGGTAACCAGGGCACCCGCCGCGATGATGCAGCGCGGACCGATGACGGCACCATCCATGATGATGGCCCCCATGCCGACCAGAGTCTCATCTCCAATGGTGCAGGCATGGATGATGGCCCGGTGCCCGACGCTGACGGCCTCGCCCACCCTCGCCTCAAAGTCATCCGCCACATGCACAATGGTGCCGTCCTGAATATTGGAGCGAGGTCCAATATTAATGTGATTGATATCACCACGGAGAACACAATTGTACCAAATGCTGGCCTCGGCGGAAACGGTCACTCCACCTACCACCACAGCCCCTGCGGCGATGAACGCAGTGACGTCAATTCGGGGTGATTCTTGCGGCAATAAAAAGCGTTTCATGCCTGAAAAAATAAGGGCTGGAGACGAAATGGGGTTGACGCTTTCCGTGAATTTATCCATAAACAAACGCGAAGCCTCGCACTTATCCAGCAGAGAGTCCTTCCAGCAACCCAAACATATCCCGCAGACCATGAATAAAGCTGAACTTATTGAAGCCGTGCAAAAGAATCTCGGCGGAGACACTTCCAAACGCGCCGCTTCGGACGCCGTGGAAGCCGTGCTCGCTTCGATTTCCAAGGGCGTGGCAAAGACCGGTACGGTCCAGCTTATCGGCTTCGGTACCTTCAAGGTGGCCAAGCGTGCCGCCCGCACCGGCCGCAACCCGAAGACGGGTGAAGCCATGAAGATCAAAGCCTCCAAGACGGTTCGCTTCGTCCCCTCCTCCGCCCTCAAAGGCGCGCTCTAAGCGACCCGCTGAAGACGTCTTTCTTGAGACGCATTCAGTCACTCTCCCTCAGACAAAAGCCCGCGGCTCTCGCAGCCGCGGGCTCTTTTTTTCCAAGGGATGGAAGTTGATGTTGAGAGTCAACGGCTGGCCAGCAGCAAGCCTGCCGCTTTGTGGCGAGTTTCCTCCCACTCGCGCAGCGGATCTGAGTCGGCCACGATGCCGGCCCCAGTGTTGAACTGTGCATGGTTCCCTTCACGCCAGGCCGTGCGGATGGCGATGCTGAAGTGGCTTTCACCATTGAAGCCAAAGCAGCCGATGGCACCGGTGTAGAGGCCGCGTGGATGCGGCTCAAGTTCGTGAATGATCTCCAGGGCGCGTTTCTTTGGCGCACCGCTGATGGAGCCGCCGGGAAAGCAGGCCAGAAATGCATCGAGATGATCCACATCAGGTCGCAACGTGCCTTCGACAGTGGAGACGAGATGATGCACTTGCGCATGGCGTTCATGCTTCAAAAGCTCCGTCACGCGCACGCTGCCGTATTCACAGACCTGTCCCAAATCGTTGCGTTCCAGATCTGTGATCATCACGAGTTCGGCGCGCTCTTTGGGAGAGTTGAGCAGCTCTCCTGCAAGGAACTGGTCTTCGATCGCTTCGCTGGCGCGTGGTCGCGTCCCCTTGATGGGGCGCGTCACGATGTGATTGCCGCTGATCTTGAGAAAGCACTCGGGCGATGCGCTGAACACCTGGGTGCCTGCAAGGTTCAGGTAAGCACTATAGGGGGCAGGTGAGGCCTTGCGCAGGCGCTCATAGAAGCACCATGGATCCATGCCCTCCGGCCAGGTGGCGGACCAGGGATAGGAGAGGTTCACCTGGTAGATATCACCCGCGGTGATGTACTCCTGGACCCGACGAACGCGGTTGCAGAAGTTCTCCTGCGTCATGCAGGGTGTGAACTCAGGAAGGGCCGTCTCCACTGGCATCGGCGCAGTGGCTTTAAGCGTGCCGGGCCTTCCATCATTGGAGCCGTCCCCGGTCTTGAGCCATGACTGGGTTCCGTGTTGATACACATGGCATCGGGCAAAACGGCCCAATGTATATTGCCCATCAAACCCGATCCATCCGTAGAGACCACCTGCAGGAGCACCGAGATCCGCCACATGGCGAGGACGGTGTTGCTGCATGATCTCGCGAAGCTTGGGGGCATCTTCATAGAGATTGCCGGTCAGCACTTCTTCGGGGGCTTCCGCGACGATGGAGAAGGAACTGCTGGTGGCGATGGCGCTATCGAGAAACACCAGGTCGCCTGCAGCCTGCTTCGCACGCGCAAGTTCCAGCGGCGAAGGCGGCTGGAGCAAAGGGGGGTGCGGGGCATGTCCAACGGATGTCACAGCCTTGGCAAGGTGCACTGGAAGTGCCGGGACAGCAAGCGGGACGGCGAGAGGCGGGACGATTGAACGACGCGCTCGGACAAACCAACAAAAACCCCGCAGGACCAGAAGGCCGCTGCGGGGTAAAAGAGTCTGCCAGGGTGTCGGTTACAGGCACTCAGCGATCTGCACCGCATTGAGAGCGGCTCCTTTGAGGAGTTGGTCACCGGCGATCCAGAAGGCGAGGCCGTTGTCGAGGGCGCAATCGAGACGAAGACGGCCCACCGCGCAGTTGTCCTTGCCAGCCACGTCGAGAGCCAGCGGATACTGCTTGAGAGTGGGATCATCCACGACATCGAGTCCCGGGGCCTTGGCGAGCACGGCGCGAGCCTCTGCAACGGTGACAGGTCTCTCAAATTCAGCGCTCACGGCCACGCTGTGAGCCCGGAAGACGGGCACCCGCACGCAGGTGACGCTGGCGCGGAAGCCGGGGTGGTGCATGATCTTGCGCCCCTCGTTCTCCATTTTCATCTCCTCCTTGGTGTAGCCAGAGTCGAGGAAGCTGTCCACGTGAGGCAGGGCGTTGAAGGCGATCTGGTGGGGATAGACCTTCACTTTGTCCGCAGCCAGGCGCACATCGTCCCACTTGCGGTCGGCAGAGGCCCAGTCGCGGATCTGTGCTTCCAGTTCCTCAATGGCCTGGGCTCCAGTGCCGGAGACGGCCTGGTAGCTGCTGGCGAACACGCGCTTCACACCAAAGGCCTGGTGCAGCGGGTACAGCGCCATCAGGGTGATGGCGGTCGTGCAGTTCGGATTGGCGGCGATGCCTTTGGGGAGGTTCTTGAGATCCGCAGCATTGATTTCCGGCACCACGAGCGGCACCTCGTCATCCATGCGGAAGGCGGAGGAGTTGTCCACCACGATGGCACCCGCCTTGGTCGCGTGAGGAGCGAACTCCTTGCTGATGCCGCCGCCGGCGCTGAAGAGGGCGATGTCCACACCAGCGAAGGCGTCAGGCGTCAGTTCCTTCACTGTCACGTCCTCACCCTTGAATTTCATGGTCTTCCCGGCGCTTCTGGCGCTGGCAAGAAGGGTAAGCTGGCCGACGGGGAAGTTGCGCTGTTCGAGGCAGCGCAACATTTCCACTCCCACCGCTCCGGTGGCGCCGACGACCGCGACATGTTTGGTGTTGCTCATGGTGTTTGCTTTGTAGAAAAGGGCGGGCAGATTAAACCGACGCCCGCAAAATGCAACTTTCGCACCCACGCCTCGAAGTCTCCGTCGCCACGCAAACCCTTTCCTTATGGGATGGTACGCGCCAGGTGAAGATTTGGCCATGCAGCACCTCGAAGTTCGGCATCGGGTTTGAAGAAGGCTCGAATCGCACGCCGCTGGGGGCCTTCCGTGTGGCGGAGAAGCACGGGGCGGATAGCCCGTTGCACACCGTCTTCAAAAGTCGCAAGGCCGTGGGTGAATGGACGCCCGGGGAGAAGACGGACGCGGACCTGATCCTGGCCCGCATCCTGTGGCTGGAGGGCGCGGAGGTGCGCAACGCGAACACGAAGGACCGCTACGTGTACATCCACGGCACCAACCAGGAGGAACTGATCGGCCAGCGGGGCAGCCACGGCTGCGTGCGCATGCGCAATCTGGACGTGGTGGAGCTCTACGACCTGGTGGAGCTGGGCACGCCCGTTTACATCGGCGAATAGCGGCGCCGACGCCGCAGCAGGAGACTGAGGCATCCTGCCAGGAGCAGGAGCATGCGGGACGGCTCGGGGGCCACGCGGATGATGCCGTCGTCCTTGAAGGTGCTGTAGTCCCAGTGGAGGCCGGAGCCGATGCTGAACTCAGGGAGGTCCAGCGAGGTTTCAAGAGAAGGGTCGAAGAGTCCCCAGATGGCGGAGTCCGGCGCCCAGTCCAAGAGATCGAACGACTGACCCCAGCCTGCTTCGAAGCCGTTCACCCACACCACCTCGAACCGGGTGTTGGCACCAACGTCAAGATCGCCGGTAATGGTGATCCGGTCGAACTGGCCCGCTCCAGCCCCGCCCAGGCCGAAGATGGCGCGGGTGGTCGCGCTGGCGTTGGAGCTGAAGGAGAGGTCTCCATCAAAGGTGAGGTTTCCCGTGAGATCCCCTGCATTGGCAATCGCGCTCAAACCCTGGGTGGTGGAGTCGCCAGCTTTGATGAGAGAGGTGCCGCTCAAGCCAAAGTTGCCGAGGAAGGTGCCGGAGCCGGAGAAGACCTGCCTGTTGCTGGTGTAGCCACCGTTCCCGCTGAGCGCGGTCGTTTTGAGGGTGGCGCCGCTGTTCACCTGAAGCCACGGACTGTCAGCGATGGAGGCGGAGGCTCCCAGGGAGTAAGTGCCCGCCGAGACAGTGGTTTTCCCGGTGTAGGTGTTCTGTGCTTCCACGACCAGTTCACCCACGCCAGTTTTATTGATGCCTCCTGCTCCGCTGATGACGTTTTGCAGGGTGAGCACCTTGCCGACGATGTCCATGATGGCCATGCCTGTTTGCAGGCTCACCGTTCCGGAGTAGATGCTGTTGGTCGCTCCGCCGCCTGTTCCGCCGCGATTGCGCAGGGTGGCGTTGTTTTCAAGAACCAGGGCGTCTTTGTAGTTGTTGTCTCCCGGAACCTGACCGCCGCCGCCGGAGCCGTTCTGGTCCAGGGAGAGGACCGCATTGCCTCGAACAGTGGTTTTGCCAGCCGTGGTGCCCATGCCAGCCGCCTTGCGCAGGTAGAATTCTCCCGCAGCGACGTCGATGTCGCCGGTGAAGGCGCTGTTGTCGCCCGAGGTGGAGATGAATCCCGCCGTTACATTGATGGTGAGTGTGCCGGACCCGGTGATGTTGCCATTGAGCCGCCATGCCACCGCGGAGCTGTAGAGGGTGCCGCCATTGGCAGTGATGTGGATGCCTCGCTCGATGGGGGTGCCGCCGCCGGTGTAGTCAAAGCCCCCGCCGTCCAGGATGAAGTTCGCGGGATCATTGGTGGCGGTGCCCAGTCGCGCCGCGCCGCCTGCGCGCAAGATGCCAGCTTTTACCGTGATGGGTCCGCTGAACGTGTTGGCGGCGGAGCCAGAGAGATTGAGAACCCCTGCACCAGTCTTGATCAGCCCTGCCGCCCCTGTTCCTCGATTGGCGATGATGCCCGCGTAGGTGAGGGAGCCGGGTTGCACCTCGATGGTAGCTGTGCCCGCGCCAGTGGCGGCGCCGATGGCGATGCCTCGGTTGGTGCTCAGCGGCAGGTCGGTGGTGGGTGTGGTGGGCGGTGTCACCCGCAGAGTGGCACCATCATTGATCACCAGGCTGGCGGGTGTGGCGGTCGTGGGGGCTGCGCCGAGGTTGCCATCGGAGGCGATGCTCAACGTACCAGCCTCAATCACGGTGGCTCCGGTGTAGGTGTTGGCTCCGTGGAGTTGAAGGATGCCACTGCCGCGTTTGGTGAAGCCTCCATCGATGGCGGCGGCACCGGCATGCACGAGCTTGGCAGCCGCCAGGATGTTGCGGCCGTTGGTGTCGATGATGGCCCCGCCTTCTTTCACGTTGTAGGTGATGGCGGCGGTGTTGGCGAGGAAGGCGAAGTTGGCGTCGGAGGCGTCTGTGGGTGTTTCGGTGACGCGCAATACGCCCCCGTTGAAGTTGAACTCCGTGACTTTACCCACGTCAGGGGTGCCAGAGCGCAGCACCCGCCGGACGGTGACGGTGCCGCCATCGAGGTTAAAGATGGCTGAGCTGGCTCCGGTATTTTCAAACACCATGCCGGTGGTAGCGGAGGCATTGCCGTTGAGCTGGCCTCCGGTGATGGTCACGACCACGTCGCCTGCGTTGCTAGTCCGGTTCCCCAAGATGAAATTGCGGCTTCCGGAGGCGTTGGCACCGGCATTAACGATGCCACCGCTGATCAGCAGAGTCCCGGATCCCGAGGCGCCATTGCCAGAGGCGGTGGTCCCGACGATGAAGGTCTCGCCCGAAGTCAAGATGCCACCTGTCTTGACCTCGACGGTGGTGCCTCCGTTGATGTTGAGGAAACTGGTGCCAGTGGTACTCAAAGTCGCGCCGTTGTCGATGACCAGCTTGCCACCGCCGTCCACGTGGATCGATCTGCCCTGCTCGCTGCACGGTGAGATTCTGCCCGAAGGTAACGGTCGCCGCGGGATCGATGGTGATGTTGCCGCCCAGGTTAAGAACTCGAACACTGGTGTCGCCTTGGAGCAGATAACCATTGGCCTTGCTCTGGAAAACAAGTGCGGTCGCGTCGATCGCGGATCGCAAGGTCACGGTACCTCCCAACCCGGCATCTGTGTCAGTAGGTGAGCCGAAGATGGCCGTATTCACGGTCCAGGGCTTCAAGGTGCTGTTGAACCAGTATGATGACGTAGTGTCCCAGTCTGCTGATCCTCCCGTGCCACTGCTGCCTCGCCAATAGTAGTTCGCCGCGTTCGCCGGGAAAGTCGTGAGCAGGGAAGCCATTCCCAACAGCAGCATTCTCCATCGGCGGGCTGCCGGGGTGCGGGAGGACTGGAACGAGGGGAGGATGGAGAAGGGCATGATGACAGGAGTCGCCTGTGTGAGGCAAGCGGTTGAGAATGAGCGTGCTGGAGGGGTTCCTTCCGGTAGAGGGAGTCAGGCCGGAAGGACGCCGCTTCTCTTGAGGCAAAATCGCGGGGGGTTTTGGACACGATTTCTCCCAATCCCTTGCGATTGTTTTGATCACGCTTGCGCCGGATCCCGGAGTTCGTGCTGCGAGCCACCTAGAAAAAAATGAAAGGCGCGTCCAGCGGCTTCGTTTTCACGCGCCAGCCAGTGGCGACATTGGTGACCCCCTTTGAATGCTGCGGCGCACGACGCAGTCCAAACGACTTGACTCCAGAGCGATGAAATCAGTGAGAAAGCAATACCTGACGACAGGCTTGCGCGCGGTGACCACCGCAGCGGCCGTGATGGTGATGTCACTTCCCGGCAGAGCGCCAGGCGCGGATGAGGAAATGACTCCCAAGGCGAACCCGGCGGTCAATCCGACCGCTGCACCCATCGCGAAGCCCAAGGTCAAAGCGGTGGCGAAAAACGCCAAACGGGCGGATCGCAATGCGCAGGTTACCTTTTTGGAGACACCGCCAGCCAAGGAGCCCCTCTACACTGGCAAGGTGGAGGTTCAGCAGGCGGCGGCGAAGATTGATGAACTGGTGGCCACCAAGCTGGCGGCGGAAAAGATTCAGCCCAACGCTCCTGTCTCTGATGAGATCTTTGTGCGCCGCATCTATCTGGATGTGATTGGCCGCATCCCCACCAAGGCGGAAGCCGTGGCCTTCCTGGAATCAAAGGATGCCACCAAGCGGCAGAAGCTCATTGACCAGCTTCTTAACAGTGATGGGTATGTGCAGCATGCCTTTAACTTCTGGGCGGATGTGCTGCGGGTGAAGAACGGCATCGCTCCCGGTGGCCAGGGCCGCGAGGCCGGGGCGGCGTACATTCAGTGGCTCAAGGAGTCATTGAGAGACAACAAGCCCTATGACCGGATGGTGCGGGAGCTTCTGACTGCAGATGGTGCCACCTATGAAGACGGGGCCATGGGCTTTTACATGCGAGATCTGGGCATGCCGCTGGACAACATGGCAGTGACGACCCAGGTCTTCCTGGGCACCCAGATGGTGTGCGCCCAGTGCCACAACCACCCCTTCGACAAGTGGAGCCAGATGGACTACTACCAGATGGCCGCCCACAGCAACGGCATGGCAGGCTCCAACAACCTGGCCAATGCGGCGGACGTGAACCGCTTCATGACCCAGCAGGGGCTGGTGGGTGAAGATCGCCGGACGATGAACAAGGCCTTCAGCGAGATCCTGTTCCGGCTCCGCTTCAACCATGTGTACTCGCTGGATCGATCGCTCAAGCTGCCGGGGGACTATCAGTACAAAGATGCCAAGCCGGGCGCGAACATCGAACCGATGATCCCGGTTTCCTTCTCCAAGGACGGCAAGATCGTCAAAGAGGGTGAGGCCCCCATCCTGGCCTACTCCCAGTGGATGACCTCGCGGGAGAATCCCCGCTTCACCCTGGTTGTAGCGAACCGGCTTTGGAAGAAAGTCATGGGCATGGGGGTGATCGACCCCGTGGATGAGATCACGGACTCCACCGTGCCAAGCAATCCGGCCCTCATGGAGTTCCTTGAAACTACCATGAAGCAGGTGAACTTCGACATGAAGGCGTATATGCGCATCCTGTTGAACTCCCAGACCTACCAACGTGAGGCTTACACTGCCGATGTGGAGTTGGGGGCGCAATATCATTTCCCCGGGCCCCTGTTGCGCCGCATGACGGCGGAACAGATTTGGGATTCGATCGTGGCCCTGGCCAAGGACAATCCGGATGAGGCCAGCCATGGCACCTACATGGACACGCAGCAACTCCTGACCAAGGTGGAGTGGATGGATCGCACCATTCTGGCCCAGACACCGGCAGAGCTGGTGGAAGGGGCGCGGAAGATCGCGGCCTATGGCAAGGATCTTAATGAGGACATCCAGGCCAAGACGGCTGCTCTCAAGGCGGGCACTCTGAGTGAAGCGGAAGTGCGCGAAACCAAAAAGGCGGCCAAGACCCAGCGGCAGAAGATCTACGCAAAGTCCGACGAAATCGTCTTCAATGCGGGCTTCCAGAAGCTGGCAGAGCAGATTGCCAAAGAGCCTGGTGTGGTGGCGAAGCAGACGGATCCAGAGTTCGTGGCCCAGATTGCGGCAGCAGTGAAGCACTTTGGCAAGATCCCGACCATGGATGAGGCCATGGACTTCGTCCTGGACCAGCAGCGCAAGGACTACGCCAGCTGGCAGACGGTCATGCGCGACCGCGAGATGCAGGAGTGGGGTGTGGACACCAAGGAGAAAAAGGAGAACTACCGCAAGTTTGCCGAGTATCGGGATCGCAACCTGGTGCGGGCAGCAGATCTGCGCAATCCGGCTCCCAACGGGCACTTCCTCAGATTGTATGGTCAGAGTGACCGGGAACTGGTGGAGAACAGCAACCGCGATGCCTCCGTGATGCAGGCGTTGACCATGATGAACGGCACGCTGTTCCGCAACCTGCTCAGCCCCTTTGCCACGCTCACGCGTGAAGTCCGGAAGGATGGCAAAGACGTGAACGCGGCGATCGACACCATCTACCTCAGCACGCTGAGCCGCCGTGCGACCGAGGAGGAGAAGGCGGTGCTGCGCCCCATGGTGGAGCAGAACCCGCTGGAAGGCCGGGGGGACATCCTCTGGACCGTGCTCAACACCCGCCAGTTTCTCTTCATCCAGTAACCATCTCTTTCAGCACTCATTTCCATGAACCCGCTCTTCCAGTCCGTGGACCAGCCCACCCGCCGCCAGTTTGTGAGCGGCGCGGCCAAGACCTTCCTTGGAGTGTCTCTTCTGAACCAGCTCCAGGGCCGCGGCCTTGCCGCCGCCGGGCTGGGTACCTCGCCTCTCAAGCAGGTGGCGACGGCGCGCAACGTGATCTACCTCTACATGACCGGCGGCATGAGCCACCTGGACACATTTGACCCCCGCCCGGAGAACAAGGAGGTGAGCGGGGAGACGGAGGCCATCAAGACGACGGCGGACGGCATTCGCATCAGCTCCAACCTGCCCCTCATGGCCCGCCAGATGGACAAGGTGGCGCTAGTTAATTCCATGAACTCCACGCAGGGGGCGCATGAGCAGGGGCAGTACTACATGCACACCAGCTACACGCTGCGCAGCTCCATCCGCCACCCCGCCATGGGCGCGTGGTTGCAGAAGTTCCAGGAGCGTGGCAATCCCAGCCTGCCTGGCAGCGTCATGATCGGCAACGACAGCCGCCACCCTGGGGCTGGGTTCTTTGAGGCCAAGTACAGCCCGCTCATGGTCAATGACCCGGATGACGGTGTTTCCAACAGCAAGATCAACGCCTGGTTTGCCGGCAGTGAGGACCGCTTTGGCAGCCGCCTGGGCGCGGCCCGCCAGCTCGACACCACCTTTGCGCAGAAGTACAACGTCAAGAACGTGCGTGCTTACGCGGACATGTATGATGATGCCGTGCGCATGATGAAGAGCGAGGAGCTCAAGGCCTTTGACCTGAGTCAGGAGAACGATGAGTTGCGCGACCGTTATGGGCGCGAATCCTCCTTCGGCCAGGGTTGTCTGCTGGCCCGCCGCCTCGTGGAGCACGGGGTGCGGTTCGTGGAAGTAAGCTTTGGTAGCTGGGACACCCACAATGCCAACTTCATCCGCGTGCCGGAGCTTTGTGAAGAACTGGATGCGGCGCTGAGCACTCTCCTTCAGGACCTGGAAGCCCGCGGGCTGCTGAGTGAGACCCTGGTGGTGCTGGCGACGGAGTTTGGCCGCACGCCGGAGATCAACCAGAACGACGGCCGCGACCACCATCCCAAGGCCTTCACCTGTCTGTTCGCCGGCGGGGGCATTCGTGGCGGCCAGGCCTACGGGAAGAAGGATGAGAAGGGCTTCGAGGTGGTGGAGAACAAAACGGACATCCCCGCCTTCAACGCCACCATCGCCTACGCGTTGGGCATCCCACTGGACCAGGTGTTGTATTCACCCAGCAAGCGGCCGTTTACCGTGGCGGACAAAGGGCAGCCGCTCACGCAGTTGTTTGGTTGAACCGGGGTGGTGGGAGATGTAGACGGTTGAGATTGCCGGATTACCCCGAAGCGTGGCTTCGGGTGTAGTCCGGATGGGGCATGCTTTCTGACTTCCGCCCAGAAAGCCCAGCGTCTGTCGAAGCTAGGTGACATCGGTGAGAAGGCGAAACTTACAGACGCTTCAGCGAGTGCCTGCCAAGGAACCTGGGGGACTGACATGGAGGTGGTGATGGCGGTGGGGAGAAAGCGGATGCTGCCGGCCTTCCCACCTGATCATCTCCTGCGGCGGTCCCCAAGGTTGACTCGCTTAGGGCTCGTCCAACCTTGGGCTGTGCTACAGATCCCATACTGGGATCAACTTCGGTCTGAGGCGGGCACTTCCAGGTGGTCAGCAAGGAACCGACCTGCACACGGGTGTTTTTGGGGAGCGCAGGCGGCTCGCCTGCCACAAGGGCGGCCCCGCCCGCGTAGCACATCGTTATCCGGTGGAGGCCCTCTTTTTGTTCCAGCCACCTCACCTGCCCGGCGGGCCGCCGGGCAGGCGAGCCGCCTGCGCTCCCCTTCGCGAATCCGTTGCTAAGGGGGAATGGTGATGGTCTGACTGCCTTTCGCACCGCGAGGGAAGCCAGTTTGAAACACCCCCATCACGCCCTGTCGGGCTGGATCACCTTCAGGGAAGTGGGCTCATCGAACTCCACCCCGGCATAAACATCTGCCAGATGAAGTGTGACGTCGATGCAGGGCAGGGCTATCGAGGATTGCAGACCCGTGGCTTCGGTGAGCCGCCATGATCCATCTGCCTGGCGCTCGAAGAGCTCAATGTGCGCCTTGTCCTGCGAAAGGAGGGCGTAACCCTGGAGAGAGGGAATGCGCCGGTAGTGCTCCGCCTTCGTGCCGCGGTCATAACCTTCCGTCGATTCGGAAAGGACTTCGAAAAGCATGGTGGGATTCGTCGCGGTGTCTCGCTGGGAATCCTCGGCGTCGTATTCCTTGGGGCCACAAAAGACACTGACGTCCGGATACGTGCGCAGTCCCGTGGCTTCCACCTTGATGCGTTGGTCGCTGTTGATGGGGGAGCAACGCTTGCCCTTCAGGGCAGCATGCAATTCCCCCAGCAAGTTGGTCCCCACCATGGCGTGCCGGGTGGTCGTGCCAGACATGGCAAAGATCTCTCCCTGATAGTACTCGCTCTTGTACTCGGCGAGACGCTCAAGCACATAGTACTCCTCGGGAGTGTAGGACTTCACGGGCTTGGGAAGGGCCATGGACGAATGTGGCCCCGATTGGGGGAGACTCAAAAGAACTTTTTGCGTCCCTTTGCCGCTGAATTCATGGCGATTTCACCCTCGCTTCACACATCTTTCAACGCAGCGAAGCATGCTGGGGGTGCCGTACGATTTTTGATTCACGAGTGTCTCGGGGTCACGAATCGGGCGTGACCCGATAAAATCAGATGCTCTCCGCCCACATTGTGCCTTGGTCTGCCCCGGAATCTGTCTGCTCCACCCTTCCCGCCATGGCCACCCGTCCACGCATCCTTGTTGTCGAAGACGAACCTTCGATCGCCGACACCCTGCAATACTCGCTGGAGTCTGAAGGATTCGCCGTGCAGATCTCCGGCACGGGAGCCTCGGCGCTGGAAACCCTGGGCCAGGAGGAATTTGCGCTGGTGGTGCTGGACATCGGCCTGCCGGACATGACCGGCTTTGAGGTCTGTCGGCAACTCCGGACCTCCAAGAACGTGCCGGTGATCTTTCTGACGGCCCGTTCCTCTGAGGTGGACCGCGTGGTCGGACTGGAGATTGGGGGTGATGACTATCTGTGCAAACCGTTCAGCCCGCGGGAGCTTACGGCTCGGGTGCGGGCCGTGCTGCGGAGGACCCAACCCCAGGCCACTCCCGCTGCCCCGGGCCCGATCCAGCCCCAAGTCGCGCCCCAGCCCCAGGCGGGAGCAGGCGTGGTGACCACTCCTGTGGTGGTGGACGAGACGCGCTGCCAGATTCGCTACTTCGGTGAAGTGTTGCCGCTCTCCCGCTACGAGTACCGACTTCTGCAAACGCTGGCCCGCCACCCCGGCCGGGTTTTCAGCCGCAGCCAGCTCATGGAGCACGCCTCAGACGAGCCCGATGCCGCCATGGAGCGCACGGTGGACGCGCACGTGAAGTCTCTTCGGGCGAAAATGAAGCTCATTCGGGACGAGGCAGAAGCCATTGTGACCCACCGCGGGATGGGCTACTCCCTCACCGAAGCGTGGGGTTGAGAGTCGCCAGCGAGCCGGCTTTGCCGATTCTGGAATCTGTATTTTGAGTATTGAGCTTTGAAGTTCTCCTTCTCCATGTCCCTCACGTCGAAGCTGTTGTTCGGCTTCGCCCTCATCTCAGCCATTGGATTCTGGCTGATGATGGATCAGGTGCTGGAACGGGTGGAACGCCAGTATCTGGAGGCTGCGGAGGAGCCCATGGTGGATATCGCGCACGTGCTGGCGGAGATGCTGGCCCGGGACATGAAGGCCGACGGCACTCTGGACTCGACGCCAATGAAGGCGGCGATGGAAGGGGCGAAGAACCGCCAGTTTGAGGCGCGCATCTATTCTTTCCTCAAGACGCGGGTGGACATGGATGTGTACGCGACCGATGCGAGAGGGGTGGTGCTGTTTGACTCCCTGCACCCGGAGACCGTGGGGGAGAAGCGGGCCAAGCGGGACGTGGTTCTCACCCTTAACGGCTTTTACGGTGCCCGCTCCTCCCGGGAGGATGAGAACGACGTCAACTCCTCGGTGATGTATTCCGCCGCGCCCATCAGGGTGGACGGCAAGGTGGTGGGCGTGGTCAGTGTCGCGAAGCCGCAGCGGAGCGTGTTCAAGTTCCGCGATGAAACCCGGGCCTGGTTGAAGCGGACGATCGGGTCCCTCATCCTTTGCATGGTGATGGGCTCTTTCCTTCTGGCCCGATGGACGACCCGACCGATCCGCCGGCTGACCGACTATGCACAGGCCGTCACCGCGGGTGAGCGCCCAGCAGTGCCCGCCCTCCACGGCAGCGAGATGAAGACGCTAGGGGGGGCCTTTGAGACCATGCGGGATGTCCTGGAGAATAGGGAATACGTGGAGCACTACGTCCAGACCATGACCCACGAACTGAAGAGCCCCGTGGCAGCCATTCGCGGGGCGGCGGAGCTGTTGCAGGAGGGCACTATGCCCGAGGAGCAGCGGCGGAAGTTCCTGCGCAACATTCATGGCGAGTCCTTGCGACTCCAGGATCTGCTCGACCGGCTGCTGGCTCTGGCGGGGTTGGAGAAGAAGAAGGCGCTGGACGAGACCGCGATCGTGAATCTCAGCGCGATTTGTCGTGAAGTTTGCGAACACTTTGAGCCGATGCTGGTGCAAAACCGGCTGCGGCTCGATCACTGGATTCAGGACGATGTGGAGGTGAGGGGCGACACCTTCCTGCTCCACACCGCCTTGATCAATCTGGTGCAGAACGCCGTGGATTTTTCGCCGGAGGGAGGGCTGATCTCCATTGGCCTGAAGGTGGTGGACGAACGGGCTTGCTTCATCGTGGAGGATGACGGGCCGGGGCTTCCCGATTACGCGAAGAAGCGGGTGTTTGAGCGATTCTACTCCCTGCCCCGGCCCCAGACAGGGCGAAAGAGCAGCGGCTTGGGACTCTGTTTCGTCAAGGAGGCGGCGCTTCTGCATCGGGGAAAGGTCGAACTGGAAAACCGGGATGGGACAAGAGGAGCCAGGGCGGTATTCAGTCTGCCGGTGCGCTGAGCGGAGAGCCTGTCGGGATTCCATTTCTGCATGGGTGGAATGTTTTTCCCCATGTATTGGCGATTGAGGGAAAGCCAAAGCTGTCTAACAGTCGACGGCTGCGTCCTTTGCCCAATTTACTCCATGCCGAAATTTAAAGAAGTCCTGCTTAAACGTTACATGGACCTCGTGGCCCGCCGCGCAAGTGGCACCGCTGCGGGGGCAGCCGTGGGCGGGGAGTCGAGCAAGGAAGATTTGGAGAAGGAAGTCGCGCGGTTGCTGGGACTGCTGGAAGAGCGAAACCAGCTCATTGCCCGGCTGGAGGAAACGGATCAAAAGCGGGAGCAACTGTGGTCACAGATGCGCGAGAAGTGGGCTCTGAAGAAGAAAGAGGCCCAGCAGGTCCACCGACGCAACAATGTCTTTCGCAAGCTCCTCCGCAGGCGTCGCCATGCGATTCGTGAGCTGGCTCAGCGGCTGCGCAGCACGGAGAACGTGCTGGTAAACTTCTACACCTCGCCGCACCTCATGCCGTCGTACGATGCGACGGCCCCGCTGCCAGGCGGTATTTCCGACTCGCTCATCCGGCGGGCGCTGAGCTGGATGCCTTCGTTGGAGAGCCTCATCTGGACTCACTGGATGCGACTGGGGGTGCTCAAGCAGTTCGAGGCCCGCCCCATGCAGTTCGACACGATTCCCAAGCCCAAGCTTCCCGTAGAGCAGCTGCCCAAGATCAGCGTGGTCACCCCGTCGTACAACCAGGCGGTGTACCTGGATGAAACGATGCGGAGCCTGCTGGAGCAGAACTATCCGCATCTGGAGTACATCATCATGGATGGCGGCTCGACGGATGCCTCGGTGGAGGTGATCAAGAAGTATGAGCCCCGCCTGGCCCACTGGCAGAGCGCCCGCGACGGCGGGCAGGCGGATGCGGTGCGTCAGGGCCTGCTGAAGGCTACGGGAGACATCATGGCGTGGCTTAATTCCGACGACCTCATCCTGCCCGGCACCCTGGCCTATGTGGCGGACTATTTTGCCCGTCATCCCGAGGTGGATGTGGTGTATGGGCACCGCCTCGTCATCAATGAGCGCAGCTACGAGGTCGCTCGCTGGGTGTTGCCTGTGCATGATGCAGAGCTCCTGCTGTGGGCAGACTTTATTCCCCAGGAGACCTGCTTTTGGCGGCGCA
The DNA here is from genome assembly GCF_000739635.1 of Verrucomicrobium sp. BvORR034. GTDB lineage: Bacteria > Verrucomicrobiota > Verrucomicrobiia > Verrucomicrobiales > Verrucomicrobiaceae > Verrucomicrobium. The sequence continues at coordinate 1,855 of NZ_BATQ01000183.1, read as the reverse complement.
GTATCTATGAAAAAATCGGCGGCATGGATCCCAGTTTCCAGTTCGCGCTGGACTGGGACCTCCTCCTGCGTCTGCAGAAGGCGGGTGCCAAGATGGTGCGCCTGCCGTACTTCACGGGCGCATTCCGCATGCACAGCGAGCAGAAGAATGCGGTCACGATCAATACCGACGGGTACAAGGAAATGCAGTTGCTGCGCGAGCGGGAACTGGGGAAGGAGTTCAACCGGGGCGGCCTGGCCCGCCGGGTGAACCGGGCGCAATTCAAAGCGTTGGTTTCCACATTGTTGATGCGGGTGGGCATCCGCTGGTAGCAACACTGTCGCGATGAATCTTGCTCCGCCGTTCATGCCATTGAATGCGTCCTACCTGGCCCGTATCCGGCCGGAGGACCGCTTCATCCTGGCGTTTCCCAGATCCGGGTCCCGCTGGCTCCGTCATGCGCTGACAGACATCGTCAATCAGTGGCAGGGCTTTGACCCGACCCACTACTACAGCAGCCTGCGTACCACCACTGCTGCGCCTACTCATTCAGACGAGTTCAAGGGCCTCGTGTCGCAGAAAGTCATCCCGAACGTTCACCATGTCGATGACCTGCCCGTCAGTCATTTGGAAGCTCTGTGTGGAGCGGGGGTCTATCGATCGCACCATCTGACAGAAGTGCTGCGCCGGTCCCAGGGATTGATGCTGTACATGCTGCGGCATCCGGCGGCGACGATTGCGTCTTACTATGTTTTTTGCCAGCAGGGCTCCATGCTGGCACCTGGCGTCACCATGGAAGAATTCGCGAAATGGAAGCTGCCGCTATGGGTGGACCATGTAGAAACCATGCTGGAGTACCGGCGTGCGAATCCCGCGAACTGCTTGTTTTTCCTGTATCAGGACCAGACGGCCTTGACCGCCCCTCAGGTGCGGACGGCGGCCTCCGCCTTGGGAATCCCTTTCACGACAGAAGAGGTGGAGTCTGCTCTGCAGCGGCTGCGGACCCATTTTGAGCAATTGAATTCGCAGCCTGCCTCACCGGTGCCCCGAGGTGGGAATGTGCAACTTCTGGCCCAGGTCCCGCCAGCGTTGCTGGAGGAGATTCAGACATCGACCGCGTCCCTGTGGGCTGAAGTTTCCCGAGTGGCCGTTGAGCCCTAGCTTCAGACCTCTCACCGGGGACAGGTCATTTCATTTGAATCAGGGCGCATTTGGGGCCACACAGAGGCCCCCCAATTATTGATTACCGCATGAAATCCACCGTCCTCTCTGCACTTGCCGGCCTTTTCCTGCTCGCCTCCTGCACCACGCCACCCAAGGAAAACCTGGGTGCCAACTATCTGGCTGGCCTGGGCGGCCCTGTGCCCACTGCGCCGCAGCAGCTCGGTGTGGCAGAACCAGTGTCGTACTGGGATGACGACGGCTCCCAAGGTGAGAGCTACATCGTGGTCGATCTGCGCCGTCAGGTGGCCGAGTTCTACCGGGCAGGCCACGTGATCGGTGTGGCGGCCATTTCTTCCGGCACGGAAATGCGGGCGACCCCGTCTGGCGATTACAAGATTCTGGAAAAGGACATCGACCACGTATCATCCTCCTACGGCCATGTGGAGGACTCCGCTGGCAACTCCGTGAACAACGACGCCACGCCGCGCTCGCCCGTTCCCCCTGGGTGCAAGTATGTGCCAGCTCCCATGAATTTCTTCATGCGTCTCACGTGGGACGGGGTGGGCATGCACCAGGGCTACCTCCCTGGGTATCCTGCCTCCCACGGTTGCATCCGGATGGATCGCAACGTGGTGCCCAAGTTCTATGAGAACGCCTACGTGGGCATGCCGGTGAAGGTGATCCGATAGTGACTGCCAGACGGGAGCGAGGC
>NZ_BATQ01000184.1 GCF_000739635.1 Verrucomicrobium sp. BvORR034 | reverse complement strand
CTGCCTTCGTCGACCGACCTAGGCGAAATCTCCGACAGAACAATGTCGTGGTGTGCCGCTATGTTTGCAAGGTACCACATGGAGTCTCCAAATTCTTCCTCCACGGTGCGTTGATAACCCACGTAAGCTGGGCCATCTCTGAGTTTCTTCTTCAGCGCGCTAAGCAGGGAACCCACTTCACCGAACAAGCCCAGGGAGAGAAAATTTAACTTGGCATCTGCTTCAAGTTGAGGAGAAAAAGTGGCAATCGCCCATTTTTGATAGTCATCAAGATCCAACGGGCGCTTCAAAACTTTCAAAAAGGCTGGCAATTGTTTGTTCATATCGGCGAAACTTTCGCACAATTTGGTGGTGGAATGCAATAAATTGTGGGCGATCACTACAGATCGACTCCCAATAGCGCCGAAGTAGGCCGGTTCTCCACCAGGTCGGCCACGATGACAGGCAGTAACATGCACAAGAGGCCACACTCAAGAGGCGATCATGATCGCCGCGAGAGTGCCCGTTCCGTAGATGAGGATGGCTTTTTGGTAGAGTCGCATGATATTCGTGTTTCTGCCCAGCGGTTCTGCGGAAGTCTGCAAGAGGACACCCTCGCCCACAACCTGCCCTTAAGTTACTTTGCTTATGCCTGACTTTCCCGCCTTGCTGCCTGAATTCCGTTTTCGCCTGCCGGATGATGCTGGCGATGAGAAGTTGCTGGGGGATGTGCAGGAGTACGGCTGGCATGTGGTGGCCATTCCGGATGATGCAGAAGGGCCGGGATTCGCCTTCACGGTGGGCCTCTATTTGCGAACGCTTCAACCTGAGATCCTCATCATGGGGATTCCAATGGAACCTGCCCACCGCATCTTGAACGCGGTGGGGAGGCGCCTAGTGACCGGGGGCACGCTCGTGCCTGATGAGCGATACCATGGCCTTGTCGATGGACGGGACGTTTGCTTCAGACCGATCCACAAAAGCTGGTTTCACGAATACCTGGGATACGCCAACTGGTTTTATCGACCATCGGAGGTGAAGTTCCCCGCGTTCCAGTGTTTCTGGCCCGACTCGGAGGGGCGGTTCCCGTGGGAATCGGGTTTTGATGCTCGATTTGCAGATCGGCAGATCGATCTGTCATTGCCTGACCCTGACCCGCTTCGCGGGAGACAGAAGACTTGAAGACAAAAGACGCCAGACATGAGCGAACGTAGTAGGCCGGCTGCGATACGTCTCTGCCACCCCTTCAGGGTGGAATTCTCTATTCTGCCAACCGGGGGTGTCGCTCGCTGCGCTCCCTCAACCACCCGGCTAATGGCTTGGATGCCTCCGGCATCGGTGGGGGCTGGCGGATGTTGGGATCAGAAGGTGGAGACCTAAAGTGCAGGTGAGGTCGGAAGCCTAGGGAGAGTCGGAGCATGGAGAAACGGTCAACACCTGTTCTCGCTTGCGAGGCTGTGGAGTGCTGGCGTGAAGCGCCACTTTTGCGGATCGATGTAAATTCCTTGAACCAGATCAGGGGAGCAGGGGGGCTGGTGAAAGCCGTGGGGTGGGAGGACGTGGTGCAGGCAGGCGAAAGCGGCGCTTTACGCGCGCACTCCACAGTCCCGCATGCGGGACCAGACGTTGGCAGTCTTCAGTGATCCAGATCACCCGGCATGCTGGCGAGACGAAGAAGCCCAATCCAAAATCACAAATCCAAACTCCAAAATCTTCCTCTTCCCCTCACTCTCTCCCCTCATACTTCTCCTCGCGCGGCAGTTCCATCACCTTCCACGCCAGGGGATAGAACCGCACGATCCGCTTGGGCCGGTAGCCTTCGAGCATCATGTCCATCTTCACGGTGATCTGCACACCGCTGTTGCCGCGGCCGATGGTTTGCGGGTGTTGGTTTTCTTTGATCTCAACGATCGGGCCGCTCTTGCGGTCGTTCACGGGATCGTAAGTCATGAGGGAGGGCAGGGCCACGGCGACGCCGCCGCGGGGCTCGTAGGGGGCCTTGGGATCATAGGTGGCAGCGGCGGCGGTGCCAGGAGCAGGCGGTGGCGGGGCCTTGCGCAGTTCCGCGAAGAGGGCGGGGTCCACATTGTCGAAAAACGTGATGGTGACGGTCTGGGGCTCATCGTCCACGGCATCGATCCAGCCGGGGAGACCACGCTCGCGCACGAGATTGCGATGACGCTCCAACTGCTGGGCGGCGGCGAGCTGGCGGGCGGTGTCATCCAGATACACCTCCGTGATGCGACCGGGTCCATACAATGTGACCCAGGTGAGATTGAACAACACGGACTGACCGGGCTGCAGAGCCTGGAGGTCGGCAAAGCCCTTGCCCTGAAACACGCGGGTGCTGGTGAGGAGGTCGAAGATGCGCTCCATCGTGGCTGGGCCGGGAACGGGCTTGCCCTCAGCATCATGCAGGGTCGCCACCAGCTTCATGTCCGCGAGGTTCACGGAGTCAATCTTCCACTGTTGCTTCTGGCGCTGACGGAAGGTGAAGTCGTCCTCCAGCCGGAAGCAGCGGCGGAAATCGATCTCGGGTGTCTTGCGGCGGAAGTAGCGGTTCGGTGGTGGAGCGGTGTCATCCACGGCACGAATGTAGAACTGCCCGTGCAGATGCGTGCCCAAGGGGATGTCCCGCAGATCCGCGAGAGCCCCCTGGTACCAGACGGAACCATAAGGCAGCATGACCGACTCCAGCGGCAGATCCCAGACCGCACGGTCCTGGCTGTCATTGCGGTCCACCCGCAGGTGGAACTTCCGCTCCAGATGATCCACCATGATGAGCTCGCCGGAGACCGCATGGGCCGAGCCCTCGGGCGGGAACACGCCTTCCTCGATCTGGTACCATGGCGGCAACCCGGGCTTGGCATCCTTCTTGTTGCCGCCTCCACCGCTGCCCGGGTTCACCGGGCCATCGGCGTCGATTCTGAAGGGGGGGCGTGCTGATTCCTGGGAGTGAAGGAGAAACGGAAACGCAGCGAGGAAACCTAGAGCGAGAGCGACGGTGCGGGAAGGCATGGGCGAACGGAAGGGGTAAGGGAAGAGGGGCAAGGGATAAGCCATGAATGCAGGATCAGGGGACAAGGCACTAGATATGGCAGGGATACGGGAAAGAACACCCGCGGCGGAGCCGCCGCACTTCACCCTTGGCCCTTATCCCTCTTCCCTTGACCCTCTTGCATCAGGAAACCAACTCCCCCAACGGCCTCACACTGTCCTGGAACGTCTCCGCCTTCACATCCACGCGTTGCAGCATGGTGAGCAGCAGATTGCTCAGGCGGGCGTCGCTGTCCACGGGGCGGGAGCAGATCTTGTAGTGGCCGATGGCGTCGGACACGTTGTACTGGCCGATCTTGGGCAGATTGAAGTCCACATGCTGGCCGTGCTTGTAGCCCAGGCCGCGACCGCCGGCGAGGATGGTGGGCAGGTTGGCGTTCCCGTGGCTGTGACCGTAGGCCATGCCGCTGCCCCAGAGCACCTGGGTGGAGTCCAGCAGATTGCGCTCATCCTCCTGGTGGGCCTTGAGTTGATCGAGGAAATAAGCGAGCTGCTCGATGAGGAAGGTGTCCGTCTGGGTGAGGCGGCGGAGCTGTTCAGGGTCGCCGTTGTGGTGGGAGAGGCCGTGACGCGTCTGGGAGATGCCGATGTCTGGGATGGCGCCACCGTTGGACTCGCTGCAGATCATGCAGGTGAGCACGCGGGTGGAATCCGTGCGCAGGGCCATGACCAAGAGGTCGTAGAAGAGGCGGTGGTACTCCGTGACCACGCTCATATCCAGCTTCCGGCTCAGGCGGGCGGCATCCGTTTGGGAAAGGGCGGGCTTGGGCACATTGAGCCACTCGTCCGCACGCTTCGTGCGCTCCTCCACCTGGCGCACGGCGGTGAGGTACTCGTCCAGCTTGTTGCGATCCTCCGTACCGAGCTTCTTGTTCACGCGCTTCGCGTCATCGGCCACGAGATCGAGGATGCTGCCACGCCGGGTGAGGCGGCGGCGGATGGTCTCCTTGCTGTCCTTCTCCACGCCAAAGAGCAGGTTGAAGATCGCCTGCGAGTTGCGCTCGGCCGGGAGCTGGATGCCATCGCGAGACCAGGCGAGGGAGTGGCCCTCGATGGCCATTTCCAGCGAGCTGAAGCGGGTGGAAGCCCCCTGCACCTCCGCCATGAGCTGGTCGGCCGAGACGGAATTGCGGAACGCCCCGCCATCCCCCGGCACATCGGCACCGGTGAGCCAGACCTTGTCGCAGTTGTGATGCTTCCCTAGAACCATGGGGTGGTGCAGGCCGCTGATGGGCGTGACGTCTGCCCGGTGCCGCTCGAGGGCCGCCATGGTCTCGTTGAACTTGAAGTCGGTGCCCGCCTTGTCCAACTGCCAGGTGAGGGTGTTCACCCCGTTGGGGATGTAGAGGAACACACTGCGCTTCGGCCGGGAGGGCGCGGGCAGGGAGGCCATGCAATCCAGCAGGGGCAGGGAGATGCACGCCCCGAGGCCGCGCAGCATCTGGCGGCGGCTGATCTGCCATTTGTTCAAGTTGAGGTTGGGCATGGCGGGTGAAAGTTAAGAGTGAAAAGGGCTGGCTTCAGCGGTGGACGAAGAGGTCCGAGGTGACGAGGGCGGTGATGAGGTCCTGAAGGTGGTAGTCCCTGGACTTGGAAACGGCGGCGATGGCGTGGAGTCGGGCTCGGTCGTCAAAGGAGAGGCTGCGGCGCAGGGCATAGGTGGCGAGCTTCTCGATGAAGGTTTCATTGAACCCGTCCAGGCTCGACATGAGGAGCGCCTTGAACTCCTCCGGCGTCTGATACGTGCGGCCGTCGGGAAGCTTCCCGCTGGCATTGATGGCGGGGTTCTGGCCCTGGCCTTCCGCGACGATCTCCTCCGTGCGCCAGCGGCCGATCGCGTCGTAGTTTTCAAAGGCGAGGCCCAAGGGATCAATGTTGGCGTGGCAGGAGGCGCAGTTGGGATCATGGATGTGGGCCTCCAGCTTCATGCGCAGGGTGGCCTTGGGGGCATCCACCGGATTGGGCGCGATGGGGTCCACATTGGCCGGCGGCGGTGGCGGGGTCTTGCCGAAGATGGCCTCAGAGAGCCATACGCCGCGATGCACCGGACGATGGCGGGTGCCATCAGACGTGAGGGAGAGCACGGAGGCCTGGGTGAGCAGGCCGCCGCGACGGCTCTCGCCAGTGAGGGCCACGCGCTGGAACTCATCCCGCGGCAGGCCGGCATTGGGCACGCCGTAGAACTCTGCCAGCCGTGCGTTGAGCATCGTCCAGTCCGAGTTCAAGAACTCACGCAGGGTCAGGTTCTGCTGCAGCACCTGGCGGAAGAAGGCCTTGGTCTCGCCCACCATGCTCTTTTCGAGATTCAGATCATAATCGGGATAGAGTTTTTTATCGGGCGGGAATCGGCCCACCTTGCGCAGGTGCAGCCACTGCGCGGCGAAGGAGTCCGTGAATCGCTTCGAGCGCGGATCCGCCAGCAGGCGGGCGGTTTGGCGGGCGAGTTCCGCCTTGTCCTGCAGCCTGCCTTTCTCCGCCAGATCCAGCAGTTCATCATCCGGCATGGTGCTCCAGAAGAGGTAGGAGAGACGGGAGGCGATCTCCCAGTCGTTCAACGTGTGGCGCTGGGTGTCCTCGTCGCCCTCCGCGATGAAGAGGAAGCTCTTGGAGCAGAGGATGGAGAGCATGCCCGCCTTCACGGCATCGTGGAACTTTTCTCCGGCGGCGAGCTCCGCCTTCACGATGCTCACATAGCCGTCCAGTTCCTCGGCGGTGACGGGGCGGCGGAAGGCGCGGCGGGCCAGTTTGCCCAGACCCTCGCGCACCTGGTCCAGGTTGCCCTCCTGGGCGGGCACGTATTCATCGCGACGGCGCTGCTGCTCCTCCGTGATGATGGGCCCCTTCCACGAGACACTGTCCATGATGAGGAAGGAATAGCGCGGGCGCCCCTGCTCATCGGTCAACTTCATCTGCCAGGGGATGCGGCCGTCCTTGAGGCTGATGAAGGGGCGGTTCCCGTGGCGGCCGGATCGCGGGTTGTTGGAGGGGCCGGGCACGTCATTGAGGACATTGATGCTCGGGCGGCCCTTGGGCAGATGGGCACGGAAGGTGACGGTGACCGGCTGGTCCTCCGGGGCGATGATGTCCTGCTCATGCAGCACGCGGTCCAGCTTCGACTCATAGACAAAGAGCCGCGGGGCCCGGCCTTTTTCCGGCTTCAGGCCGCTGAGGGTGTAGGTAATTTCATAGATGCCCGCCTCCGGCAGGGGATCCGCCGGGGCGGAGTAGCGGAAGATGTCGCCCGGCCACATCTCAAAGCGCACCTTGTCCAGCAGGCCCAGCTCGCGCAGGCGTTCGCGGTGGTTCTCGTCCACCTGCTTCTCCTCGATGGCGCGTTTCGACACCTGGATGGGCACGGGTTTCTTCAGCGGGTAGGCCTCGGCCAGGACGGTTTCGGCAGCGGCCATGTACTTCTCTACGGTGGAAGGGGAGAGCGTCATGACGGAGCCGATGCGCTCGAAGCCGTGCCACTCGGCATCCTCCAGGAAGCCGCCGGGGTCCGTGGCATCGAAGTGCACGCCCAGCAGATCCTCCACCGTGTTCACATACTCGTCACGGCTCAGGCGGTTATAGGAAACCTTGCCCCGCGCCGCCATGCGGGCGGACTCGCCCTCCTTCATGCGGGCGGCCACCTGGGCCACAAACTTCCCGCTCTCCTCGGCGGTCGGTTTCACCTTCTCCTTCTTGGGCGGCATCTCGCCGGAGTTGATGCGCTCCATGATCTCCAGCCACTGCGGGCTGTCCTCGAAGCCAATCTTGGCGGAGAGGTTGTCGATGCGGAAGTCGCCCTTGTCCGTGTCCGCGTCGTGGCATTTGATGCAGTGCGTCTCGAGATAAGTGCGCAGCTCCGGCTGGAGCCCGGCCAGGGGTGCGGTGGTGGGGGCGGCGTTCGAAGCCGGAGAGGGTGCCGGTGCCGCCGAAACCCAGCAGGGGGCCGCCGCCAGCGTCAACAGGCCGGCACGGAAGGGGGAAAGAAGACGGAAACGGGAAGTCATGCGCGAGGGCGGTTCCCAAAATACCTGGGAACGGCCATCTTTTTTGCAGAGATCACCCTGGGAGCACCCCCGAGTATTCGGGGGACCACTGCGTGGGAGACACCAGACTGCCAGACGTCAGACTCCAGACTGAGATCACATTCGTGAAGTGGCGGCCAGCTTTGATAGTCCCCTGAAGGTGCCTGGAGCCGGCACTTTTCACTTCTTACTCTCAACTTTTCACAGAATTTTTCACCGCCCCGCCATTGAGAAGCGCGGGGCCTGTCCCACATTGCGCGGTCATGACCGTAGCGCCTACCGGCACCATCACCTTCTTGTTCAGCGACATTGAGGGCAGCACGAAGAAGTGGGATCAGCACCCTGACGCGATGCAGGCGGCGCTGGGCAAGCACGACCGCATGCTGCGAGAGATCTTTGCCGCGTGCTCCGGCTATGTTTTCAAGACCATCGGCGATGCCTTTTGCGTGGCGTTCGACACGGCGCAATGGGCCCTGGCGGCAGCGCTGGAATGCCAGCGTGCCCTGCGGGATGCCGACTGGCGGGAGGTGGGGGGACTGCGCGTGCGCATGGCCCTGCACACCGGGGCTGCCGAGCACCGGGATGGGGACTACTTTGGCCAGGCTCTGAACCGTACGGCCCGCATTCTCTCTGCCGCCCACGGCGGGCAGGTGCTGGTGTCCCTGCCGACGGAGGAGCTGCTGCGAGATCACATTCCGCAGGGCGTGAGCCTGCGCCATCTGGGCGAGCACCGGCTGCGGGATCTGGCCCGGCCGGAGCAGTTGTACCAGCTCGTCGCCGCCGACCTGCCTTCGGAGTTCGGCGGGCTGCGATCACTGGAGAGCGTCGCCAACAATTTGCCCATTCAGCTCAGCACCTTCATCGGGCGCGAGCGTGAGATGGCGGAGGTGAAGCGCGTGCTGGGCACCACCCGGCTGCTTACGCTCACCGGGATGGGGGGCACGGGGAAGACGCGCCTTTCCCTCCAGGTCGCAGCGGACGTGCTGGACCACTACCCAGATGGCGTCTGGCTCGTGGAATTCGCCACCATCGATGATGACAGCCTCGTGCTGGAGACGGTCGCGGCGGCGCTCAATCTGCGCCAGGAGGCGGAGCGTCCCCTCACGAGCACGCTCACCCAGTTTCTGCGGGACCGGCACCTGCTGTTGATCCTCGACAACTGCGAGCACGTAGTCGCCGCCTGTGCCCGTCTGGCAGAGGTGCTGCTGCGGGCGTGTCCCCGCCTCAGCATCCTCGCCAGCAGCCGGGAGGCCATGAGCATTGCGGGGGAAACGGCCTGGCCTGTGCCGCCAATGTCTCTTCCCGATGACTGGCGGGAGATCAGCACCGCACCGGGGGCTCTGGAGCGCCTGGGCGGCTATGAGGCCGTGCGCCTCTTTGCCGAGCGGGCCCGCATGGTGCGGCCGGCCTTCCAGCTTAATTCCGAGACCGCACCGCTCGTGGCGCAGATCTGCTGGCGGCTGGATGGCATCCCGCTCGCCATTGAGCTGGCCGCCTCCCGCATCCGCGTGCTCACCCTGCAGCAGATCGTGGACCGGCTGGACGACCGCTTTCACCTGCTCACGACCGGGAGCCGCAATGCCGTGCCCCGCCAGCAGACGCTGCGACTGCTCATCGACTGGAGCCACGATCTCCTCAGCGATCCGGAGCGCCGGCTTTTCCGCCGCCTGTCCGTCTTTGCACGCGGCCGTACGTTGGAGGCGATCGAGTCCATCTGCTCGGGAGAGGGGGTGGAGGAGTTCGAGGTCATCGACCTGCTGACCCAGCTCGTGGACAAGTCGCTGGTCTATGTGGAGAAGCATCCCCGTCACGGGGCGCGTTATTTCATCCTGGAGTCCATCTGGGACTATGCGAATGAGAAGCTGGCTGACGCCGGCGAGGCAGAGACCTTTCGCATCCGCCACCTGGATTATTTCCTGAACTTCGCAACCAATGCCGCCCAAAAAATCCGGGGCCATGGTCAGCGGGAATGGCTGGAGACCGTGGGGCAGGAGGAGTTCAACATCCGGTTTGCCCTGGAGGCGGCGCTGGAGCTGCCCGGACAGGTGTCGAAAGGGTTGAGGCTGCTCACCGCGACCCAGCGGTATGTGGAGGTTCGAGGTCTGTTCAAGGAGACAGGGGAGGCCTTCCTGCGCCTCCTTTCCCATGCCGACGCCGCCACGCGGGATGAAGTGCGGGCTGAGGCCCTGGCGGCGGCCGGACGTCTGGCCTGGGTGGCGGATGATCTCCCTGCCTGTGCCCGCTATCAGGAGGAGGCTCTCTCCATTTATCGGGAGCTTGACCAACCCGCCGGGATCGCCCGGGCGCTGGCGGATCTGGGTTTCCTTGCGTTTGATCGCGGTGAGGCAACCCGTGCCCGCGTGCTCGTGGGGGAGGCCGCGCCACTGGCCGTATCGCTCGGGGACCGGCGGCTCACGGGACATGTGAAGCATGTTCAGGCCGTCTTCGCCGCCGCAGAGGGCGACTTCCGCCGCGCTTACGAGCTGGATGCCCAGAACCTCGCGATGTATCGGGAGGAGGGCGACACCTGGCAGGCCATCATCATGGCCTGGGCTGTAGGAGCGAATGCTGCGGCGTTGGGGCAGTTCAAGGTTGCTCATGAGCACCTCCGGGAATGCCTGCAGGTGGGCATCGAGCTGGGCAACCGCTGGGGTGCCTCGTATCCGCTGGACGCCTTTGCCGTGCTGGCCGTGGCAGAGAGGAAGTACGCCCGCGCCGCCCGTCTCATGGGGGCGGCAGAGGCCCAGCGTCTGCGCAGCGGTCTGGTGCCCCAGGCGGCAGATCACCCCGCCCTGAGGGCCATCTTGTCGGCTGCTCCGGACTTCCCTGGGACCGCCCTTGATGCCCCCCGGCGGGAAGGCAGTTCATTCAGTCTCGAGGCTGCCATCGCGTATGCCGTGAGTGACGAGGAATAGGCCGCTGCGCGGAGACTCCAGACGGCCAAACGCCAGACATGACCTGAGCTCGCATGAAAGTGTGCGCACAGCGGGTTTGTGCGGCGGCACTTTTCGCTTTTTACTCTCAACTAGTCACTGCGCTATTAAGGGCGGGTCTGCGGTGCCTTTGTTCGCTGGAGATCGCGGGTGGCGTCAGATTTTTGAGATCCCCTGCTGGCACGGTAACTGGCAACACGCTTGGCCACGACAGTTTCCTCTGGAGCGTCCGAGAGCATCGCGTGCAGACGGATCAGCCATTCCGCAAACTCGGCATCTTGTTCCATTCTGCGAGCGAAGAAAGCCAGGGCAGCCTCGCCTGGAGCGCTGTCTGATGAGACTTCGTTTAGTTCCGTAGAAACCTGGGGCGCAATCTGGACCCTGCCGGTCATGGTCTCCGGCACCTCGTCGTGGAGGTAGGCCACCAGTAGCCGGACCGTCGGCTCTGAACCGTAGTGCTCTTCGATGGCTGGTAGCAGTTTTGAGAGCGCCTCAAACGTGATGGGCTTCTGCCCAGAGCGGATGTAGGAAAGGTCGGTCGGGCTGATGCCGGAGAATTTGGCGAGCTGCCGGATGCTGAGATCCGGCTGCTCCATTTCCAACCAGATTCTGAGAGCTGTCGGGAATCGCATGTAAGCGTTATACGTACATGTAAATAAAGATCAAATACTTCTTGCACACGTGTATTTTATTGTCATACATGTCTGTAATATGAAGACGCCGGAGGTTGTATTCCTGGAGCACATGCTGGGCGCCGCCCGGATATTGCGCGGAAGCAAGGTGCCTGAAGTGGTCAGGCTTGCTGCGGTCGAACAACAATCCCTTCTACTTCGTTTGAAGGAGGCCATGAGAAAGGGGGCAGGAGATCCCGCTCAAGGGCCCACAGCCGTGCGGGAGGGATACTCGTGACCAGGGCAGGTATCGCAACCCTGGACGCTGGGTGAGGGGCGCAGATGCGGCATCTCAGTGACGGCAGCCAGGGGCTCAGAAACGCCAACTGGTGATTGACCGCGATATCCGCAGGCCGGGCCGGTCTTTCTTCAATACTTTTTACAAGTTGTTTCCTGTGTTCTCTTTTCGTCGAATCTCAAACATGGCCTTCACGGTGCCGCAAGGGGGCGAATGCCATCCCGGCACCAGGTTGCATGAAGCGCAATGCCTGCTGCACAACCATGCCTCGCTCCTGCCCGCTGGCGGGTTGTCCCAAGATGACTTCGTCGTAGTGTCCGGAGGCAATCTGATGGCGCACGGCAGACGCGGCGTGGTGAGACAGGTCTCCACGCAGGCGCTGATGGTTGAACTGGACAGCGGGAAAGTGCGTATTTTCCTCCCTCAGGAGCTAACGAAGCTAACGAATGATGATGATGAGGCGGCGGCATGATGCCGAGGTGTGAATGCATGCCTATCCTTCTGATTCGTGAAACATGGTCCCATCCGGCAATCGAAACCCGGCCGGAGGGACATATTTGTCCTGGTCCCTGCCAAGCGTTCCATGGGGGGGACTTGCGGGCACTCCAGTTTTCCGCGGACGACATGGGTGGCCCGACTGACGATCCCGTGTGTGGGATCTACACTACTTTTTCTGATTGCGCACTAAGCGCCAAGCACTAAGAACCCGCTCCCCCGACTTTCCCCTCCTTCTGAAACGTCTGCCAGTCTTTGGCGAACGCTTCATTCACCAACCACGAAGCCGTTGCCTTGTCGCCGGAGTAGGCCTGAAACGGTGCGACTGTGAGGGTCTGATACCCACCCACAGCCGCATCCCAGTTTTTCCCCAGACTGCCGGATTCCACGGCGGGCACGGTCAGCTTGACCGGTCCTTTTCCCGGATCGCTGTCTGCGGGCACGCGGGCGGCGAAGGTGTGGCGGAGGAAGGAGAAGACGAGGGGCCACGTCTTCTCGCCTGGGCCGTGGCCGGTCTTGGGCTCCACGGTGGATGTCCAGAGGGCGGCGTGTTTCTTTCGCATCACTTCCACCACGGTGAGGTTTTCCTCCTTGGAAGGGCGAGCGAGGAAGGGATCGTCTTCGCCGAAGATCACGAGGCCTGGCACCTGAGCCGCCCCGGGCTGGTACACCTGGAAGGTCGTGCCGGGCCGCATGGACACCCAGGCCCAGACGCGGCTGCCCTCGGTGGCGGTGAAAATCGCGGAGAAGCCGGTGCCGTTGGAATGGCCGTAGAGGAAGAGCGGCGCGTTCGCCAGTTCGGGATGTCCAGCCTTTTCGCCATACTGCTTTAGTCGGTCATAGAGCAGACTGCGGGGCCAGAAGCCGCGCTGCATGGGATTGCCCACGAACTTGAACACCGCCAGATTCAGCTCTGCGGCCATCTTGCGCAGTTCGGGATGTTTGAAGAGGTTTTCGCCGCTGCCATGACCGGACATGACCACGATGCCCTTCGCGGTCTTCACGCTTTCGGGGATCCACAGGTCAAACTTCACGTCCTCCTTCTTTCCCTCGCCCTTGGCCGCCACTGCCTGCCGCCATTCGTCATCGGTGAGCCGCCAGTCCCAGTTGCGCGAGACGGCCTGCTGCGGGGAAGGCGTGCCCCACTTGGCCTCATCCAGCACTCCGTCCCAGGTTTTTTGCTCCTTGGGCTGCGTGTTGGCCCGCACCCAGCCGAGGCTGTGACACTCGGGAAGCTGCACCGTATCAGTAAGCTCCACGTCCGCCGCGAGCAGCGGGGTGGCGAGGACAAGCAGGGGAAGAAAACGGGCCGGGAAACAGGACATGGCGAAGAACATGGCGTGAGCCCGAATAGTAATGGCCCAGGGTGCAGGTCTTATCATCCAGGTGGAAAATTTCCATGCGGGTAGGGGAGGCGGTCGTGATGCCTCGAACTAGAGGGGCAAGCAGTGAAGAGTTGAGAGTGGAAAGTCAAAAGTCAGCCGCAGCCGCCGTACCTGATGGGACGCTTGGATGGATCGTCGAGGGGTGTACTCTCGGCCGCGAGCTCAGGTCTTGCGCCTTGAGTCTTCTTGTCATGTGTCTTTGATGAAGCGGGCTTGATTTTTCCGAGCCCGCATCGAAAGGCGACTCGCGGCGAGCGAGAGTAAACTTCCATCTCCATGAGATTCCACCCCCCTAGAGAATCCTATCTGTGGCTGAAGGCCTTGTGGAATCACCGGCGGAATGGCCGCTTCACCCGCTCGCAGCTGGAAGTGGCGCAGCTTCGCAAGTTCCGCAAACTCGCGACCTGGTCGCAGGTACGATCCCCGTACTACCGTCGCCTTATGAAGGAGCGGCAGATCGACCCCGCCACCTGTGTGCCAACGGATTTCCCGTTGTTGACCAAGCAGGAGGTGAATGAGCATTTTGACGAAATTGTCACCGACCGTAACATCAGCCGTCAGCGCATTGCCGATTTCCTCGCCCATTCTGCGGAACCGGCGGAGTTGCTAGATGGCAAGTATCACGTGCTGCACACCTCAGGCACCTCTGGGACCATCGGCTATTTTGTCTACTCCAAGGCCGACTGGATTCGCGGAGCCAGTCAGGTGGCCAGGGCCTCGAAGCTGCGGTGGAAAAAGCGTGTGGCTTTTGTCGCCGCCACGCAGGGTCACTTTGCCGGGGTGAGCCTCATGCTCACGGGCAACCAGGGGTCCAACAGCTTCTTCCACGATGTGCGCACCTTCGATGTCGGCCAGCCGCTGGGCAAGATCGTGGAGGAGCTCAACCGCTTCCAGCCGGAGGTGTTGAGCGGCTATGCCGCCATCTTGAAGATGCTGGCCGAGGCCCAGGAGCGCGGCGAGCTGCGCATCCAGCCAACGGAACTGGGCAACGGCGGAGAACCGCTGCTGCCCGATGTGAAGGCGTATCTGGAGCGGGTCTTCGGCGTGCCGGTGCTGAACGGCTACGCCTCCAGCGAGCATCTCTACATGGCCATGTCCCTGCGTGGGGTCGAAGGCATGCATCTGCTGGAGGATGACCTCATCTTTGAGCTGGGCGACGACTACACCGCAGTGACGAATCTGTTTAACGAGACCATGCCCCTCATCCGTTACCGCATGGACGACGTGCTGGTACCAGACCGTGAGGCCGCCCCCAGCCCGTACCCCTATACCCGCGTGCGGGAGGTGGTGGGCCGGCAGGAGAACGCCCTCGTCTTTACGAACGTGCATGGGCAGGAGGACTTTATTCATCCCATCGTCGTGGCAGAACTGGTCGTGCCCGGCCTCAACGCCTGGCAGGTGGTGCTGGAGGACAAGACGTCGTTCCGCTTCCGCGCCCGCTTGGAAAACGGCCTGGGGAATGAGGAAAGAACTTCCACTCACGAAGCCGTGCACCGCACCCTGCGAGGATTGTTGGAGGGCAAGGAGATGTCCAACGTGAGATTCCAGGTCGAGGAGGTGGACGACCTGGCGGTTGATCCGCATTCCGGGAAGTTCCGGCTGGTGGTGAAGGGGTGATGGAATTAGGAATTAGGAATTAGGAATTAGGAATTAGGAATTAGGAATTAGGAATTAGGAATTAGGAATTAGGAATTAGGAATTAGGAATTAGGAATTAGGAATTAGGAATTAGGAATTAGGAATTAGGAATTAGGAATTAGGAATTATCTGGCGCGTTATCTCATGAACCCTCCGGGTTCGTAAGGGTTTGGAATATGTTATTGAATCGAACTGCCATGCTAAAACCCAAGACTTCCTCATGAAACTCCTATTCTCCCCATGGGGAATATTGGCGGGGTTCCTCAGTTTCTTTTTCTAAAAACTTCTTCAGGCAATGCAAAAAATCTTGCCAATTCCGGCAAAAGGTGTATAGATGAACACCCGTCTTCAAAAAAGAAGCACCCCCAAAAAGAAACAACAGACAAATACACCCCCCGCTTCTTTCAGGCGGCGCGGTCATGTGGCCCACACCAACAAGGTGCCTGCATGCCGCCGTGAAAACCACACCCCTAAGAACCATGCATACTCATGCCCTCATCCAAAACGAAACACTCTCCTTCGAGCTGCTGGCTGCCAAGCTGGCCGAAGATCAGGCGTGTCTCGCCGCAGGACGCAGGGTAGGGGATAGCGGCATGCTCGCGCCGCGTCTGGGCGGTGCGGAGGACAAGCGCACCGGTCTGGCCCATCAGCTGGCCCGGCACCTGTTCCCCTGTGAGGACAAGGACCGTACGCTGGCCTACATCCAGTATGGCCGTCTCCTGGCGAAGCTGCGGCAGGCCTGGCTGGAACAGCGTGAGATCGAGGAGCCAACGCACGTGGAGGACAACCCCTTCCGAATCGCCCGGCTGCCCGGGCAGCGTGCCCAGTTTGAGGCCCTGCTCCAGGTGCCGTTCTCGGACGGCATCCTGCACCCCACACCCATGCCGGTGGACGTCGCTCCCCTGGAAGATCTGAAGCCGGTGTTCCAGCACCTGGAGTCCGGCACAGGCGCTCCTGAATCCCTGCCCCGCATGGAGTTCACGCGTGGCGCCCTCGACTGCGAGGGCCGCATGGACATGTGCAAGCAGGTCGTGGCTGACCGTCACATCGGAGCCCTCGTGGATTCCGTGCAGCACAATGCGAACGTCCAGCACTTCCTCCTTGGCAATAACATCGTGGGGGATGCCGGGGCGGCTCACATCGCCCGGTTGGTGAGCAATCCCCAGACAGGCGAGTCCATCCAGACCCTTTATCTGGCCGGGAATTGCATCGGCACCAGCGGCTCGGCCTCGCTCGCGGACGCGTTGCGGGACAATCACACCGTGAAATCCCTGTGGCTGAAGCGCAATCCGCTTCATCTCGAGGGGGTGCAGCATCTTGCCTCCATGCTGGAGACCAATGCCTCGCTGGAGACTCTGGACCTGGCGAACACCGGGCTCTTCGACGAGGGCATCGCCGTGCTTTTTGCCAGCTTGCGGAAGAACTCCACCCTGCGCACGCTCTACGTGGATGCCAACGGCGTCACGCCTGCGGGTGCCCGGCACATCGCCGCCTACTTCGAGTTCTTGAAGTCGGAGGGGCGTGTGGGCCTCACCGGTCTGTTTGCCTCCATCAACCGTCTCGGTGACGAAGGGGCAAAGCTGATCGCAGAAGGGGTGAAAGGCTATGAACACCTGGTGCGGCTCGAGCTGTCATCGAACCGAATCCAGCAGCGTGGTCTTGAAGCCATTCTGGAGGTTGCCTCCGGCCTGCCCTCCCTCCGGTATCTGGGTGTCGGTTTCTACAAGTCCACCACGGACCTTGGAGAGCTGCCCAATTACTTCGATGGCAATGGCGCAGATCTCATCGCGGACTTCCTCCGCCACAATCAGGCCCTTCAGGTTCTGGACCTGCGGGACACCAACCTCCGCCCCGGCGGATTGGAGCTGATCGTGGAGGCCCTGGAGTTGAATCACTCCCTGCTGCATCTCTATGCGGACCAGTACGGTGCTTCGCTTGATCCCGCGTATCGTCAGCGGCTCGATGCCCTGCTGGCCTGCAACGTGGAGGCGACCCTGGGGCTTTCCCTACGGAAGTTCCGGAAGAATCCGCTGCGCTTCATCAAGCACACGGAGAACATCCGTCACATTGACAGTATCTACCGCAACCGCATGTAAGCCGCTGGCCTCTGCATGAAGTGATGGCTTTGAACACACTGCCGGCGGCGCACCGCATCGGGCTGGGCACCTATCAATTGGGCTCCCGGACCTATGAGGTGTGCCGTTCGGCATTGGACCTCGGCTACCGGCATCTCGATACCGCCACCCTCTATCGCAATGAGGAGGCGGTGTCGCGTGCCGTCGCGGACTGCGGCATTCCCAGGTGCGAGGTTTTTGTTGTTTCCAAGATCCTGTCGCGGGATGTGGCGGTGCCTGCGCGCGTGCTGTCTGCGGCTCGCGAAACCGTGGAGCGTCTCGGTCAGGTCGATCTACTTCTCCTCCATGCCCCGGCGGGAGAGTGGCTTCGTGCCTGGGAGTTGTTGCAAGAAGCCGCCGCTTGGCCGGAGGTGGGCGCGGTGGGCGTGAGCAATTTCGACATCCGGCATCTGGAGGGTTTGGTGGAACGAGGGCTGCCTCTGCCCTCGTGGAATCAGATTGAGGTCAGCCCATTTCTGCCACGAACGGCTCTCGTTCAATGGTGCCAGGGCCATGGAGTGCAGATCGCGGCGCATTCTCCGCTGGTTAAGGGGCAGCGCCTGGACCATCCGGTGCTGAAGGAGGTGGCTGCCCGGCATGAAGCTACGTCAGCCCAGGTATTGATCGCCTGGTCCCTCGCCCAAGGGCTGGCCGTGCTCCCACGGTCTTCGCAAACTCCGCACCTTGCCGAGAACCTTGCAGCTCAGCAATTTCAGCTCACCCAGTCGGACCTGCAAGATCTCTCTACCTTGGAGGATGGCTTTGCCACGCACCCTCAACATGTCCCGCCAGAAGGGTGATGAAGGGAGGCACTGGACGACCGCAGAAACTCGCGCACCTTTTGGGCATGTTAAATACCCCCCTCACGATTCGCACGGTTGTTCGCCTCACCGCGGCAGCCTCCGCCCTCGCTTTGTTCTCCACCGTGGCTCCCCTGGCCACCGCACAAGAGCCCGCCAAGGCCGATCCTCTGGTTGGCTATATGGAGACCAGCCATGGGCAACTTCTCAAAGCAGCAGAGCATCTCTTGCGAGAGGAGGTGAAACCGCACCTTACCTCCAGCGACGCCGATACCCTCCAGGCCGCGAACGAGGTGATCCGCCTGCTCGACATGAAACGCGAGCCCATGCCCATTCCCTCCACCTTCGTGGGGAAATGGCAGGTGCGCAGCATTCAAGGCTCGAACCTCGGGGTGTATGCCTACCCCTTCTTTTCCTGCGAAATTCGTCGCGAAGGGGCCAAAGGCATTGCCTTCCAGAAACACAGTGGCTCCCAGCGTCGGGTGGGCGTGCTGCTGCCTTACTCTGCAGACTCGCTGCTTTTTCTCGGCGGCAGCTATTATGAGGACGACAAGCCGCAGGGGTATAGCAACCTCCGCGGCGGCAAGGGTACCGGGTCAGATGCTGGGCAGGAAGATCGCGACAGTGTGGGCCAGCTCTATCAATTGGCCCCCGGCCATCTGCTTATGATCTTCGCGCCCATTAGCGGGCGTGGGGAAATCTATGAGCTGAAGAAGAGTTAGGTGGCGTTTGGGTGGGGGATCTTGCGTTTTTCCTACGCCAACAGCGTGATACAGAATAGTCCCGCAGTCGCGGGATCAGACCGCGAAGCGGTCGTCACCCCGGGTATCGATGGATGACGCTGGAACTCCAAGGGAGTTCAACAAACCGTTCAGATCACCCGGAGGCGGCCGTCCTGAGTGTGGTGGACACCTCAGGGATGTGGTCACGGTTTGTAGAACTCACTTTGGAGTTCTGATCCACTTGCCCTTGTACCCAGGGTGGCGGCTCGTGCCTCGCCTTACCCTGGGCTACTTTGTTTGACGCCCTTGGCGTCAGAGGACTCGTGGATAGCGACGCCGGACAAGGGTGTTTGCATGCTGTTCCCTTCGCCCCCCAAGCCGG
This sequence comes from Verrucomicrobium sp. BvORR034, assembly GCF_000739635.1. Lineage (GTDB taxonomy): Bacteria > Verrucomicrobiota > Verrucomicrobiia > Verrucomicrobiales > Verrucomicrobiaceae > Verrucomicrobium. Next base: position 73,935 of record NZ_BATQ01000184.1, on the reverse strand, counting down.
ATGGCACAACCGGACTACGCCCTTCGTTCCGCTGGCAGGGTTGGAGTTCCGTCCCGCATGCGGGACGGTCAGGGCGCGGTACCCTTGAGGTGGCAGTCGGCAACTCCCCGCATCGGTGGCAAGACATCTCTCCCTCCGCTCCCACGCGGGGCCGGAGACCACGCCCTCCTTTATTCTGCGGCGTGAGTAGGGGTGTCTCGCGCAACTACCGGCCCTTCAATCCACCTTCAGGTACACTTTCCTTACAACTTCCGTCGTGTGCCGGATTCGCGACCATGATATTTTGTGCAGGCTCCGATAAATGATGTCGGAGTTGTTTTCCTCACGCTGCCATGAAAACTCCGCCCCTCTCTGCGTGTGCCTCGTCGCGCCGCACCACATTTTTCCTGAAGCGTGCTGCGCTGGCAGGCATTGCCTCCCTTGTCATCCTGCCATTTTCCGGAAGCCTTCAGGCAGAAGAACCGGCTCCCAACATCCCCGGCCTCATGGTGGTGGAGTACCCTAGACGGGACGCCCAAACGGACGAAAACAACTTTGCCCTGCCGCTCAAGGAATTCGGGGACCCGACCCGTAGGAAGTACGTGGCGGAATCGCTCTCTCCCTGGCGATGGAACCCGGATCGCAACGCCCTCGCCACGGGATATTTGAAAATTGAGAGCGATGGAGAATACCAATTCTCCACTCGCAGCTTCTATGATCGCAATGTGCTCATGGTGGATGACCAGGAAGTCTGCGGCTTCCGCGATGGCGAGGAAAGGGTCGCAACGATCGCGCTCAAGAAGGGCTCTGTAAAATTCGTCTCGGCCGGATTTGTCGGGGGACGGGGCAATGAAGGCATCCAGATTCGCTGGAAGCCTCCGGGCCAGGAGGAACTGGGTCCCATTCCACCCCAGTTGCTCTCGCATCCCAGTGATCGCGCCCAGCCAGGTGGTGAAAAGCGGCTGGCTCAGTCGCCTCCACCCGCGACGGAACTGCGGTCGATGGTGGTAGGTTCTTCCACCCGGGTGGCCACCCACTTGATCACGGTCACCGACGACTTTGTGGTTGAGGCTTACAAAAACGGCCGACGGATCGAACAAAGAACGCTGCTGGATGAGATCTACGGCGCCACCGTGGAGCGCATGGACGTGCAGGTGCGCCAAGGGGACTGGCTGGTGTTTCATGTGGCCAACAACCGCCTGCGATGGGGAGGAGCCAAGTACTTCGCCGTGGCGGGTTGCTTTGGGAAGAATGAGTTTGGCTTCGTATCCGATCCCGCATCCGGTTTGTGGTCAGTGTGTGACGACCCTGGTCGGGCTCGTGACTTCATTCGCCTGCGGGAAGAGGGCACCGAGGTCCGGGCCAGTGTCATCGCCCAACCTTGGGCAGATGGTGATGGCCACATGCGAGCCCATGCCGGTGAGGACTTCCCCGGCAAGCCCCTCTGGGGTGGTGGCAGTTCCACCTGGATCAAGTATGTGGTCCCGCACGATCCGAAGCGCCGCGTTATCTTGCCCGTGGGTGCTCCTGAAGACGAGCCCGCTCCTGCCAAAAAGGCGGCGGCAGAACCGTCCCCCTCGTCATCTCCTCCTGCCGCTGCGGTCTCCACATTGCCCAAGGTCGTCGCCAGCCCCACCCGCTGGCCTGTTCAGGTGCTCTCCGCCATCTATGGCACGGGTGGAAAGAACGCCGATGTTACCGCTCGGGTGAAGGACCTGGTGGAGAACCAGCGCGCCTTCTTTGCGGTTGACCCACCTAATCTGGGGGCGGATCCCAATCCCTACTGGAACAAGGGACTCACCATTGTGTACATGAAGGATGGGGTGCGCCGCGAGCAGCATCGGGGTGAGAATGAGCACGTGCTTCCGGAGAGCTTCTATGGCCCGCAGGATGCGGCCGAACTGACCAAATGGCTGCCCGGCAGCCGTTGGCGGGGGGAGAAGGGAGAGCTGCAATTCCACGCTGACCGCACTGTCACCGGGCCGGGCATCGATGGCGCACCGCAATGGGAGACCCTGGCCAACAATCACTTCCGCATCACCTGGGCGGCGGACCGCAAGGTGGAGTACTACTTTGACTACACCTGGAGCAGCCTCCGAGAGGCGGCCGACGCCAAGGTGATCTATCACGGCGTGAAGTAAGACCGCATTGGGACGAGACGCGCGATTGCAATTGCCATTGCGGGCGGCGCATTTCTGAGGATGCTTCCCGCCATGTTCGCCCGTCTTCCGTGCTTCCTTTCCCTGCCTCTGGTGCTTTGCACTCTCGCGACCGGCACGGTCACGAGCCTCGCTGATCAGTTCGTGCTCTTCGATACGACCTTCACGTTCACAAAAGAGGACGCAGACAATGCCAAGCCCAGCAAGTCGCACTACTACGTGAAGAGCGACAAGCTCAATCCCGTACGGCCCAAGGACTGGACCGCCCCGGTGGACTATCGCAACGGCACCGCCCATGTGCGGCTGGAAGTGCTGGATAAACCGGCAGGCGGAGAGGCCACCACGTGGAGTGTCTGCTACATCCCCTACAAAGGACAAAACCACGGTTACGGTGCCTTCAACACGGATGTGTATAAGGAGAAGGGCGTGTACGAGCGGGACATCGCCATGACCAAGTTCTGGCAGAACAACGACATCCTCTGGAATGAGGGGATCAAGGAAATGCACCTGGTCATCAAGGACAACAGCGGCGGCAGCGGCCATGCCCACAAGCGTGCCGATCACGAGAAGTTCTTTCCCACCAAGGTGCGCATGACCGTGGTGCAGGTGTCTGCTGGCTCCACCTACGATCCCAAGCTCCTCACGGAGACGCTTATGCAGACTGGCAAACCCTAGTCTGACGTCCACGAAACGACCGCGCACCCCCTCGCGAGAGTTCGATCCATGCTCACTTCTGAAGATCCCGGCACCTCCGTGCCTGCGTTGGCAGGCCCTGACTCCATTGTGGCTCAGCGGGCCATGGTCCTGCGCCCAGCCACCCAGGAGGTGATATTTGAAAGAGCCCCCGATCTCCAGGGCGCGGTGGCCAGCACGCAGAAGCTGCTCACGGCGCTGGTGGTCTGGAGCGCGGGAGAGCTAGACCGTCACATCATCATTCAGGAGGAGGACTTGGCCTGCATGCCCTATCACCTTGGCCTGCAGCCCGGCGAGCGGGCCACACGGCTGGATCTGCTGCATGCCATTCTGCTCGGCAGCTCCAATGATGCCGCCATGGCCCTGGCGCGGGACAATGCCGGCAGCATCGAGGCCTTTGCCGTGAAAATGAACGAGACGGCTGTCCAGTGCGGCATGACGCACAGTTGTTTCATTAATCCGCACGGCCTGCCGGATGACCGGCAATACTCCACCGCACGTGATGTGGGACGCCTCGCTTGCCGCATCGACAGCATCCCCGGCCTGCGCGCCATGGTGAACTGCCGGGAGCATGCTGTGCCCCGGGCAGATGGCAGTCTCATCCAGCTCCGGAACCGTAATCGACTCCTCCTCGAGGCACCCGGTTGCGACGGGATGAAAACGGGCTACACCCGGGCGGCGGGTTTTTGTCTGGTCGCCAGCGGGGGCTCCGGCCCAGAGCGTCGCATCGCCGTCGTGCTTAACAGCACGGAGGACGCCGTCTGGGCAGATGCCAGGATGCTCCTTTTCGGGGCCAGCCTGGTCCCGTAGCCAGCGCGTCACCGTTTCCGGGCAGTGCTTTCCAGAGGCAATTTTTTAACTTCCGTGCCGTCACAATGTCACGGGCTCTCACATTCAGAGGGGCAATTCCCCCCCTATGGATACCCGAACCGATTTCAATGAATTAGCGAGGCTCCTTGCCGGACTGGGCTCCGCGAGCGCCGTGGACCCCTTTGCGGACGGGCGTGCCTCCGCCTTGTGGCAGCAGCATGCCCGCGTGCTGGAGGACCTCTTCTCCAAGTTCGAGCGCGAATACGCCAGCCCCTTCTCAAAGTGGGCCCGCATTCATCTTCGGGAATTCAGGAAACTATCGACCGTGTTCTACCCGTTCAGCGGTCCAGACTTCATGTTTGCCCACCTGCTCCACCCCAGTGCGGGCACCTATCTGCTGGGCGGGTTGGAGACGTGCGAGGCTCCCGGCGATGCCTGTGCCGCCACCTTCTGGGGATCCCGCCTGGAGTTGCTGGCGGAGCTGGAGGCAGGCATCCATCACTTCCTTGAGCATTCCTTCTTTGTCACCGCAGAGATGCGGCATGCCTTTGTCACGAAGCGTTGGAACGGCATCCTGGCCCCTCTGCTGGTCTTCCTGGCCCGCACGGGACATGTGATCACGGGAGTGGAGCGATTGCCTCTGCAGCAGGATCCGCGGCGTCCCGGCGGCACGGCCACGGGGGCTGTGCGCATTTGTGCCACCATCGAAGGGAGACCCAAGCAAATCATCTATCTGCAGAAACACCTGCGGGATGACCACTGCCCGGCGTCGGATGCCTTTTATCGTTTCGTGGGCAGCTTCGGCCCGCTGGGCGTGTTTCTGAAGAGCGCCAGCTATCTGCTGCATGAGCCGGACTTCATGCACCTGCGGGATTTCATTTTCGAGCGTGCCTCCTGCCTAGTGCAGGACCCTAGCAGCATGCCCTATGCGGCCCTCGTCGAGCGCGGCTGGAGAGTGCGGGTGCATGGGCGATATCAGCGCACGCCGCGGGCCTTTCCGCAGTATGAGCAGCGCGATTTGATCAAGCTCTGCCAGACACCGGGGGCCGTGGGGCCAGAGCTTCCCTTCGGGTTTGGCTACCACTGCCACCCCGGGCAGGCCAGCCTCATGATTGCGGCACCACCCGTTCCGGCGGTTGTCACCTCGATCCCTTCCCGTTCCCTGGTCTCCGTGCTTTCCTCGGTGCTCTCCCCTTGCTGGGAGGGGGTAGAACGTGCCTGATCCAAAACAACCCCACCGGGCGTGGTCGGATAGCGGCCCGACACTGATTGACTAAGACGATGCGAATTTTGATGACCCAGCGGGACCTGACGTATGTCGGGGGAACGGAGATGGTGACCGTGGAGCTGGCCAAGGAGCTGGCGGAGCGCGGTCATGAGGTCGCGGTGTACACACCACGAACCGGGCGGATCGCCAACATCATGATCTCAAGCGGTGTGTGGGTCAGGGACCGTCTGGCGGACATCCCCTGGGTGCCGGACATCATCCACGGGCAGCACCATCTGCAGACGATGGCCGCCCTGGCCAAGTTCAAGGAAACACCGGCCGTGTACTACTGCCACGGTGTGCTTCCCTGGGTGGAGCGCCCCCCGGTGCACCCAAGAATCGGCCGCTATCTCATGATGTGTGAGTGGCTGGCACCCCGCACCACGCCCGAGTATGGCCTGCCTCCTGAGAGGGTGGCCGTGCTGCCAAACTTCGTCAGTCTCACCCGCTTCACCCAGGTGCGCACCCCGCCCGCGCGGCCCCGGCGGGCTGCGCTCTTTGGCGGGTGGTTGAACCAGGAGGAGGTACACAAGCTGGAGGCGGCCTGTGCGAAGGCCTCGCTGAAGCTCGACAAGATCGGGTACAACCATGACAACCCGTTGGAGCGCCCGGAAATCTTCCTGAAGGACTACGATGTGGTTTTTGCCATCGGCCGCTGTGCGCTGGAGGCCCTGGCCTGTGGCTGTGCCGTCATCCCCCTCATGCCGGGGCAGGCTGGCGAACTGATCACCTCTGCGACTTTCGATCAGTACGCCTTTTCCAACTTCAGTCCCCGGTACTTCGTCACGGCCAACCAGATCAGTGATGACTGGCTCCTCGAGCAGATGGCCCGCTATCAGCCGGAGGAAGTGCTCGCCGTCACCTCCCTGGTGCGGGAGCGCCACTCCCTGCAAGGTGCCGTGGACCGGCTTTTGCAGTTTTACTCGGAGGCCGTAGCCACCGCAGTGCCCGCCGCAGAGGGAGAGCCCAGCTCTGAGTTTGCGCCGTACCTGGAGACCGTGGGGCGTGAGGCCGACGTCATGTGGGCGGAACTGGAGGCCATGCGGGGGCAGTTGAAGGAGAAATCCCGTGAAGTCAGGTCGCTCAAGCAGGCACTGAAACGCTCGGAAAAAGCCAAGGAAAAGGTCGAGGCAGAATTCAAGACGCTCAAACTGCGGCATGACCTCATGGGACAGACGCTGCGCGAGCATTGGATGGGCCGCTGGCTGCTAGGCCGGGTCCATCGCCTGCTCCGGCACGCACCGGTCGAGGCTGAAGAGAAGCGCTGCCTGGAGCCTGCCTCGGCACCCGTTGTCGCTACGCCCTCGTGATGTCCGCTCCACAGGCCGCCAAGCTCCATCGTCGCGTGAATCTTCCCTTGCCTGATTTGGATGCCAGTCCCGTGCGCTTCGTTGCAGGTCTGAGGCCGAAGCGGCGGGGAAGCTATCGTATCGAGGCCGTCCGTCAGGGACAGAAGCTGGTGATTCACAACTACGGTCATGGGGGCGCAGGCATCACCCTGTGCTGGGGCTGCGCGGAGGAGGTGCTGGATTTGCTCAGAGTCTCTGGTTCAAGTACCCCTGCCATGCCAATCGCCATCCTGGGCGCGGGTGTGATGGGGCTGACGACTGCCACCTTTCTCCGGGAGGCGGGGTATCTGCCCACGCTCTACACCAGCGCCTTGCCGGTCGCCACCACCTCCAGCATCGCCGGTGGCCCGTGGGCTCCCTCCCTGGTGGATCACGATCCATCGCCCGCGGGGCAGGCCGCCTTTGAGAGGCTGCTGCGACGTTCCTTTCACGCTCACGAGCGCCGTTTGGGGCAGGGCTTTGGTGTCTTCCGACGGCATCTGTACACGCCGGTGCCCTCCCTGAGCCTTGCCAAGCTGCCCCCGGGTCTCATTCCCGAGCCTGAGCAGCTGGAAGAATTGCCGTTCCCCACCGTCCCAGGGCCGGGCTTCCGCTACGACACGCTCATGATTGAGCCGCCGATCCTGCTGGCCCGGCTGGAACAAGATCTGCGTGAAGCAGGCGTGCTTTTTGAGTCGCGTCACTTCCGCAGCGCGGCGGAGGTGGAGACGCTTCCGGAGTCAGTCGTCATCAACTGCACCGGGCTGGGATCCAGGGAGATCTGGCCGGATGAGCGTCTGCATCCTCTGAAGGGGCAGCTCGCCATCCTGCCTCCCCAGCCGGGGCTGGACTACCTCTTCAGCGACCAGCGGGGCTATGTTTTCCCCCGGAGTGACGGCGTGGTGGTTGGAGGAACTTACACGTACGATGAAGACCCGACTCCTGACCCGGAGGTCGGCCGCAGGCTGATCCAGGAGATGAAGCGCAGGTTCGGCCAAGCTCCCGGTTGAGCGGAGAGCGGGCGGCTTCTGTGAACTTTGCGCCTTTGGAGGAAAATTTTCTGTAACTCCTAATTCGTGGAGGACAGTTTGCATGATGAAGACGTGGCCCTGCCCGATCTTCCCCAAGCGAACTTTTGATCCGTCCCAATCACACCCTTTCTTCCCATGGCCGACAACGACACTTCTGCTCCGACCCTCTCCACGGAACCCGCGAACCTGGAAACGCTCATGGCCGAAGTGGGTCCCCTGATTGATGCGGGCGAAGTCCGCCAGTATGAACCCACCCGCTGGGCGATCGCGTTTGACGACGACTTTGGCGTGGAGGTGGAGCATGACGTGGACCTGAACAAGCTCGTGCTCTACACGAACCTGGGCCACCCACCCGCTGGAGACGAGACCGCTTCCTACAAGCTCCTTCTGCACGTCGCCACCATGTGGCGGGAGACCGGTGGTCTGCGGATGGGTTTGGATCCGGTGGATGATACCGTGGTGCAGATCTATGACTTCCCGCTCGCTGGCGTGGAATTGGAAGACCTGGAGGTGCAGATTCGCAACTTCGCCGATACCGCCCTTCACGCCCGGAAGATTCTTGCCGGCGGCACCGGCACTGCCGCTCAGGATGGCGAGGGTGCCGACGACGGTCTCCACTTCATGCGCGTCTAGTCTAGTTCCCGATTTGTTTTCACCAATTCCAACTGTTCACAGCCATGCCCATCAGCTTGCAAGCCGCCCACAAGGCCGAACTTCGGGTCGAAGTCGGGAAAACCACGGTCGAGGAACTTCAGAAGTTCCAGAAGGACGTTCAAGCCAAGGGCGGCGGTGAGATCCGCGCCCGGAAGAACGACGACGGCTCGCACACGCTCTACGTGGCCGCCGACAAGAAGGTGCGACTTCGTGCCATCTTCGGTCAATCCTACGGTGCTGAAGCCCGCGCCGGGAAAGTCGCTCTGGCCAAGGATCTCATGAAGGAGATCATCTCCCGCCGCCTGCCGGATCGCCCTGATGGGCAGAACACCGCCTTGCTCGCCCGCATTGACGAGCGCAGCAGTGTCGCCCGGTTGGGTGTGGTGCTGGATGAGGTCCGGAACGTTGGTGACGTCCCTCACCAAGCCATGTACGACAAGATGCCACCCGGGCTGCAGGATCACTACAAGCAGCTGGGGACCATCATGACCACGCCGAACCTGAAAGAGGCGTTCGGGGTCAGCATGGGGCAGCAGTATGTGAAGGAGAACTTCGACTTCCTGAGCCTCGTGCAGCAATACGAGAAAACCAGCAACCCTCACGAGAAGCTGGCGCTGGCAGAGAAGATCTACAAGCTGGTGGAATCCCCTGAGAACCCGCCTTCCCGTGACCCTGGTGGGATGCAGCAGATCAACCTCAGTGCGGCGATGGCCGGAAGAATCACAGAGGGTATTGAGCATCTGCGTCAGGCCATCGTGCCCGGCCAGGAGCCTTCCGAGGCAGACAAGCAACTCCTGAACGATCTCTTCTCTGAGTCTAAAGGCGAGATCACCAAACTGTCGAAGCCGGCCTTGGACAACTTCATCGCTGGCCATTCCTTCAAGGCAGAGGCGGGAAGGGCGCACTCCGCCAAGTTGTCCGGTGAGAGTTCCTCCGTGCCGGCGAGCCGCCTCGCCCCGGGTTCTGGTGAAGCTTTCAACAAGCAGGTGGACTCGTTCACCAGCATCCCCAAGCTCATGGGTGACCCGGAGATCCGTGCCGCCTACAAGCAGCATCTGAGCGGAGGCCCCCAGCAGGCCAACTTCGACCGCTACGAGCAGATCGAGGTTCTCGCCCAACTGGCCGAAAGCGGTGACATCAGCGATGCGGAGCTTCTCCAGCACTGCCAGGAGATGTTTGTGGACAACGTGCCTGAGGACCAGCGCGATGATCCCTTCTTTGAGATGGTCAGCAGCCGCTTGCAGGGGATTCGTGAAGAACACGAAACCCTCGGCGGAGACATGGAGAGCCGTATCGGGCAAGAGCAGCTTTTTGGGCCGGAGGAAGATGGCCAGGACAGTCTTGTGAGAGGCAAGCTCACGGACTTCCTCAAGGACATGCAGGCCGACGCGGCCAATGGCCTGAAGGGTGATGGGCTGAAGAGCTTTGTGGACTCGCCCCAGGGGTCACGGACCGGTCAACTGGGCAAGATCGTCGCCCAACGCATGTTCAACGAGGACATGGACTGGGCACCTGGCAAGGAGTCGCACGTGGGCTCCTTCGAGCGCTTCCGCGGAGTAGACTTGGAGGGCTCCGGCGGAGCCACGGGCAGCGGTCGCGCCAAGGTGGGCGGGCAGTTCTTCCAGGTGAAGGACTCCATCGTCCACGCAGGCCGGGGCCGTCGCATAAAGGCGGGCGGGCTGAACACGGAGAACTACGGTGAGGTGATCTCTTCGAACATTGCTCGCTCCATGCTGCCGAAGGGGGATCGTCGACTGGTTCCCGAAGTGGCACTGCGTCAAGACAGCGTGAAACACGAAGCCGTGGTCACTTCCAAATATCTCTCCGGCGGCAAAGGCGATCTCAAGGGCCTCTACATTGAGCTGGCGGGACCACTCCCTCGCGGGCAGAAGCACCCGAAGATCCAGCTAGATGCGCCGGAAGGTGCCCGCAGCGGCGGCGGCGTGCTGCGCCTGAGCGGTCAGGCCTCCCAGGATGTGCAGCGGAACATCGCCCTCTCCGCGCTCATGGGTGACCATGACGTGAACCCGGGCAACATGATCGCCACGCAGGACGGCCGCGTGGGCCGCATCGACTTTGGTCACGCCTTCAATGAGCTGATCAACGGCATTGGCGGCACGGCCACCGGTGGCGGCGGGGTGCGCAACAAGAGCAACCGCGTTCTGGACTTCTTCAATCGCGAGGAGATCAGCGGCAACCCGCTGGTGCGGGGGCAGAACAAGCCCAAACTCTGGCGCGACTATACCGGGGCAGGCCCTTCCGAGGGCATGACCCAGGCGCTCCGGGACATCGCTGGCAGCCAGGATTCCCTGGAAGGCATCATGCAGGCCAAGTCGCAGTTCACGGACCTGATCGCGCAGCTGGAAGCAGAGGGCACTCCTGAGGCCCAGGCACAAATCAAGGATCTGACCAAGTCTCTTGCTCGCATCGCCAGGAACATCGAGAAGCCCATCACCGCCACCGAACCCGGTGAGATCGTGAAGGAGGTCTTCAACAACATCGAGGCGTTCGTGGTGGAAGGCCAGGCCCAGATGCGTGAGGTGGCGAACCTCTCCGAACTGCAAACCAAGATCGATACGTTCATCGCCAGCACCCGGGACAACCCGGACGCTCCGATCCCGGACGACATCCAGCAGGCCTATACCCAGCTGCTCGACAGTTCCGTGAAGCTGGAAGGCGGAACGGGGCTGAACTGGATGAAGCACACCGACGGCACCCCGGCTTTCAAGGGCAACCTCACCGATTTCATCCAGACCCGCCGTGCGGAGGTCGCAGGGGGACCGGGAGTTGGAGTTCCGGGGGGCCTTGGGGCTCCTCCTGAAGGTGTCGGAGCTTTGGGCGTGGTTGGTGCCGGTGTTGAGGTGCTCTCGGGCGCGGCGCGGGTCATTAACTCGCTTTGATGAAGGCTGGCCCGTGGTCGTGGGTTCTGGCAGGGTTGCTTACTCTGCTGGGGCTCATTTCCACGGGGCGTACCGCCTGGTGGCTTGCCCACGCAGAGCGCGTCACCGGAGTTGCCGGGCATTCGGGTTATCGCGCCAGCAGTACGGCCAAGTCTGCTGGCACCCCGGTGGTGTACGTCACCTTCAGCACGCTTTCCGGGGAGGGGAAGACCCTGAACATGACCACTTGGTCAACGAAGACGCACCCGCCAGGCAGTCCTGTTCCGGTGGTCTATGATCCCCAGCGCCCCGGGAAGGGGAAGGTGGACGTCTGGTGGAATCACTGGCCGCTCCCGGTGCTGACGCTGCTGAGTGGCGTGATCCTCCTGGTCCGGGCGCTGCAGCTGAGCCGTCATGCGTGAGCGGCTTGGAGCGATGCACAAAAAAGAAGGCAGGGACATCGCCCTGCCTTCCTCACAATGAATCTTCGCTTAGTCCTTGTGCGGGACGGGATGCCTACACGTGGATCGCGTGACCAGCAGCCACTTCGGCGGCTTCCTTCACCATTTCCGACAGGGTCGGGTGGGCGTGGATGGTCGCTTCGATTTCCTCGTAGGTGGCTTCCAGCGTGATGGCCAGGCCCAGCTCAGCGATGAGTTCGGTAGCCTCAGTGCCGATGATGTGGGCGCCCAAGATCTCGCCATGGGGTTCACCCACGATGAGCTTCACAAAACCGTCGCTGGCCCCGATGGCGCGGGCCTTGCCGCTGGCGGCGTAGGAGAACTTGCCGACCTTGTACTTGAGGCCCTTTTCCTTGGCAGCGCGCTCGGTGAGACCCACGCTGGCCACCTGTGGGTGGCAGTAGGTGCAGCCCGGGAACACGGTGACCTTCTTCGGCTTGTGACCGGGGACGAACATGCCTTCCACAGCCTGGACAGCCTCGTAGCTGGCCACGTGGGCGAGCCAGGGCGGCCCGATGATGTCGCCTGCGCCATAGACGCCGGGGATGTTGGTCTCGTATTTGTCGTTGGTCTGGATGTAACCGCGGTCGGTGAGGCCGATCTTGAGGTCGCCGCCGGGAAGCAGCGGGGACACGCCGATCGCCACGAGGCAGATGTCGGCCTCCAGAAGCTTCTCTTCGCCCTTGTCGTTGGCCACGGTGATCTTCACACCGCTGTCGCTGGCCTCGGTCTTCACCGTCTTGTGGCTGGTGAGGAGCGTCATGCCCTGCTTGACGAGGGATTTCTCCAGCGCCTGGGACACCTCGGTGTCTTCCACGGGCAGAACGTTGGGCAGCATTTCTACCACCGTCACTTTCGTGCCGAAGGAGTTGAAGAAGTAGGCGAATTCAATGCCGATCGCGCCAGCACCGATGATGACCACACTCTTGGGCTGGGTGGGGAGGGCGAGAGCCTCCTTGGAGCCGATGACGGTGGTGCCGTTGAAGGGGAATCCGGGCATCGGGCGGGACACGCAGCCCGTGGCGATGAGGATCTTGGCACCCTGATGGATCTCTTCCTTGCCGTCAGCCAGCTTCACGCGCACCTCACCGGCCTTGTCCAGGAAGGCTTCACCGCGGATGGAGTCGATCTTGTTCTTCTTGAAGAGGTAGTCCACGCCTGCGGCACCCTTGTCGGAGACCACGCGCGAGCGCTTGATGAGCTTGGTCCAGTCGTAGGAGACGTCTTTGATCGTGAAAGGGGACCCTTCGGAGTGCGTCATGCGGTGGTAGAACTCCGCATCGTGCAACAGCGCCTTGGTCGGGATGCAGCCCCAGTTGTTGCAGGTGCCGCCGCCACGCTCCTTCTCCACACAAGCGACTTTTTTGCCCAGCTGGGCAGCGCGGATGGCTGCGACATAGCCCGCAGGGCCGCCGCCGATGACGATGAGGTCGTAGGTCATGATTTCCAAAAGTAGGTGTTCCGTTTCAGGGAATGCCGCTAGGCAGTTAGCGCAGTGCCCGGGGGAAAGCAAGGCGCGCGAACCAGAACGGCAGATTGATCAAAAAGATGAGTACGAGCGTCTCGTGGTTATGGAAGTCCAGCTCCATGATCCATGAGATGGATTCGTGCATGGCGATGAGAGAGACGCCGATGATGAAGGCCCAAATCCGGTCCCGCAGGGCCACAAAGGCGAAACACTCCAGGAAGAATCCGCTGCCAAAGAGGACGGTGGCCGCCAGAGGGTGCTGGAGGAGCCACACCGCCACCGGCGGGTCCATCTTCTGAGCGGGGTCCAGGTCCCCGTAGTAGTTGAGTCGCTGGGATTTGACGATCTCGATGCACAAGTACTTGGCGTTGAGCACCCACATGCCCTTGGAGTTCGTGATCTTGGTGATGGCGGAGATCACATAACTGAAGGCGATGATCCCGGTGCTATAGTACACCATGTAGCTCTGGAGAGGCAGCGGCAGGGCAGAGGCGACGTCCCGGGCCCCCTGGCGCTGTTTCCACCACCACCACCAGGCCACCAGACTCTGGCCAATGAGCACCAAGGTGACGAGCTGCACCCCATGGTGGGTGAAGCCCTGGGAGTTCGAGTACGTGTAGATCATCGTGCTGGCGAGGGCCAGGACCGGAAGCACGAAACGGAGGCCAAACCCCAGGATGTAGATCGCAAGACCCACCGCGCCGAGACCGCGGAAGAACTCGAACATGCCTGGGCGGTGCAGAAAGCTCAGGTCCACCAGCGTGGCAATCCCCACCGGGGCAGGTTGGGAGGCATACTTGAAGGGGTGCCAGTCCATGAAGGTGTGCATGACCAGCGCCGCGAAACCGATGCGCATGAGCACCCACTCCCAGCGATGGACGGGGAAGGGGACAAAGCCGCCTGCCATCCATCGGCCCAGAGCGGCGATGAAGCGCCGCCAGAGAGAGCTCTGACCCGTTGCAGCGGGCGGCAGCGAGGCAGGGGAGGGTAGGGCGGTGTCTGGCATCAGATCTCTTTCGGTTTCAGCGCAGGCGGCCCACCACCTTGTGATTCTCGTGGAAGCCATCATCGGCAAATGACAGCGTCACCTCCATGAGCAGCACGTCCTCTGGCAGGTGACGGTGCGGTTTGCGGAGCAGGGACTGCTTCCGCAGGAAGACCAGGACGTCGTGTCCCGCCTCGGGCTTGAAGTCCGATTCCGGCCTGGGGTCACGATTCTCCTTCTTCGCCTGCTTGATGTCCTCTTCAATGAGCTGACTTTTGTGATAGCCGAACTTCTTGCCTACCCGGGATGGGGTCACGCCGGTGTGCCACACCACTGGCAGAGGCTGCTGATTCCGATCCGCCAGGTACTGGAAGGGCAACGGCCGGGAGGTCGGGTTGCAGTACATGGGGTAGTGGCTGAAGGGGTAGTTGTCCCTCACGATCTGGGCGAGCACCACAAACACCAGCAGCGGGAAGACGGGGTGCCGGCGCAGTCGCTTCCAGCGCGTCCGCCATACTCCAGGGGCGGGCAGGGAGGCGTCAGGAGCAGGTGGGGGGCTGGCAGCAGGATCTGGAGCCATGACAGGCAATTCCCGGGCATTGGGGAAGCGCCGCAGTTAGCCCACCAGAGGCCGAATGCAACCGCCTGTCGGTGAAGGATCGGGCAAAAATGGCTCTGGGATGATCGCTGCGGCAGGCGGGTGTTGGCGAGGGTGACAACCGCATGTAGATTTCCCCTCCCCTCCCCAGCGCCCGCACCGCCTGCATGCAGCTTGTCCTCAATGCTCAAACCTACGAAACCGTCCTCCTGCGGCTGGTGCCGGAGGCCAAACGGTATCTCTGGGTGGTGACGGCCGATTTGAAGGACCTCTTTGTGGAAGATGGCGCTGGCAAGTTCATCCCCTTCCTGGCCGTGCTCGCAGAGAAGCTCCGCCAGGGCGTGGAGGTTCGTCTCATTCACGCCAAAGAGCCCGGCCCGCGATTTCGCGAAGAGTTCGACCGTTTCCCGGAATTCCTGCGCAGCGATCTCTTCGAGCGCATCCTCTGCCCGCGCATGCACATGAAGGCGGTGGTGGCGGATGGCCGCATCGCCTATATAGGCTCCGCCAACCTCACCGGGGCCGGCATGGGGGCCAAGGCCGAGAATCGCCGTAACTTCGAGGCTGGCTTTGTGACGGAGGACAAGGAGCAGATCGCCCAGTTGATGAGTTTCCTGGACAGCTTCTACCTGGGCGACTGGTGCACGAACTGCCAGCGGCGCGATGTCTGCCCGGAACCGGTGGGCGGGTGAGTGGCTTGCCAGCAGTCGTCAGGAGGCGTATGGTTCTATCATGAGTGCCACTCTCGAGACTCTGTTCGCCGAAGCTCTCGAGCTTCCTGATGAATCACGCTTGGAACTGGTCGAACGACTGATACCCACGATCAAACCGGAGGCATCGGTGGAAGCGGCCCAGTTGGCAGAAGTCGTCCGCCGGATGGAAGAGGTTCAATCTGGGGAAGCCCCAGCTTGTTCCCGGTGATGAAGTCTTTCGTAAGGCAAGGGAATCGTTGGCGGCGCGGCGGGCTTGATGAGGATCTATTTTCACCCCGCCGCCAGTCACGAACTCCATGAAGCCTCTCTCTGGTATGAGGATCGAAGCCTGCAAGCAGGGAGCTGGTTCGTTGACGAAGTGCATGGTGCCGTGGAGGCCATCCGTACGGATCCTGGTTGATATCAAAGGGCCGTTGGTGAAGTCAGGGTGTTCCGACTGAAGCGCTTTCCCTATCGGCTGTATTTTGCCTTTGATGCAGAAAGGCAGGACATCACGATCTATGCGTTGATGCATGAGAAGAGGCATCCTGGGTACTGGCATGATCGTCTTGTCTCTGAATGAATATGATGTGACTCTCCCGACATCCCAATAGCGAGCATTCCAACCAGCGTTAGCGTCTCCACAGGGCGAAGCCCGTCTCAACCCGCGAAGCATCTCAACCAGTCGCGTAGCGGCATCTCAACTTCCATTCCCTCCTCCATGCGCGTTCTCCACATCTACATATCGCCCAAGCACGTCTTTGTGGGCCACCACGGGAAACCGGCGGGGACGGAGCCCATGCTCGATGTTCCTGAGGTGGAGTGCGTGGCGGGTCAGGGTTTGCAGGGGGACAGGTATTTCGGGCACCGGGAAAACTACAAGGGCCAGATCACCTTCTTCTCTCAAGAGGTGTATGACCAGCTGTGCGAGCAGATGGGTGTGCATGACCGCGACACCTCCGTGTTCCGTCGCAACGTCATCGTCAGCGATGTGGATCTGAATGCGCTGATAGGGAAGGAGTTCGAGGTTCAGGGCATCACCTTCAAGGGCACGGAGGAGGCCAAGCCCTGTTATTGGATGAACCAGGCCTTTGCCGAAGGCGCGGAAAAGGCGCTCATGGGGAATGGCGGGCTGCGTGCCCGGATTCTAACGGACGGCGTGCTGCGTCGTGAAGCACAATAGAGAGGACTGGACGAGATCGTGCCGGACACTGACTTGCCCCCTTTCGCGGTCGCGTTGCTGGCCGGCGGGCAGTCACGTCGCATGGGACAGGACAAAGCCCTGCTGGAATGGGGTGGCAAACTCTTGTGGCAGGTTCAACTGGGGAAAATTATTTCATTGAATCCAGACCGGGTGCTGCTTTCCTGTCGTGAAGAACAGGGACTTCGCCCCATCCCGGCGGGGACAGAGCCCATCTATGATCCGCCGGACAATCAAGGGCCTCTGCCCGCCCTGCTGCGCTGTCTGAATCTGGCCCGTCTGCCGCTCCTGGTGCTAGGCGTGGACATGCCAGGCATGACGACCGGCTTCCTGGGCGAGATCGTGCGGCGTGGGCTGGTCGTGCCGGGACGCGGACTGGTGTACGAAGGGGCGCGCGGCTTTGAACCTCTGGCGGCGCTTTATCCCGTGGAGGTGCTACCGCTTTTGCAAGAGGCTTTGGATAAAGGAAACTATCGTCTCCAGGCATTCATCAGGGGCGCGGTGGAGGCTGGGCTGTTGGAAGCGTTGCCCGTGCCGGCGCATGCGGTAAGATATTTCTCAAACTTGAATACGCCGGAAGATTTCAGGCAAAGTAGTCCAGAGCTTTAACTCGTCAGTCGCGTTGCCCACGTCATTCAATGCTGTTCCCGCCCTGGGTACATGGCAGATGGAGGGCGGCCGCGAAGCGGTCGCCATGCCGGGTGTTGCGCCTCCCCCACCCACCGGCCGGGTTCAATGATTAAACACAAACTCCGCAGAGTTCAGCAGCGCCCACAAGACATCTTCCACCGCCGCCTTTCGCGCGTCTCCCGCCCCGGCGCCGGCGATCACCTTCACGGCCACGGCCTTTTCGTCGGGCGACGGCAGGCGTGAGAACGTTGCCAGGTACAGTTCATCCACCACGGATTCAGGAGCCAACGTGCCCGTTGCCAGGCGGTTGACACGACCGGTTGCATCCACGAGCCGGGCCTGCAGCCGGGTGCTGTTCATGAGGTGCAGGGCCTGCACGACGCTGGGCTTGGCATCTCGTTCACACGGGCATTCGGCGCTGGCATTGGGGCGGCCAAAGGCATCCATGAACTCGCTTTGCAGCTTGTGGTTCCAGGTCTGTTTGGCCAGGGTACCTGCCGGGGTGCTGGGGAAGGTCTCGCTGGTCTGGGTCACTTCAGACACGGCATCCAGCAGCACCTCCGCAGGCAGCCGTTTGCGATAGGCGCGGGAGTAGTTTCTGGTATCCGCCAGGTTCGTTTCATTGGGCAGGCTGCTGAGCTGGTACACATGGGAGCGCATGATCGTGCGCATCAGGTGCTTGAGGTCGAACTTGTGGGCGACGAAATCCTGCGCCAGCCAGTCCAGAAGCGGGGCGTTGCTTGGGGGATTGGACGCCCGGAAATCGTCCACGGGCTCCACGATGCCGCGCCCCATCAACACCTGCCACACCCGGTTCACCGTGGCACGGGCAAAAAGCGGATTCTCCGGCTTTACCATCCAGTCCACCAGCACGGTGCGAGGGTCCTGGTTCGTGGGAATCGCGACCTGCTCCGCCGCTGGCGCCTTGGGCTTGAGCGGCTCATTGGTCACAGGGTGGGGGATGCTTGCCTCTCCCGGAGCGAACCACCAGTACTCGGGCTCCCCGCTGATGGGGGCGGAGATGCCCTGTCCCTTGCGCTTCATCTGGGTGAAGAACGCCGCTAGTTGATAGTAGTCGCTCTGGTTCCAGCGTTCGCTCGGATGCTGGTGGCACTTCGCGCACTCTAGCCGCACCCCCAGGAAAATCTGGCCCACAAATGCTGCGGCATCGATGGGCTCGCGTTTGTCCCTGAGAAACGCCACCCGCCCATCCTGGTGGCTGCTGCCCTGGGCCGTCAGCAGTTCGCGGACAAACTGGTCCCAGGGCTTGTTGTCCCGGAAAGACTGCCGGATCCACGTATCCATCAGCAGCACCGGCTTCACGCCCACGCGGGAGGGGTTGGGGCGAAGGAGGTCGCCCCACTTGACGGCCCAATGGTCCGCCCACTCTGGGCGTTGCAGGATCTGATCGATCCATTTCTCCCGCTTTTGAGGATCCGTGCTGGCCAGGAACGCCTTCGTCTCCTCCACCGTAGGCAGCAGACCCGCGCCATCCAGGGTGACCCGGCGGATGAACTCCGCATCGGTGCAGGTTTCGCTGGGCAGATGACCCAGTTGTTTGAGCCGGGCATAGACCAGGCGGTCGATCTCATTGTTCTCCGGCTGCCCCGCGTAGCGTTCCGCTGGCAGGAGCTTCTCGGATGGAATCGCTGCCTTGGAAATGCCCACATGTCCCATGTACCGGGCCACCAGCACGGCCTCCCCGCTGTACGGCGTGGCCTGCACATGCCCGTGCTCATCCACGGTCACGACCCCGGCGTCATTGGAGGCATACTCCGTCAGCGCGGTGACGTCGCGGCTGCTGCCATCGCTGTACCGGGCCGTGACCTTCAGATTCAGGCTCTCGTTCTTCTTGTAGGTCTTGTCGGAAGGCTCCACTTCAATGCCTGTCAGCTTGGGCTGGTTGGACACTTCGTAGGGCATGCCCTGGCGGATCCAGTTGGCGACCGTCTTGTAGAACTCCGAAGTTTCTTCGAACCGCTGCCCGCCCTCATGGGCCACGCTGCCGGTGGCTTTCCGCAGGAGCAGGCTTTCTTCCGCCAGGGCTGGGAACACCCGACGCCCTCGCGTGTCCTGCACCACCTCTGCCCAGTCTGAACGCGGATCAAAGGAAAACACCGACAGCTTGAAGCCCGCCTGCCCTGAGGCCTTGGCGTGGCAGCTCCCCATGCTGCAGCCCGCCTTGCCGAGGATCGGCAGAATGTCCTGGGTAAAGCTCAACATCTGCCCGTGCTCTTTTGCCAAGGCAGGGGAGGCTGCCAATTCCGGAGCTGGAGCCGGGGCGGGAGTGGCTGCCGCCGGCGTCGTTGTTGTTTCCTCAAGGCGCGCCAGCTTCCCATCAGTTGCCCAGCTGATCACAGTGCCATCGCCTCCCCCAGCGTACACTGTCATGCCATCGGCGGTTGCGGTCACGGCCTGCAGGTTCGTTCCAGCAACGGCCAGTTTGGTCTCCTTGGCGGAATTGGCCTGGGACTGGGCCCCTTCATGCGCCTTGAGCTCGGTGAACACCCGGGGCAGGCCCTCGTCATTGATCGAGATCAGGCGCTGGCCGTCGGCGCTCCATTGCAGACCCGTGATGGGTGTGTTGGCGCGGCTCAGCTGTACGAGCTGCTCCTTCGTTTTCACATCCCACACCTTGAGTTCCTTGTCGGCACTTCCGGTGGCCAGCCAGCTCGCGTCCTTGTTGAACGCCACGCCCATGACCGGTCCAGTGTGCCCCTCGAACTTGCCCAGCAGCTTGCGGCTGGCGGTCTCCCACACACGGGCCACGTTGTCCGCCCCTCCGGTGGCGAAGAGTCGGCCATCTTGGGACAGGGTCAGCGCGACGATGTTGTCCGTATGGGCCTCCCAGGTGGCTTCGGGCTTGTCAGCTCCCAGCTTCCACTGGTGCAAAAGGCCCCGTTGAGCAGCGGCCCCATCGGCCACCAGCAGGGTGGTCTGATCCGGCAGGAAGGCCAGGGCCGAAACGCGACCCTCCAGTGGTGCCGCCCACGAGCTCAATTCAGCCCCGTCGGCGGCGTTCCAGATCTTTACCAGTCGGTAGCCCCCCGCGGCCAGTTTAGATCCATCTGGACTCCAGGCCAGTGATTGCACCACGTCGCGATGCCCCTTGAGCGTGGCCACGACGGGCCGGGCTTGCTGGGTCACATCGTGAATGCGCACCTCATTCCCGTGGGCGGCGGCGAGCCGTGTTCCTGCCGGATTGAGGCCAAGAGTCATCACCGGTTGCTTTCCTGGTGGGAGGTCGCCCAGCTTGTCTGCTGGGGCTGGTTCTCCAAAGGCATCCAGTGCCTTGTCATCCCAATGAGCCCCGGCATCCACCCATGCCTTAAGCAGGGCGATCTGCTTTTCCGGTAGCTGCTTCTTGGGCGGCATGTGGCCATCACCCTCTGCCGTGAGCGCCTGGATGATCGCGCTTTCTCCGCCTTTTCCCGGCACGAAGGAGGCACCCTGATCCCCGCCTTGCAGGGCGGCTTCGCGACTTTCCAGCGAGAGCCCACCCTTTTGTTTGGTCGTGCTGTGGCAGCTGATGCAGTGCGTTTTGAGCACGCCCATCGCCTCCGCAGGCTTGGGCGGCGCGGTGGCTGCGGCAAAAGCCTGGGGAGTGCTCAAAAGGGCGAGACCGAAAAAGAGGCCGGGAGAGACACGCATGGGACAGCGGTCAATACGGCCTCCTCCCCCGACCTCTTGCCTGTCATGATACTAAACTGACGCAAATTGCCCCGATGGATGGAAAGCTTGCCCTGTTGGGTGTTACATTTGTACCATATCGCGTCACATTCCGCGCTTCAGGGCCTCTTTGCTGCGAAAGGGAACGTCTGGCTGTGCTTCGTCGCTGGCACCTGAATCGTGTAGGTGCCTTTTGTGGCATCGACGCTGCATTTGATAAAGTTGGCCACGCACCCCTCGGCAAGGTCACCTTGGTTGGCAATGAGGCCCTTCACGGTGTTGTTGGCCGCGCCATCTTCCCGCACGTTCTCGTGCATCTGATACATGGCCTTGATGGACGGCGTGCTTTTGAGAGCTTCCAGGGCACTGGCACTCGTGCCTTTGCGCGGGCCGTTGTTCATGACCGACACCGTCGGCGAGAGTGATTTGATGAGGATCGGGTTGTTGCTGGAGTCCAGCCCGTGGTGATTCACCTGATAGAGGTCCACTGTGCCGGCCACATTGTGCGGGGCCACCAGTTTCTCCTCCAGATTCCAGGTCAGATCGCCTCCGTCAAAGAAGCGGAACCCGCCATGCTCCAGGATCAGCACCACGCTGTTGGCGTTGTCAGACGTGTCCACCGGCTTTGGGGGCACACTGCCCGCCAGAGGATTGGTCACCTTGGCCTGCTCCGGGGTAGGGGCGACGAACTTCTGGTTGGCACCCAGGCAACGGAGCGTCGTATTGGGGCCAGCCCCTTCCTTGGCAGGCTGGAGCGGCACCGCATCCCCTGGCGCAATGGTCACGCGCTTGCCTACAGAGGCGGCGCGGTAGGGTCGGCTGGCCAGAGCCCAGCGGGTATCGTTAGGCCTGTTGTCCGGGCTCACGTCCGCCTCGGGGATGCCTTTGTCATAGAGGGCCTTGATGGGCAGTAGCGCGGCCAGCTCCGCCATCCCGCCGAAGTGGTCCACATGGAAGTGGGTGATCACCACGTGGTCGATCTGCTTGAGCCCGGCTTCCTGGGTGGCGACCTTGTGGATCCGCGCAGCGTCCCTGCCTCCGGGATTGCCGGTGTCCACCAGCACCGACTCGCCTTCCGGGGTCACGATCAATGTGGAACCGCCCCCCTCGGAGTCGATCCAGTAGATGTCCAGGGTTCGGGCATGGAGGCCACTGGCGTGCAGCATGCTGACGGCCAGGAGGAGCGAGGCAAGTCGGGAGAGGAGTTTCATGGAGAAATGGGAACGGTGGACCAGCGCAGGATTCTTCCATCGGCTTGTCAGTCAAAGCCAAGCTCGCGTTCCCAAGTCGAACGGGCGGGCACTTTCAGCCCGCCCGTTCTCCCCCCCTTGACCAGAAGCTGCAGAAGCTTCCGACCGACGCTGCTGGATGCGGAGCGTGAACAGCCGGGGCGCTATTCCAGCCACGCGAGTATGCGCCAAAACAGTTTCTCGGTTCAAGAAGTTCAGCTAATATGAGCCTTTTAATCTTCACCGAACCCGCCCCGCTCTTCTTTAGCACCTGTCGTGGACTGGAGAGTGAGCAGGTAGGCCACGAGGGATTGGAGCATCGGCTCATCGTCCACGTAGCTGGAGGACAGGATCATCTTCTTGCCATACTCATCGCCGATCTCCGCCCCACGAAGACCCCGCTGAAACTTTCGCAACTGGGCCGTCAGGTACCAATCAGGAAAACCCACCAGGGGAGGGCTGCGGAAGACGAGTTCCCCTTCACCATTGTAGCGGTGACATTCCATGCAGCGTTCTTCATACAGCTCCTTGCCTCGCGCCAGATCCACGGCGGGATTAGCGGGTGGGGGCGTGACTCGGGGCAGTTGGGTCACATGGGACGCCACCTCGGGAATCTGCTGTGGGGTCAGCGCTTTGGAGATGGCCCGCATCATCTGACCTTCGGTGTCAGCGGCATGTACGCCCCTGCGGTCGAACTGAAAATTTTGCAACTGCGCCACCACGTACCAGTCTGGCAAGCCCGCAATGGAAGGGGCTTTCAGCGTGGCATTGCCCTCCCCTTTGGACCCGTGGCAATGGATGCACAGGTTCTGAAAGAGAACGGCACCCGGAGCCGGCGACGCCGTCACGGGAGGAGCTCCCCAACCTGGGGCTCCGCTGGTGAGCAACATCAACATGGCAAAGCCCCAAAGGCGCATGGCAAAGGCTACTTCACAACACGGTCCAGAGCTTGTCAAAAGCGCCTCCAATCTTGTGGTTGGCGCTTGCCCGTTAGGGGAGGGGCTCCCAATAAAAAAATCCCGGACCTCAGACACGGCACGCCGTGGGAGATCCGGGATGGTGAGGTCTTCCTCAGGGAGAAGCTTCCCGCGAAAGACTAAGCAGCCTTCGGCAAGGCCTTGGGGGCTTCTTTCTCAGCCGGTTTGGCGGCAGGAACTGCCGGAGCAGGGGCAGGGGCCACGACCGGTTTCGGGGCCGCAAACGGGCTGTCCACGCCTTCGGTGGAAAGCTCCCACTTGTCAGACCGGAAGAGGCTGGCGGGGAAGCCCTCCTTGTTGATCAGATTGGCCTCGGGGCACCAGGCTGTCCAGGCATAGCGCACGGCCACAGGATTCTTCACTTCCTCACTGGAAACATGAATCTGCTTGCCCACGACCCGGGCTTTGGCAGGCTTCCACACTTTGTCTTCACCAGCGATGATGAAGCCTTTGAGTTCCCCGCCATCGCGGGCCGCCAGACCGCCGCCCACGTTGCTCCAGCTGACCACGATCTTGTTCCCGGTCACGGACGCACCGCCAAAGATGGGGCCGCCGCTGATGCCATTGGGCTGGTAGTCCTTCTTCTTGTAGTCCTTCACGAGGGCTTGCAAGGCCAGGCGACGCCCCACTTCCTGCTTGTTGCGCGGGTGGATGTCCTTCTCTTCACCGATGTCATTGGCCACGGCCACCCCGCTCTTTTTCACGCGGAGGGCAGTCTGGAGCTGGGCCCACTGCAACTCAGCCCACGTATCGGCGGCTCCCACTGGCTGGGGCCAGGTACGACCATTGCCGAATCCGGCCAGCTGCACGATGTAGAAGCTCAGTTCGTCGCCCCACTGCTTGCGCCAGTCGGCGATGAGCGTGGGCATCAGCGTCTGGTACTGCACCGCACGCTGTTGGTTGGACTCACCCTGGTACCAGATGGCACCCTTCACGGTGTACGGTACGATGGGGGCCACCATGCCATTGAACAACACTGCCGGGCGATGCTGGGTCGTCTGCTGGTTCTCAAACGGGCGTGGAGCACCGGGAACGGGTTGCTGGGTGGCACCGGGCTTGGCGTTCTCGGCTTTGATCTTCTCGATCTTTTCCTTGGTCGCCTTTGTGGCGGTTTCGTAGTCAGCCTTGGCCTTCTCCAAATTGTAGGTCTTCAGGAACTCATCCCAGGCGGTGATGATCGCATTGCAAGACGGCACAGCCTCAAGGGCTGGCTTGCTGGTCCAGGCCTCCGCGCGGGTGCCGCCCCAGGAGGTGTTGATGAGGCCAATCGGCACGTCCAGCGCCTTGTTGAGCTCCCGGCCGAAGAAATAACCCACGGCAGAGAAACTTTTCACGGTATCGGGAGAGCAGACCTGCCAGGAGGGCCGCTGCGCGATGTCCTTGAGCGGCTCATTGGCCACGGCCTTGGGCACCGAAAAAAGACGGATCTTGGGGTGGTGGGCTGCAGGGATCTCCTGCTCGGGGTTCACCGCCTTGTCCACAGTCCATTCCATGTTGGACTGGCCGGAGCAGACCCAGACCTCACCCACGAGGATGTCCTTGAACACGACTTCATTCTTCCCTTTCACCTTGAGCTCGGTGGGCTCCGCACTGGCCTTGAGGGCGTCCAGCGCCACTTTCCAGGCACCGTCTGCGCCGGCAGTGGCCTGCTTGCTCTGGCCGCCAAAGGTGACGGTCACGGCTTCACCCGCATCGGCTGTGCCCCAGACTGCGACAGGCTTGTCGCGTTGCAGCACCAGGTGATCGGAGAACACCGCGGGTAGTTTGACGTCGGCATGGAGCAACCCGCCAGACAGCAGAGTCGCAAGGAAGAGGGAGTATTTCATGGTTGAGGTGAGGGGAACAGATCGCAAAGCGCCCGATTGAAGCGGGCGTGCCCGGGCCTGACAAGCAGAAGGAGCCCGTCCGGCGCGGATGACTACTTCGCGCTGAGCAGGCCTTGTTTTTCCAGAAAAGTCTCGGCCTGGCGCAATGTTTCCCAGACTTCAGGCTCCTTGTTGAAGAAAGCGTGCGTCTTGCCTTCAAAAACGGAGACCTCACAGGTCCCGCCGAGCTCCTTGACCCGGGCAGCGTAGTCTTGCACAGACTTGATCGGCACCGTCGTATCGGCCGATCCGTGGAAGATGATCGTGGGTGGGGCTCCGGCCTTGAGATGCTGATGGGGGCTGAGCTTGAGCAAGTCCGCCAGCTTTTCCGGGGTCACGCCGGCCCGGGCTGCGGCGATATCCAGATTCACGGCCGGGTTGAACAAGACCAGGGCTGCAGGCTGAGTTTCAACCTTCAAGTCGTCGCCCTCGTCGTTGACGTTACCCAGCGTGGTCAGCGTCGCCGCGAGATGGCCGCCGGCCGAACCTCCCCCTGCGGCGATCTTGGTCGGTTCGATCCCCAACTCGGCCGCATGGCCCTTTACCCAGCGGAAGGCTGAGCGCGCATCCTTGACGCAGTCGGCCATGGTCACGCCCTCCTGGGAGGTGAGCCGGTAGTGCACAGAGATCGCCACCATGCCCCGCTCCGCGAGCTTGGCGGATTGTCGGGCAAAGGCATTGGGGCTGCCATTTTTCCAGCCGCCCCCGTGGTAAAAGACGATGGCGCTGCGATGATCCTCTGCTTTCCAGCCAGCGGGCTTCCAGATCCAGAGTTCCAGCTTCCGGCCGCCCACCTCTTTATACACCTTCTTTTCCGAAGGCTGCGGGAGCGCCTGAGCTCCCTTTGCCCGAGTGGGCGGAGAGGGCTCCTGGCTCCACGCGACGTGGATGGCAGGAGCAGAGAGGGTGACGATGGCGAACAGGGACCAGAGGGTGCGAGTTTTCATGACGAGAATGGCAGCGGGTCTTTTGGCAAGCGCCCGCTGAAACGTCGTCCCCTCCCTCGTCTGTCAGAAATGCCAGCCAAAGCTCAGCATGGGTCCCAGGGAATCGATTCCCGGGTTGATGTCATCCAGATCCGTGTTGGAGATATGCTGGTAGTAGAGACCGAGCGCGAGGCTGCCGCGTTCGCACACCCGCACGCGTGCGCCGGCGTAGCCGAAGTAAGTGAAGTTCAGGTCCTGGCCCTGGCCGCCTTCCACTTCATAGCCCTTGCTGTCCATCAAGCCCAGGCCACCGCCGGCAGAGAAAAAGAGGTTGAAGCTCCGCGCCGGATTCCACCACTCCAGGATGCCGGAGCCGTTCGCGCCGATGAAGTAGCTCTCCGGCCCTTCGATGATCGGTTCGATCAGCAGGCTGAAGCGGTTGCGCAGCACGAGATCGCCTCCCCACAGCCTGCCTTGCAGCACCGCTGGGGACTTGAACGTGAGCATCTGCGGGAGAATCACATAGTTCAGCGGGGAGGCGTTATGCCCCACACTCCACAGTGCTCCGGTCTCAAGGTCGAACTCCCAATGTTTGATGGGATCATACGCCGGTTCTTGCGGCACCGCCGTCACCGGACCCGCATGGACCATCGAAGAAAAAGAAACCATGGCCAGACCGGCCAGCATGACGCTTCGCAACATGGCGCGAGATTAACCGATCTCTGGCGACAGGAAAGGGGAAAGGTGGGGAGGGAAGCCGTGGAGGAGGGGAATTGCAGTTTAGAGGCGGGTGATCAAGTGTGGGAGGCGGGCGGCCAGACTACGAAGGAGTTCTTCACTCCCGGCGCGGGGGCGAAGGTCCAGTTCCGATAGAAGTCCATCGGCCATATATGACTCGCCGTGCGTCGTGAGCACTTCCCGCAGCTTCGATGAAATCACCACCTGAGACCTTGCGTTGGCACCTGCCTCAGGAATGGCGGCGAGCACTTCTAGAATCAGGCGGAAGAGAGGTGCCCACCTGAACCATTGGGGAATGGGTTGCCCGCCTGATAGAAAAGCCCAATCTGAAGCTCGAATCTGATACCGCCGGTTGGCACCTCTGCGAACCTTGTCATATCGTATGGGCACCTCCGCAGTCAGCAGATGACCTGAGAGCGTCATTTCCTGCAACAGCGTCTGCACTGTGCGCGGTGCGTAGCCTGTCATCCGGGCAATCTCGGAGGCATGGGCCGGCACACCTCCGGCCAACGCAAGGATGATTTCGACTCTAGCGCTCACCCCGATGAGAGAGCGGAATGTCACGACCAGATTGGCGATGTGACGGTGGTCCGGAGGGCCGCTCATACCTCGCAAATGAACTCGGGGTCGTTCGATTCCATAGGCTGCAAATTCCGGATCCGGCTCGCGGATCAGTTTGCTGGGTTCGTGGTAGAACAGCGACTGAGTGGAGGCGCCATGAAGCTTCTTGGCGGCCACAGCCTTCCATCGCGGCTGTCCGGCATTCTTACCCAACCACTCCGCCATTGCCCCCAGCACGGTCGGGTCTCCCAATCCTGTGGACGACTGTAGATTCTTCAACCTTTGAAGATTCAGCAGCGTGCCAAACTGGGCAAGCCAGTCCAACACCTCTTCGAACAGGCGAGGATCCTCACGTCCGATGACTGTGGTTGCCAGGAGGAGAGCTTCAGGGTCGATCATCCTGTCCGGAGGGGCTTTCTGCCCGTGCCCCGACACGCCCAAACTGCACCACTGCCTCCAGAGCAAGTCCAGCGAAGCCTGGAGGCAGCTTTGCCTAAAGTCGAGCAACCAAGTCTCCATAGCCGAGAGCTTTTAGGGTGTTGTGAACCAGCCCAGGAAATACTTCGCTCGCATCCTGCGTGAGTACCCACCGTGAGGCGGCAAGCATCTCTTCCTCTGTGGGGGCCAACGTTTTGAGATCGTGAGAATGACGCCCAGGCCCCTGATCCACGACGGCGAACAGCTTGAGGTGAATCAAATCGAACCGGGCAGGCAGATAGATAGTGAGCACCGGGCCAAACTCCTTTTTCGTCAGGCGGGAAGAGAAGCCCTCCGGCAACCCGGCTGAGACTTGATCTGCAGGCCCCGTATTCAACCAGTCGGGGTCGAGTTTAAGCTCTACAGCCACTTGGGCGGCGGCAAGTTTGAGCGACTCTGAAAGAGGGCGAGGATCCAGTAGTCCGTCCTCGGGATCCACTATCGCTAGGATATCCACATCGCGGGTGGTCCGTGAGATGAGGCCTTGGGCTAGCAGCGCAGACCCTCCCACGAGAACCAGATGTTGAGGTTCGGCATCGGCTTCTTCCAGCAGGTCGCTCAAGGCCGCTAGAGAAGTCAGGAAAGTCGACGCGTCGATGTTCATCATGGAAGCGCTTTATGCGCTGTTTAAATGCGTATTATATGCGCATATGATGCGTACGCAAGGAGTGTTGCGTCGAAGCCGAGTCGCAATCCATCACCAAAGTCGCCTCCCAGTCTTCGCGAACTCCAATTGCTAGATACCCTGCGGAGTTGGCAATCCCGTCTGCCGCACTGCCTCATAGAGCACGATGCCGACGGCGGTGGCCAGATTGAGGCTACGGGTGCCCAGCATCGGGACGCGGAGGCAGGACGCTGGCTGCTCTGTCAGAAGGGATTCAGGGAGTCCGCGGGTTTCGGGGCCGAAGACGAGATAGCATTCTTGCGGAAAGGCGGCGTTCCAGTAGGTCTGGGTGGTCTTTGTGGTCAGGTAGTAGAAGGGGGCTCCGCTTAGAGCCGCCTCGGCTTGCAAGTCCTCGAACCGGTCCCAGACCCGGACGTCCACATCTTTCCAGTAGTCCAGCCCTGCCCGTTTGAGCTGCTTGTCATCAATGCTGAAACCCAGGGGCTTGATGAGGTGCAGCCTCGCCCCGGTCGCCAGACACAGGCGGCCCACCGCGCCGGTGTTGTGAGGGATTTCTGGCTGGTAGAGAACGATGTGAAGCATCGGAGATGCTAAACTTCAAAAGGCAAAAGCCAAACTTCAAGGCTTCGCGGAGACAAAAGACTGGAAGACTCCAGACGCCAGACTTGAGCTGGCGCACGAGAGCCCATACCCAGTGGAGTTGGTCAGTAAGAGGAGGGAGGGACATTCCTGTCCCGGTCGGACGCGCTGCCTCTGAGGGGCAGACCGCATCACGATCAAATGCTGCACCACGTTGTATTTCTCCGCTGTCAAAGTCGGTTGGCACAACCGGACTACGCCCGAGGCGGCTGCTGAAAGTAGTGCTAGTCCCGCATGCGGGACTAGCACTACTTTCGGCTCCCACGCAGCGATCTACGCCGCCTTCTTCTGTTCAACAGCGGGCGCTGCAGGCACTGGCTTCACTTCGGGCTTGGCGGGTGGAGCGGTCACGGCGGGAGCAGGCACCGCGGTGGGATGCACATCCACCTTCAGCACCGGGGGCTTGTTGATCTTGTAGATCTCTTCTTCGTACTTGGCTGCCAGGGCATCGAGCTCGGCGCGTTTGGCCTTGAACTCCACCTGCCAGGTTTCATAGGCGGCGGGGTCGCTTTCACGCTTGTTGAACATGCCCTTTTGCTTGCCCCACAGGTTGCGGAGCGGGCGCACGGCTTCGTCATTGCGCTTTTTGTTGAGCGCGGCCACCTGCATGGACTGCTGGAAGGTAGGGGAGTCCGGGTCTTCCTGAATCTCGGCATGCACCGCCAGCTGGCGCTCGTCCCAGGTGCCGACCATCTTGCCGTTCACCACGAGGTCATAGCGGCCATTGATCAGGCCAGAAACAACCAGGGATTCCTGGGAGGCGGTGTGACCCGCCTTCGTGAGCTTGGCACCGATGGGGGCATCCGCATAAGGCGTCCAGGGCAGGGCGCGGGGCTTGATGGTGTAGCTGACCGAGCGGCCGGGATTGCCCTTCACTTCGGTGACCACGCCAGGGTTCAGGGACTTCCACTGCCCGTTCACCACTTTGACGCCGGCACCCAGAATGCCACCGGTCTCGCCTGCCTGTTTGAGAAGGGAGTAGGCCATGACGAGCTGGCCGTCGTTGCCGGGATGGATGGCATCGGCGATGAGGGTGAAGTTAGGATCCGAGCGGCGCTGGTCCACGGTCAGGGTGTTGAGCGGGCCAAAGAGGTCCACGAACTGGTAGCCGCGCTTCCAGGCGGTTTCCTGCAACCACTTGCCGTAGTACGCCAGCACGGCGTTGTAGTTGTCCACGATGCGGCCCTTGGCGTAGTCGGGTTTTTCCTTGATCCGGACGTCCCAGGCCTGGTGGTCAAACATGGTCGGACTCATCACGATGACCCGGCACTTGATGGCGTCGAGCCGGTTCATGAGCTCGGTCATGCCCTTCGCATAGGTGTCGAAGGTGGCCTTGTCGAAGTCCTTGTAGCTGCCGTCGTTCATGCCCAGCAGGATGGTGGCCACGGTGGGCTTGAAGGCGGCAATGTCTTCCTCGAACCGGTTCAGGGCATCTTGCGCACGGTCACCGCTGATCCCGGCATTGCGGAAGTGCAGCCGCAGGTTGGGATAACGGGTGTAGAAGAAGTTCTCTACGAACTGGGTGTAGAGACACTGGTGGGTGATGGAGTCGCCGATGAAGATGAAGCGGTCATCGTTCTTGAGCCCCAGCCCCTTGGGTTGGGCCGCGGGCTTCGGTTTGGCAACCGCCGCCGCAGGTGCGGGAGCTGCTGGTGTCGCAGCGGGGGTGGTGGGAGCGGGCTGCTTTTCCTGAGCGTGGGTGGAGTGGAGTGCCAGACCTGCGGCCAGGGCGGTGGCGGTGAAAAGGAAGCGTGGTTTCATGGAGGAAAGTGTTGGAGCTATTGAATCAGAATACAGGGGTGCGTCCCAGCCTAAAGCGTCTTGATCTGGAGGTTCCGGAAATCAACGGGGTCTTTGTGACCGCAGATCACGAGATGACCCTCTTTGCTGAGCAGTCCTGGATGTTCATGGCCGTCGATGGGTTTCTGGGTGGCCAGGTCGGCGTCCACGATGATCACGCCGTTGAGAATGATTTTCACCTTGGTGCCTTGGGCGATGATTTCCTCGGTGTTCCATTCGCCGACTGGCTTCATGCCCTCGCGTTTGGCCGGGACGACTCCGTAGATGCTGCCATGATGTTGCCAGTCCTTGATCGTAGCGTGTTTGGGCACGTTGGCGTCGATGATTTGGATCTCCATCCCGTTGAGGTGCGGGGCCGCCTTGCTGCCGGGCTTGATGTCATCGCAGCGGATGCCCATGCCGTTGTTGGCCCCCTCGGAGAGCTTGAACTCAAACTTCAGGTGAAAATTGCCATAGGTCTTCTCGCTTACCAGGTGTTTGCCTTCGGGGGTGCAGCTGAGCACACCTTTTTCCGCTTTGTAGCCGGCGGTGGTCTCGGCCTTCCAGCCGGCAAAGGTTGAGCCGTCGAACAGCGGGGTGAAGCCCTCGTCTGCGGCGGGGCTGGCCAGCGGGATCAAGGAGACTACGGCCAGCAGAGAAAGTGCCCGGAGGGGGCGGAGAAAGGCAGGGAGGCGCATGGGTGAAGTGGTTGGCTGAGAGAGGCAGAGAACGCCGCCCGGCCCCCATCCCTTGCGAGGGAGTCACTTTCGCATCAGATCCAGGCACCCGAGGTGGAGTTCTGCCGCCAGGGCCTCTTTGATCCTCAAATGCCGAACCACCGCATGGCGAAGCCGATCGCGAACGGGGCGGTGAAGATGCTGGCGACGGTGGTCGCCACGATGACCAGCATGGCCGTGGGCGGGTGGCCACCGTAGTGGCGGGTCAGTACCATGGTGAACACGGCCGCAGGCATGGCCGCCTGCACGGAGAGGATCTGTTTCATTTCCGTGCCCAGGGGAAGGAGCATTCCTGCCAGCAAAAAGGTCCAGGGCAGCACCAGTTGGCGCAGCACCGCGCTGGAGACGGCCGTGCCCCAGGCGAAACGCTCCTCGCCAATGAGGTCCATGATGCTGGCACCAATCAGAATCACACACAGGGGCACGGCGCATGCGCCGAGCTGGCCCATCAGCGTGTGCAGCATGGTGGGGATGTACGCGCCCACCCCGGCATAGTGAAGCCCCAGCGCTACGAGGATGCTGAGGACCGGCGGATTGATGGCGTGCCGCCAGGGAGCCTTGCCAAAGCCGGTGAGCAGCCCCACGCCAGCTGTCCACATGGCGATTTCCACCCCAAGGGTGTAGGTAAAGAGCACCCCGACGAGGGGCTTGCCAAAGAGGGCCTCGGTCACCGGAATGGCCACGAACCCGTAGTTCTGAAAGCTGGTACAGAGGGCAAAGGTGCGGGCTCCCTCGCCCCGTTTGAGCCCCAGCAGTGGGGTGACCCAGTAGCAGAGAAACATCGCCACGACGACCAGCCCAAAACCGAGAGAGGCCGCCAGCAGCACCTGCAGGCCGTTCTTGAGAGCAGGATTGCCCACAATGCGTTCCACCGCCAGACACGGGAAGAGCAGCCTGATGGCCAGCGTCATGATCCCCGCATCAGACTCTTTCTTCAGCCAGCCAAACTTTCGTGCCAGCGCCCCTGTCAGCATCGTCAGGTAAACGGGCATCGTTGCAGTCAGGACGGCAGCGGGAGACATGTGAGCAGCGGAAGATGAAGAGTGAGCGGGGAAGTGGCGTTAATTTTGTTTCCGCAGCGGCCGGACGGGTGTTTGGTCCCGAACCTGCCGGACTTGGGTCCAGTCTATGCACCCGTTGGTCGTCGCTGCCCACTGAAAAGAAGCCTCACGTCCGCGCTCCAAGCTCATGCACATCAATGGCACTCCCCACCGCACTGTCAGGCTCAAACCCGGTGAGCCGCATGTGATCCAGATCATCGACCAGCTGAAGCTCCCCTGGGCCTTTGAGCTGGTCGAACTTCGTTCGGTCGATGAAGTGGCCCTGGCCATCAAGGACATGTGGGTGCGCGGGGCTGGCTGCATTGGTGCCACGGCTGGCTATGGCATGTGGCTCGCCGCCCTGGAGGCCAACCAGGAGCCCGATTTCCATTCCGCCTTTCAGCGGCGAGCTGAGCAGCTGAAGCGCACGCGGCCAACCGCGGTGAACCTCGCCTACGCGGTGGACCGGCATCTCCGTCTTCTCCAGGAGCACCCAGAGCCATCCGATTTCCTGCCCCGTGCCCAGGCCCTGGCAGAGGAGATCGCGGAAGAGGACGTTCAAGCCTGTCGCCTCATCGGCGAGCATGGGCTGCATCTCATCCGCGCCCTGCACGAGAACAAACCTGCGGGAGAGCCGGTGAACATCCTCACCCACTGCAATGCTGGCTGGCTAGCGTTTGTGGATCACGGCAGTGCCACGGCACCGATCTACGCTGCTCACGCTGCGGGTATTCCGGTGCATGTCTGGGTGGATGAGACCCGTCCACGCAATCAGGGGGCGCGGCTCACCGCCTGGGAACTGGCCCAGGAGGAGGTGCCACATACAGTGATCGCTGACAATACCGGAGGGCACCTCATGCAACACGGCTTGGTGGATCTGGTGATCACCGGCGCAGACCGGGTCACCGGGCAGGGGGATGTGGCCAACAAGATTGGGACCTACTTGAAAGCCCTGGCCGCCCGGGACAATGAGGTGCCATTCTATGTGGCGCTCCCGTCTAGCACGATGGACTGGAGCATGGGTGACGGACTAAAGGAAATCCCCATTGAGCAGCGCAATGGAGATGAAGTTGCCTGCATGGAGGGACAGACGGCCTCTGGTACTTTGGAAACCGTGCGCTTGTTCCCGAGTGCGAGCCCGGCGGCCAACTATGCGTTCGACGTCACTCCGGCGCGTCTCGTCTCCGGACTGATCACCGAATACGGGATCTTTGAAACCAGCCCGCAACAACTTCGTCACCTTCGAAAAAAAACGGAGGGAGGTTGACTTGAGGTCCTTCCTGTCCCAGACCGAATTTCAGCGTTTTTTGCGGCCGTACTTTGTCAATTCCTCGTTTGGTATCGGGCAGAAACCTTGCTAGCATTCAATCCCATCCATGTCGACTCTCCACGAACCGCCCAAGCTCAAGGAAATCCTCATTCTCGGACAGGAGCATGTGCTTTCCGGGGGGGTCTTCATCATCCCCAGTCAGCTGGCGTATTTTGACCTCCTTCATCTGGAAAAGTTCCTCTCCGGCCGCCCGCTGGTTTATGTGAAGGACAAGTCTGCTGGAGTGGAGGCTCTGGTGGAAAGTCATCTGCACGGCGAAAGCGTCCGGGTGATCGAGTTTGACGGGAAAGTCCCCGATGTCGCTGCTCTCTCCGCGTCTGTGAAGGAGGAGGTGGCGAAGGGGACGGTTCTGGTTTACGTGACTCCAGACACCGCCACGCAACCGGCCGCCCTCTCTTCCGTTCCAGGGGCCCGGCTGGATCTCTTCGTTTCCCTGGGCGTGCCACTGCAGCCGCTGCACATTCTGCACACGAACGATGTGGTGCTGGCCATCGAGTCTGCCAAGCCCGCAGGCGACGCCATCTTTGCCTTCGGTCCTGTGTTGAAGGGGGAGAAGGTCAACACCGCGGAGCTTTTGGAATCCATGCTGGTGCTGGCCGAGACGTGCTTTGCCAAGAATCCGTTGCTGGACCGCAACCTGGCCTATGCCCTTGTGCAAGGTCTGAAGAAGCACGGTTCCAAGGCTCATCTGTTTGATGGCAAAGATGATCAGGCCTGGCGTTACGACAAGGTGCTCGCTGCGGCCATCGTGCTGAGCAAGCACGTGAAGTCAGTCACTCAGAAGTCCCGCGTGGGCATCATCCTGCCCCCAGGTTTTGGGGCCATGGTGGCGAACCTCGCCGTCCTGTTCGCTGGCAAGACGCCGGTGAACCTCAACTTCACCGCAGGCCGTCAGTCGGTGGAGAGCGCCATGAAGCAGGCGGATCTGGACCACTACCTCACAGCTGATCTCTTTGTCCGGAAGCTCCAGACCTTCCCTTGGCCTCCCAACCGTCAGCTCACATTCATTGAGCGCCTTTTGCCGCTCAAGCGTGCCGCCATCTCCCAGTGGTTCGTGTTGTGCAAACTGCTTCCCGCCAGCGCCATCGCCGCCTTGTTGGGCATTTCGAAAAAAGGGGGCCATCAGGAGGCCCTGCTGCTCTTCACGAGCGGCAGCAGCGGCGAACCCAAAGGCGTGGTGCTCACTCACCGCAACCTCATGGCCAACGTCTGCCAGTTTGGCAGCCGCTTGAACCTGAACGCCAGCGACAGCATTCTCGGCTGCCTCCCGCTCTTCCACAGCTTTGGCTGTACGGTAACCCTTTGGTTCCCCATCATTCAGGGCCTTTCGCTGGTGACTTACCCGACCCCGCTGGAAACGAAGAAGCTCGCCGAGCTAATCTACAAGCACAAAGTCACGCTCAAGATTGCCACCCCGACCTTCCTCCGCGGCTACCTCAAGGGGATCAACCCCGAGCTGTTTGCCTCTCTGAAGCTGGTGGTGACGGGCGCGGAAAAACTGCCCAAGGCCGTGGCCGATGCATTCGAAGGCCGGTTTGGGAAGAAGGTGCTCGAAGGCTATGGCCTGACGGAGACCTCCCCGGCTACCAACGTCAACTTGCATGACCCGACTCCTGAGGGCCAGACAGGCGCTGCCGCCGTCTTTCCAAGTCATCGCCCAGGCAGTGTCGGCCAGTTGCTCCCCGGCATGGCCCTGCGGATCACGGATCCCGAAAGTGATGAACCACTGCCTGTGTTGAAGAGCGGCATGGTGTGGTTCAAGGGTGCCAACGTTTTCGAAGGTTATCTCAAGAACCCGAAGAAGTCCGAGGAAGTAATCAAGGACGAGTGGTTCCGCACCGGCGACATCGGTCGTCTGGATTCCGACGGTTTCCTTTACATTGAAGGGCGTATCAGCCGCTTCTCCAAGATCGGGGGAGAGATGGTGCCGCATGAGACGGTGGAAGATTCCGTCAACAAGACCCTGGGTCTGGAGCACGAACTGGCCCGGCGCATCGCCGTGGTAGGCGTTCCTGACCAGGAAAAAGGCGAAGCTCTGGTGCTGCTGACTTCCGTTTCCGGTGGCAACGTGCAGCAGGAGATCCTCGATCTGCGCTACAAGTTGCTCGACCGCGGCATGCCGCCACTCTGGATTCCCAAAAAGATGGTTCGCGTGCAGGAAATCCCGGTCCTGGCAAGCGGCAAGCTGGACGTCAAGGCCTGTGAACGCCTCGCGAAAAGCGCCGGCGGCTGGTAACAGACAGTGGGTACGGACTCTCCCCTACTGGTCTGGCAGGTTGCATTTTCCCTGCCGGACCCTAGGTTGGGGACGTACCCTTTTCTCAATTTCATCCCAAACCTGCCCTCGCCATGAGCCAACCTAAAATTACCGCCTACCTCAAGACCTACTGTGGCTGGAGCGAAGGTGTGCGTGCCATCTTCCGCAAGTACAACCTGCCTTT
The DNA here is from genome assembly GCF_000739635.1 of Verrucomicrobium sp. BvORR034. Taxonomy (GTDB): domain Bacteria; phylum Verrucomicrobiota; class Verrucomicrobiia; order Verrucomicrobiales; family Verrucomicrobiaceae; genus Verrucomicrobium. The sequence continues at coordinate 38,067 of NZ_BATQ01000184.1, read as the reverse complement.
CGAGGAGAAGGACATCATCAAGAACCCCGCTTTCCGCTGGGAAATGGAGCAGAAGAGCGGCCAGCCTTTGAGCCCCTGCGTGGAGATCAATGACACCATGCTGCCAGACATCAGCGGTGAAGAAGTGGAACGCTGGATGCTCGACAACAATCTGCTTGAGCAGAACGACGCCGAACCCGACGCCCCGATCAACTCCTCCTGCACCGACGAACAGCACGCCGCCATGGCCAAGCAGTCCGGCGCCGTGAAGTTTATCGCGTAACGAGATCGCTTTTTATTTCGCCGCCTCCCTTCGATGGGAGGCGGTCTTTTTTTGCCCGTTCAGCTCGCGACTACCGGCTTGTGGCGGGAGTGAATCTGCTGTCCCGGCGCTCGGCAGCTGCTTTGCCCAGAACGTGCAGCCGTGCGATGCGGCGGATTTCGTTGATGGTTCTTCGATTGGTCACGTCGCCATGCCACGAGGGCACGATCATTTCGGACTCCGCGCCGTCCAAATGAGCGCTTTCATAGGGTACCACGCCGTCGCTGGATTTGGTGGGGTCTGACGTCTCGAACAATTCACCAATGATGGTGTGATACTTGGCCCGGATGGGCTGCCGCGAGAGATCCGCGATCAACGGGTGGTCCGGCTGCATGGACTTGATGCCGTCCACGCCAAACCCGTCAAACCGCCCCCGGTTGGGATTGATGTGCGCCACATCGAGTCGGGCGACCGCAGTCACCAAGTCCACCATTTGCCCTGGGGTGCGGACCATCGAAGATCCCCAGCGGCCCAGCCAGCTCCCGGCCATGCGGCTGCCCCGGTGGGGCGTGTTCATGAAGATGATCCGTTTTACATCCGGATTGGCGTGGAAGATCAACATGTTCCGCAGTTCATCCCGCAGCGGTGCATCGAGTTTCAGCTGGTCAGGAGCACAGGCGAACCAGGTCTTCCAGAAAATGTCTTTGGATTCCGTGACCTGCATGCGGGCGATCAGGCCGCCCATGCTATGACCCACGACCAGGATATTCTGGAAAGCGGGGTCATTGCCATTGGGGTCCACCTGTTGTTTGAGCTCGGCCAGCGCCTGGCGAAACCAGGTGGATGAGGACACGACCGGCAAACCCGTGGGGTAAACATAGTACCAGCATTGGATCCGCGGTCCCAACTCAGGATCGGCCATCAAAGCGGCGGCATGAGCCTGCCAGATGTGCGGGTCCGCCATCAGTCCATGGATGAAGATGACCGGCACCTTGTCAGCGCGGTAGGGCTCCATGAGATACAGGCCGTTGCGGGTGACATAGTTGCCAGGCCGCATCAAGCCACCGACCGTGGCCCGGACAAACGTCGCGGGCTGGAGGGATTTCCTTACGGGCATGGAGAAATCGGCCGCGACCGGCCAGGGGCGGTCGCCGGCGGAAACTTCGCCCAGCTCGCGAGGGTCGGCCAGCTTGAGGGTCGCTTGCTGCGGTCCGTCAAATTGCAGGAGCGCCGTCATCGGCAGGTACTGTCCCTTGTCAGGCGTGAACTTTCTCGTTGCCTCACCCTCTCGTGGTTTGTGAATGGCAAGGTAGGGCGCTCCCACCCCTTTGCGCCGGAGCCGGGAATACTCCGGGGTACGACGAGTCTCCAGCGCCAGGGGGCGGACCTTGTCGATCAGTGTCGGCGACCAGACTTCGTGCCCGGATCCTTCGGCAAGACCAGGGTCGATCTGGACCGTCCATAGACCGTCGCGGCCTGGAAGGGTGACCGTTTGCGGCCACTGATGGGGAGGTTGAGCGCTGAGTTTCTGGACGATGTCGGTGACTGCTTCACGATACCGGCTCACCGCCACCTCTCGGCTGAACGGCGTTAGATTCTCTTTCCCGAGGACCTTCCAGGCCGAAGCCGCTCGATCCATGGGGGGAGACTGGAACGGCGAGCCTCTCCCGCTGCCAGCACAGGAAGGGAAAGTGAGAGCCGTGAGAAGAAACAGACCTGAGATGGCTCGCAGTGGGGGCATCGGCATCACCGCGACAAAAAGCGCGGCCGCCTTTGCGTGCAATCAATCTTTGCGCGGAAGGCGGGGACAAGGCATCACACCACATCAGACACCAGACTGGAAGACACCAGACATCAGACCTGAGGTCTGGGGCGGAGCAAAGTAGTGCAGAGCTTTGGCTCGTCAGTCGCGAGGTTGACGTCGTGCAACGCCAGTCCCGCATGCGGGACCAGCACTACTTTCAGCAGCCGCCCGCAGCGTAGTCCGGTTGTCCCAACCGGTTTTGGGAGCGGAGGGATGCGGCGTGTTGGGCGTTTGAGCGTGGTGAGGTCTGCGGCGTCAGGGGACGCGCGTGGCAAGCGGGGAGTTTGCCCTACAGTGCGTCAGGGGCGGAGCAAAGTAGTGTAGAGTCCCGCATGCGGGATCTAAACTACTTTCAGCAGCCGCACTACAATCCGGGAGGCCGTTGTCTGATGGACCGGCCTTTGGGCTTGTTGTCTGCGACGGGCGCGCTGGGATCATAGGTCTCGCCGCCGACGACGCCGATGGTCTGGTCGGCCTGCACCACCAGTTCCGGACGGTCGGACTTGATCTCTCTATGGTAGGCACGGCGGATGATCTTGCCCTGGGTGTCCACGCACACGTGGGCGTAGATGTGGGGAGCGGCCATGAACAGGATGTGAAGCTTGTTTTCCCGATCAACCGTGACTTGGGGATCAGCGGAAACCAGAATACAGGGGCCGAGGGAGAACGTGGCCAGTTTGAGCCCCGTCCTTTCTTCAAGCAGGCGGACGTACAGGTAAGACCGGTCAAAGTCCCGCAGTACCGAGAGGGCATACTTGCGAATCTGGCCTTCACCGGGAAGACCGGGCGGTACGCCAAAGTTCAGGTTGGGGATGTCCAGCGGCCGGGCATCCACGAACTGGGCCCGGGCCTTGTTCGAGATGAAGTACTGCTGGGACGGCGGGTGGTACACGCTGGCAGCGATGGTGTACATGCCGTACTCGGAGAAGGAGTAGGAGTCGGAGATGAGCACCTTGCGGCTGATGCTCGCGCCGGCTTTGAAGATGATGCTTTCATCCGAGTTCAGGCGGATGGTCGGCACCTGGTTGCCGGCGGGATTGATGACCTCAAAAGCGAGCCAAGCCATGCCGTTGGGTCCGCCCATTACGATGTCCGTGCCGGAGCGGTTGTTGATGGTGATGGTGGCCTCCACAGCCTCATAGGTGAGGTAGGTAGCCTTGTTGAGTTTGACGTTCGTCAGGAACTGGGCGTGGGCTTGCGTGGACCATGCGCCCATGGCCACGGCAACGAAAAGAACAAGGCGGAAAAGGCGGGACGGCATGGAGCGGAGATGGATGAAGGTGAAGGGCGGGTGGATGAGAACCGGAGCGCTGCCGGATGTTCAATCCAGCGCGGCGCTCCGCCAGCTCAGGACTTTGATTTGGCATCCGTCTCAGGAGCCTTGTCACTGACGGTGCGGAAGCCTCTGGCCAGGGTGGCCTCAGAAGCAGATTGGGCGTAGGTGCGGCTGGAAAGGACGTTGCTGGGGGTTTTCTGGGCGAAGTGTCCGCCTCGTACCACCGGCACAAGAAGGTCCGGATAGTCTGGATGCGTGCTCCAGGTGGAGGTCCATTCCTCGACGTTGCCCGCCATGCCAGCGATGCCGTCCGGGCTGACGTCTTCGACAATTTTGTTTACGGGGGCCCAGTAGTTGTAGCCGTCCACGTCACCACCTTTGCCCTTGGGGTCGTAGTCCGTGCCCAAGTTGGCGGCGGCGGGGCGGGGCTCGGTGCCCCAAGGGAAGCTGCGTCCGTCCGTGCCTCGTGCGCCTTTCTCCCATTCTTCCTCGCTGGGAAGCCGGTGACCCCGCCACTTGGCGAAGGCGAAAGCGTCCCACCAGTCCACATTCACAATGGGACAGTTGAGATCCATGGGCTGGTTGTTGAAGAAGCCCCCCGTACGTGCTGCAGCGAGGTAGGCCTCCCAGCGCTCAGGACGGTGATTCTTCTTGGTCTTCGGCTGGTCGGGGTGGTCGTAGGACTTGGCCTGCGAGGGGTCTTTTTCCAAAGCGTCCAAGAACATCGCGTACTGGCCGATGGTGACCTCATGAGTGTCCATCCAGAAGGCGGGCAGCTCCTTCGTTTCGCCACGGCGAAAGAGGAACTTGCCTTCCGGAATGAGCTTCATGGTCTGCTCGACCGGAGCGGCGGGCTTCGGGCTGCCAGTGATGCGCTGCACCACAACGGCACCCAGACCGATCAAGAGCACCCCGGCAACCGCATACGCCCAGACGGGCACGCGCGATTGGCGGGCGGATTCAATGACCTGGGCTTCCTTGGTGTCGGCCCGTTTCAACAGGCTGCGCTCGCGAAATTCTTCCTGAAACTCAAGCGCCTGCTGGCGGAGACCTTCCCAGTCCAGGTTCTCTTTGACCAGGTCATCAATCAAATGCCGGGCGCGCGGACCGTCCGCGACGGTGCGGAGCATGTAGAGCAGCTTTTTGGTGTCCGCGATGAAGTCACGGGTACGGCTGCCCGCCGGACGGAAGACGTTGACGATGCTGGCCTGATGCTCGCTGTCCACGAAGACGTCACGGCCAGACAACATCCGGTAGTGGTAGCCACGGTGGGTGGCGTAGCTCATGGCCTCCGCGATGTGGCCGATGATGTCGGCGAGGATCTTCTCCCCGAACTTTTCGCCCGTCTCGTGGAGCTTGTCCACGGTCATGCCGTGAGGCATTTCCCGGGTATAGAAGTGATAGCGACCGATCTGCAGCCCTTCGTAAAGGGGGGCGATGCGCGGATGCGCCACCGCAGCCTTCACTCGCTGCCGCTCCTGAAAGTCGGAGACGGCGGTGGGGTTGGCGATCTTTTCCGGTTTGAGGACGACGAGCACCACCTCGCGATGCACGCCCTTTTGGACGGCGATGTAGGACTCGGTATCCGGCTCCGCGTAGAGCCTTTCTTTGATGACGTAATTTCCCAATACCGTCTCCGGAACAAGGAGCGGAGGCTTTTTGTACTCCTCGTCTTCGTCTGCGCTCACGAGAGCGGCTTGAAGCACGCCCGTCTCGCTGCCGGAGACTGGGACGGCACGTGCGACCTTGGCCGGACCGGCACCGACGACCGCGGTGGCGCGGGCCGTTTGGGCCGGGGGCTTGACTGGCTTGGGAGGCTCGTTCTTGTGGGGGATCGTTGTGGGAGCCGGGACCACGGCAGGAGCCACCGGGCGCGGCACTTTGGCTGTCGCCTGGGAGGCCTGGGCCACCACTACTGGCGCAGCCTCGGGTTTGGCCGTCTGGACGGCAGGCGAGGCGGCAACTGCTATAGCAGTTGCATCGGCACTCTGTCCTGAGTCTGAGGCGGAGGTCGCCTCCTTGATGATGCTGATCAGTTTCGAGACCGGGACAGGATCGTAAACCAGGGGGCATCCATTGATGGCCTCCTCAAAACCCGTGAGATCATATCGGCTGGTGAAGACCGTCTGCAGCTCAGGGAACTTCTCCGTGATGGCATCGCGCAGGTCGAAGCCGGTAAACTCCCCCAGCACGCCCTCACAGATCAGGACATTCAGCTCGGGGAGATTCTGCGCCACCCCCACCGCTGTCTCGGCGTCGTCGGCCTCGTGCACGGTGTACCCCTGTTCTGCGAGGCTCGCCACCCGGGTGGCGCGAACTTCGACATTGGGGTCAACGTACAGGACTACCATCGCTTGGGGGGATCCGTTCACTTGGGAAAGAGAGCATTGTCCAGACCAGCGGGGGCGCTGGGTTGTGACGAGAAGTCGATCAAGTCCCCAGGTTGGGCCTGTTCCCCGGCCAGTTTGTTCTGGTAGAACAGTTTAACCACGAATCCATGAAAGGTTCTCCGACCGAGGTCCCGCACTTCTTCAGGCTTGGGTGGGGGCAGATCATACACGACGTCCACCAGTTCCTCGTTGGCATCCTTCCAGTTCACCGGAGCGGAGACCCAGTTGAGGGTGGGGGCGGCAGCGCGGGCCTGCTCGACCCGCTCGCCGTTCACTTTTTCGAAGAGGAACACGTGAATGTCCATCTGGGCGGGATCAATCACGGTTCCTGGTGTGGCAATGAGAGGGACGCGCACCGCGATCCGTTCTCCCTTGGTCACCGTGGCATCCTTGATGATCGTGCAGGCTCCCAGAGTGACGGGACTGCCGGATGAGACCGGAGCCGTCAGTTCTGGGCGGCCGGTGCCCCCGCTGAGTTTGCCTTTGGCCAGCGAAGCATACCCACCGGCCCCAGCCTCGCCCATGGCAGCGATGGAGCGCCAGAGGGCTTCAGCCTTGGTCATGATGCCCATGGCCTCATAAGAGAGGGCCATTTCAGAGAGGATCTCAGGATGGTTGGGCTGCTGCAGGTCTGCTTGACGGAAGGATTGGAGCGAGCCCTGGATGTCCCCTTGGGCGCGGGCATGGCGGCCGACTTCCATGGCTTCCAGAACTTGGGGCTGGGTCAGTTCCCGACCTACGGGCAAGAGCGGGCGCTGCGGGGCAGCGACTGGCGCAGGTGCGGGCAGCGGGGCCGCTGTGGAAAGCGTGGCCGGAGGAGATGGGGGTGGCGCAGGCGGCGGGATCACTCTCACCGGGCTGGGTGTTTCGAGACCCACAGGAGCGACACCCGATTGACGGGCTTCGTTTCCGGATCGCAGGCCGAGCGCCCAGACGACTCCGGCCACTGTGATCCCGGCCAGCGTGTACAACGCACCTTGGGCCACATGATGGGACTTGTTGGATTCGGGACTGAGGATGGCGACAGGCTTGGCCATGAAGAATTTTAGAAAAAGGTGATCCTAGGGGCTGGAGCAGGGGGTGTCAATCATCCACTCCCTTGTGCGAGGGAGTGGTTAATTGTCGCAGAGGTGGACAACCGGATCGCTCCGGCGCTCAACTCAATTGCCGCCTTGATCGGCAATATTACCCTGAATCACGAGGTCTTTGGCCCCGCCTTGGTTGGAAACTCCGGCCAGGTGGTTGCCCCGGGCCGTGTTGTCCGTGATGGATCCTCCCACTCCTTCGGAAGCGAGGATGCCATACTCACCGTTTGTGGAACATTCGTTCTGTTCCACACGCGGTTTGAAACCCTGGCCGAACACCACAATGCCCGTGCCGGCGTTGCCTTTGACCTTGTTGCCCACGATGCTGATGGAGACGGCATTGCCTCCGACTGCCAGAATGCCGTCACGTTTGCACTTCTCCACCTCATTGGTGAGGATGGCGCTGCCGGTGCCTGGAGAGTCGAGCTGAATTCCAGCCTGCTTGCTCAGAAGCACCTTGTTGTTCTCCAGTTTGACCACGGCATTCTGCTGGACGGCCACACCCACACCATTGTCTTCGCAGACGATGTCGGTGGCTGTCAGCTTGGTACCATCACCGGCGGCGGCCAGCCCGGCCTCCGCATTGGAGCGGCACTGGGTCTTGGCAATGACATTGACGGAAGCGCCATCCTTTACGACCACGCCAGAAAGTCCATTCTCGGCAAGGATGCAGGCTTGGAGGACGGGGAAGGTGCCGGTATGGCGGACTTCCACCCCGTTTTCTCCGTTTTTGCGGGATTCGCACTCCGTGAGGCTGCCATTCACGCCGCTTTCCAGGGTCACGCCATTGCGGGTGTTTTTCTGGAAACTGCAGCGCACGATCTGAGGTTTGCCCGCCCCGGTGACGAGGAGGCCGTCGCCAATGCCGGATTGGAAGGTGCAATCTTCCAGCACGAGGCTGCTGGATTTCAACATCGCCACCGGCCAGTTGATCTTGTCAGGAACCTCATCGCCAGTGTGTTGGAAAATAAAGCCCTTGATGGAACCGCCTTCGCAGTTCTCAGCCAGCAGGGCAGAGCCAACCTTCCCGTCGGTCTGCACGATTACCTTGCCAGTGGCCTCAGCCTTGAGATTCACCCCAGACTTGAAACGAATCTGCTCTTCATAGATGCCCGCAGGAATGGTCACCGTGTCCCCAGCCTTGGCGGCGTTGATGGCCGCCTGGAGGGTGGTCACCTTGCCGGAAGTGGAGGGCGGCGGGGTGGGTGGATTTTGCGTGTGGGACGGAGGAGGCGTCGGATTGGACGACGTGGGCTCCATCTTGGGAGTTGGCGGAGTGGGAGGGGGTTCCGGCTTGGTTTCGTTCTTCACCACCACCGGGGGGCTGGTGTGGGAATTGGAACTCGAATTCGAATTAGAATTCGGTGTGGAAGGCGGCGTCGTCTGGTTGGGGGCCAGATGCGGATCGGTCGGCACCGCCTTCTTTTTAAAATAGGGCAGGTTGTTGTAGGCCCACCAACCGCCTGCTCCCATGATGCCGACACCCATGAGAAGGATGACCAGCACCACCGTGATGATGACGCCGTTGGACTTCTTCGGAGTAACTTCGCTCGTGCCGGTGCTGGTGCCAGGGGCGGTTCCGGTGGAGGGATGGGTGCCTGCCGTGACCGGAGTGACGCCCGGACCCACTCGTACTGCACCCGCGCCGATGCCACGCGTGGGCACGCTCATTTCCGTCATCCCGGCACCTACCCGGACATAGGTCTGGGTGGCATTGGCGTGGGAGGTGAGGTGACCGGGGAAGGCGGGCGGCAGGGCGCCCGTGGCGGTGGCATGACCGGTCGTGGTTGACAGCGGCGGAATATCCGGGCCGCCTGCCGGGGCCAGACCCAGACGCTGACGAACGATCTGCGCACTGGTAGGACGGTTTTCCGGTGCCTTCTCCAGGCAGGCCAGGATGGTTTGCTCCCATTCTACGGGAATGGGTTCGGCATTGATGAGGCCAAACTCCTGACGCCGTTCCGAAAGAGACTGCACGGCATCTTCCTTCAGCTGGTGAATGATATTGCCGCTGAAGAAAGGAGGCTTGCCGGTGATCAGCTCATAAAGAGTGCTGCCAAAGGCATAGATGTCATCGCTGACATGGGGCTTCTTCCCGTCCGCCTGCTGGGGGCTCATGTAGGCCAGCGTGCCGGTGGAGTTGCCCACGGCCATGGTGGCCCGGTTCATCGCGTCCGAGATGCTTCGGGCGATGCCAAAGTCGGTCACGCGGAGGTTGCCGTCCCGGTCCACCATCAGGTTGGCCGGTTTCAGGTCGCGATGGATGACCTTGGCGATGCGGTGGGCGTAGTCGAGCGCCTCCAGGAACTGGCTGACCCACGCCGCGATCTGGCGGGGCTCAAACACCTTGTTGGGCTGGCGGGTACGCAGCACGCCCAGGTTTTCGCCATCGATGAACTCCATGCTGATGGCGGCATGGTCGTCATCGAGCAGGAAATCGTAAATTTTGACGATGCCCGGATGGGCAAGGTTCAGGCCTTTGAGCGTCTCTTCTTTCAGCTCATCCACCGCCACGTCGTCATAGCGGACGGCTTCTGGAGCGAACTTGAGAGCCACTTCGCGGCCGAGGCGCTCATCCTTGGCCAGCCAGACCACTCCCATGCCGCCGCGACCGAGGAGACGTTGCAGGATGAAGCGTTCAAAGACGCGGTCGCCTTTCTGGTGCCCACGGATCGTGTGACCAAAATCGATGTCATCCAGGTTGATAGGCGGCTTCTCGTCAGACATGGCTGGGGAGCAAAAGCGGGATATAGTCGGGGAAGAGCGCCGCTTTGCAAATGATCACGTGCTGGGGCTGATAATTGTTGGAAACGAGCCCCTTGCCGGCCCAGCCGCGACGGGCGTTGAAACAATAAAAAGGCGCCAGCCCGGGCTCCCCGAGCTGGCGCACGATGCAGCGCAAAAGCTGCAGGTGATGTTTGGCTTTTGTGACGGACTACTGGGAGTAGCTGTGGGGGGGCGTCACGGCCTCGAAGTTCTCAGGCGTCTTGCTGTACCCGCCTGTGCTCACGGAAGCGGACTTCGTGTAGGTGGTGGTGGGGCGGACCGTACGGGTCGGGTAGTAGTGGTTGTGCACTTCCGGCGGTGGGTCAGAGGCGCAGCTCATGAGCGAGGCGGAGACGGCGGCCAGGATGGTCAGCTTGAGGATGCTTTTCATTTGGATCACTGGGTTTGAGTTTGGCAAAGGAGACGTTGGAGAACGAGCTGTCCGGGTTGCTTAGTTGGGCTGCACACCGGCTTCACCGGTCACGGCGGAAGGGCCACTGTCTTTGGCGACACCGCGGCGGCCGACCAGCACGTAGTAGGAGGCGAGGCCGTTGGCGCGGGCCATGTGCAGGTACACCATGGCGGTGCCGTTGTAGGCGGCGCGGAACTGAACACCGGCCAGCTTGGAGCCGCGGCGGTCATCCAGGATCAGGTTGCCCACTTCATCGTACACATACACGTCCACGTCGAGGGCGCTGCGGTCCGCACCGGACAGGAACACATAGTCCAGGCCCTTGGTGACGGGGATGAGGAAACGAACGGCCTGGCCGCCACCCAGCACGCCGCTGTGGTCGGTGGGAGCCATGGAGAAGCCCTTCGCCACATAGCTGGTGGCCATGCGGTAGGCTACGTCTTCGGCCTCACGGGGGTCAGCCTTGAGGGCGGTGGTGGAGGCGAGCATTAGAGCGCCAACGATCAGGGACTTAACACGGTGTTTCATGGTATTGTAGTTGTTTGGCAAGATGGTTTAAGGGGTTGCTGCATGCATGTGGACTGACACGCCCCTGTGACAAACTTTTTCAATCCCCGGTAATTTTTTCCACAATGCCTTTTGCCGAGCTATTCAGTTTTTCAACACCGTCTTTGGAGATCGAGCCATCGAGCGGGATGTTCACGCCCTGAAGGATTTCGGGCAGTGCCGCGATGATGGCAGCGACTTTGGGAGAGGTCTTGATGTCCTCAGGAAGGTTGTTGAGATCAGCCTGCATGGCCTTCACCAGCACGGGTTCACGCAGGTAGTTGGAGGCGGCTGCGGAGTAGTGGTTCTTTACCACGTAGGCCGTGTACTGCAGGCCCTGCATCCACCCGGCGGTGATGATGAGGGAGCGGCGCTTCGTGTTGCCCTGGGCGCGGAGGGACTTCATGATGTCCGTCTGCAGGAAGCCCAGTTCCATGAAAACCTGGAGCCATTCACCCTTGTTGGCATGGGCGCGCACGGTCTTCGCACGGCTCATTTCCTCGTCCTTCACGCCCAGTTTTTTGGCCAGGTCTTCGATCTGCTTGGAGCAATCGTTGAGGCCCTGGACGTTGCGTGCCTTGATGGCCATGACGCCGTCGGCGATTTTGACGCCGAGCGCGAGGGCCACGTCGGATTCGTTGGTGAACTTGTCCACCACCACGTCTGTGGCGATGTCGCCATAAACCTTTTTCCAGTCGTCGAAGTTCAGACTGAGCACCTGGTCCAGCCCGAGGAACTTGTCATAGGGGCTGGGTAGACCCAGCGGGGCGATCTCCGCCTTGCTGGGGTCAAAACCGGCTTTTTCCTGGGCAGGAGCGGGTTGGGTGAGGGCGAAAGGAAGAACGAGGCAACCGAGAAGGAGGGGGCGAAATCGAAGCATCATGGCTGGCGAATGGCGCGGGGTGATGTAAAATAGCGGCCGAACTAAGGTTTTTGCCAGCAGCAAAGCAAGCCAAACTTTATGAAAACAAGGTACACCCCGACCCGATTTTCCAACCCCTTGCGAAACGCAAGCAGCCTGCTGGCAGTGCTCGGCATGGTGTCCTTGAGCTCCTGCGCGAGGGAGGATGATGCTCTGCAGTCACAAATCATTGAGACCCGCGCCGCCATGGAGCAGCGCAATCGCGAGCTGGAACAAACCCAGTCGCAGCTCAATGATCTTAAGGAGAAAATGCAGCGCATGAGCGGGGCCTCCGCTTCATCGGATGAGGTCGCCCGGCTCAAGGCGCGCAATGCGGAGCTGGAAGACCAGTTGAACGCCGCACGGAAGCAAACCTCCGCGCCTGATGCCCCCGTCAAATTCGACATGGATGCCATCGCCTCCAGGCTGGAAGACGATCTCACGCGCAAAGCCAAGCAGTTGCGTGAGTTGGTGCAGAAACAGACGCCTGGTGGACGTGTGGATGAAATCTCGCTGAAGTCCATTGAATATCCGCGTGAACTGCTGGTCACCTTTAACTCCGCCATTACGTTCAACATCCTCTCGGAAGGCGGGCAGAAGCTGCGTCTGGTTTTTCCAGTGACGGCGGACCTTGGGGGTACCTGGAAGCTCCCGGCTCCGGCGGAAGTACAGGCGGCCTATGTGCAGGCTCAGAGCCAGCCAGCTGGCGCGAGCCCGAGCAATAGCGGGGCGGCATGGGCAGGGGCGGGATCCGAAATCGCGCCCACCGCGAGCCCGACGCCTGCCTCCGCTCCGACTCCTGCAGCCCAGACTCATGTTGCCGCTTCGGCTCCAGCCGCCTCTGCACCGCAGGCTCCAGCCAGTTCCGGAGGCCATTCCGGTATGAGGCAGGTGGATGCCAACACGTTTGTCTTCAGCTGGGGTGATTCCCGTGGTGGTGGCGGTGGTGGTGCTCAACCCCAGGCTCAGGCCCCTCGTCCCGCAGCCCAGCCGACGGCTCCCGCCCCGGCTTCGACTCCGGTTCAAGGTAACACGCCGATTGCCAACTTCACTCCTCCAGGTCCTGGTGGCGCGGCCCCCGCCGCTGCGCCGGCAGCACCCTCCCGTGGTGCGGCTCCAGCTGCGGCAACGCCACCCCCGGCGGCCGTGATGCCGGTGCAGCAGGACATCACAATCCGGTTTGATTGATGGTGGTGTCAATCTGAGATCCGTCATACGGGGCGTTCCCGCATGACGGTGTCTTAAGCAGGCTGAGGTCGTGAGGTCAGTTCATGGCGCGGCTATTGAGCAGTCTGACGGTGTTGTTTCCACGTCCTGCTTGCGGAGAACAAGCGTCTGTCGAAGCTTGGTGACTCACCGCGTGAGGGCGAAGGTTGCAGACGCTTCAGCTAGTGCCTGCCAAGGAACCTTGGATGCGAAAGGCTCCCAGACCGCCACAACTCCTTCGGAGTAAAAACCTCCAACACCCGTACCCAACGTAGACTCGCTGGAAGCTCGTCAACGTTGGGCTTGTCGCCCCATCCTCTTCGAGGAAGAACTTCGACTGAGCGAGTGGATGGCACCGGTTCCTTGGTGGCCACCCCAAAACGCGTGCGGTGGGTCCGTTCTCCTTACGTCGACAACTAAATGGGCGCTGGATGGATGGTGATCAAACACCAGCGGGTGCGAGTTGGGGCGTGAGCCATCATGGTGTGTGCGGATGCAGAACGTGTTTGATGATACCTTCTGCTGTGTGTTGAACAACACCGGTCGTAGTTGTCGATGTGAGGAGGCACTAACTTCCCCGTGTGCAACGTTCGCCCTCGTGGAGTGCAACTGCGTGCTCAAGAGGTGCTCTATGACCGCGAGAGGTGACGGCATCAAGCGGTCCTGTCACACTTGGCCGATAGCTATTCCTCAAAGCGCATGTGGCCACGTCGGGTAGATTCGCGTGAGTCTTTGCTCCGAAGGAGTTGCGGCAGTCACAACCCATCGAAGCCGTACTACGCCATCACACCTTCAATCGCGTTGCCATAGCTGAGCGGTACAGGGCGGTTGGCCACGTCGCGCACCTCGGTGTGGGGATCAATGCCCATGAGCTGATACATGGTGGCGGCCAGGTCATCGGGGGTCACGGGCTTGTCGGCGGGGTGTTCTCCGGTCTTGTCGGATGCCCCATAAACAAAGCCGCGCTTCGTGCCGCCACCCGCCAACAAGGCGGTGTAGCAGAAGGGCCAGTGGTCGCGGCTCAGGGCCTTGTTCACCTTGGGCGTGCGGCCGAATTCGCCCACCCAAATCACGAGGGTTTCATCCAACAACCCACGTTCATCCAGGTCGGTCAGCAGCGTGGGCAGGGTCTGCTCTGTGATGGGCAGGTGGCGCTGTTCGATGATGGGGAACATGCGGGTGTTGTCGAACCCGTGCGTGTCCCAGCCGCCATCCGTGGTGGTGCGTCCACCGATGCTTTCCGAGAACGTCACGGTGACAAACTTTACGCCCGCCTCAACGAGGCGACGGGCGAGCAGACAGCTCTGGCCATAGGTGGTGCGACCGTAGGCGTCTCGAACCTTGTCAGGCTCCTTGCTGAGATCGAAGGCTTCACGCAACTGGGTGCTCTCCAGCATGCCCAGCGCTTTTTCATAGTAGCCGTCCAGACCCTGGGCAGCGGCGGAGAACTCCAACAGGCGGCTCTGGGAATCCACGAGCTTCTGCATCTCCCGGCGGGAACGCAGACGCTCATAACTGATGCCCTCAGGGAGGCTTAGCTCCGGCAGGGCGAACTTGGGCTGGTTGGGATCTTGGGTGACGAGAAAGGGATCGCGGCCCTTGCCCAGGAAACTGGCAAACTGTCCCGGCGTCTGGGTGCCATCACTGACCACATAGGGCAGATGCACGGAGGTGGGAACCTCTCCCATCGCAGGGCTCATGCGGTCCACCACGCTGGTGTAGGCAGGAAAGAGATCCGGAGTGTCCTTGAGCCGCTGGTCATCACTGGGCGGCGCATGCCCCGTCAGCGCATAGTAGCCGGCGGAGTTGTGGTTCTTCATGTTGTGGTGCACGCTGCGGATGAGCGTGACCTTGTCCATGACCTTGGCCGTTTTTGGCAGCAGTGAGTTCACCTGAATGCCGTCCACATTGGAAGACATCGGTTTGTGAAAGCCGCGGATGCCGCTGGGGGCGTCCGGCTTCATGTCAAAGGTCTCCAGATGGCTCGGGCCGCCCCACTGGAAAAGGAAGATCACCGACTTCGCCTTGGCCACGAGCTTGGGGTTGCGCGCGGCTTCCTCGGCGAAGATGAGCTTCGGCAGGCTCATGCCAAAGAGGCCCATGCCGCCCACCCGTAGGATCGAGCGCCGGCTTAGCAGCCGGGTGGCGGCGAAGTTTGTGCAGGCGTGGGAGCGAGGGTTCATGGAAACAATAGGAAGGTTTTAGACAGAATTAACAGAATTTACGGAATTGAATGAGAGTTCTGCTGTTGCGCATTCGGCTTCACACGGGTCTCACATGAGTTCTAAATTTTGTTAATTCCGTTAATTCTGTCTGAATCTCATCTTCCGCAAACTCATCGCCTTAGCACGAATTCCTTGGCGTTGACGAGGGTCCAGGCGAGGTCTTCGAGGGTGGCGCGTTTGTCGGAGGACTGGGACAGAAGCTTGGCGAGCGCGGTGCGCTCCTCGGGGGAGGGGGCACGGGAAAGGGCGTTCCAGAAAAGGGTGTCCACCTGTTCTTCTGGAGTGGCGTTGCTCTCCAACAGGCGGCCGAGGGCGTTGCCACGGCGCTTGAGCAGTTCATTTACCTTGGGCCCGCTGATGAGGGTGAAGGCCTGGCCCATGGTGGTTTCATCGGTCCGCTCGCACTCGCAGGCCAGCAGGCGTGGAGGCTGGCCGAACTGGGCGAGCAGCTGCTCGCTGTCGCCACCCACGGTGTCGCGCTTGCGGCCGTTGGTGGGGCCGGGGCGCTGTACGGCGCGGGTGATCTCCGGCCCCCAGCCGCGGAACTCCGGCATGATGCCCGCGAACTGGTGCAAGGAGTCAAACAACTGTTCCGCACCGAGACGGCGTACCAGCGCGTGTGAATAGTTCTGCTGGTCGTCTTTGTTGGTGGCGTTGGGCTCGCTGGTGAGCTGGTAGGTGCGGGAGGTCATGATCCGCCGGACGATCTGACGAAGATCATAGCCTGAGTCCACGAACTCGCGGGCGAGTTGCTTGAGCAGCTCGGGATGGGTGGGTGGGTTCGTGGCGCGAAAATCATCCACAGGGTCCACGAGGCCGCGGCCCATGAGGTGAGCCCAAATGCGGTTCACCTGGGCCTCCGCGAAGAGGGCGTTGGCGGGATTCGTGATCCAGTCCGCAGCAGCTTTGAGGTCATTCTTCGTGGAAAGCGTCTGGGCATCGAGTTCGGCAGCACCCAGTAGTTTGGGCTTCAGTTTCTCCCCAGTGCGAGGGTTGGTGAATTTCACCTCCTTCATCAGCTCCACGACCTGCTCTCCGTTGAAGGCGTGTTTGTCGTTCTTGTCCACGCCCTTGTTCTCCAGGACTTTGTAATCCACACGACCAAAGACGGCGCTCCACTGGAAGTAGTCGTCCTGTGTCCAGCGATCAAAGGGGTGGTTGTGGCACTGGGCGCACTGCAGGCGGGTGCCCAGAAAAACGCGGGCGATGCCTTCTGCCCGGGCATTGGGCTCGCGCATGGCGCGGTAGAAGTTTGCCTCGGGCACGTCATAGGTGCTGCCTTGGGCGGCCAGGATGGTGCGCGCAAACTGGTTTACGGGGACATTGGTCGCGACGGCGTTCCGGATCCATTGATGGAAGGCGGTCATTCCACGCTTGTCCATGGTGCGGGACTCGACACGGAGGGAGTCGGCCCATTTCAGCGTCCAAAAATCGGCGAACTCCTGGCTCGCCATGAGCCGATCCACCAGGCGTTCTCGTTTGTCGGGTGATTTGTCCGCCACAAAGCGTTGGGCATCGGCACCAGTGGGCGGGATGCCGCACAGGTCCAGATACGCGCGGCGCACAAAGACTTCGTCCGATCCCAGGGGGGAGGGGGTCATGCGCAGGGACTCCAGTTTGGCAAAAACGTGGCGGTCCACGTAGTTGTTCTGCTGCGTCGGCATCCACTCAAAGTCCGGCCTGGCGGCCACAAAGGCCAGCCGCACGGGTTGCTGCTTGTTCAGGTAGCGAACGATGAGGGTGGGCTCGCCATTCTGCAGCTTGGTGATTTTACCGGTAGGCGTGATCTGAATCAGGCCCACCTGGGCGGGCTCATACACGGCCTGGGAGGTGACGTCTTCTTGCGATCCGTCGGAGAAGGTGGCGATCGCCTTGATCTGCACCTCGGCGGCGGGCTCCACCAGAATCTGCTTCTGCGGGGTGACATCCAGCTTGGTGAGCTTGCGTTCGCCGGGTTGATGCCGAACGGCCCCTTGGGCAATCCAGTCGCGCAGGGTGCGATATTCCCAGGAGTCTTTGGCAAAGCGTTTGCCGCCCTCGTGTGCGAGGGCCTGGGTGGCCTTGAGCAGCAGCAGGCTGCGATCGGGGTCAAAGAGGTTCACCCGCCGGCCGCTCACATCCTGGATGAGCGCTGCGTAGTCGTAGTCCAGATCATCGCCCCGGAGCGACATCTTGAAGCCACCCTTTCCGGTGGCATTGTCGTGGCAGGTGCCCAGATTGCAGCCTGCCTTGGCAATCACGGCCTGCACGTCATTGGTGTACGACACCTCTCCGGCCGCAAGGACACCGGAGCCCAGCAAGGGTGCGAGGGCGAGCGCGGAGGGCAGGGCCTGGAGAAAACGGGACGGCATGCCGGGGAGGAAGGGGCAAAAGGGCTTCAGATGAGAACGTTCCCGGCAGGGAAAATGTTTCGGGCCAAGCCCGTTGGGGGGCTTGTGGCCTGACCAGAGTTCTCGGACGCTATCCGATTGGGCTATTCCCAAGATTTCTAGGGGACCAGAAAATAGGATTCGGTTCCTCCCGGAACCGGAGCTGTCTTCACTCGATGGTCAAAGGTGGCAAACCGTCCCTTTCGATATACTGCCAACGCAAGCAGGTAGGCGTCGGTCAAGTCCTTGGACGGTGGCAAAACGGGGATGGCGCGAGAATCACATAGTGAGATGGCGTCCACCCAGAATTGGTGCCCAGGTGCTGTGCAGAGGCTCTTGATGATGGGGCGTGCTAGGTCAGGAGAGCCAGGCCCGCCAGGATAGTTGGAATGACCCAGAATCCGCAGAAAGCCGTTCTCAGTGAGGGGACAGGTGGCCCATCCTTCTGCTTGAGCGAGAGGGAAAAACGCCAGCGCTCGCGAACGATGGGGATGCTGGGGATCTGCCAGCGCGAGCAGAATATTGATGTCCAGAAGAAACACTTCCTAGATTCCCTCCGATTCCCGAATCTGCTCAATCAGCTCTTCTGTAATGACATCATTCCTTGTTCTGAGTTGGAGAAATCCATGCTCCCCCACCTCATAGAGGTCCGTCGTTGATGCGGAAGTGCCGTCAATGCCAATTTCCCTGCGCAACGAGAGCGCAACCATGTCTTCCAACGTCGTATGACGTTGTGCTGCGACCTGTCTCGCTGCAACGAGCAATTCATCTGGCAAATCCAGCAGCGTTTTCATGGATGAATCAAAAATACTCCAAGATAGGGGAGCGGCAAGCCATCTTGCATCCCGCCTTGCATGCATCGAACTTGTGGTGTTCAGGTCACAACCGGGACCCGCAGTGGATTATCCAGACACGAATTTGCCATCATGCCTGAACTGGCGGAAGTTTTTTACTTTGCAACGCAGTGGGCGGCTGGGGAGGGCAAGCCGGTCCAACGCGTGGAACTGCACGCGAAATCGCGTGTCTTTCGCGGCTGTGACACGGAGGCGCTGGAGGAGGGACTGAATGGAGCTGCGCTGAAGGAGGTGCTGACCCATGGGAAGCAGATGCTGTTCAAGTTCAGCCGGGGACAATGGCTGGCTGTGCACCTGGGCATGACTGGGGAGACGCGGGTGGCACCCCAGCCCTATGAGGCGGCCAAGCATGACCATCTCGTGCTCCACCTGCGCGGCCAGGCGCTGATTTTCACGGATCCACGCCAGTTCGGCCTGGTGCGATACCATCAGGGGAGTGCGCTGCCGGGGTTTTGGCAGGGGCTGCCGCCTGAAATCCAGAGTGATGCCTTCACCACGGCACTGTTGACTGGAGTGTTGCAACGCCACGCCCGGGTGCCGCTCAAGATGCTCCTTCTGGATCAGCGCTATTTTCCCGGCGTCGGGAACTGGATGGCGGACGAAATCATGTGGCAGATGAAGCTGTCTCCTGCCACCCCCTCTGGAAGCCTGACCGGCAGGCAGGTCACTGCCTTGCATCGCACCGTGAAGAAGGTGTGCAAGGTGGCCATGGAAACGGTGGGGGCGGACTGGACTGATCCCCCGCAGGACTGGCTCTTCCGCTACCGGTGGGAGGACGGTCATGTTTGCCCGCGTTGTCAGGCTGAACTGCTGAGGGAATCCCTGCGTGGACGAACAGCCTGCTGGTGCCCTGTATGCCAGAAACAGAACTAGCGTTCCCTTACGCTCTACCCGTTCCATCATCTCTCTTGCCGAGTCTTTACCGATGTTCTTTGAGTCCCTTCCCGTACACGTCGCACTTCAAGACCTTGCCAAGCTGGGGGCGTTCGCACCATCGGCTCCCGTTCATCTAGGACGGGCTCGTCACAAAGATCTGACCTCCGTGGGCCATCTGCTGGACCGGTTCCTCTCCGCAAGCGCGATCGAGCTGGAAAGGCTGCGCACGGAGAACCCCTGGCCGGCCCTCTCGCCGCTGCTGGAGGGGTTGTCAGAGAACCCGGAAATCGCCCTCGCTGGCGAAGGCCTCTTTGCACTCGCGCTGGGAGCGCATGCACGGGCCTGGAGCTTGCAGCCAGTGATCATCCCGGATCCTCTCGTTGGTGGGGTGTTGGGCGCATGGCACCGCGTGCAGCCCGATGCTCCTCGAACCCTGCCACCGCAAGTGGCGATGCCTGCCCTGGCCAATGCCCCGCTCTGGCCTGCGCTGTTGCACCTGCAGCCATTCCAGGCTGACTGGGAGCAGCCGCTGCGGCGCAATCACGTGCATGTGCTGGGCGGCATGCTGCCAGGCTCGTGGGTCATGGATCCCACGCCGCTGCCTCCGGGTGCAGTGATTCCGGTGCTGGAAATCGCGGCCTGGGAAGAACTCTCGTTGCTGAATGCATCGGGCCGGAGCTTTTTGATCTCCGATCCCTGGGGGAACGATGTGGTGTCTCTGCCTGCCGGTGCTGATTGGTCATCATCGATTGCCGAGGCTGTGGCAAAATCCCCACGGGAGCGGAGGATTCTGACCGAGGTCATGGATCCTTCGGAGGGTTTCCTCTTTGCCCTTTATGAGAAGGGGACATCACGCACGGATTACCTGGGGGCGCTGGCGATGCATCGCGATGAAAGCGGAGCCTGGCATGTCTCCCGGGTGGCGGTGTGAGGCGGAGACTCCGTTTCAGAAGGTGATCCATTTTCAACTCTGGATCACTTGGGCTGAATTCTCGTGTAACCAGCGGGCTGGTGCAGCGTCATGCGTTGTATCATCATGCTTTTCTCCCAAACATTCTTCTACCTTCTGATGGGGCTGGGTACGGCAGTGGGACTGCCGGCGTTGTGGCTTTTCACCCGGGCCAAGTGGCCTGCGATGGTGGAACGCAATCGGAATGCTTCCACACGGCGGCTGCTGGTCAGTCTGCTGGTGGGGCTGCCCGTGGTGGTGGCCGTTCTTCTGGTCGCCAAAGGGCTGAGCACCGGTGGGAAGCCGGTGTTCCAGATCGCCAATGTGCTGCTGCTGGGAGGGACGCTCCTTTGGTCATTGGCCGGACTGGCCGGACTGGCCACGCATGTGGGCGAGATCCTGTGGCCCCAGTTCAAAACCGGGGATGAGGCGTGGCGGGCGACATGGAAGGGCGGGCTCGTCGTGGTGGGTTGTTTGTTGATACCCTTCATAGGCTGGTTTTTCCTGCTGCTGCTCATGCCCGTGCTGGGCGCGGGCATCCAGGTGCGGTCGTGGTTCGGGCGCAGGCAGGCCAATTTACCACAACCTGTCGCGGCTCCGCCCCTGCCGTCCGCGCTGGTGCCGGGGCCGCCCAGTCTGCCCCAGGCTTGAGCTGGCTTTGAATGCGAAATCCACTGGGAGTGACGACTGGGCCCCGCCATGAAAACGAGCCGACGTGATTTCCTCGTATCCTCCGCGCTGGCGGGCGGCGTGGGCATGCTGGCCTCCTGTGAGCGGGCCACGAGCCTGCTGAGCCAGGAGGCGGGGCAGCGCCTGCCGGACTCCCTGGCAGTGTGTGATGCGGTGGAGGTGGATCCGGGCTTTCACCTGCTGAGCCGGGCCACCTTTGGCCCCTGGCCGGGCGAGGTGGAGCGGCTCCGGGCTCTGGGCCGGGAGGCGTGGATCGAGGAACAACTCCAGCCGGAGTCGCTCGACGACACGCTCTGTGACCTGCGGGTCGGGGCGTTTGAATCACTCCATTTCGAGCCGGGCAATGCGTGGGAGTTCCGCAAGGAGGTCCTGCGGGACGAGATCACCCGTCACGCGTTTCTGCGAGCGGTGTACAGCCGGAGGCAGCTCTTTGAGGTGATGGTGGAGTTCTGGACCGACCACCTGAACATCGACATCGAAAAGGGGGATTGTATCTACCTGAAACCCAGCGATGACCTCCGGGTGGTACGCCGGCATGCGCTGGGCAGCTTTCGTGAGCTCGTCCTTGCCTCCGCGAAATCGCCCGCCATGCTCACCTACCTGGATGGGCGGGACAACAAGGTGCGGAAGCACTTCCCCAAGGATGCCCCCAACGAGAACTACGCCCGGGAGCTCATGGAACTGCATACCCTGGGCGTGGCCGGGGGCTACTCGCAGGAGGATGTGCGGGAGGCGGCGCGCTGTCTCACCGGGTGGACGGTGGATCTAAAGCGCGGCATGCTGAAGGATCTGAACCTTTTTGCCCCCGCCCGCGGCGTCACCTACTTCAAGCCGGACTGGCATGACGATGGGGCCAAGACGGTGCTGGGGCAGAGGATTCCCGCCGTGGGCGGTGAGGCGGATCTGGAACGGCTGGTGGACATTGTCTGCAACCACCCCGCAACGGCGCGCTACTTGGCGGGCAAGCTCTGCCATCGCTTTGTCAGTCACACGCCTGCCCCTGCCCTGGTGGAGCGCGTGGCGGCGGAGTTCACTCGCACCTCGGGGGATATCAAGAGCCTGTTGCGCGTGATCCTGAACAGCGGGGAGTTCGCGGAGTCACGAGGCGCCCTCTTCAAGCGGCCGTTCCGCTTTGTGGTCTCGGCCCTGCGGGCCGTGGCGGCAGATACCCACGCTCACAAGCCGCTCCTGGACTACCTGCACCGGATGGGGCAGGGACTCTTCCAGCACCCGACCCCGGATGGCTATCCGGATGAGGAGGCTCCCTGGCTGGGCACCCTGCTCTGGCGCTGGAATTTCGCCTTCGCGCTCGCTGGCGGCAAGGTGCCGACGGTCGGGATCGACGCCCGGGCGTTGCGTCGTGTCCTCGAACCTGGTGCCAAACTCAAGAACCCGCCTTCAGCGAAGTTTGCCGACAACCTCTTTGCCCACGCCTGTGGCCGTCGGCCGGTTGAAGCGGAGCAGGAGGCGTTGACGCATCTGACGGATCCCGGTGAGCTTCTCGGAGCGGTCCTGGCCTCCCCGGCATTTCAGCGGTGTTGAGCAAAGGGTTAGACGTTAAGAGTTAGACGAGATGCCTGCCTGCCAATTGTTCAATCGAAAACTCTTCCATCGCACAACCCATAACTTCTAACTTCTAACTTCTAACGCACCCCCTTCCATGCGCCTCCTCACCAACCTGGCCGTTTCTTCATCTCCTGCGGTGGATGAAGCCGGCAAGCACACGCTGGTGTGTATTTTCCTCCGGGGTGGGGCGGACACGATGAACCTCGTGGTGCCGTATGCGGATGATGTGTACTACCGGGCGCGGCCCAGCATTGGCATCAAGCGGCCAGGGGGCGGGAGTGCTTCCGCCGTTCGCTTGGACGATCGCTATGGACTTCATCCCATGTTGCAGCCGCTCCAGGAGAAGTTTGCCGAGGGGCGGCTCGCGATCATCCAGGGGGTGGGGACGGACAACACGAGCGGTTCGCATTTTGAATGTCAGGACCAGATGGAGCATGGCGACTCCATGTCGGGCACCCCGGCAGGCGGAGGGTGGCTGGGACGGTTTCTCCGGGCACGGGCGAACCCCGCCACGGGTCCGTTGAGCGCGGTCGCCATCGGGACCACGCTCCCGGAGTCCTTGCGCGGTGCCCCAGTGGTGAGCGTCATCCAGTCGCTGCAGGAGATTGCTTTGAAGACGCCCTCCGGCAAGACGGAGGCCGCGGCACAAGTGCTCGCGAGGCTGTATGGTGCTGATGTCACCTTGCTGGGTCAGCAGGGGCGGGAGACGCTCGATTTGTTTGAGCGGGTCCGCCAGCTTCAGACCAACGACTATGCTCCCGCGCATGGGGCGCAATATTCGAAGGATGGCTTTGGCAACGGCCTGCGCGAGGTGGCCCGGCTCATCAAGGCCCGAGTGGGGCTGGAGGTGGCGTGCCTGGACCTGGGCGGGTGGGACACGCATTTTATCCAGGGTGCGGCAGAGGGGCTTCAGGCTCAACGGGCGAAGGTGCTGGGAGACGGTCTGGCTGCGTTTGATGCCGACCTCAAAGACCACCGCCAAAACGTGACCGTGATGGTGATGACCGAGTTTGGCCGCCGGATCTATGAGAACAGCTCCCTGGGCACCGATCATGGCCGGGGCTTCGCCACTCTGGTGTTGAGCGACCGGTTGCGGGGTGGCCAGATCCTGGGGGGCTGGCCCTGCGTCGTCGAGGAGACGCTCACGGGACCAGGGGGGATGAGGATCTCTCACGACTACCGCAGTGTCTTTGGCGAGGTGCTGAAGGGGGCCATGGGCCTGGAGCGCCCGCGCGAGGTGTTCCCCGAGTTCACCCCCCAGCCCGTCGGATTGCTCGCTTGAGATTTGCTCCAGATGAGCCAGTGTCGGGCCTCGCCATGGAGTACGCCCACAAGCTCAAAATTTCCCAGTGCCTCGCCTTTGGTCTGCTGTTCCAATACATCGGCTGGCTGATGAAGGGGCTGGATGTGGATGAAAAATCCGTGATCCTGGGCGGCAAGATCACCTTTGCTCTTGGCTACGTCCTCCTGATCTGGGGTGGTCTGCTGGCGGCGCGGGCCAAGGGCCTGGTGGAGAAGAAAGGTCTGTGGCAGTCGGTAGGGATGGTGATCCTGGCCGTGGGTGGATGGACGCTGGTCATGGCCCTCCTCATGAAGCTGGGTGAGCCCATCTGGTTTCACAAGCGCTTCACAGGACTGCTCGTCCTGGTCATCGCTGAAGGCTGGCTCCTGAACTGGTTGCATGGTGGAAAAAAATCTGACAACCAGTTGCCCAGTTCCCGCGAATCGGATGCGACGGCCGCGTCGTCGCCTACCTGACCTTTCCTGCATTGCCCCCATGAAACTTTGCACCATCGCTCTGGGTTTACTTTTCCCGTTTGCCTTGGGGGCGGCGGAGAAGGAGCAGAAGGACGACAAGGATAAGGAGCAGAAGCTGCGCCTGCAGAACCCTGGCATGGAAGGTGGGGAGGGCTTGCCTCTGGGGTGGACGGGCAAATTTGGTGACTGCATCGTCGCCCGGGACACGACTGTGTTTCACGGCGGCAAGGCCAGCCTCTGCGTGGATCGCAGCACCCTTACGGACAATCGCAATGCGTGCGCACACCAGATGGTGAACATCAAGCCGGCGTCCAAGATCACACTGAGCGGCTGGGTGAAGACTGAGGGCGCGGCCAAGGTGAACTTTGCGGCCCAGTTCTTTGATGAACGGTTTACCACCAACGACTGCTTTCCGGTGAAGACGCTGGAGGGCACGCATGACTGGCAGGAACTGGAGGCAGAGATCGCGGTGCCGGAGAATGCCAGCAAGCTCGCCATCGCGCTCTATGTGGAGGGGCAGGGCAAGGCCTGGCTGGATGATGTGAAGCTGAAGGCGGAGGGCATCAAGGTGACCGTCGTCAAGAACCCGGCGGATCCCAAGGCTCCGACCGTGCCGGGCGATGTGAAGAAGGTGCCGGTGACGGCTGTGCCGGGTTATTTCCCTGATCGCCCCCGGGCCTGGAAGCTCTTTCATGAGAGCCAGGTGCGTCGTGCCGAAGAGGGCGGGTTCGAGGTGGCCTTCCTCGGAGACTCTCTCACCCAGGGCTGGACCACCACCGGCCGTGAGGCCTGGCAGAAGAGCCTGGTCCCGCTGAAGTCGGCCAACTTTGGCCTCGGCGGCGATACGACAGGCAATCTCCTCTGGCGCCTCGAAAATGGCCTCATGGAAGACCAGGATCCCGCCCCCAAGGTCGTCGTGCTCATGGTGGGCCTGAACAATCTCTGGAGCGGGCAGAACAGCAGTGAAGAGACGGTCGGTGGACTGCGTGCCGTGGTGGAAAAGCTGCGCAGCCATGTGCCAAGCAGCCAAATTCTCGTGGTGGGCCTGCTGCCGGTGGGTGCTGAACTCACTGACATCAACCGCCAACGTGCCACGGAGTTCAACGTCCTGGCCGCCCAGCTCGAGGAGTGGAACAATGTGAGTTTCCTGAATCCCGGCGTCAAGTTCCTCCGCCGTGATGGCAAACTTCTCGAGGGCCTCTTTCAAGCAGACAACATCCACCTCACGGCCAAAGGATACGACCTGCTCGCCAAAGAACTCACCCCGGCGGTCATGGAGCTCTTGAAGCCCGCCGAGCCTGCGGCAGAACCCGTGAAGGTGAAGCAGGAGCTGGGTCCGGTGGGAAGGTAGTGGGGTAAGCGGTCAGTCTTGGAAGTCCCGCAGCCTCAGGGAATGGAGGGCTTGCAGTCGTTTCCGAGTCATGATGCAAAGGTATGAAAAAACTTAGGAATGGGGTCATCTGGCTGTTGGTCCCGGCCGGGGCAGTGCTTCTAGCCTGGGTGGCGTTTCGGCTCGCGTCCGAGACGTATGCTTTCAGCCGTTACGGGGTCGAAAAGACGGCGCATGTGTTGGCGCTGGATCACGTCAGTCATTCGACAAAGGGCGGCAACACCTTCTACTACTTCCTTGAAATGGATGGGCGCCGGTTTGTGAAAGACTTTCGGGGGAGGTTGCCGGAAGGACGGAGTCTTTCTGTGTTGTCTCTGCCGCACGATCCCACCCAAGTCATCCCTGGCACCAACAAGAGCAGCACGTTCGACATTTTTTCAGGTTTGATTGGTGGCCATGTGATGGCAGTGCTGGCGATTTTGCTATATGGCCTTCTCGCCTGGGCAGGTCCGAGTGCGCTTGTCGAGTGGTTTAAAAAACGACGCCAGATCATCAACGGGTGACCTCCCTCCCTACCAAGTTTTGATCCCACCCCATCCAGAATGATCTCGAAACTCCCAGTGGCTGTCTTTTGCATAGTAGGTCTGGCTACTTGCGCAATGGGGCAAGAGAAACAGTGAACTGCCGTTGTCTCCCATCAACAAGTGCTGCTGGGAATGTTGAACTACACGCGAGAGCATCCCGAGTCGGAGTTCGTGCCCGATCTTGTGCGATCAATCGAATCGGGCACGCTGCCGAAGGGAAGTCTGCTGCACTTTGCTTCAGGCATGAAGGAGGTTGCAGTTAACAACGCAACCTTCGAAGTGGAAGAGCTTGTTTGTATCCTCTACCTCGGGCTCCACCTGGATCCTTCAACGCTCTCCTATGGAGGCCGGTGGCGCAGCTATGAAGTCCTCAAGTTGCCGCTTTCGGTGAAACGAAAGCAGTGAGTTTTTCGGTGAGGTTCTTGGCGAGGAGGCTTTCTGTGCTTTGTCGGAGTGTTCATCCGCCTGCGCACCATCGTGGAGCCCCCCGCACTCCTCAGGGCAGTCCATATGGTCGGCACAGACGGTTTTTCTTTGTGGTTGAATGAACTCTGGCCATGAATCAACCACCAAGAACGCCAAACCCTTTTCAACCGAGGCTGCAAATCGAATCAACCATGGGAAGCGTCGCACGAGTGAAGTACAGGATGGCAACGGTGATGACCATCGGGGGGCTTGCCTGCCTGGTAGCAACGGTGACTGCAGCTGAGCGGCCCCCAACCATTCGTATTGGTGATTCCGCCAAACCCCAATGGGCGTGGGTTGACGCTCCTCCGGCGGTGGTGCGGCAGACCATGGCTACCTTGAAGTCTCCTGTGGAGCAGTGGATGGTAAACAACGTAATAGACTACGGCGACACGTCTCAGCACGTGGTTGTCCTTTATAATGAGAACTGGGAGAGCTGCCGTTTTGTGATTCAACGAGAACGATGGATCCGCCTCGGCGGCGAGGAAGGGCTCAAGATGATGTCAGACATGTTCGGGAAGAGGCTCGGAGCCTTGAACGCAGAAACAAACATGGATGATGTGGGACGCCTTTGTGGGAGCCTTGCCTATCTGCACAAGGGCCCAAAGCGGACTTATCTCTCATCTGATTTCTGGACCCGAAACCCCTCCCAGAACGCCTGGATGGCGGGGACGATCAAAGAGAAGCGCACGCTAAAACAATACTTCATCGATCCCAAAATCAGAGGGGATGGGGCGGAAAAAACCCTCACTTGCTGGATCATCACTGGCAAAGGCGGAGTGGAGCAATGGCAGATTCGCATTTCGCAACGGGAGGGCACGGGCAGGATCGTCGGCATCACTGTCAATGAGGTGACGAAGGAAGGCTCCTTCTCCTGGGGACTTGTTCCCTGAAGGGGGAAATCAAAACCGCCGAACGCCGGTCTTTTCCAGGCTACAGACACCCGCCTGCACAACCTCGTATGAATGCCCTTATCGTTTACGAAATTGAGCCATTCGATGATGATGATCACGCGACCACCCGGCAGGCGATCTTGGACGCCGTCCCCAATTCGGCAGCCTCTATTGAAGGCTATTCTGGAGCGCCAGTCATGCTGCCGGGTGCAATGATCCTTGTGTCCCCTGCGCCCGACTGCGACGTGAGCAAACTGCTGCGTCTGGCCACACGGTCTGTCAAAGATGCGGGCGCAAAACTGACAAAAATATGCGTGGTGTTTTTCAACCCTCGGACAGTGATCTGCAGCTTATTGATTGAGAAATGGGGACTTCTGGAAGGTCGTCAAGTCTCGCTCTCTCCGCCAACGATCACTGTTCACGCACCAGTGGAACGAAACAAAGTTCAAATCATATGCCACCCCCCTTTTATCGGCTTGCCCTCATCTTTGCCGTGATGACCTTCTGCCCCTCCATAAAGGCTGAGCCTCCGCTGTATTTGACCTACGAGATTAAAAAAGAAATTCCCATCGCCGACGCAACCACTGCGTTTAACGCCATCGTGAAGGACTGGATGGCGAAGCATGGTGTGACAGCGCTAAAAACGGTGGAGCTTTCAAATGCGTTGGCTCTCGGAGGGGACTCTCATCTGGATCTGGAGCATCCGGGACTGGCGGCTTTGTCCCGCCGTTGTTTCAAGTCGGGAAGTCTGCCGAGGGGGACCCGTATCATTCTCAAAAACGGCGCATGGACGGGTGAATCCGAGGGGGAGGCCGCTCTTGTTCCCATGGTTTACATCTTCGTCTTCATCACCACCCGGCCGGATGCCAACTTTGCTGCGGTGCCCAGCCCCGAGCAAAGCGCCGAGTGCCGATGGCTTCCTGTCAGGCTGACGGTGATGCCCGGCGCGAAGTGATTTCTGTTTGAGCAGGGTGGTACGTTCACCCTGCCAGCCAAGCGCATCGGGGCCGTAAAATACTGCCCAGTTTGGCCAGCCAATTTGGTATTGCTGGTGGGAGCTCAGTACTTTGTTGCCACCGCAATGTCCTGCCAGCTCACCCAGTATATCCCGCAGCGGGTGTCGAATGCCAGATAGTTATCGGTAGGAACCGGCAGGGGATCCAGACCATCTACGCGAAGACCGCTGGGCAGAACGAAGTGCAATGGCACCCGCTTTGCAGTGGGCTGATCTGGTGCGAAGACTAGCAGTTCATAGTCGGGCAGGGCTTGTCTGCCAACTTCGATGCGGGAGCACAACGCATAGAGACGACCTGCATGCCCAAAGGTGCGGAGCCATTCGTGAACGATGCCTGGCTGAGGGGGATCGTAGCCTTCAGGCAGCTTCCAGCGTGGTTCTTTGGGTTCCTCGATCTCTTTCACGGTCCAGGGATGACGCACTGTCCTCGTGGGATCCAAGCTCCAGAGTAATTGTGATTTGCGCGTGATGAGGTTGCAGGAAAGAACACGCTCTGGCTGGGGTTCCTCGTCCCATCTGGAGGTGAAGTCACCAGGGCGGTTCACGAGCACCAGTACTTCATCCTTTGGGGCACCTGGCCAGGTGCAGAATTCCCAGTTGCCGGGCACGTCTGCCCAATGCTCGTAGCGTGAGGCGTCGTCAGGGGCGCTGACGTGTACCGCGATCTTGACTGGTGCGGCTGGGTCCTCGGGAATGCGCTGCCGGACACCCAACACGAGCCGTCCGCCTGCAGTGACCAAAGTAGGATTCAGTTTAATCTCTGAATTGTCGAGGAAATGCATGCTGTCACTCTTGGGGATGGCCGTGATTTGCGCATCGTGACCGTTCCAGATATTGAACTCGGGCTCTAGTGACTTCAGCATCTCTTCCGCTTTCTCCTTGTCCCGTTCTTGCTCCACCGCTCCAAAGTAGTGGGGCGGGGCGGTCCAGAGGCAAAGGGCACCCGTCCGCCACGGCACCACCTGCAAATACAAGGCGTACTCTGGCAGCTCAAAAGTGCGCCACGTGTCTTTGGGGTCCATGCGGCTGAACCCCTGGTGTCCGGAGATCACAAGCCGGCGATCCAGCTGGGCGAAAAACTTGGTGGAATCATCCGTGTCGAAGCCAGGGATGGGCTCGGTGCGGATTTTTCCAGAGTTCAAGTCCAGCTCCCATAGGCCTTTGGACTTGCTGTCAGGGAGGGTGTCCGCCCAAGCCAGCAGATCTTTATCTGCCGCGCGCTCTCCGCGTCTCTCCTCATACACATCGACAGCGCCTGGATCCGCTTTCCTCCAAAAACGCTGCACGACCAAAGCGTTGGGTTTGGGAACTTGGTCGGATCTGGTGGCCAGTTCTGGAGGCAAATTGCGAGCGCCCTCCAGCAGATAAAGATGCATCTCGCGACTGAATCCCTCAAGATGCGCACGGAGTCGGGTGGCGCTCTCGGGTGCCACCTTTGAATCCCGATGAAACGCAACGTAGGCGAGCATGGCCTGGTTGAGTTGGGAAATCTGTTCTCTGCTGAACTGCCACTCTGGCCTGGCTTGGTTGATCAGGTCCTTCAAGGCTGACAGTGAAGGATAGGCCCCCGCTTTCGGTACGAGCAGATGCATGAGACCGGTGAATCGTTGGGTGGGGCTCGCTTCGGAGGTCAACCAGTGCCAGTCGTCGTCGCCGAGTCTGTCAGGAAGATCCTCAGGCCGTGGAAACCAGTCGTCCAACTGGTAAGGTGTTTCCGGGATGGCTGACAACCACGGCGTCACAATGGCTTCCGGTGAGGGATGATCTTGAGCGCGGACTTCCTCGGTTGAGACAAAGAGGGCACATGCCGCCACTGGGTGCCAAATGCGGAAAAGAGGAATGGAGAAGCGGCTCATGTTTGGGGTGATTGCTGCTTTGGCAAAAAGATCAGACACATTGTTCGATCAGGCCTCAGGGTGCCGTTCCATGGAAGGTCCAGAAGCTGATTCGGACTCCATTTTGACTGTTGCTCGAAACCTTACTCAAACTCTGCCGTGAAAATCCAGCGTTGCCTGTTTCTTTTTACCGTCGCTGCATCGGCGACCTTGATGGCCGAACCGCCTGTGCCGACGGACCGAGTCGCGGTGCTGAAGGCGCTTCCTATCGACGCCGGAAAGGCTGTCTCCATCGAGCGCATCACGGAGGGTCAGATGACCGCTGCGAACGGTGCCGCTTACAAGAATCTGCCGTCGCGCACAGTGGTAAAGCTCGTGCTCAATCCGGCAAAAGGCTCCAACATCCGGGTCGAGGCCTGGCTGCCAGACCCCGAGAAGTGGAACGGGCGGTTCCTGGGGCTGGGCAATGGCGGGGCAGCGGGGAACATCAATCCGGGAAGTTTTGCCGGACCGATTACCGAGGGGTATGCCGTCGCCACGACGGATATGGGCACGGCCCCTAATTCGGATTCCGGGATCGGGAACAAAGAGGTGTGGAAGGACTTCGGGTTCCGCGCCACGCATCTCATGACGGTGACAGCCAAGCAGCTCATCAAGGCCTACTACGGCAAAGCACCGGAGTATTCGTATTTCAACGGGGGATCCACCGGCGGGCAACAGGCGCTCCAGGAGGCCCAACGCTACCCTGAGGACTACGACGGCATCGTGGCCAATGTGCCGGCCCACTGCCGCACCCCGCTCCATGCTTATTTCCTCTGGAACGACCAGATCTTGCGCCAGTGTCCGTTCACCGAGTCCCAGGAGGCGAACATCATCGCCGCGGGCAATGAGTACATGGCCTCACGGGAAATTCCTCAAACCGCCGGGAAGCTGGTGTCTGACCCTCGGTACAACAAAGCAGACATCGAGGCTGTGATTGTCCTGGCCAGGAAGAAAGACTCCACGCTCACGGAGCGGCACGCCGAAGCCATGCGCAAGCTCTTCGACGGCCCGAAGCATCTGGTGACCGGGGAGCGCATCTTCTGCGGCATCCCTTTTGGCAGCTCCTTCAAGGCGGCGCATGGCCACCTGTACCTCTTCCGCTGGGTCTTTGGTCCGGACAAGAATCTGGCGGAGCTCAACTTCGGGGCTGACATTGACACCTATACTGCCGCGCTGGCACCCTACCTCAATGCCGAGAACCCGGATCTCAGTGCCTTCGAGAAGCGGGGCGGCAAACTGCTCATGATCTCGGGTACCGCCGACTCAGTGGTGCCTTTTCACGCTTCCATCGACTACTACGAACGCGCTGCGGAGCACTTCGGGTCGCTCGACAAGGTCCGCTCGTTTTTGCGCCTCTATCTCGTCCCTGGCATGAGCCACGGGCCCGGGCCCGGCATCAACAAGCTGCCCAGCATGCTGAACATGGTGATCAACTGGCGTGAGAAGAATGCGGTTCCGGACGTCATCCAGGGCCAACGCATCATCAACGGCAAGACCGAGATCGACATCCCGCTCTATCCCTATCCGGGCAAGACGGGCTGGGACGAGGCTGGCGGATTCAAAAAGGTCGATGGCCCGCGTGTAGGGGTGGACCGTATCTCGGCCCGATTCATTCCCCCGGCGGCTGATTGACGGTGAATTCTAGCGAACCTCGCCCTGCACAAGGATGTCGTCCCGTTTGTCATCCAGGCCATCATCGAACTGCCCATTCTTGCCGGCGGAGCGAATGATGACCTGGCTGCCAGAGACAAAGATCCGGTAGGGCTGTCCCCACGGATCAAGCCAGGCGCCATCTTTGTCGAGACGATCCTTGGAGACAGTCACATAGGCGATGTGACGGGGGTTGTCCTTGATGAGCTCGCGAACCATCTCCGAGGTGTCGCCCTTGGGAAGCTGCTGGTACTCGGCGTAGTATCCTTTAACCCCCTGGACGATGGACTCCATGTCCTTGAGGGCCTGGACGTCCTTGCGGAGTTTCGCGTCAGGGCTGGTCAGGGCGGTGTAGCCAAAGGTGGCGAGCATCAGCACCACCACACCTGCCATGACCATGCGGCCACCGCCGCGACGGCGGTCCTGGGTCTGGCGGAGGAAGATGATGTTTCTCCCGTAGAGGAAGGGCAGGAAGCAGTTGCCCAGGATGAGCGGGGCTTTGTCGATGTGCAGAAAGTAGAGCAGGTTCAGCACGCTGCCCCAGAAGCTCAGGTGCCAGAAGTACCAGGGCACCACGAGCTTCTTCTCCTTCTCGCTCTGCAGCCACTGGAGGACAAAGCGGCTGCCAAAAATGGCCGCTCCCAGAAAGCCCACCGCGGTCCACATCGCGGAGTCAATGTAGAGCCAGTGGCCGAAGGTGGAGTCGAGGTAGGGCTGAAGAAATCCGTCGGACACGCTCTAAGAATTAGGAATTGGGAATGATGAATGAGGAAGGGATGGCTTCCGGGAGGATGGAGTTCCCCGCAAGTAACCAGATCGTCATATTCATGTTCATCTTCAGGCGGGGGAGCCAGAAAGCAAGAACCCGCCCGGCTGCCAACGAGGGGCGGCGCGGGCGGGTGTAAAGGAAGTGAAAAGGGCAGCTCTAGGTGAAGAAGCGCTTGGCTCGCTCAAAGAAAGTCTCCTGGAGCGGGGAGTTGTGCTCTCCGAGAGCCTTGGCGAAGTCTTGAAGCTTCTCCTTCTGCTCGGCGTTGAGCTTCGTCGGCACCGCGATCTGCACGTGCACATAGAGGTCGCCTTTGCGTTCGCTGTCCAGGTGCTTGAGACCCTGACCGCGGAGACGGAAGGTGGCACCATTCTGTGTGCCGCCGGGGACGCGAACGTTGGCTTTGCCATCCAGGGTGGGCACCGCCAGCTCGCCGCCAAGTGCCGCGATGGGGTAGCTCACCGGGACGTCGCAATGGAGATCCGCGCCTTCACGCTCGAAGAGATCGTGAGACTTGACGCTGATCACCACATAAAGGTCGCCACTGGGGCCACCGCGGGTGCCCGCATCGCCATTGCCACTGGAGCGCAGGCGGGAGCCTTCCTCGATGCCTGCGGGGATCTTGAGGCGGATGCGGGTGCGATCCTTTGCCCGGCCCTGGCCATGGCAGTCACCGCAGGGGTCAGAAATGGTCTGACCGGTGCCCATGCAGTCTGGGCAGGTCTGTTGAATCTGGAAGAAGCCACGGGCGCTGATGACCTGGCCCACGCCGCCGCAGGTGCGGCATTGTTTGGTGCCGCCACCGCTCTTGGAGCCGGAGCCTTT
The DNA here is from genome assembly GCF_000739635.1 of Verrucomicrobium sp. BvORR034. Lineage (GTDB taxonomy): Bacteria > Verrucomicrobiota > Verrucomicrobiia > Verrucomicrobiales > Verrucomicrobiaceae > Verrucomicrobium. The sequence goes on along the minus strand of NZ_BATQ01000184.1, from coordinate 4,748 downwards.
GCAAGTCTTGCAGTTGGCCATGCGCTCGAACTCGAGCTCCTTCTCCACGCCTTTGGCCGCCTCTTCGAGGGTGATCTCCAGGCCATAGCGCAGGTCGCTGCCCCGCTGCGGGCCGTTGCCGCCGCGTCCACCCCGACGGCCACTGCCGCCGAAGAAGCTCTCGAAGATGTCGCCACCAGCACCGCCGCCGAAGACTTCGCGGAAGACGTCGAAGGGATCGTGGAAACCACCGCCGCCGCCACCGGCCGGCATGCCACCCGCGAAGGCCGCGTGACCGTAGCGGTCGTAAGCGGCGCGCTTCTGCTCATCGCCCAGCACATCGTAGGCCTCGCCCAGTTCCTTGAACTTTTCCTCTGCGGAATGGTCGCCAGGGTTCTTGTCCGGATGGAATTGAACCGCGAGCTTGCGGTAGGCTTTTTTGAGCTCGTCCTGAGTGGCAGTCTTGGAGACGCCGAGGACTTCGTAATAGTCGCGTTTGGAGGCCATGTGGGAAGGAAAGGATCAGGTGGGCACTTGCAGGAGGAGCCCGTGCAGGGATTTACGCCGCCGGAGGGCCGCTGGACACGGAGACGGTCGCGGCACGCAGCAGGCGGTCCTTCAGCTTGAAGCCACGGCGCATCACTTTCAGGATAGTGCCCTCGGGCTGGTCGGCGCTGGCTTCGTGACTCACGGCTTCGTGGACGTTCGGATCAAACTTGGCACCCTGGCCGGGCACCTCTTCCACCCCGGCATCGCGCAGGAAGTCGGCCAACTGGCGGCGCACCATGCTGAGGCCGATGTAAATCATGCTCTTCTCGCTCTCGGCCTTGGCGGCGTCGAGGCCCATTTCGAAGTTGTCCAGGATGGGGAACAGGTCGCGCAGCAGGTCAGCGTTCGCGTAGGCGCGGCTTTCCTGGGCGTCGCGGGCCACGCGCTTGCGGTAGTTGTCCAGCTCAGCGGCGGTGCGCAGAGCGCTGTCTTTCCACTTGGCCACTTCAGCCTGGAGTTCGGCGATGGGATCAGCGGCCACGGGGGCCGATTGGCTTTCGGAAGCGGCGTCAGCGGCCTGGGTTTCGATCTCGGGAGCAGCAGACTCCTGAGCTGCGATGGGTTCTTCGGTCGTTGAGTTCATGAGCAGAAAGAGAAATGGAAGCAGTGCAGATCTGCGGCGGAATAGGCCGCCTGATCAAGGGGGCTGGGACTATGCACTGAAGAGAGGCTGGTGGCAAGAGGCGGTAGGATGCCCGGCCGACTGGCCGTACGGCGAACCTCAAGCAGGTGCAGATTCCGTTCCTAGGGCGGCCCTGACGTTGCTGAGAAAGCTGGGGCCTGGAGGGTTGGTGCTCAGTATCAAGTTGTTACGCTGATTTTTAGGGGCGGGAGGCGGGCGCAAAGTGGCCATCTGAAATGACTGGTATCTGGCCGATGCGTCGCACAAGGCACCCGTTTTGCCCCTATTGCGACAAAGTGACACGGGGAGCGCCTCTTGCTGGGCTTGGCCGTCGGGAGTCGCTTCAGACGAATTGAACGCGCCCCAGGCTTGCCACCCGATGCCGGAGGCATTGAAGCCATTGGCCGGACGGTTGAAGGAGTGTAGCGACTGATACCTCCGGGCGATCAGAATGGGCCTTGCATCCCGGAGCGGATGCCAGCGACGTCCAATTTCACGCGGACCTTGCTGTCACCCCTCCGGAGTGAACGCAGATGCTTGCTCGCCTGGGATGCCTCCGGCATTCCACTTCCCCGCCCATGTACCCAGGGTGGCGGCTCGTGCCTCGTCTGACCCTGGGCTATTTTGTTTGATGCCCTTTGCGTCGAAGCACTCGCGTGTGACAATGGCAAGGTCCGCCAAACTGTCGCCCAATCGACCCGCGGGACCAGCACTCCTTTCGGCTGCCGCGAGCCGTGTAGTCCGGTTGTCCCAACCGGTTCTTGGGAGCGGAGGAGAGCGGCGATCAATCTTCCTTTCACCGAGTCACCGCAATAGGCTCATCCCGCATGTCTCTTGGTGTACGGAACGCGCTGGGACAAGAGAAGTTCTGTCGGCAAATCAGTCAACCGCAGCACTGCGAGCGGCATCCGCATAAGCCTGCGCCTGTTGAAAAATCAACATGGCAATTGACAGCACGTCACCCTGTTGATATTTCAACAGGTATGTGGGAGCCATCAAAAACCCAGGATCTGAGCCGTAGGGAGCGGCAGGTGATTGAGATTGTCATGCGACGGGGCAAGTCCACCGCACGGGAGATCGAGGAAGAACTTCCCGAGGCACCGACTTATTCTGCGGTGCGCTCGATTCTGCGTCTCCTGGTGGAGAAGGGCATGTTGGTCAAAGAGAAGGTTAACGGGCGTGACGAGTTCAAGCTTCCGGTACCCCAAGCGGCGGCCAAGACCAAGGCGCTGCATGAGTTCGTGAAGAACTTCTTCGCCAACTCCGTTGCAGACGCCGCTCTGGCCTTGCTGGGGCATCAGAAGGCGAAGCTGACCGATGAGGAGGCCGATCAACTCAGCCGTTTGATAGAGGAGGCACGGAAGAAATGAGTCTCCTGCTTTCCTACTGGGTGCTGGTTCAGGAGCTCTATCCCGCCTTGACGATGGCGCTCCTGGCCGCGTTCAAGGTGGCAGCGATCTATCTCCTGGCATCCTTGCTGTCCTCATGGGGGCGCAGTCGCTCGGCGCTTTTTCGGTCCTGGTTGTGGCGGGCAACGTTTTGCGGCTGGCTGGTCACGCTGGTTTGGGTGGTGGCTCCCAGTTCTCTGGGCAGGCTGGGAGAGCTTGTCACGCTGACTGGGGAAGAGCGCGAGCTCCCGCAGGATGTGCAGAGCTACCTGGAACATTCGCCCAAGACAGGATCGCAGGCTTGGGAGCTTGCCCCACAGGGTTCGAGGCAAGTGTTTCTCACGGCCCCTTCCAAGGCGGAGCTGCCACCATGGGTTCATCCAGCGGACCATGAGGTCAGCCGGTTCCGCATGCAGAAGCCGTTGTTTCGGGATCTGGAGCAGTGGCTGATCCCTGCTTGGATGGGGGGAGCAATCCTGATTCTGGGCGGGAGGTTGGTCAGGGCGGCCAGTGGGCTTGCCTGGCTCCACCGGAGCAGCTTGACCGCGGACGAGTTGATCGTGAATCTCGTGGCGAAGGAGGCGAGGAACCTGCAGATGAGCCACGTGCCGGTCTGCCGCATGGTGCCTGACCTGTCCACCCCTCTGCTCACAAGTGCGACGGGAGCGACCATCTGGTTGCCGTCGTCGTTTGCCGCCTGGCCGCAGGCGACGGTTCGGTTCGCGGTGCAACATGAACTGGCTCATTTGCAGAGAAGAGATGGTCTTTGGCAATGGATCGGGCTCCTGACTGCGGCAGCGTGGTGGTGGCATCCTTTGGCCTGGAGGGCTTTCGCGGCATTGAAGCTGGAAGCCGAGTATGCGGCGGATGAGTTGGTGTCGCGGCAGGCTGACCGCGGGCCAGACTATGCGGAGGCTTTGCTGGAGATTGCGCGGGCAGTGCCTTCCTCAAAACGGCAGGTGGCAGGAGTGGCCATGGTCAGTGAGTCCGCTGTGGGTGATCGCATCAAGATCATCCTCACGGAATCGACTTGGAAGGGGCGTCTCAACTTTGGGGGCAAGTGTTGTTCCCTTCTCTTGTTGGTGGCGGCGATGGCCCTTGCCAGCATGAGTGTGCAGTCTGCTTCTGGCTTGTCGCGATCATCGAAGCCTTTGGACAAAGGGGACGCCCAACTTGTCCGCGAGGCCTTGAGCAATCTTTTGGCCAAACACGAACGTCTGCGGCGGATCAAGGTGGAAGCCGAGTTCAAGGAAAATATCGGGTGGCCCTCTGGCGTGGCATACAATACTCCAAAAAACATGCCGAGCGTGCTGCTCACAGGAGTGAAAATCGACATGGATACCTGGACAGAAGCCAGGACGCAGCAGGAGCGATATTTGGTGGAAGGAAGAGCGGAAGACGGCCGCCCGTTGGCAGCCGAGTGGGTGGAGAAGAATCCGCACTACCCGACGGGAATGAAAATCGATCTTGGCTTCCGACATGAGTATGAACTGATGCGCATCCTCAAAGTCTTGCTGGAGGCGGGCAGGCCAAACGGCCGGGGAACGACACCCTATGTCATCCAACAGGGCACGCGGAAGGGAAACAGGACGCTGGAGCTTACGGTCATGCGCTATCGGAAATCTCCGATCTCATTGCAGAGCTACACGCAGTACGTTGTGGACATTGATCGCGGTTTGCTCAGAGAGGTGCGGACCGTGGAGGGAGATCGCCGCAATGAAGAACCTAACCTATTGTGGGAGCTCGTGGAGCCCTTGGAGAGTCCGGAAGGGATTTGGTACCCACGTCGCTACCGGGTGCAAAATCGCTGGAACGTTCAGGAGGTCGCGATCAAGGAGTTCGAGGTAGCAGCTACACCTTGAACCTATGGCGAGGGCATTTGCGGAAGTCACCTGGCAGGTTCCTTGTGGTTCCGTCTGCCCATGGCGTCTGTCTCCGGGCGAGAAGGGGCTGTGTTTTGGACATGCCTATCTACGGCGACTGAGCCGGTTGGGACAACCGGACTACACCCGAGGCATCGCTGCGGGAGTAGTCCGACGGTCCCCGTCGGTCTGGGAGCGGAGGGGTTGATGGAGCCCGCCTCCGACCCACTGGCTCCTCAACACGCCGCTGGCATTCTGGATGAGCAACCTCGCTGCCTCAGCCCCCCCTTTGTGACACCATCGACACCCTTTTTACATGTTACACCAATAAACCCCCTCTCTTTATCT
>NZ_BATQ01000185.1 GCF_000739635.1 Verrucomicrobium sp. BvORR034 | reverse complement strand
CCCAACGTTGACTCGCTTAGGGCTTGTCCAACGTTGGGAGATCCCCGCTGGGGATCAGCTTCGGACTGGGGTGGCCGCCAAGGCACCGGTGCCATCCACTCGCTCAGTCGAAGTTCTTCCTCGGAGAGGATGGGGCGACAAGCCCAACGTTGACGAGCTTCCAGCGAGTCTACGTTGGGTACGGGTGTTGGAGGTTTTTACTCCGAAGGAGTTGCGGCGGTCTGAGAGTCTTTCACATCCAAGGTTCCTTGGCAGGCACTAGCTGAAGCGTCTGCAAGCTTCGCCTCCCCGCCGACGTCCTTGAAGGGCCAGCAACGCACCTATTGCGGAGGCATGCCGCTCATATGGAAGAGCCCCCATTGATGCCCATCGGGATCGGAAAAGTCGTGTTGATACATGAACCCGTTGTCCTCCGGCTTCCCCTGGGTCGAGCCGCCGGCGCTCAAGGCCTTCGCCACCAGTCCATCCACTTCCTCGCGGCTTGCACAATTCAGCGACAACAGCACTTCGGTGCTCGTCTTTGTGTCGCAGATCGCCTTGGGCGTGAAGCTGGTGAACTTCGGGTGCGTCAGCAGCATGACATGAATGACTTCACTGATGACGACGCACGAAGCGGTTTCATCGGTGAAGTCAGCATTGTGGTCAAAGCCCAGTGCCTTGTAGAAGGCCATGGATTTGGGGAGATCCGCCACAGGCAGGGAGATGAAGATCTGTCGGCTCATGAGAAGTTTGGGCTTGGAGTTAAAGTTTGGAGTTCGAAGCTGCTTGTGCAGGACTGCCGAAGCAGCCCGTCAAAACAGCGACGAACGTCCCCAAAGCTCCAGGACAACTTTTCTCACTTTCCCCAGTTGCCTAGCTCCTCTGAATGGCGACCTACGTTCCCGATATGGGTTTGCGTTGGGAGCCGAATCCGCGGCCCCAGACGACGAAGGCACTCAGTGCCAGAAGGATGACGGTGACCGGCACGTGAGACCACTCTCCCTTCATGATGTGCAAGCCCGTACCCAAGACCATGATCGTGCCCAGTCCCACCGCCGCCCAAGTGGTGAGGACTGGAAGAACACCCGTTAGTGCGGGCAAAATCAACCCGACCGCTCCGGCGAGTTCCGCAATACCAATGAAGGTAAAGAGGCCTTGCTGGTTCGCCAGATCAGGCGCGGACGCGACAAATTGATGGAAGGCGAAAACCTTCATGTACCCGGAGGCACCGAAGGCAAACGCCAGGAGACTTTGTACGATCCAGAGGGCGATTTTCATGGGTGGTTCGCTTGGGGCTAGGGTGCTCAGGCGGCAATCGCGAAAGTCACGGCATCGTCTGCCTCCAGAAATTCCGCCAGCGTCGTGGTTGCTGGATCAAGACCGAGCTTGGTGCATTCCCCAGCAAACCATTCTCCCTTTTCCGGATCGCCGTACATGGTCCAGTTGTCCACTTGGTCCGACCAACTGGAGATTTCTTCGGCAGATTTGCTGTCTCCATGGCTTCCAAACCATGCGATCACTTCCTCGTCGGTCGCACCGGAACGAAGGAGGGCCAGGACTTCGTCTACGGCTACGGCCTTGAAGCCGAAAAGTGCCTGGTCGAGGGGACAGGCATAGTGGTACTCGCCGGTCTTGTTGTCGAGCGATGCCCGACCTTTGTCGATCATGCGGGCCATCAATGAGTAGCCGCCCAGACGGTGGCGGGGACTGCGAGGGGCTTCCTTGGTCAGGTCGATTGTGTTTTTCATATTCTCAGGGTGTGATTACGTCACTAGTTGCTTAAACGACAACTGTCGTCAGTACATCACTAGACGTTTTGACAGTCAACTGCTATTTTGCAGAGTGCCCTCCCCGTGCCCCAAACTTGATCCCCGCGTTCGCAGGACGCGGCGCATGCTTTTCCAGGCGTTCCAGGAACTGCTGGGGGAGAAAGGCTTTGACCAAATTTCCGTCCAGGACATCGCTGAAAGGTCCACGCTGAATCGGGCGACGTTTTACGATCATTTCCCGGACAAGTTCGCTCTGCTCGAGGCGATGATTGGGGAACGGTTCGGCATGGCCATTGAGGCGCGGACGGGTGGCGAGGCCCCGACTTGTGACAAGGGTCTGCGGGCGCTGATTCTGGCCGCCTGCGATTTTATCGCTGATCTGTCGGCGGGATGCGACACCCACAGACGCCAGTTCGAACCCATCGCGGAATCCTGTGTGAGAACCATTCTCCGCGAATCAATTTTCCGCGGCCTCGAAGCTCACGGCGCGAAGAACCCGGGGCTCAAGGCGACCATGGTCAGCTGGGCGATCACGGGGGCGGCCATTCAGGGCGTCCGTGAGAAAAAGATGTCGTCGGAGGAGCTGGCCGACGCCGTGTTACCGACCATTCTGACTGCACTGGAGGCGGGAGATTGAATCCACGCCTGTGCCTTTGTCTTCGCCTAGTTTACAGCTCTGGCTGATGGCAGAGCACAAACCTCCATCCCTTGAATCAAACCATCCTCAAGGGTGAAACGATGGCCCACCCGGTCATCGGCAAGAACGGTGCCCGCGAGATCACGAACCACCTGATGCACCTCGACCAGGATCCGTCCTGAGTCTTCGGGGTAGAACGCCAACGGTTCCACCTTGGGATCAATCTCACTCCATTGTTCTTTCCAGTACTCGCCAACCTCTTCCGGGCCACGAACAAAACCGCCTTTGAACGCACGTGGCCAGGTGACGTCCGGCGTCATGAGTGAAGCGGCAGTGACGATGTCCCGCGAGTTGAAGGCCGCGTAGGCTGCGCGGAGCAGTTTGGCTTCAGGTGAAGACTGGTCTAGCGGTGCGCTTGGCATGGCGTAAGTGATGGGCTGTTGGGGGGAGAGACGAAGAGCATTCGACCAATGAACTGGCAACGCGGAGAACGTTGGGTGCTTGTTGAGCGTCCACGAGAGTTTTACGCTCCTTTGTAAACTCCATGTATCACAAGCAATAGGGTCTTTACGCAGCTCCATCACGGATGGAGTCCTGATCGTGCTGGTGGTGGCATCAATCCTGGCACTCCTGCCCGGAACTACGGCTAGCCTCAATGTTCGGGACTGGAGCTGGAGAATGAAAGCTCCTGAAGGAACCAGTAGAAGGCTTGCTTCCATTCCGCGGCGTCGTGCGCGTGGTCTGTGACGTGCCATACGTGGGACACGCCATGCCGCTTCAGCCAGGCATGAACGTCCTGGCTGATGTGGATGAGGCCATCCCGGCTGCCGCATGACAACCACAACAGCTTGAGTTGCTTTGCCTGGTCTGGATGCGGTAGAAGCTCTTCACTCTTGCGGGTGTTCGGCGCCGAGGAGAATCCACCGATCCATGTGAAGTGGTCCAGGTGACCGAGCCCGAAGTTCAGTGCCTGCCCGCCGCCCATGGAGAGGCCGGCAATGGCCCGGTTCTCCTTGTTGGCCAGAACGCTGTAGCGCGATTCCACCGCTGGAATGAGGTCTTGAAGGAGATCCTGTTCGAAAACCGTGAAAGCGGGAGCGTGTTGGAACACATCGCCAGTGGGACGATCATCCTTCTGAGCCCGGCCGTTGGGCATCACCACGATCATGGGCTCGGCCCTGCCATCAGTGATGAGGTTGTCCAGCAGGGTGTCCACCTGCGCAAAGTGCTGCCACTCGTTCTCGTCACCGCCGATGCCGTGGAGAAGATACAACACCGGGTATCTTCTGCCCACGGTGTAGCCGGGCGGCGTGTAGACGTTCATTTTGCGTCGGGTTCCGACCGTTTTCGAGTCATACTCCACGCTCTCAAGTCTGCCCCGGGCTATGCCTGGGCGTACCTTGTCCCAGCCAGCCGGTGGTGCGGGGAAAGCGGGAACATCATCGCTTTTCAAAACGATGGGCCCCCAGGCCTTCCTCGGTTGCTGAGGCGGATTGCCCCCGGTGGCATCGGTGGGCTCCTGCGCCACCAAGGGCACACAAAGGGCGAGCAGAACAGGCAAAAGCGGCTTCATGGCGTCAGGTGTCCCCAGCTTGGCAGAGTGCAGTTGGAAGCGATGAAAGGTTCAAGGTTGAAACACCCGCATCACTTCATGGTAGGCAGGCTTGGGCACCCCGTTTCGATCGAACAGCAGTGGATGATTGTCACGCTTCCAAGGGAAGTCGTTCAACCAGCTTTGTCCGTCGTGGAGGTTCCAGAAAGAGACGCGCGCGATGGTATCGGAGTACTTGTTAAAGAGCCGGAAGAGCTGGGCATACTGCGCGGCCTGTCGTTGCAGGATTTCCGGAGGGCAGCCCTGCGCATAGGGATTGTGCTTGGAGAGCGCCTCCCGCTCTGCACCATTGTCCGCCCACCAGCGCCCGCGTGGAATGACGTCGATGTCCAGCTCGGAGATGACGACTTTCATCTTCATGGCACGCATGGCCTGCAGGGTTTTTTCAAGGGCTTCAAACGGGACCGAGTCCAGTTCGTAATGCCCCTGCAGTCCAATGGCGTGCAAGGGGATCTTCTGGGCGCGGAGTGATTCGATCAGCCGGATCATGCTCTGGCGTTTCCCCTCCAGTTCATTGTTGTAGTCGTTGTAGATCAGCATTGCCTCGGGGTCTGCGGCATGAGCGTAGGCGAAGGCCTTTGCGATGAACTCCTCCCCACAAGCCCTGCTCCAGCACGAGTCGCGCAAGTAGCCCGCCCCATCGTCAAGCGCCTCATTGACGACGTCCCACATCGCTATCTTCCCGCGATAGCGGCCCACGACGCTCTCAATGTGGGCTTTCATGCGCTCTAGCAGCAGCTCACGGGAAGCGGGCTGGTCCCCCTCTTTGCTGAACCAGGAAGGGGTGCGGTCATCTTTCGCCCAGACAAGACAATGCCCCACCACCTTCAGATCGTGAGCCCGGGCAAACTCCACAAAGTGATCGGGAACGGCGAAAGACCATGCGCCCGGTTGCGCCTGAATGGCCGCGGGTTTCATGCTGTTCTCCGGAGTGACATAGGAAAACTGGGAGGTGAGCAGAGGCCAGTCTTGCGGCCGCTCAAAGATCTGATCACTGATTCCCACTCCCATGGAGAACGGCACCACTGTTTTCAACGTTTCAGCGCCGAAGCCCGTGACGCCGACAAGGCAAAGGGCGGTCGAAAGGAAGAGGTTTCCCAGGGATGGTGAGGCAGGTTTCATAGTGAGCGCGTTATCCCATTCACCCTTGTTTGGATGGGCTTTGCGAGATCGGCCGGCTGACTTTTTTTGTGGCAAATCAGACAAGGTTCGCGAGGAGCAGGCTGCGGCCAGTGGGGAACCGCGTGTCGTCACCCTTTGGGGCTTGATTGGTCGCTGGCCGAAAAACAGGAGCCCCTGATGCCGTTACTGATCATGCGCCCCGTCAGCTCGCAACCGACGTCTTTTGTTCCGTTGCCTACGGTGAGCCCATCGCCCGTTACAGAAATCATGAAATCACCCGACTCATCCCCCCAGCCATCCCGCCGCCGCTTCGTCCAAAATTCGCTCTCTGCGGGGTTCGGCTTTACCTTTCTGCCTGCCTACCTCACCAGCGCCCGGGCTGCCGACAATCCTAAACTCCCACCGAGCCGCCGGCTCAATCTGGGCTGCGTTGGCGTCGGCGGCCGTGCCGGAAGCGTCATTCCCGGGCTGACGGCCGCCGGTTCTGCCACACCCGTCGCCTTCGTGGATGTGGATTTCGTGACGGCCAAAGGCGTTGAGAAAAATCTGGCAGCGTTTCCTGATGTGAAGCGCTTCAACGATTTCCGGGTGATGCTGGACGAGATGGGCAAGGATATTGATGCCGTCAGTGTCGTCACGCCTGACCACACCCACTTCACCGCCGCGATTCACGCGATGGCTCTGGGCAAGCATGTGTATGTGGAGAAGCCGCTGACGCACACCTTTGAGGAGGCTGAGATCCTCATGCGTGCGGAGAAGAAGTTCAAGGTGGTCACCCAAATGGGCAACCAGGGGCACACCTCCGCGGGGGCGGATCAGTTCAAGCAGATGCTCGCGGCGGGAATCGTCGATGACATCGTGAAGATCGAAGCGTGGAAGTCACCCTCGCTGTGGTTCATGAATGCGGCCGAGCGCATCCCCGGCTATCCAGCGGCGGAGCCGATGCCGGAATCCTTGAAGAGCTGGGACCTGTGGTGCGGCCCTCGCGAGGTGAAGCCGTACAGCAAGATGTATCACCCCTTCAACTGGCGTGGCTTCCACGTCTATGGTGGCGGCATGTTCGGCGATTGGGGTGCTCACATCATCGACTTTGCCCATCATCATCTGAAGCTGGGCCTGCCTACGAAGATCACGCCGCTGGAGCTGGCGGACTACAACCAGGTGAGCTTCCCGCTCACTTCCGACATCCGCTTTGAATTCGCAGCTCGTGGGGAGAAGCTGCCTGCGGTGGAGCTTCACTGGCGGGCGGGCGAGGTGAAGGTACAGATCGAGGAGAAATACGGCGATCCCGACAAGGACGGCAAGCTGGTGGCACCGAAGCCGGGCAAGGCGGGCACGTTGCTGCATCGCAAACAGGGCGACTACCTGGTGCAACGTGGCTCGCATGACAGCCACTCCCTGGTGTACCCGCGGAAGCAGATGGTGGAATTCAAGGAAGCCATGGGGCTGAAGCCGCCGAAGCTGAACCACTTTGAGAGCTTCGTACAGGCCTGCATGGGCAACGCCACCACCGAGTCACCTTTCAGCATCTCAGGCGAGCTCACCCAGGTGTTGAATCTGGGCATGATCGCCGAGTACTTAAACGTCGATCTGAATTTCGACCCGAAGACGAAGCGCTTCATTGGCAATGATGCCGCCAACGCTCTGCTGGCTGGAGCACCTCCACGGGCTGAGTGGGCCGACTGCTACAAGCTGGCATAGGCTTCTGTTTCCTGGAGAGGGCCGACACTGACGAGAAAGCGGCCTTTGCCCTTGCCTTTGAGACAGCGTTGTCTGCGACAAGACCACGCTGCTCAAAGGCTTGAACCCGACTTTCCTGCAAAATCGCCCTATTTTCGGGCGATTAGTAATTACCCCCTCACTGAACCCGCATGAATCGTCGTCGTTTTATCCTCCAGTCCCTCGGTGCCACGCTTGCGTTGCCGGGGCTCACCTCCCTCAAGGCCAGTGCTGTGGGGGGCAATGCGGCCGTCCAGATGGCCAAAGGGGCAGGCATGGGCGCAAGGCGGTTCGTGGCGATTGGCAACCTGCTTGGGTTCCAGGTGAAACAGCTTTTCCCGACGACCACGGGTGCGGCATACGAGAAGACCACGCTGTTGGAGCCCATCTGGGACAATCGCAGCCAGATGACGGTCTATCGTGGGCTGGATCACGGCGTGAAGGGCGGGCACTTCGCGGTGCATTCGTTCCTTTCCGGGGTGCTGAACTCCGAGGCGCAAAACCGTCCGGATGGCAATGTGACGATCGACCAATACCTCGCGGAAGAGGTGGGCTTTGAGACCCGGTTCCCCTCGTTGACCGTTGGTTCTGAAGGGGGCATTCACGGTGGCTGCCAGATCGCATGGACGAAATCCGGCGTGCGGGTGCCCCCGATCACGAATCCGGCAGAGTTGTTTGAGAAGCTCTTCATCAGCGACTCGAAAGAGCGCCAGGAACGCCGCGTGCAGGAGAATGGGGTGCAGGCCTCGATCCTGGACTCCGTGAGGGAGGAGGCCAACCGCCTCTCCGGCCAGGTGAACAAGGAGGACAAGGACAAGCTCGACGAGTACCTGACCTCTGTGCGCGATGTGGAGAAGCGCCTGGAACTCCGCAAGCGCTGGACCATGCAGCCCAAGCCCGCCGCGCCGTTTGACAAGCCGGCGAACCGCAATGCGGTGGAGGATCTGCCGCTGTTGTATGAACTGATCACGCTCGCCCTGCAGACGGACAGCACCCGCATCGCCACGCTGGAGATCGGTGGCGACTTCATGCCGCAGCACCTGGGCATCAAGAAGGACTACCACGGTCTGTCCCACCACGGCAATGATCCGGAATCGATCGCAAGCCTCATCGCCCTGGAGAGGTATCAGATCGAGCACTTTGGCAAATTCGTCGCCCGCCTGTCCAAGGTGAACGACGGGGATCGCACCCTGCTGGACTCCACCACCGTGCTCTTCGGCAGTGGGATGGGGGACGGGAACTCCCACAAGAACTCGGATCTGCCCATCATCCTCGCCGGTGGTGGCTACAAGCACGGTGAGTACCGCCAGGTGCCGCGTGACGGCATCAACAAGGTGCCGCTGTGCAATCTCTTCGTAGATATCGCGCAGAAGATGGGCGTGGAAACCGACCGCTTTGGCAGCAGCACTGGCCGTTTTGCTTGATGCGCGTTTTTCATTCTCTCTGTCTCGTCGCCGGAGTGTCGGCGATGGCTTTCTGTGGTGCCGCTGCGCAAGGTGACGATAAATCACCGGCTCCTTCACCGAACCCGCAGCCTGCGGCGAAACCAGAAGGCGCTGCCGCCACGTCCTCCGCTCCCACGCCGCCATCTCAGGCACCTGTGGCACCCGTGACGCCGACACCCGCCGCTGCGGCCCAGCCCGTCGTGGCGGCACCCAAGCCGCAGCCTGCCCTGACTTCACCGCAACAGGTGAATCATTTCCTGGGCAAGTACTGCATCGAGTGTCATGACTCCAACCTTCAGAAAGGCGACCGGGATTTCGAGTCCTTCGGCCTGCCCTTGAAGTCCATCGCGGACCTGATCTCGGCCAAGGAGATCATCGACCAGATCACCCTGAAGGAAATGCCGCCGAAGAAGGCGGACCAGCCGTCCGACGAAGAGCGTCTTGCCATGCTGCGTGCGTTGCGAGAGGGCACCGTGGCGGCGCGCAGCAAACTGGAAAGCTCCGGCTCGCGCACCGTGATGCGTCGCCTTTCGAGCCGCGAATATGAAAACACCATCGCCACGCTCTTCGGCCGCCGCGTGGATACGCTGGGACTAACCGCCGATTTCCCAAAGGAGAAAACGAGCCGCCACATCGATACGATCGGCCAGACACTGGTGACTTCCGGATTCCTGGTGGACCAGTATTTCCAGGCAGCCAACCGGCTGGTGGAGACGCGGCTTGGCAAGCCCGTGATGGAGCCGCAGCAATGGCGCTTCAACGGCCATTTCGTCCAGTATGAGGAACTGCAAGGCTCCCACAAGGACGCCTTCAACTTTGGTTTCCTGAACCTCTACGAGCAGCCCAACACGGACACGCGTCAGGGCGGCTACGGCCATATCGAGGACTTCCTGAACGGGGTGCCCGTGTCTGGAATGTACGACATCGAAGTGGAGGCGCAGGCCAAGCACCGCGACACGCACTACGATCCCGCGATCTTCGGCATCGATCTCTCCGAGCCATTCATCCTGGGCATCGTGCCCGGGGACGTGACCAAGGGCCACATCCACTATCCCCAGGCCATCGAGCCCGTGCTCGCGACGAAGACCGTGCCTGACGACAAGCCCACGCGCCTCTATTTCCGCGTGTGGCTGGAGGCAGGGCAGACACCGCGTTTCATCTTCCCCAATGGCCCCTATGAATCGCGCGCCTCGGTGATCACGATCAATCAGAGGTACAAAGACGAGTTCAAGGAAAAGATTCCGACCTCCCTCGTGGGCCGCGCTCACATCCTGCGGGAGGGCAAGCTGCCGCACATCCGCATCAGTGAAGTCAAGATCAAGGGGCCCGTGCAGGAGAAGGGCGGCAGCGCGGAAGAAGTCGCGGTCTTCGGTCCGGAAGGGTTCAAGGAAGATCGTGCAGTGGACCAGCTCCTGGCATTCGCAGAGAAGGCCTATCGCCGACCACTGACTGACAGCGACCGCCAACCTCTCCGCGCGCTCTATGAAAAGCGCCTGGGGGAAAAGGCCGCACCCCGCCAGGCTGCGCAGGATGTGGTGAAGCTCATCTTGTGCTCGCCGTCCTTCCTCTATCTCAGTGAGATCACCGATGAATCCTCGAAGGCGCTGAAGCCTTACGATCTCGCCTCCCGCCTTTCCTTTGCCTTGTGGGCAGGGCCGCCGGATCGGGCGCTGCTCGACGCTGCCAAATCAGGTCAGCTCACCCAGGATGCGGAACTGAAGAAGCAAGTACAACGCATGCTCTCCGATGAAAGGAGCACCGCGTTCGTGAATGGTTTCCTCGACAGCTGGTTGAGCCTGCGCGACCTGGGCAGCCAACCGCCCCCGCGTGAGACGAACCGCTCCTACTACGCCGAGGATCTGCCAGATTCCATGAAGGCGGAAGTGCGCCTCTTCTTCCGTTATCTGCTCAAGAACAATGGTTCTGCGGCGCAGTTCATCAGTGCGGACTACACCTTCGTGGACAAGAAGCTCGCGAAACTCTACGAGTTGCCCGAGGCGAAATCGTTGCGTCTTGCCGATGGTTTCAAGAAGGTGAGCCTTCAGGGCAACCAGCATCGCGGTGGTCTCATGGGCATGGCGGGCGTGCTCACCGTGAGCGCCAACGGGGTTGAGAGCTCTCCCGTCACTCGCGGCGTGTGGGTCAGTGAGAACATCCTCGGCATTCATCCGCCGCCGCCGCCGGATGAAGTGCCCGCCATCGAGCCCGATGTTTCCGGTGCCACCACCATCCGCGAGCGCCTTGCGAAACACAGCACGGACAAGACCTGCGCGGAGTGTCATCACAAGATCGATCCCCTCGGCTTCAGCCTGGAGGCCTTCGACCCCATCGGACGATGGCGTACCACCTATCCCAAGCCCAAGAAGAAAGATGCACCGGCGCCCGTGATCGATACCACCGGGGAGTTCCCCTCTGGCGAGACCTACCAAGACTTCGCAGGCTTCAAAGAAATCCTGCGCAAGACCCGGGAAGATCTCTTCATCCGCCACCTCATAGGTGAGATGCTCAGCTACAGCACCGGCCGCCTCATGGAATCCACAGATGACTTCGTCATTCAGGACATTCACGACAAGGCGAAGCAACAGGGCCTCGGCCTGCGCTCCATCGTCGCTGAATGCCTGACGAGTGAGATCTTCCGTTCGAGGTAGAGCCCGCTGCGCGGGAGACACAAGACATGAGCTGGCGCGGGAGGACGCGTACAGCAAGGGAGGGACATTTTTGTCCCGGCCCTTGGTCGTTCTGACCGCAGCGGACGAGGTCCACCCCAGTACGTGTTGAGGTGATCGACCATCCTATTCCCACGGGCCGAAATACAGGTGCCCAACTCGGGTTGGGTCAGTGCTCGAGTCCGGTATGGACAAAACAGCCAACCTCAACACCTATCCAAAAGGATAATTGATTGCAAAAGCTATAATATCCATCAAAACAATATTCACAGTTTTTTGATTGCGCGTTTGTTAAATACATCGTTAAAAATAACAAACCCATGCATCATAAATTCTGCATAATGCAGGAGCATGTCAGCCGCGACCTCGTAAACGAGACAAGGAGTGGCGTTTGTTCCTCGAATTTCAGTTCTCTGGAGAAAGAAGTCCCTCTGCGTCCCCTTCCCGGGAGCAGGGAGAGTATGTCCGTGACATCGCTCCTAAGTGGCGTGCTGGCTGTCCTCACCATGCTTATGGTGGGAAGCTGCTCCCCCAAGTCTGAGCCAGACAAGGACGTCCAATCCAAGGTGGAGCCATCAAAAGTCGCATTAGCCCCCCAACCTTTGGCTCAGGACTCAGCGGCCCCGTCAGATGCGGTGTTCGTGGTTCAAACCTCGCCCTTGATGAAGTCTCGAACCCTCGAGGCACGATCCAGCATCATCCCGGGCCGTGAGGCTAAATCTGGCGAAAAGGCCCTGAGCGCCCAGGATGTGAAAGCCGACCAGGCAGTGCAAGTCTCTCCCGTGATCATCGACAAGCAGAATCGGGAGCTGATGGACGCACTCACCGTAAAACCCCGCTAGTCCAGAGGTACACCCGCTCCTCAAATTTTCCCGCCCCAAATTTGCCATGAAACATCGCCAACTTATTTTTTCGATATCGATGTTAATAGGGTTCGCGTGTGCCTTCTCGCAGGTCGCGAGAGCGCAGTCTGCCAATCATGCGCCCGATGCCCTTGGGATTGTGCCTGACTACCTCGGCGTGTACTATAGTGACAGCACCAGCGACGACGTCACCAGCTTCGACGGGGTGGATACGGACAGCTCCAAAGACGGCGAATTTGCAACTTCCTCTGCAGGGACCTACTGGTTCAAGAGGCATACTCCTGATACTCCCTCTGGGGCACTGCCTCTGGATGAAGTGGACGTTTTTCTGAAGGGGAGCAACGGGAGCTGGACCTACCAGACGACCCTCCAGCCTCCTCTGGCGGCGGGCAGCACCTCGGGCTTTGGGACCAGCATTACAGCCGACGGTTCAAGGATCTACATCGGTGCGCCAGGGGCGCTTGACTCTTCTTCTGTGGCCAGCGGCGCCGTGTACATCTACGAACTCAGTGGCAGCTCGTTGTCCCTGGTGGATACCGTCGAACCGACCAGTGGCGTGGCAGGAGACCAATTCGGTTTCAGTTTGGCAGTGGATGGCGCCAGGATGCTGGTTGGCTCCCCCGGGCGGGACCGGACCACGCCCTATACCATGACCGATGCCGGGGCTGTCTTCTTCTATGAATACAGCAGTTCCTCCTGGTCCCTGGTGCATACGGCCTGGAGCCTCGCCGGGCATCAGGATGGTCGTTTCGGTTTTTCCGTGGCGCTGAATGAGCGGGTGCTGGCGATCGGTGCTCCTTATGAGCAGGGCTGGATTACCGTGGGCAACACCACGTATGTGATGGGTGAGGTGGGCACCATCCATGTAGGGCAGTGGGATCGTCCAAATGACCTCCTGGGCTTCTACAACCTGTTTTCCCTGTTTGGGGCAGTGCAAGCCAATGTCCAGGGGCTGGGCGGATCGCACTTCGGCTGGTCTGTAGCCGTAGATGACAAGCTGCGGGTGGCGGTGAGCATGCCGGATTCCTCATGGACACCCCTAGACAACATGACGGGATGGGATTCCGGCCTGGTGATGGTGATGAACTGGAATGGCTCGGTGGACAACTATTCCTTCAATATCAACGGCTTTTCTCATGGCTCCATGGTGCCGGGTGACCGGTTCGGCGAATACGTGGAAACGGCCAATGGCTCGATGGATTTCGGTGTCAGTACCTCCATCCGTGACACGGACAACCGGGCTGTTCACTACTATGCCGTGGCTGCGGTCCAGGTGCAGCCCGGCGTGCCGGGTACCCCTTTCCGCGTGGGGGATGTGTTCGGCATGGATATCGATCTCGACCCCCTTACTTTCTCGATTCCAACCCTGGACAATCCCAATGGCTCCCACTTCTCCCTGACGCCTACCGGGGAGCTCCTGGCCGGAGACAGCCTGCAATGGGTGGCGAACGGGCTGCAATCGCTGACCTTGAGCGTGGCAGACGGTGATGGGGCCCATACGGAGAGAATGTTCACATTGGACGTCAGCGGGGCCTCTGTCGATACGGACGGGGACAGAATGCCTGACTGGTGGGAGACAGCCCACGGCCTCGCCACCAATGATCCTGACGATGCTGGTGAAGATCCTGACGGTGATGGATTGAGCAACCGCAGTGAATTCCAGGCAGGGAGTGATCCCGCGGACTACTACAGCCAGGGTGGGGCGCTGATCGTGCCGGTGCTGGAGATTGTTTCCGGCAACCACCAGCATGCCAATGCGCTGGATTTTACCAGCAGCCCCCTGGTGGTGAAGGTGAAAAACCTGGCCACGGGTGTGAAGCTGGTCAATGCCCCGGTGGAGTTCTCCGTCACTGAGGGGGAAGGCAAACTCGCCCCGACCAATGCGGGAACTCCTACCCTGAGCGATGTGCTGGAGGTGCGAAGCAGCAGTGCAGGACTGGTGGAAGCCTACTACAAACAGCCGGCAACAACGCTGCCTGAGTCGCAGATTGCCGCCAGCTCAGGCACGGGCACTGCCGTGGAGTTGAGTGTGTACGCCACCATCATCACGGGCAGTCCGAATCCCCTGGAAGCCACCGTGACTGCCAACAGCACCAGCGGGCCCAAGACGGTGACGCTGACGAACCGCGGCACTCAACCGCTGGATTATAACATCGAACTTCTAAACACAGAGATCCCTGGTGGGGGCGACTATCAGTACCGGGACTCTGACGCGCCGGGAGGGCCTGTCTTTGCCTGGAATGACATCCGCACCACGGGCACCCACCTCGTGGGACTCTCCAGTGAGGACGATGCCTCTGCCCCAGTGAGCCTGAGTTTCCCGTTCCCATTCTACGGCCAGACCTTCACGGAGCTCCATGTGGGAAGCAATGGCTATGTCACATTTGGCAGTGGCAACTCGACGCCTTCCAATGGGGCACTTCCCAATGCCTCCCTTCCGGTCAATCTCATTGCCGCGCTCTTTGACGACCTGCATCCTGGCAGCAATGGCGACATCTACTATCAGGACAACGGCACGGAGTTCGTCATCCAGTTTGAAGAAGTGGCCTTCTACAGTGGATCGGGGAATGTCACGTTCCAGATCGTGCTGAAGCCGGACGGTGAGATCCTGTTGTATTACAAAACGCTGACCGGAGCTGTGGATAGTGCCACGGTCGGGGTGCAGAATCTACTGGGCGATCAAGGGCTCACGGTGGTCTCAAATGCTGCGTATCTGAAGGACAGCCTGGCTGTCTCCATCAAGTCCCTGGCTCCGTGGCTGGCGGTGAGCCCTCTCTCTGGCCAGATCCCGGCGGGCCAAAGCGTGAATGTGACGGCCACCTTTACGGCACCACCCTATTCCGCAGTGCCACTGGAGGGCACGATCGTGGTGACTCCTGATGCCCCGGGTGAGGATGCACTCCATCTGCCGGTGGTGCTTTCCGTTAACCCGCGTCCTGTGGTGCAAATGCTCACGCCCCCTGTGGGCAAGATCTATCTGGAGGGGGCCAACATCCAGTTGTCTGCCTCTGCCGTGGACGAGAGCGGAGTCATCACGAAGTCGGCGTTCTACTCAGGAGCGACGCTCCTCCAGGAGCTGACGTCTCCGCCATACCAGTGGACCTGGAACAGCGTGCCAGCGGGAACGTACAGCGTGACGGCGCGTGCTTATGATGATCTGGATGCGGAGGGCTTTTCCGCCCCGCGCACAGTGATCGTGCAGGCAGACTCGGATTCAGACGATCTGGGGGATGACTGGGAGGTGGTCCACTTTGGGGGCCTGGGCGAAGATGAGACGGGGGACTATGACAACGATGGGGCGACGAACCTGGAGGAGTTCCAGGCAGGTACGAACCCTGGCAACAATGACTCTGATGGGGACGGCATCACGGACGGCGATGAAATCGACCACGGGCTGAACCCGCTGCTGGCTGATGCCTATGATGACGAAGACGGGGACCGCTATCCCAACATCTATGAATTGCGTAACGGCAGTGATCCCAATCTGGCTTCCTCCGTGCCTACGCCGCACTATGTGGTGGATGCGCTGGGTGGGGGCAGCCACACGACCATCCAGGAGGCCATCGATGCGGTTTCCCAGGACTTCCAGATCGTGAAGGTGGGGCCGGGCGTGTACACGGGCACGGGTAACACCGCGCTGCAGATCAACAGCTACAAGATGCTCCTGATCTCAGCGGACGGGGCCTCGAAGACCACCGTCGACTGTGAAAGCCTTTCCCAGGGCCTGACTCTCAGCACGGAGTCTGTGGTGGACGGGTTCACCTTTAAGAATGCGGAAGGGTACTATGGAGCCGCGTTGGGGATCAGCTACGCCAATGTGCGGATCATCGGTTGCGTACTGGCGAACAACCACTCCTCCGCCAATGGTGCGGCGGTCTATGCAAGTGGTGGTGATGTGGTGCTGGTGCACTGCACCCTCACTGGCAACACCACGACGTCGAGCGGGGAGGCGGTGTATGTGTACGGTGGCAACCTTACCGTGGCGAATTCCGTCCTCTGGAACCCAGGGAGCGCGGCGGAGCTGACCGCTGGCTACGGCAGCGCGGTGGTCACGCACTCCAGCATCCGCGGTGGTCATGCCGGGGCGGGGAACATCAGCACGGCCCCGTTGCTGCGGCCTGACGGGCACCTGAGGGCAGGCTCGCCAGCGATCAATGCTGGAGAGCTGGTGAATTCATCGAACCTGGACATGGACGGCGAGCTGCGCCCCTCGGGCGTGGGCGCTGACATCGGGGCTGATGAATGGGTGGATGCCGACAACGATGGCATGGCGGACTGGTGGGAAATCAAGCACTTCACCAACCTGAGCCGGAACGGTCTGGGCGATGCTGACAGCGATGGCCTGCCGGATGCCCAGGAGTACGATATCTCCAGCAATCCCAGTGTGGCAGATACCGACGGGGACGGGGCCGGGGATGCCGCGGAATACGCTGCTGGCAGTGACCCCAATCACCCGGATACCGACCGCGACGGCATGCCTGATGGCTATGAGCTCACGCACAACCTCGATCCGCTGGCGGATGACACGTTTGCCGACAAGGACGGGGACCGCATTCCCAACCTCTGGGAGTACAAGCGCGGCCATTCCCCAAGCAATGCCGCTGACAAGCCGACGGCTGATGCCGTGGTGGCGGCCTCCGGGGGCACGCACACCACCATCCAGAGCGCGCTCAATAGTATGACCTCGAACTGGAGCACTCCGTACTACAGCATTGTCCGGGTGACTCCGGGCGTGTATCAGGAGCAGATCTCGGTGTACGGGGGGCAGAAGATCCTCCTGCTGGCGGATCTGCAGTCCGCCCCGGTGGAGATCCGCGCCAGTGCCATCGGTTACCAGGCGGTCTCGCTTAATGGCGAAGCCGTGGTGGATGGATTCCGCATCACCCGTACTAAGGACGTGGACGGGGATGCCTTGAACGGCTACACCGGGGTGACGGTATCCCTCTCCGAGCCGGACGATCAGGCGAGGCTGGTGAACTGCTTTATCAACGGGCACGGGAGCGCAGGTGCGGCGGCAGTCCACCTTGGCCAGGGCCGTTTGGAGATCTCGCACTCCACCCTGTACAATAACAAGACGGGGGCGGAGGGCTCCATCCTCTACGCGTCCTACAGTGCCTCTATTCGGGTGGTGAACTCCATCCTGTGGAATCCCAATGCGGCCGGGTATGCCGAGATCGCCAAGGACTCCACCGGGACGGTGTCTGTCATCGGCTCTGTGGTCCGGGGCGGGGCCTTCGGTGGGGCGACAGGGGATCCCCTCATCAATCCCCTGGGGTACGTGACGAGCGCGTCTCCTGCGGTGAATGCTGGCTCCACTGCAGCCGGGGTGCTGCGGGACATCCAGGGGGAGACCCGTGTCTCCACGCCGGATGCTGGTGCCGATGAGTGGCGGGATGCCGACAGTGACGGCCTGCCGGACTGGCTGGAGGCGCTGGGCGTGACCAACCCCGGCGGGGACAATGACGGAGACGGCCTGAACAATCTGGACGAATACTCCCTGTACGGGACGGATGCCCTGCTGGCAGACGCGGACGGGGACGGGCTGGACGACAGTGACGAGATCCTGGCCCATACCAACCCCTTTGACAATGACACGGATTCCGACGGCATTCCGGATGGCTATGAGTCTGTGCATACCTTGAACCCGCTCCTGGATGACGCCCTGGAAGACAAGGACGGGGACCGGGTGCCGAACCTGTGGGAGTACAAGCGGGGCACCTCTGCCAGCAATGGCAGCCTGCGCCCGGCGGATGACTATGTGGTGGCCCAGGCGGGCGGGGGCTCCCACACGACGATCCAGGCGGCGGTGAACAGTACGACGGCGAGCTCCAGCAGCCCGTACTACAGCATCATCCGCGTGAAGAGCGGGGTGTATCAGGAGAGTGTGAGCATCTCGAACTGGCGCAAGGTGTTGCTGCTGGCAGACCAGGAAGCGGCGCCGGTGGAGATCAGAGCGGTGAACTCTGGCACCTATGCGGTGAGCCTGAACGAGGAGTCTGTGGTGGACGGTTTCCGCATCACCCGGATCAATGACGTGGATGGCAATCCCTTCAACGGCCTCAGTGGCGTGCAGGTCTCCTTGCCTACGGCGCAGACTCGTGCCCGCTTGGTGAACTGCTTCATCCACAACCATGGTGCCAATCAGGGGGCTGGCATCTATGTGAGCAACGGGAGGCTGGAGGCGGAGCACGTGTCCGTCTTTGGCAACCTGGCCGCCAACAATGGCCGGGGCATCTACGTGGGGTACTCGTCCAGGCTCAAACTGGCGAATTCCATTGTCTGGAATCCAGATGGTGATGGCGAGACGGAAGTCTACGCGTCCAACCCCGCCTCGGTGACGGTGGTCAGCTCGATCATTGCCGGAGGTGAATATGACAGTCTGGCGACCAATCCTTTCCTGAACCCCAGGGGCTATCTAAAGGCCGCTTCACCTGCGCTCGACACGGCGGTGGGCTCCTCCCTGCTGAAGGACATCCAGGGGGAATCGCGCTCTGGCGCTGCGGACATCGGTGCGGATGAGTTTGTCGATTCCGACAGCGATGGTCTGCCGGACTGGCTGGAGGCGCTCGGGGTCACGACGCCTGGTGGAGACGCGGATGGCGATGATCTGGACAACCTGAGTGAATACAGCCTGTATGGCACGAACCCTCAAGTGGCTGACACGGACGGCGATGGCCTGGATGATGGTGACGAAGTGGCCGCCGGGACGGGGCTGCTCGTGACGGACACGGATCTGGACGGCATGCCGGATGGCTATGAGGTGACGCATGGGCTGAGCCCGCTGGACTATCGCGACGCGCTCGATGACAAGGACGGTGACCGGCTGCCCAACCTCTTTGAGTACGTGCGTGGGAAGGACCCCAGCAGTGCTGCGAGCGTGCAGGCGGCGGACTTCACTGTGGCGGCCACGGGCGGATCGCACACCAGCATCAGTGCGGCGATCTCGACGGCGAACAACACCGGGGGCGATTGCAAGATCATCCTGGTCAAGAAGGGCAGCTATGCGGAACAGGTCTATCTCCATGGCAAGCGCATCATTCTCCTTGGTGAGCAGGGGCATACCCCACCGGTGGTGTCCTCTGGTTCAGGAGATTACAGTTTGACGGTCGTGCAGGACGGCTGCGTGGTGGACGGCCTGGTGCTGACGCACTCCTCCGTGACGACCAACAGCGGCGGGGTAGAGGTGTCCATCGGCGCCCATCAGGGGCATGCCAGACTCGTCAATACGATCATCCGGGGCAACCGCAGCCTCTCAGGGGCTGGCATCCTCATCTCTGATGGCCTGGCCACGGTGGATCACAGCACAGTGGTGGACAACGCAGGGCTGCCTGCTTCCACCGCCACCCAGGGCTGGGGCATCCACATCAGCGGTGGTGCCCTGCGCCTGCGCAACTCCATCGTGTGGAATCCGGCGCTGCCGGCCTTGCATCCACAGATCTACAAGGGTCAGGGTGCGTCTTGTGAGGTCTTGAACTCCGTGGTGTATGGCGGTGGATGGGGCGGGCTCTTCGCTGATCCCGTGCTCACCCCCACGGGCTTCCTGCGCCATGGCAGCCCGGCGATCAATGCGGCCAACACGCCGGTGCTGCCGGTGTCTGCCAAAGACATCCATGGTGAGGCCCGCGGCTCCACCCCAGATCTGGGTGCGGATGAGTATGTAGATAGCGACACCGACCATCTGCCGGATGCCTGGGAGACGGCCCACCTGGGCAATCTCACCGCCAACGGCGCGGCTGACAGTGACTCCGACGGGCTGACGAATGCGCAGGAGCTCGTGTACGGCAGTCACCCCGGCCTGACCGACTCAGACGGTGACGGCGTGAGCGACTCCGTGGAGTTTGGGGCTGGCAGCAATCCCGCGGTGTCGGATTCCGATGGTGATGGCATGACGGATCTGTATGAGGTGACGCACGGGCTGGATCCCCTGGATCCGCAGGACGCGCTCAAGGACAAGGACGGCGACCGGATTCCGAACATCTATGAGTTCAAACGCGGGACGCAGGCCAGTGTGGCCGGAAGCCTGCCTGCGATGGATATTACCGTGAACCCGGCATTCGTGACGGAGAACGCAACGCAGAAGAAGACCATCATGGCCGCCGTCAATGCCGCCAATGCGGCGAGCGGCACCCATAAGATCATCTTTGTAAAATCCGGAACCTACGATGAGTCTGTCTACATTGGCAGCAAGGCCATCTTGATCCTCGGGGAGGCGGGGGCCACTCCGCCGGCGATCGCCAGCTCCAACAGCTATGCCAGCCTCTACCTGCAGAGCGAGCACGCCATGGTGGACGGCCTCGTGATCTCACACACCACGAGTGTCTATGAGGGGCGCGGCGTCTACGTCTATACGCCGGAAAGCAATGACCAGGTCCGCCTGGTGAACTGCGTGATCAAGGAAAACTATTTGTCCGGCGGTGCGGGAATTTACCTGGGTACGGGCGACCTGACGGTGGAGCACTGCACCATCATCAACAACGAGAACACCTATCAGTATGGAGGCACGGGCATCCATGTGGATGGCAGCGGCAAACTGAGCCTGCTTAACTCCATTGTCTGGAATCCGGAGTACAGCTCGGATGAGGTCCAGGTGTATGCCCCCAGCGAGACGGCCCAAGTGGTGGTGAAGCGCTGCATCATCCAGGGTGCGGAGTACGGTGCCTCCGGGGCGGACCCCTTGTTGGACGGCGCAGGTGTGCCTGACCCTGCCAGTCCGGCGGTCGATGCCGGGGTGGTCGCCACGGGATCCAAGATCACACGTGATATCAAAGCGAAGCTGCGCGACGTGCCGCCAGATCTGGGTGCCTATGAGGCCTCTGTGGACACGGATAGTGACGGTCTCTCTGACGCGTGGGAGACGGAGCATTTCGGTGGGCTCGGCCAGACGGGCACCGGGGATGGCGATGGTGACGGGCTGGACAATCTGGCTGAAGCCGCCCACGGCACGGATCCGGGGCAGACGGACAGTGACGGGGATGGCGTGAGCGATGGCAATGAGGTCACGCTGCACCACTCAGACCCGGCTCTGGCGGACACGGATGGGGACGGCATTCCAGATGGCTATGAAATTGCCCACGGCACGAACCCGCTGGTGGATGACAGCTGGATGGACGATGACTCCGACGGCCACAGCAATCTGGATGAGTACTTGATGGGGACCGACCCCAACGATGGTGCGTCTGTCCCGATCGCCGTCACTTACAGCCGTCCTGTGCAGGGGGAAAGCAATGTGCCTGTGGACAAGGTGTTGGTGATCGGCCTGAGCCGTCCTCTGCCCGTGGGGGCGGTGGCACCCGACTTCCTGCTGAAGCGCTTTTCGGACGGGCAGGTGGTGGCTGGCTCCTCCCAGATCCTGCACGGACGTCAGCTGGTGGCCTTCGTGCCAGCATCCCCGCTGGATGCCAACACCCTCTACGAATGGGAGGTGGCGCCTGACCTGGTGAACGACTTCGTGGTGGCACCCTTTGGGCCCCAGATCTTCGAGACCAGCGCCAACAGCACGGCGGTGAGCAAGCCGGATGTGCTGCAGACTCTGCCGGGGCCGGACTACATCAATGTGTCTGCCACGGCGGTAGTTTCCACGTACTGGAGCGAGCCTCTGGATGCGTCCACAGTGTCCAGCAGCACCTTCACGGTGTATGATGACCAGCAGAACGTGGTGCCAGCGACGGTCACCTATGACCCCTACTGGTACCGCGTGGATGTGACGCCGGTGGCGGCGATGACCCTGGGCAAAGTGTATGAAGTGGTCATCCAGACGGGTGTGACCAACCTCAGAGGTGAGCAGATGGCAGCGGAGCATCGCTGGAGCTTCAAGACGGTGGATCCTCCGCTGGATCCGCCGCTGACGGGGCCCTACGTCACTGCCACCTACCCGGTGAACCACTACATCAATGTCAGCCCGCAGATCGCTATCAAGCTGACCTGGAACGAGGCCATGGACGCCTCGACCCTGACCAATGCGAATGTGAAGCTGATCACCGGATGGACGGGGCAGCCGGTGCCTGCGGTTCTCAGCTACAACAGCCTGCTCAAGCGGCTGGACATCATCCCGCTGGCTGCGCTGGCGAATGACACGGCCTACATTGTGCGCGTGAGTGTTGATGTGAAGAGCCAGGCAGGCGCGAACTTCGAGCAATCGGAGGAATGGGAGCTCCACTTCCGGACCAAGGCGGCCAGCCAGGGCACCGGTGGCTCTACTGGGGGTGGCACCGTAGGAGGAGACGGCAGCGGCGGCCAGCCTGGCAATCCGCCAGGCAGCGGCAACCCAGGACCCGGGGGACCGGGCGGTGGCGGCGGTGGCGGCGGTGGCGGCGGTGGTGGCGGTGGTGGCGGTGGTGGCGGTGGTGGCGGTGGTGGCGGTGGCAACCCCGATCCGGGTGGCCAGGGGAATCCCAAGCCAAGTGATCAGTACAAGGTGAAAGTGACCTGGGGCGATGACAGCGGCAGCAAGTCGGAGTCTTACTCCGTGACGTTCAAGGGGGGGCAAACGCTGGGTGAGTCGAAGCCTGGCGAACTTTCCAAGGATACGATCACGCTGAACCGCCAGATCTCTTATGAAATAACCTTGAACCACAAGAGCACGACCCTCAAGGAAGGGCCGGACTATGACGGCACCCTCTATGTGGACGTGTTGACATCGGAAGGTGGCAGCACGCTGCCCAACCCACGGGTGGTGAAGGTGGATCCTGACCGGTTGCTGACCTCGTTCTCAGACAGCCCTGCCTTCAAGAACAAGAAGGCGTACCTGCTGCCCGCGGATGTCAAGAAGGTGAGCTTTGGCGGCACCAAGTATCACGAGCTGAAATCTGACAATGGTACGACCACTTACAGCGCGCCTCAATGGGTGGATGGGAATGCGGATGGCGTCGCCGCCACGGGCATCAATGCTGCCGGAGGGGACAAGAACTATCCCGTGGCGTACACCCGCAATACCAAGCCGCAGGTGGGGGCGGAGCTGCAGATCAAGGACCTGCCGTCTGGCCATACCGTCATGGTGAAGGCCACGTCTGCCCAGGGCCTGCAGATCCCTGAGACCTCCGTGACGCCCGGCAGCGGCGGCACGCTCAATCTGTCGCTCACCACGGCACAAAACAACCTGACGAACTCCATCCAGTTCCACAGCGCGGACGCGGGTTCCGCCTTCAAGATTGATTGGGAGGTCAAGGTTGGCAACGGCGACTGGAGCGCGATCGGCAGCACCAAGCATACGGTCTACATCGTGATGGCAGACCCCATCAAGACGGCAGCGGCGGAGAAGAGAGAAGGCTTCTTCAACATCAGTTGCCGCAATGCGCAAGGCAAGGGGGCGAACGCGCAAGCGGTGGTAGATGCCATCTATGCGGACTTCACGGATCAAAACGTTCAAACTGTGAAACCCGGCACGGGTGAGCTAAGCGGGACTGCCATGAAGTATTGGGGGAATCCCAATAGCATTTCCGCCTCTTCACTGGTGCTGATCTCGACAGGCGATGGTAGTTGTGGTGCTTGGAACAGGCTGTTCACAGATATCCTTCGTACCCAGGGTATCGATGCAAACATCTTCATGTTCGTTGCGCCGCTTCCCAGCCAGGCTCAATTCCAGGCTGACATACTGGCGCACTACCCTGGCACCTTGAACCCTGTCGGATACCCCCGGCTGTATGTGAAAAGCTGGACGCTCAATGCCGACCCGTTCTTTCCTACGGACAACAACGGTGTCGGCGCTCAAGGGAATGGAAATCCAATAGCTCATTTTGCAGACCATTCTCTGGTGGAGTATGGCGGGAAGTACTACGATCCTTCCTATGGAACGGCGACTCCCTACGCGAGCCACCAAGAATGGGAAGACGCTGCATTGGACGCATTTGGGGCTTTTGTTGTGCCGCAAAATAGCGTAAACGGATACTGCTGGATATGGAAGGCGGATCCAAAAGGCACTACCGAGACACAGAAGGTCGCTGTTCCATATGACGCACCCGTACCCTAGAAATAAGATATGAGAGCCGTACTGTTCTTCCTGGCCATTTTGTTGCCGTCCTTCGGGGTGGCCAAAGACATCGTGGAGGTTCCATTGTTGGATTCTGCTCGGATGGTGCTGCAATCGGACGAAACTGCCGAGCAGCTCGTCTATAGCCTGCAAATCCGTCGCGACGGTGTGAGCCCTGTGGAATTCTGGAAAAAGACGGCACAGAAATCACCGGGCAGGCCGGTGGGGTGGGCCAGAGTGGTCGATGTCTTGGAAACGGACGGGAAAATCACGGCCTTGATGCAGGTGGATATTGGAAGCTATCTGCTTCTCCAAGGAGGCGGTGACAGTAAGCTGGAGTCAGAGCTTTTCATAGGGTCCAGCTACCTTGCGATGGCTGAGAACTCAGGAGGAGGCAAGATCAAGCTCAAAACTCCAACGGAAATCGTGGTGACGTCGGCATTGTCTCCTGCACCGGTTTCCGCCTCTGTTTTGCCCAATGGATCACTGCAGGCAGATGGCAAGCCCTTGGATTCAAGTGACAGGGTGTTGACGGTTGCGTCCGGGGCTAATCAACCGGCAGAGGCTCCTCGGCTCGGCGGGGAATCCAGTGCTGCGTCAGCGGGAGATGCGACGTCAGCATCAGGCTCCCCGGTGAAGTCTTCGCAGAGCGATGCGCCAGGCATTGGGACGACCGGTCAGAACAGCCCCCAGCCATACATTCCATGGGTGGCTGGGGGAGTGGTCGCCCTGGTGGGCATTGTGTTGTTGTTGCGTTTGATGAAGAGATAGCGTTTTCGGGTGCCTCGTGCAAGTTCGATACTGCTGGCTTGATGTCTAGCTGGTCGAGAAGCAGCGGCAGCGATCAGGCGATGAATGGCAGCGGGATGCGGCCTCAAGTCCACGCCGACTTTGGAGGGCTGTTGGGGGAGTTTAAGGAAACTATAAAACATGCAAACTGCCCTTCTGACCCTGCTCCTTCTGGTGCCTGCGTCCAGTTATGCGAAAGATATCAAGGAATTGCCGATGGGTAATTCTGCCAGCATGGTCCTGCAATCGGAAGAAGCCGACCAGAAGATCACCTACAGCCTGCAGCTCCGCCGGGAGGGGAGTGCTCCTGCTGAGTTCTGGAGAAAGGAAGTGGGGACGGAGAAGGTTCCCGGGAAGCTTCAGGAATGGGTGAAGATGGTCGATGGGATTGATGTCAATGGCAGGGTGACCGTGCTGGTTCAGATCTATATTGCGAGCTTTGTGCTGCTCCAGGGTGGGGAGAACGGTCAGGTGGAAAGTGAAGTCTCATTCCTTTCCAGTGCCCTTGAAGCTGCTGAGAACCTTGGTGGAGGCAGCATCAAGCTCAAGTCTCCCACTGAGGTGGTGATTACCTCCATATCCCATCCGGCTCCGGTGGCGGCCACCATCACTCCCAAAGGAGAGCTGCTGGTGGATGGCAAACCGATGGTGCAAAGTGGTGGCACGTTGACGGTTGGCGGTGGGGTGTCGCAATCAAGCGCGGCCACACCTGATGGAGCTGCCACAGGTGCTGCGGCACAGGGCAAGGCTCCCACCGCGGCTGGTCAGAAGGGGGTGCAATCGCAAGCGACAGCTCCCGAGGCGAATGGCCTGTCGTACACGCGGTGGGGGATCGGGGCAGTAGTCGCCTTGCTGGGCCTGGGGGTGTTACTTTGGCTGGTGAAGAGGTAGAGTCTCTGCGATGGGGTGAGGTCTGACCCGATGAGGCTTCCGGGTGTCGCTGCGAGGAGGTGTGGACTGGTTTCGCATTAATCTTATGTGCCTCTGACCGCGTCGGGCGGTGCCACATAGGGGCAGGCAAATCCTCCAACATACGAGTGAGACCACGCTCACTAAGGATCCTTGCTAAGATATGAAGTTGGCGATTTTTACAGCTTTGTTCTTCGCCTGTGCTGAGTGTGTGGCCAAAGATATTGTCGAGAAGAAGCTGACTCCTGCTTCCCAACTGGTGCTGCAGTATGATCAGACAGATGCGAAAACCACGTACAGGTTGCAGCTTCGAAAATCCGGCCAACAGCCAATAGAGTTCTACTTCAAAGAGGTCACCAAGGAGACGGGGAAGCCTTCGGAATGGCTCAGTCTTCTCGATGCGCTGGAGTCAGAGGGGAAAGTCACCGCTCTGGTGGCCACCGAAATTGGGTCGTTCATCCTCTTGCAGGGGCCGAAGGATGGGATGCTGGAGAGCCAGCAGCGAGTCCACTCCCAGGCACTTGCGACGACCTTGAATTCAGGAGACGGGATAGTGCGGCTCATCTCGCCTCGCGAGATTGTCTTCCGCCCTGCTTCGTTTACGGAGTCCGTCACGGCCATGGTCATGCCGGACGGGGAATTGCATGTGGATGGTAAACCTTTTTGGCCCTATGGAGGCACGTTGAGGATTGGCTCCGGGGCGTCGCAATCGAGCGCCGCTACTCCTGATGAGGCTGCCACCGCTGCGACACCTGGAAAGACTCCCTTTGCGGCGCATCTGGAAGTTCCGCAATCACAAGTGACAGCTCCAGGTTAAAGTAACTCTTCGTACCTGCCGTGGGTCATTGGCACCCTTGGCGCGTTACTGGGGGCCGGGTTGATACTTTGGAGGGTAAAGAAGTAGATTGTCCGGCGGCCGTGTATCCAGGAATACTGACAAGAGGTTGGCTCCCTTCGAGCGCCGTTGTTTCGGCAGGACACCTGTGCGGCCGAAATCCTGAACATGACTTGCGGAGGTTGAACCTTGTCTTTCGACTCCTGCCTGACTATGGATCACGATGGAATCGGTCCTCCCCCAAGTCATCATTCACACCGACGGCGGCTGCCTCGGCAATCCCGGCGTGGGAGGATGGGCGGCGGTGCTGGAGTCGCGCGGACGGCGCAAGGAAATCAGCGGGGGCGAGCCGGCCACGACGAACAACCGTATGGAACTGCGCGCCGCCATCGAATCGCTGATTCACCTGAAGAAGCCCTGCGTCGTTGAGATGCACACCGATTCCCAGTACGTCCGCAACGGCATCATGAAATGGCTGGCCGGATGGAAGAACAATGGATGGAAAACGGCCAGCAAGCAACGGGTCAAGAATGAGGATCTCTGGCGCATGCTGGATGGCGCCGCATCACGGCATCAAGTGACCTGGCACTGGGTCAAGGGGCACGCCGGTCACGATGACAACGAGCGCTGCGACCAGCTCTGTGGAGAGGCAATGGAAACCGTGAAGATGCAGCACACCCGTCAGCAACTCGCCTCTGCACTCGAGGCCTTCAAGGACGAAGGCAGGTGATGACTTCTGCATTGCGGATCAGCGAAGGGCCCTCGGCAGAGGCGGGGTCCAAAACGTTTCCCCCAGTTGCTGTTGATCAGCATTCTGCGATCTTTGGGGCGTACCCGCATCCATGTTGCACCCTGAAGTCTTGCGCCGTCTGTGCCTCGCCCGCGACTTGTTGCGGGCGGAGGATGACGCACGACCGTCGGTGAATGAAATTGCCCGACGGGCAGGATTCGCACCTCATCACTTCATCCGGCTCTTCCGCGCGGTGTTCGGCGAGACGCCGCATCAATATCGTTCGCTTGCGCAGATCGAGCGCGCCAAGCACCTGCTGATCTTGACCGATCTTTCCGTGACGGAGATCTGCCTGGAGGTGGGCTTTTCCAGCCTCGGCAGCTTCAGCACCCTGTTCACGCGTCGCATCGGGATGTCGCCCTCCACATGGCGGCGGCGACACAGGTCTGCTTCGAGCCCCTTGCGGAAAATGCCGCCCGAGCTCATTCCTGGTTGCCTCACGCTGATGGGCGGTTTTCCGCCCGAAAAGGCAATTTCCGAGAAGCCGGTTTAGTGGCGGCAGGATAAGCTCGATTTCCTTATCCTATGAAAATCAAACTGAACAGTGTTGTCGTCGAAAACCAGGACCGCGCGCTCGCCTTCTACACCGATGTGCTCGGGTTCAAGAAGTGCAGGGACTTCCCAGTGGGCGAGTTCCGCTGGATCACAGTCGTCGCGCCTGACGGACATCCCGATGTCGAACTCGCTCTCGAGCCCAATGCCAACCCCGCCTCCAAAGTCTTTCAGGAGGCCCTCTTTCAGCAGGGGATTCCCTGCACGGCATTCGAGTCGGACGACATCGAGGCCGAGACGAAGCGCCTGAAGAAGGCCGGGGTGAAGTTCACCGTAGATCCGACTGCTGCAGGCATGGTGAAGATCGCCATCTTCGCCGACACCTGCGGCAACCTCATTCAGATCTACCAGGTGATAGACGCGTAGGGCCATGCGGGAATGTGAATCTGAGCATCCCTATGAAATCCGCAGGGGACGTAGGAGCTTCCTTCCATCGGCAAGGCAGGGCGGGAACATCCAATGGAATCCAGGGAGCCCCGTTCGCATCTGTGGTGGAATGAATGGAGATTGTCCCAGGGCAAAGGGGCGGCGGTTGCACTGAAAAAGGAGGCAAAGGCAATGTCAATGGTTCACGATCAAACTGGCGGTACTCGATGTGCAAACGGGACATCAGGGCAGGTCGCCGTGCTGTTGCTGATGTTGATTTGCGCGTGCCGCCTGAGTGCCCAGCTTTCAACGGAGGACATAAACACGTTGCTGGCCCGTCAGAAGAAGGAGGCAAACCCGCACGAGTTGTCTGTGGCAATGTCCGGGATTGAGAACGACCTTCGAGAAGGGCCCGAAGCAAACAAGTTGCCTGGAATCCTGCAGGCGTTGAAGTTGGCGGCGTTCATCTATCGAACACGCGACGTGAGTGTCCCCATAGAGCGGATGATTGGGCGGTGGCCGGACTTCGACGCGACCAAGCTGGGCGGCAAGCCTATCTTTGCAGGCACCGACCCCCAATCGATAACCGACCCCAGGGTCAGGGCTGCATACGAGCAAGCACTCGCGGATCATGAGAAGCTTTTGGGCCGGGTATCGGTAGAAATGTACAAGCTTCAAGAAGGGGACTACTGCGCAGGAGCGGCATTGAGGGTCGCCGAATCTTCCGCGAATCCAGCAGTCTTGAAAGAAGCTGTCGCGAAGCAGATCGCATCCCTGCAGGACGCTCCGTGGATAAAGGAGCGTTTGACTAGAGTGGTGCTTCCTGTGACTTCATCCAAAGGATCAAAGGCGGCAGAAAATCGTCCAACGCATTCTGCCAAGTAGGTGCGCTGGGCGAGGCCGGAATGGGCGATGGCAGAGTAGCTGGCGGGTCTGACGTTGCGTCGGGCCTGGATCAACGTCACGCCTTTCGGATCTCCGCAAGCTTGGCAGCCCCTTCGCTCCACGGCACTTCATGAGGCAGTCGCTTTGATTGTGCTGCCAGGGCGGCGATCACCCCGACACCTTCGCCCATGCCGACGGAGTTGCCTGTGACCCGATAGCTTGAATGCGAGATAAAGTCGCCGCTGATGCAGCGTCCCGCCATCATCAGCCCGTCCACATCACGGGCGATCATCGCACGCAAGGGGATGTCATAGGGGGCAACTTTGATGTTCATGTTCGCGCGATGGCCGGAGCCATCCTTGTTGTGATCCGCTGAGGTGGCATGCACATCCACGCCAAAGGTCGCGCGTACCACTGCATCATCATACCTCGAACCCTTGATCACATCCTCCTTGGTGACGGTGAAGCGTCCTGCCAGCCGACGCCCGTCGCGCACACCGATCTGCTCCGCGGTCGCGACCAGTTGCAAGCCCTCCCAGGGGCCACCTAGGCCGCGCAATCCCGCCACCATCTTGTTCATCTCGGCGCGTGCCCGCACCGTTGCCGCGGTGAGCTCCGCCGCGTCCCAGGGCTTGACGCCATATTCGTGATTCAACATGGCGAAAATCAGATTGTCCCGCACGTGGAACATGGTCGGGTTAGCGTAGGAGGGGAAGTGCCCCGTCTTCACGATGGCGTCCTTGATCTGCTTCTTCTTGTCGCCCTTGCTGTTTTCACCCGCCAGTGGCTCACCGAATCGTACAAACTTCCGCAGGGCTTCGACGTCCTTCACGATGAGCAGAGCATTGAGAGACAGAGGCTGGCAGGGGCAGTCGGCAGACTCGCCGATTTCAAACGTGCAACCTGCCAGCGCGCCCAGATCGCCGTCGCCGGTGGCATCGATGAAGACCGGGGCCCGCCAGGCCTGCCGGCCGGACTTGGACTCCGTCACGACCGTGGTCAGCCGACGCCCATCCTTGAAGGCCGCAGATACCTTGGTGTGAAACTGAAACTTCACCCCCGCTTCCACGCACATTTCTTCGAGCAACAGCTTCAACGCCTCGGGGTCATAGCAGAAGGCGCTCGCACTCTTGGTGTTCGCACGCGCATCTCGCTTGTCCAGGCTGTCCCGCAGTTCCTTCGCAAAACCCGGTTTGTCGAAGTCGAGGAAGTACCCGAGCAATCCCGCCGTCCACACACCGCCCAGGCAGCCACGCCATTCGAACAATCGCACCCGTGCTCCTGCACGGGCTGCAGTGATCGCCGCGGTCACTCCCGCTGGCCCTGCGCCACAGACAATCACGTCCGCATCTTCCACCAGCGGCACATCGCACGCAGGCTCGACGAATTGTCCCGGTTTGAGTCCGGTGGTCTCTTGCGCCGCAGCTCCCAAAGCAAGGGGCGCGACCCCGCTGCCGACCAGAGCTGCGCGGAGGAAATGGCGGCGGGAGGAGGACTCGGAGGGCATGGGTTGTTGCTCTGGAGGGTGCGGGAATTGATTGGCCGATGACTTCCCGAGCAGGAAGCGTCGGCTGCGTACGGTGGGGAGTTACGCGTGTGCATGGGGTTTCTTTCGGTGATGAGGCTTCTACCAGGGTGCAACGGTCCGGGATTCAATCCCCGCTCAGTTGAGTGGCTCCTGACGTGCCGCGAGAAGGGGGCAGACCGCCAGACCATCACTGAACTCCTGCCTGCCAACAACCTCACCGTCTCCAACCTCGCGAAGCGTCCTGGAGTGCCGGTGGCTTGACACCGCTTTCGCGGATCATGTAATCGCCTCGAACCGCGGCGCTACAGCAGCGAGCCAAGGAACCAACTCCTGCTCAGTCCGCAGTCAATCCCTGAAGGGGATTTGTGGCAAAGCCCAGTGGTTGGACGAGTCAACCCTGGGTACCTCCGCGGAGGTGGACCAGGTGGAAAGCCGACAGCATCTGCTCTCTCCCCACCGCCATCAACATCTCCATGTCAGTCCCCCCCAGGTTCCTTGGCAGGCACTAGCTGAAGCGTCTGCTGCTTCGCTCTTGTGTCCACACCACCAATCCCTGTTCAGTGTGGATAAATTCTGCCATCAACCTCATTCCTTGTGACGAATCGAGGCCAATAATTATCCATTTGTCTAGGTCGACACATTAGGGCGTGCAAAAAATACCCGGGTCTCATAGAATGACCCTTCACGCCTTCGCCAAGGTCTGTTGTCATTGTCGGAATTCGCTTCCCGGACGATTCCACTCCAAACACCTTTCCCGCTTTCTCGTATGGCCGAATCGGAACACAATCCACCGACGCACTCGCATGAAGTGGAGTCATCCCCGATGCACACCAGTGGGCCTGGGGCTCCACCGATCCTGCTGCAACAACAGGCCATCGTGGGCGGCGCTTTGCCTACGACCTTGTACGACCAACCGAAGCCGCCAGGAGCATTCAGGAAATACTGGAACAAGATCGGCGGCGGCTCCTTCCTGGTGAGCCTGCTTATCCATGTGGGCTTGCTGGTGGCGGCCTATTTCATGGTGCAGACGATTGTGCAGGAAAAGAAGGTGGACTTCCTTCCGGGCGGTGGCAGCAAGGCTGGTCAGGATGCCTCTCAGCAGCTGAGCCAGCAGATCCGGAACAAGAAGCAGACGTTGAACAAATCCATTCCCATGAGGAAGGTGGTGTCCAGCTCGGTCAACGCCGCCATCTCACTGCCTGACATGCCCATGGACAGCCTGGACATGCCGGAGATGAGCAGTGTC
Source organism: Verrucomicrobium sp. BvORR034 (assembly GCF_000739635.1). Taxonomy (GTDB): domain Bacteria; phylum Verrucomicrobiota; class Verrucomicrobiia; order Verrucomicrobiales; family Verrucomicrobiaceae; genus Verrucomicrobium. Next base: position 74,786 of record NZ_BATQ01000185.1, on the reverse strand, counting down.
ATGGGCGCGGGCTCCATGGGATCGGGCGGGTTTGGCAACAGCGGGGCCGGTGGCGGTTTTGGCTCTGGCATTGGCACCGGCGGCATGAAGGGGTTTGTGGCGCGCACGGTCTTTGGCAACCTGGGTGGAACTGGGGGCGTGCCAGGGGTGCTCTATGATTTCAAGCAGGACCGTAAAGGGAAACCGCAGCCCTACAACGCCAACGGATACTTCCAGCTCGTGAAGGCGTTCGCGGACAAGAAGTTCTCCGCCACGGAGATGAAGGGTTATTTCCAAGCCCCGCAGCAGATGAACTTCACCTTTCTGGCCGTACCTTTGCTGGCGGCGGAGGAGGGGCCCAAGGCCTTCGCTGTAGAGAAGGACGTGCAGCCACGCGGCTGGCTGGTGCACTACACCGGCATGGTGACTCCGCCGGAGAACGGGGAGTGGCGTTTCATAGGTTACTTTGACGATCTGCTGGCAGTGTATATCAACGGCGAACCCGTGCTGGATGCCTCCCGTGATGATCTGGTCAACTTGGGAGAGTCCAAGCCTGACATGGATCTTCGCCAGCCCTGGGGCGGGCGGGGCGTGCTCAATGGCAAGTGCATGGTTGGCAAGTGGGTCAATCTTAACGGCCACTTCAAGATCGACATCCTCGTCGGTGAACGCCCCGGTGGACAGGTCGGTGGCCTCCTGCTCGTGGAGAACCGGAAGGAGAAGTACAAGAAGACGGACTACGATCTTCCCATTCTGCCCCTCTTCACCGTCGGCAAGCCCGACAAAGAGGACATGGAACGTATGAGGGCTTTCTCAGAGAAGATCACAGGGCAGATCGGAGGTCTGGAACTGAAGAACATCCCCATCTTCACCGCCGGGACCGTCGCCGATCGCGCGCGGTCGATGCTCAATCCCGGCATCGGCCTGCTGCCGGCGAGGGGCAATTGAAGGGGGCCTTTCTCCCCACTTGTGTATAACCTGCGTAGGGCTAGGGTAGATTGTCGGAGGGGCCACGATGATGATGTGTTCCAAAGAGGGGGAACACGCTGACCACATTTTTTTGTGGTGAGGACAGGCGGGGTGACAAACGGGCGGTTATGGCTGGCGTGAATTATCCTGTCTACATCTGATAGCGAATTGACCCTGGCCCAACATCACTTCAGGGTGCAGGATGAACTTTAGCAAATCGGCGGTTCCATGTGCAAAGTCTGCAATCTGGGAGTTCACCATTTCAGACGGGGTTCGTCCTGAAGGTATTCGAGCGTGTGGTTCGGTTATCTACGTCGATTCTGCGGATCAAGTCCGCGAGCTCGCAAATCGTAGCGGCCTAGTAGCTAAAGAGTACAAGATTGACCGCGGCACAGTTGAGAGAGATGGAGTACCTCCCATCGAGACCTATCTTCAGGTCAAACAAGCTGAGGACTCAGTGCCTCTCCGTGAAATTGTGGCTGCATTGCGAGAGCTGTTGGGAATAGACCTGGCCCGTGATTCTTTGATCACCAACGAAAGCCGGTTCTTCTTCCATGTATTAAAGCGTCGGGAGTTTGATGACGAGCAACTCAACAGCGCTTCTTACCTTTGGCTCCATGCCTACCAATACCAGATCGGAACCCAAACCGAACCTACTGATGAGGAATTCATCCGAGGTGAGCTTGCAGTGAAAAATGATTCCAAACAGAATTCCAAGGTGCAGCTGGGGTTCCTTTCGCCATTCCCTCCCATAGGAGTCGATCAAAGGTTGAAAGACGAGCTCGAGGTCCGCTCGTTGATCGGATTGAAACTCAACCCAATTCATGTAAGAAGGAAAAGCGGTCCTGTGAAAAAGCCTCTCTGGCACTTGACCAGTACGGTCACACTCCCCAGATGCTTGACCAAGTACATCAACAAACACGGCTTTGAGAAAACACCCTTCGATGATTGGAAGGACCGTTGGGAGTGCGCCTATTTTTATGACGAAGGTTATGAATTGCAGGTGCTCAGCTACTCCAGGAAACAAGTTGAAGCTCTGGGGGAATTTGATGTGGGAATTACAGCTGAGAGAACGGGCAATGGTCCGAAAATAGCATTCCCCAGTGTAATTGTTTCTCAGCGTTTCCGACAGGTGCTAGATGAGCTGAAGGTTCCAGGACTGCAATACACTCCTGTAGTACTCGCCGACTGAAGCGCCATGCTTGGCGCATGCAAGCCGGATAAACCTCCAGCAAGTCAGAGACTCACTCACCCTCAATGACACGGCAGGCAATCCCATTGCCTCCTTGGCAAACACTTGCTGTTCGCAGTGCCAACAACCGGAGTCCCAGGGCCTTTGGGGGCGTTTTATGATTGGGTGAAAGTTTCAGCCCGACAGGGACCGTAATCCGACCTGTGATCCCACTGCCGCACCCACTGAAGAAAGCGTCGACGCTGGTTCTCAAGGCGCTCTTGCTGGGTGTGTGGGCATGGGCGGGAGTCGAACGAGCCCTGGCAGCAGATATGCCGCCCGCACCTTTACCCGCCGCGGCAGCCAATGACGCTGAAGGAATGCCGCAGCCGCTGAAACATGAGCTCTTCGAGGGGCTTCTCACAAATCCTCCTTTCACCCGCTCTCTGGGGTTGTCAGACACGCTGATCCTCACGGGGGTCGCTCGCTTCGACAACGAGGTGTATGCCACGCTCCTGGACACGAAGACGATGGAGTCCCAAGTGGTCTCGCAGAAGCCCAATCGCGAAGGGTGGCAGCTGATGGGCATTGGTGGCGACCCAGCAGTGATGCACACCTGGACGGCCAAGATTCAAGTCAAGGGAGGTGAGGTCGCAGTGATTCGCTATGGGAAGCCACCCTCCAAGCCCAAGCGCCCTATCGGCGGTGGTGGAGGCTTTGGCGGCGGTCCGGGAGGCACCCAAGTACCCCTGAGCCCGGCTGAGCAGGCGGAGGCCAAGCAAGCCGCCGTGAACTATCGTGAAGGGTTTTCCTCGGACGGCTATCCCCGGCAGCCGCCGCCTGAGACGGTGGAGAAGCTCTCCCGGATGAGTGTGGAGCAGCGCGAGGCCATCAACCGTGAGATGATCGGCATTCGCAATCGCGGCATGAGCATGGAGGAGCGCCGACGCATCTACGAGGACATGGTGAACCGGACGAGCCGGGGTGGACGATGAACTGATACAAAGGTTGAAGGATTGACGCGTGTGAGACGTTCACGAGGGGCGCGCCGTCCAGGTGCGCCTGATTCCTTGGCAGCCATTGACCACCACCCCTGCTGCCTCAGGAAGACTGCCCGTCGTCCCTTTGCCCCGGTCAACACGCCACCACCACCGATGGTTGTACCGGATGGCTTGTGCCCCCCGTTTACATGAAAATCTCTCTCCTGACTCTTTTGGCAACGGCCTGCTCGGTCGTCGCTGCCACACCCTCTGAAAGACCCAACGTCGTGGTCATGCTGGTCGATGACATGGGCTGGTCGGACATTGGCTGCTATGGCGGTGAACTGAAGACGCCCAATCTGGACGCTCTGGCCAAGGACGGGGTGCGTTTCACCCAGTTCTACAATGCCGCACGCTGTTGCCCCACGCGTGCCTCCCTCCTCACCGGGCTGTATCCGCACCAGGCAGGCGTGGGGCATATGACAGATGAACGACGCGATGACAAGGGCAACGCCCTCCCAGGGTATTCTGGTCGGCTCAATGACACCTCCGTCACCATTGCTGAGGTGCTGGGCCAGGCGGGCTACTTCACCGCCATGATGGGCAAATGGCATGTGGGCCAGAACTTTGGCGTGGTGCCGGACAAGCGCGGATTCCAGCGCACGCTGACAGCCGCCGCGGGTGGCTTCTACTTCCCCCAGGCGAAGAACGCGCGCCTTTTCTACAATGGCGAGGAGGTTGCCAAAGAGGGTGGGCCTGTGCCCAAAGAATGGTACTCCAGTGACCTGTGGGCAGACTTCGGCCTGAAGTTCGTGGATGAGGCTCTCGCTGCGAAGAAGCCGTTCTTCCTCTATAGCGCCTTCAATGCGCCGCACTTCCCGTTGCAGGCTCCGGAGGAGGACATCGCCCGCTGGCGTGGCAAGTTCAAGTCAGGCTGGGACAAACTCCGCGAGGAGCGCTATCGCCGCCAGATTGCCGCTGGGCTCATTGATGAGAAGTGGCCGCTCTCTCCCCGCCCCGCAGAGGTGCCTGCGTGGGACAGCCTCACGCCGGAGCAGCAGGACCGATATGATCACCTCATGGCCATCTATGCCGCCGTCATCGAGCGCATGGACCGGGCTGTCGGGCAACTCGTGGACGGGCTGAAACAGCGCGGCCAGCTGGACAACACGCTCATCCTTTTCCTGAGCGACAACGGGGGCAATGCGGAAGCGGGCGTTCAGGGGCGCTCCAGCGGGAAGAATCTGGGCAGTGTGGACTCTGACGTCTTCATTGGCCAGTGCTGGGCCACGCTCAACAACACCCCGTTTGTGCGCTACAAGCACTACACGGACGAGGGGGGCATCTCCACACCGCTGATCGCCCACTGGCCGAATGGTATTCCCGCGGCACGCCGTGGTGTCTTGGAAAAGCAACCCGGCCATTTGATCGACATTCTCGCGACGGCGGTGGATGCCTCCGGCGCGGAATACCCGAAGGAGTTCAACGGCAAAGCCATCACGCCCAAAGCGGGCACCAGTCTGCTTCCCGCGCTGAAAGGCGAATCCCTGGCCCGCAGCCAGCCGATCTTCTGGGAGCATGAAGGCAATCGTGCGGTGCGTGACGGCGACCTCAAGCTCGTCGCTCTGGAGAATCAGCCCTGGCGTCTCTACGATCTGGCAGCAGATCGCAGTGAGCAGAACGACCTTGCGGCCGCACGCCCTGAAGTGGTGAAGGCTCTTGCGGACAAGTGGCAAACCTGGGCGGCAAACTCGAATGTGCTTCCGCTGGGAGGGTGGCGGGCTGGCCCCCGTAAGAAGGGGCCCAACCGTTTTGCCCTGAAGAGCGGTGACCACCTCGATGGTGAGAAAGCTCCCGGTGTGGGGGGCAGGGGATTCACCCTCACCGCGAAGTTCGAGGCAGCAGATGGCGACAGTGAGGGCGTCCTCGTCGCTCATGGCGGCACGGCCCACGGGTATTCGCTCTCCTTCCAGCAGGGCAAGTTGACTTTTGCGGTGCGCCGTGATGGCAAGATCACCCAGGTGGCCCTGCCGGAAGCCGTCAAAGGACCGCAGACCGCCGTCGCCACCCTCGGCGAAGATGGCGCAATTTCACTCTCTGTCGGTGGGAGTGCGGTGACTGCGAAAGCGGAGGGCGTCATCAAGGCCAATCCCAAAGACGGGCTCGATGTCGGCAACGACCTTGGTGCCCCCGTCGGCCCCTATGCGAAGGCGGCTCCCTTCAATGGCAAGATCGACTCCGTGGAGATCGTGCTCTCCAAGAACTAGCCGCCAGTGATGACGGTCGATTAGACCGTCTGCCTGCCTGCTGGCGCTCTTTACCGGGCGCCCGCGGTGCAGCAGCTTTCCTCCCCCTACATTTGTTGGGGGCAGAACAGATGCCAGAGGTTCGTAGGAGAGAGACCGTCCCATTCTCCTCCTGTGTTCGTGAAATACCTCCTGCTACCCGCCCTGCTCATCCTGTGGGGTGCTGCTCCCGCCATCTCCGCTGCTCCTGTCGACCCGGACCCGATCACCATCTCAAGCCTGGCTGAGCTCTCTCAAAAGGCGGCTGAAAGCGGCCAGAAGGTGAAAATGACGCCCGGGGTGTACCGCCTGGCGGACTTCATCCCGCTGGCGACCATCCGGGAGCGGGCCAAGCGGAAGGAGTGGCAGTTCATCACCTTCAGCGGGAGCAACAACACCTTCGACCTCACGGGCGTGACCATCAAGCTGGACACCGCTCTGCGAGCAGCCCTCCGTTCACCCATCCACACGGATGAGTTCCTCATCAACGGCAGCAATGTCACTCTGAAGGGGCTGACGATCACCAGTGTGGGTGATGGCAAGGCGAATGGCGGGGCGGTTCTCGGGGTGGTGGGACAAGGCACCACCCTGCGTGATTGCACCGTTCACGTGCAGGGATCGGCACCGTATGGCTATGGCGACCTGTTCGGCAAAGGGGGGCTCAAGCACAGCGGGGTGCACATCACCGGCAGCCAGACCACCCTCATCGGGTGCAGGATCTACTCGCGCTCCTTCGGCCACGGCTTCTACCTGCAGGAGGATTGCAACGACATCCGCTTCGAGAACTGCCACGTGGAGGGAGTGATGCGCTCCACCGACGAGATTCTGAGGGAGACGGACGGCCTCGCGGTGAAGCGCAAGTTTCAGACCGTGATGAAAACCCATGCCGGAGACTGCCAGATCCTTCCAGGTTATATGAAAGCACTGGGAGAGGACGCCTTCCGCACCTATGGCCAGCACAAGAACCTGACGGTGAAGAACTGCACCGCCCGGAACATGCGCGGCGGGTTCGAGTTGCGCACCAAGACTGCGCCCAGGGTGGAGGGCTGCACTGCGCTGGGCTGCGAGCGCGGCTTCTGGGTTTCCAACGGAGCCGCGATCCTGCAGTGCCAAGGCGATGTTCAATACGGGCCGCTGCTCTTTGTAGAAGGCGATGACGCTACTGTGGAGGTGAAGCTGGTGCCCTCGGAGGAAAACAACTTCAAGGTGCACGAAACGGCTGCCATCTACGGACGCAGAAACAAGGTCACGATCACCGCCCAGGGCAAGCCGGCGCGTCTTCTGCCCATCCTGCTTGGCTTTGCACCGCCCGGCATGGGTACTGGTTTGTCTCCAGTGAGTGAGCGGGATGCCCGCGACATCACCCTGCGCAATGAGACGTCACTACCGGTGGTCATTGGATCCCGGGCGGCCAAGTGTGAGGTGACAACGCTCGGCCCGGTGAAGGAGAACAAGGGCAAGGAGGTCAAGATCACGAGCCTGGGGACGCCCTGAGCGGCTCCTGGACCGCGGAAGCCACAGGGCGACGGGGGATTCATCACCTGATAATCGCCCAAAAAAGATGCGGCTGAGCGCGTAGTCTCGAACCGCCTTGTTCATTGGGCGGTCCGGCAGTACGGTCCCGGCCCCCTTTTTCGCTTCCCCCAGCTCATGTTCTGTTTCCGATCCGCACTTGCTTTCACTTTACTGGCCTTTTCCTCGCTCCCTGCTGTGCGAGCCCAGACCTATTGGGATACCAACGGTGTGGCCTCTGGCTCGGGGAACCTCGGTGGGGTGTGGGGGACGGATGCCTTCTGGTCGAGCAACGCCAATGGCCTGACGGCGACGGGTGCGTATGTCGCTGGGAATCAGGTGGTATTCGCCGCCGGCACGGATGGAATCGGCACCTACACCGTCACCCTGTCCAGCAATCAGAGTGCTGCCGGGCTCAATTTTCAGGAGGGGCATGTCACCCTGGCCCCGGCCACGACGGTGGACTTCGCCTCCACCCAGGTGCTGACCCTCACGGGAGCGACGCCCGGTGTGAACGTGCAGAACATGGATTCGGTGATCTCCAGCAGGCTCACTTCGTCAGGATTGACCAAGACCGGGCTGGGCAAGCTCACGCTCAACTACGGCACCTCGGGCAGTGCCAGCTACTTTAACCTGGCGGGTGGTGCCATCACAGTGAACGCGGGTACGCTGGAGCTGGCCGGTACGGGGGCCAGCGCGAACCAGCTGAATGCCGCCAATGGCATTGTCGTGAACTCCGGCGGCACGTTCCTGTGGAGCAGCGGGGTCAACAACATCAGCGATGGTGCCAAGTTCACCATCAACACCGGAGGCACGTTGATCACGAAGGTCAACGACCAGATTGGCACCTTCGAGGGGAGCGGTCTTATCTCCGTGCAAAACGGATCCGTCAATCTCTCCATGGGGGCCAACGTGACCACCTTCTCCGGCCTCATCACCGGCAATGGCACCCTGCAGGTGAACAACTCCACCGGCAGCCTGACCCTGACCAACGCCAACACCTTCTCTGGCGGAATCACCTCCCAGACCACCATCACGAACTCCGGTAGCATCCGGCTGGGGCACAATCGGGCGGCGCAGAATGCCACACTCAGGCTCAACAACTACGACGCATCGAAGATCAACATCAGCTTCGCCACCGGCATCGGCACTTTTGTGACGGGTGGTCTGGAGGGCATCAGCAAGCTGCTGCTGCAGGACACAACCGGTGCCGCCATCACCTTGCAGGTGGGGAACAACGATGCCTCCACGGTGTACCGGGGCGCTCTCAGCGGGAGTGGCGGACTCACCAAGATCGGCAGCGGTACGCTGACCCTGACCGGAGAGTTTATCACCGTCACCGCCACGACGGGCGGAGTCCCGACCACGCTGACCTCTCCAGGCGCGGCTTCGCACACCTATACGGGTGACACCACCATCCTGTCCGGCCCGCACACCAACGGCGGCGTCAACTCCACCAGTGCCAGCACGTTGAAGCTGGACTTCAATGCTCTGGCAGACGTGTCCACCGTCAGCGGAAGCACCACCTACCTCACCACCGCGACGGCGGCGACCAGCAACATCATCAGCAGCTCCAGCCGCCTGGTGCTCGGTACCGGGCGCCTGTGGGTGGCGGGAAACAACGCCGGCGGCACGGCCAGCCAGACCTTCAACAACACCCGGCTCCTGACCGGTCGCAGCTATGTGACGGTGACCCAGGGGACGGTGGCCGGCCCCACAGTGGTGAATCTGGGCACTATCACCCGGGAGGTGGCGAGTATTCTGGAGTTCACCCTGCCCACGGGCACCCAGAGCCTGACCAACGGGATCACCACCACCACGGCCAACGGGGCCAGTGGCATCCTCGGTGGCTGGGCCATCGTGGGCAACGAGTGGGCGGTGAAGAATACCGCTGGAAATGACATCGGAAACATCGTTGCTGCCGGCGCAGGGGTGTACACCGCCTATGCAGGTGGCGATGTGGTGGGCACAGCCATCACCAATGTGTTGATCAATGACGCGTCCACCACCGTCTCCACCGGCACGGGAACCACGGATGTGAACACGGTCATGGTCAGAAACCTGGCCGCCGACAACAGCGTGGTGAACCGCACGATCGACATCGCGGCAGGGGAAACCCTCCGCCTGGGGGAATCTGGCAGCATCTGGAATCAGGGGGGCGGGACGCTGGCGATCGGGACTGCTGCGAATGTGGGGGTACTCACGGCTGGCGGTGCGGATAACACGGCAGGGGAGATCATTCTGCATCAGACGGGTGCGGGAGAGGTCACCCTGCGGTCATCCATCCGGGACAACGGCACCGGTGCGGTCACCTTCATCCGCACCGGCGCGGGCGGGCAGGTGATCATCTCCGGGGTGAACACCCACACGGGTGGTAGCGTCTTCACTCAGGGCCGCACCCGTGTGGATAGTGTGGGCGGCCTAGGATCCGGCCGGGTCACCGTTACCACAGGGGGGCAGCTCTGGATGAATGCCTCGGGCACGTACGCCCAGGCGTTTTCACTGTCGGGTACGGGCTATGGGGAGTCGGGCGTCCCCGGGGCGCTGCGCCTTGCAGGTGGGCAGGTGCTCAGCGGAGTCATCACCCTCACGGGTGACACCCGCATCGGAGCCGTGAATGCGAATACCGCCAGCACCCTGTCGGGCAAGATCACCGGAGACTATGCCCTGGACCTCTCCGGCGGCGCCGGTGGCACCAACATCATCGTGCTCAGCAACACGACGAATGATTTTACCGGGAACCTTTCGCTCAACACCAATCTCAACGGCACCACCGCCTTCAACTCGGCGCTGGTGACGGTGCGGCTGGGCGCATCAGAAGTCATCCCCAGCGGCTTTGGTAAAGGCAATGTAGTGCTTTCGGGCGGCTCCTCAGCGGTCACGCTGGATCTCAACGGGTTCAGTGAAACCATCAACAGCCTGATCTCCTATGGCACGCACTCCAACACCTTTGTGATCAACAACGCCACGGGCACCACCTCCACCCTCACCCTGGGGGACAACAACACGAGCACGCTTGTTGCCACAAACGCCGCCTACAGCACCTACTTCGGCGGGGCCTTGAAGGACGGTCTGGGCGTTCTGGGCCTGACCAAGGTGGGCGAGGGCACTCAGACCTTGAGCGGGGCCAACACCTACTCTGGCGTGACCCAGATCAACAAGGGCATCCTCCAGGCCGGGGCAGTCAACACGCTTTCCGCGAACTCCGATGTGGTGCTGCAGAATGATGCCACCGTGATCCTCGCGCTCACCAACGGCATTGCGGACTTCTCGCAGGTCATCAAGTCCCTCTCAGGAGGTGGCATGGTCAATCTGGGCACCATCGCCGCCGCAGACACGGTGGCGACGCCCGGCACGCGACTTACTACAGGCGGTACGGCGGACACCACCTACTCCGGCCAGATGGTCGGCGCGGGTGGTCTGGTGAAGCAGGGCACAGGGCGTTTCACCCTTACCGGGGCGAATACGTATGTCGGCACCACCACTGTCACGGCGGGGAATCTACAGGTGGGGGTGTCCGGTGCGGGACAGACGGGCACAGGCCAGGTCACGGTGAATGCAGGGGCCACTCTCTCCGGCACCGGCGTGGTTCAAGGAGCAACCACCGTCAATGGGTTGCTGAGCGCCGGAGACAATGGTGGCACCGGCATGGGCAAGCTCACCTTCAGCAATGTGACCTCCGGCAGCCTGGTGCTGGCGGGTGGCGGCTCGGCGTTGGATCCGCGCGCGCTCTTCACCCTCGGGGGTGCCACTGGGAATGAGACCAATCCCATGGATGGCATCCAGACCACCGGATGGCTCAATGGCGGTACCGGCAACCACGATCACCTGTCGGTGCAGGGCTCCCTGACCCTGACGAGTGGCAGCGTGATCAAGGTGGTGCTGGCGGATGTCTACACCCCGGCGTGGGGTGATGTCTTCAACCTCCTCGATTGGGCCACGGTGACCGGCAGCCTCAACGCAGGCACCTTCAATGTAGCCACAGACCTGAATCTCCAGGTGAGCGACACCATGACGGCCAATGGATGGTACTGGGAAACAAACCAGTTCCTCACGGATGGCATCATCTATGTGGCCCCCGAACCGGGACGGGTGATGCTGATTGTGATGGGCCTGGGACTCGGATTGCTGAGGCGGCGGCGGAGGTAGTCTCCCGCCGAACAGTCCTGCTGGAATCTCGTCAATGCGGAGGCTGTGGCTGTGTCTTCTTCAAGGAGCGAGGGGCCACATGCTCAACCGTGACGAAGACCAGCAAACGCCTCCGCAGGCTCACGGTCTCTGATTTGATGGTGCGTCCAGCGCCGTCAGTCTCTTCCACCCTCTGCTTGTCGGTCCTCGGTTCCATTTCGAGGACCACAGTCTGTCCGGGGAGCACCGCCGCGTTCAGCCTGGCTTTGCGCACATTGAAGATCGGCTCCTGCCAGCCGCTCTTCTTGTGGGGGAGAAACCCTTCGAACTCCATGACCTGGGAGGAAACATCGAGTGCGATCTCGCCGGTTTTCTTGAGCTTGGGCGTGACGCTGAGAGTGACGCCGGGCTTTTTGGTCGCCTGTCGCTCGGCTTCGTCTTTGTAGGAAAATTCGCGTACCACCTCGAACCGGGCCTGCTGGCGGTCTTTGGTGATCATTTGCGGCGCCGTGAGGAGATCCACTCCCTTCCGCTGATTGAGGTTCCGGATGAGTTTTTGGAACTCTGGATCGGTCAGAGTGGCAATGTGGCCGGGCACTTTCTGATCCGGCTTGTCCAGCGGGGCAGGCAGGGGAGTGCTACTGGATGATCTTGGATTGCGTTCGCTGACCTCCACAAACTTGGCGTGGATGAGGATCTGCGGTGCCTTCGGGTCCGGGGAGGCTGCTCGGGTGATGCCGAGGAAGGTCAGGAATGCCATGGTGAGGCAAAGGGCGGTCTTCATGAGAGGATGGGGCGTGGGTGGCGTGGCGATGGATTGAATGCGAGCACGCAAGGCAGTGCCCCGCTGGAAGATGCCCACAAAACCGAGGCTGAATCCCGCGGGGCTGAAGGCGGTTTCGACCTTTAACAGCGTGTGGCCATAGGCGACTCGTCCGGCCTGGCTTTCGCGGTCGAGCACCTGCGCATCGCAGGCGGCTTCGCGATCAAGGCGGAGTTTGAAGAAGGCGAGCCAGAGCACGGGATTGAACCAGTGCACAGCGAGCAGCAGGCAGAGCAACGCATGGACGGGGAGGTCACCTCGCTTGAGATGCGTCAGTTCGTGTTTAATGACAAAGCGCCTTTCCTGCGGCGCGAGCGTTTGCTCAAAATGAGCGGGCAGCAATAGGGTGGGGCGCAACAGACCGGTGACCGCAGGACTGTGAACCCCTGAGGACACCCAGACGCGCGGCACTCGCCGCAGGCCGATCGCTTGGGTCAGTCCGTCAATCTCGCTGAGCAAGGCGGAGCTGGCGGGAAGAAGGCCGCGCTGGCACTGGCGCAGCGTGTGCAGATAAGCACCCAGGCCCACGATGACCATGCCTGCTGCTCCACCCAGCCATATCCAGCACAGCAGGAGCGCCCATGAGGTCGGCACGGGAATCCCCGGGGCCTCAGCTTGGGTGGTGTGGGTGAGCAACACCCCGGTGGGTTGTATAACAGAGGAAACGGTGAGCGGAGACTCCGGAGCCAGATTGATGATGGAGCTGACGGCCCACGGACTCTCCGGGCAAACCGGGACAAGCAGGACCACCAGCACCGGCAGCCACAATGCATAGCGCCAGCGCGGAGAGACACGATGCCCGACTGCCGCCTGGATGACGAGCACCACCATCACGAGGACGGAGGCGCGGGCACTCGTCGCGAGAATCCAGTCAAAGAGGTGCAGGAGGGTGTCCATGGCAGGTCAGGATTTCAGGGATTGATCGAGGATCTTCTTCAGCTCACGTACTTCCTCAGCCGTGAGCTTGCTGTTCTGGGCGAAGTGGACGAGCAGCGGTTTTGCCGCCCCGCCAAAGACCCGTTGCATGAAGGACTCGCCCTCGGCCCGCACGCAGGCCTCGCGCTTCACCGCCGGCAGATAGGTGCGGGTGCCGGAGCTGTTTTCTGCCGTCTTGAGCGCGCCTTTTTCCACAAGGCGGGTGAGCAGTGTGCGCACAGTATTCTCCGCCCACTTCGTGGTGGGGCGGAGGAGTTTCGTGAGCTCGGAGGCCGTCTGCGGTGAGGCGTCCCACAGCGCCTCCATGACGGTCCATTCGGATTCAGAAATATCAGGCGCGGGTGTCATGCGCACAGTTTCACTACATTTGTCGTGATGTGGCAACTACAAATGTAGTGGGAGATGGCAAAAGACTGCAAGACTCAAGACGCAAGACATGAAGTCAGGGGTGCAGCGGGAATGTAGCGCAGATTGTTAATCTGCTGTGCCGCCGATTGGCAATCGGCATGGTTGCCGGAGGGGTTGAGTCGGTTCGTGCGACTCGCGAGCTTGGCAGAGTAAAGGAGGCGGGGGTTCCCAGCCCCGCTCAGTCGAGCGTTCCTTCAGGAAGTCAGGCCGATGGTACCTGCTTCTCACGTGCAAACCCCCAGCACCTGGCCCCGCGTGCGGGGCTGTGGAGTGCGTGCGTGAAGCGCCGCTTTCGCCTGCGGGATGGATTTCCTGCCTATCCAGCATCTTCGCCGGCATGTTCCTTCAGCTTGCCTCAAGTTTCAGAGGCCCCAGAGCCTTTCCCTCTGTCCCGCCGACTCTCAACACCGGCCGTAGTTGTCGACGTGAGGAGGCACTAGCTGAAGCGTCTGTGGCTTGGACAACGCGCCAGACATCCGGCTGTTCAGCGCCGCGCTTTCGCCCTGCTCCAGCGTATGCGTTGGCTCCTTGGTCCGGATTCCTGCCACTGCGCCACAGACCGGAAAATTTGTACCTACCAAGGAACCTGGGGGCCTGACATGGAAGTGTTGATGGCAATGGGGGACGAAGCAGATGCAGTCGGCCTTCCCACCTGATCATCTCCTGCGACGTTACCCAAGGTTGACTCGCCTAGGGCTCGTCCAACCTTGGGCTGTGCTACAGATCCCATACTGGGATCAACTTCGATCTGAGGCGGGCTCTTCAAGGTGGTTCCTTGGAGTCCACCAAATGCGCGCGGTTGGTCGGTTCTCCCTAAGTCGACAACTTTGGCCGGTGTTGAGAGTCGACGGGGCGGGCTTCGGCGGATGGCGAAGGGTTCAAGCACCTCACAAGGCGTAGCCAAAGCGGCGGTTCCCGCGCGCACTCCAAAGATGCTTCGCATCCAGGTGGAGGGTGTATAGTCTTTCAGGGCGTCTCCATGGCCTCCCATGTCTGAAGCCTGGCGGTGACCAGACCTACCAGAGCTTCCAACACCTGGCGACGAAGTCGCTGTGGAGTGCGGCGTGAAGCGCCGCTTTCGCCAGGAGATGCGGTGCAGAGCAGGCGGCACGTGTCGCCCTGCCTCTCGTCGAAGGTTCATGAAAACTACGTAGTGTCGGCAACAAAAAGCCGGGTGTCGACGTCACAAGACTCGACACCCGGCTCTCTTGAATTTCACACGTCAGGGCGCCGCAGAGGCAGCGGCGGTTTTACCTTTATCCTTCGCGAATTGATCCGTGCCATACACCGCCATCTCATTGAAGGACCAGAAGCAGCCCTTGTCGGAACCCGTCTGGGTGATGCGCACAAAGCGGGTGACGGTATTGGGTGGGAACTGGACGGTGGTCATGGCGGCGCCTTTGCCGGAGACCACGGGCTCGGACCACTTTTCACCGTCGGCGCTCACCCGGACCTCATACCCGCGAGGGTAGTCGTCCTTGGAGGCCAGGGAGTCGAGGGTGATCCGAGTGAGCAGATAGTCCCGCTGCATGTCGAACTGGAACCACTGGCCGGGCTGCTGCGGGGTGCCGGTGGACCAACGGGATTTGGCGTCGCCGTCCCACGCGTGTTTGGTGTCCTTCTCCTTGAGGGAGGCGCTGAAGGCCCAGGCTTTCATGTTGTCGCGCGGCACGGTCAGATAGGGCCCCAGCTCAGCCAGGGTGTAGGGTTCCAGTCGGTCGGACTCGGCGCGGATGGCGGCCACCTCCGCAGGGGTGATGGTGGGCGCATTGTTGCCAAAGTTGTTGCGGATATAGGTAAGAACCTCCGCTACCCATTGGTCATCGTTGGCCTTCATCGGCACCATGGCACCAGGGTAGCTCTTGCCATCCACTTCGCCCATGAGACCATGCAGCAGGATGCGCACGAGCGCATCCGGACTGCCTGCCACGCGGGGTGAACCGGAGAGCGGCGGGGCGAGGTGGAGACCATCAGAGGTCACCACGCCCTTGCCGTCCGGGCCATGGCAGGCAAAGCAGATCTGGGCGTAGTGCTCGCTGCCCTTGCGCATGAGCGCCATGCCCACGGGATCGATCTTGACGGAGATTCCGCTGGGTCTGGCCGGATCGAACTGCAGGCTCTGTCGGGCGGAGGCGGTGATGATCTCGTTCCAGGGATGGGAGGTGGCGGCCGCCTGCATCGCGGTGTGTCCGCCTTTGGCGGGGACGTAGCGCAGAGAGTTGACAGCTTGAACCACTACGTCGGGGGCCGGGTCTTTGACCATCGCCTCCACCTTGGTCAGCAGTTCTTTGTCGGTCTTTTGCAGATAGGGTTCGCTGATGCGGATGGCGGCGGCGCGCACGCGTGCATCCTTGTCTTTGAACGCGTCCATGAGTAGCGCCAGGTCGGTGGCGCCCAGTCCGTCCAGAGTCCAGAGGGCGTGCATGCGGCCCAGAGGTTCCTGACCCTTGCGGACGAGTTCGGTGAGAGCCGGCACCACGCTCTTGTCCCCCTTGAGCACCAGAAGCTTCTGGGCGGTGTCCCGCCACCAGCCGTTGGGGTGGGAGAGATGCCGGACCAGTTCAGCCGGTTTTTCCTGCAGCATGCGGGGCTGCGCGCCGGGTTTGTAGTCCTTGTGCACCAGGCGGTAGATTCGGCCGTGGCCCACATACTTGTCATAGCCTTCGTTCACGATTGCGCTGTGCAGGTAGCCACCCTGAGGCACCCAGGCGCTCTCCTGAATGACGCCGTGATGCATGTCCACGATATACAGGCAGCCATCGGGCCCGGTGGCGGTCCACACCGGGCGGAAGGCCATGTCGGTGGAGGTGATGAATTCGTCGCCCGGGGTGGCATTGGTGAGCACGCGCTTGCCATCCACGTTGTTCACCTTGGCCCGACGGATGAGGCGGCCCACCGGCTCCGGCAGGATGTAGTCGCCCCGCATTTCCTGCGGCAGTTGATCGCCGCGGAAGATGGACTGCCCGCAGCAGGCGCTGAAGTGGTTCAGCGTCCCCTTGGTGTTGTGAATGCGGTTGAGGCCGCTCTGGGTGTCCACCGTCTGCACGCCGGGGAAAGTCTCGGCAAATCCAGGCTCGGTTTCGTCTGGCAACGTCAGGCTCCCGTAGGTGGGAAACTGCTGGAAGCCAAAGGCCGGGTTTTCCCCGCCCGCTGCGGAGCAGAAGAAGCGCCCTTCATCATCCATGGCCAAGCCCCACTGGGAGGTGCGGCCGAAGATCTGCACCGGCTCCATGGCACTGCCTTCGCGGGTGAGGCGGAAACGGCGGGAGAGATTGCCGCTGTACAGGTGGTTGTCGATGCCCCACTGCAGCGCGGTGTCCTGGTGCTCCAGGTTGTTCTTGGTCGGTTCCCCGCTGTAGAAGTCTTTCTTCTCATCTGCAACACCATCGCCGTTGGTGTCCTGATAAGTGGCGAACTTGCCGGTGTAGGTTTCGGCGATGATGACGCGCCCGTCCAGGGGGAGGACCATGCGCGGCAGCACCAGCTTGTCTGCGAAGATCGTGGATTTGTCGAGGATGCCGTCCCCGTTGGTATCGGTGAGGCGGGACACGCGTGAAACCGGTTCGTCCTGGCCGGTGGCCTTGAGATCGTGCATGTAACTGCGCATCTCCGCCACGTACATGTGCCCGTCTCCATCCCAGGTGCAGAGCACGGGATGCACGATGGTGGGCTCTGCGGTGACGAGTTCAAGGCGATAACCTTCCGGCACCTTGATCCGGTCCATGGCCTGCTGGGTGGTGAGATCCATCATAGGCACCTTGGGCACGCCACCGGGGAAGTTGCGGCTGGTGCGCTCCTCCGTGGGGAAGTCCTGAGGGATGGCTGTAGGGCACTTGCCGGTCACCAGCCATTCGATGGAACGCAGGAATGTCGTTTGAAAACCAACACAGGCCAGCGGGCCGGAGCTGTCTCCCACGTGGCCCATCACATTGGTCATCACCTTGCCCTTGCCATAGGGCACCCACCAGAGCACCGGCTCATGTTTGCCCGTCCCCTGGTACTTCGCATCGTCAAAGGCGCTGAGGAGAATGTTCACGTTCTCGGCCGGTCCGCGCTGGCCGTGGTAGAGCTCGTCCTTCACATGCTTCCACACACGGGGCATGCCGGCGGTGACGGGGTGTTGCGCATCGCGCACGGTGACCTGCCAGTCCCACTGTTTGCCATGGCCGGACGGGCGGCCTTTGCCCGCGGGCTCGCGCACCACGGTGCCGTCATCTTCCAGATAGAGCCCTGCACCATAGACGGTGTGACGCCAGAGGAGGCCCACCATTTTTTCGTATTCCTTCCAGCCGGTGAAGCTGTTGTTGGCGGCATGAACCAGCGCCACGGAGCCTCCGTCTGCGACATATTTCTCAAAAGCCGTCTGCACCCGCTGCGGCCACATGTCCCCGTTGTAGTCCAGGACGATGCACTGGTACTTTTGGAACTGGGGATCCCACTTGTCCCACTCCGCCGCTGGCGCGCCTTTGGCGGGTGTGTTGGACTCCTCGGCGATGAAACCCGGCAGCCCATTCAGGAGAGTCAGCAGGAACTCATTGCCGATTTTCCAGTCGTGATTGTTCTGTCCTCCAATGACGAGCACGGAGATGGCATCCTTCGATTTCGCTACGACTGGGGCCGGAGCGGGCGTGGAAGGTTGTGCGGCACGAGGCTGGGCGAGCGAAACGGACGTCAGCAGCAGCACAGCCAGCCGGAGGCCTTGGGTGAATGGCGGTAACTTGATCACGGAGATGAGGAGCGGTGGTTGAACTGAAGCGCGATGATCCCGAAAAGCCGGGGTCCCCATTCAAGTTGCACGCACTCCCGCGGCTCGTCACTTTCCGCCGCATCCCCTAAAGCGGGGAGGTCACCCCCTGCCCGCAGAGGGTCAGGATTCGCCGGAAATATGCTTCGCCACTGCCTCAGTGCGGTTCTTCACCCGCAGCTTCACGCAGATGTTTTTGACATAGGTGCGCACCGTTTCCGTGCCGATGCCCAGCTTGTCCGCGATCTCCTTGTAGATGTATCCGGAGGCCAGCAGCTCAATGACCTCCCCCTCGCGCGGCGAGAGTTTTTCGTTCTCATCCACCGGCTTCGTGGGCCCGCGAAAGTACTGCACCACCCGGCGGGCGATGTGGGCGGAGAATTGCGCTCCGCCGGAATGGACATCGCGGATGGCCTCGAACAGTTTCTCCGGGGCGCTCGATTTTACGAGGTATCCGCTCGCCCCTGCTTTGAGGGCGCGGAAGATGCGTTCGGCATCTTCGTACACGGTGAGCATGATGAACTCCATGTCTGGCAGACGCTTCTTGAGCACCGCCACGCATTCAATGCCCGACATCCCTGGCAGTTGAATGTCCATCAAGACCACATCGGGTGGGTTGGTGGGGATCTGGCGGACGGCTTCTTCCCCAGACTTCACGGCGTAGAGGCACTCGATATCGCGGGCGCTTTTCAGCACCAGGAGGAGCTGCTCCCGAAGCCCCGGATCATCCTCCACAATCACGACCGTTTTCTTGTCTTTCATCAGCTTAGGTCGCAGGAGAAGAGGATGGTGATGGCCGCCTGGAGGGCGTGGCAGGAATGGGCACTTCGAATCGGACGGTGGTGCCCTTGGCGGGCACGCTCTGGAAGGAAACGGTGCCTCCCAGGGAATTCATGCGGCGCTCCATGTTGTTGAGACCGTGCCCTGGCGTCGTGTTTGCGGAATCGAATCCGCTCCCATTGTCGGTGATGGTGATCGTGAGGGTCGGATCGGTGAACTCCATGCGCACGGTGATCTCGGTGGCCGCGGCGTGCTTGATGGCATTGTGCAGCGCTTCCTTCACGGCCAGGGTGATGTTGTGGCGCACCTCACTGGTGACGCGGCGTTGGCCCGGCACCTCGCAGGAATGAATGCGGCAGCGGATCCGCGCAGTGTCGCAGAAGTTCTGCGTGAGCTGGCAGATGTAGTTCACCAGCGCCTCTAGGTGATCGTGCTCGGGATTCACGGTCCAGACGGTTTGGTAGAGCGCGCCAACCAGCTCGCGAGCCATGGCCGAGATGCGTTGGAAGCTCTCCCGCGAGGACTCGCTCTGGGGCTCGTTCTCGGCGAGCCCGCTCATGAGCGAAATGTGAGTGAGCCTCGCCCCGAGGTCGTCATGCAGATCCCGCGCAATCCGCAGGCGTTCCAGCTCGACCAACCGCTCCTGCTCGGCCCGGGCGAGGTGCTGGCGGATACGCCGCCGGATGATGACCCGGCAGGCCCACCAGAGCACCAGCCCGCCGATGGTGGAACTGCTGATCCAAAACCAGACGCTGCGCCACAACGGCTTCAGCACCACAAACTGAAGCTGGCGCGGCCCATGGAGGGAGTTGCCCGTGGCATCCAGTTCATCGCTCCAGAACGTGTGGGTGCCAGCGCCCAGACGCCCGTAGTTCACATCAAAGCGGTTGCCCATGCCGATGTTGTACATCTCGGACCACTCCACGGTGAGGGTCGCTCCGGGAGTGACGCGTGGCGCACCCGTGCGGAGAAGATTCCACTCTGCATGAGCTCCAGCATCATCATCCAGGATGCACAAGGCTTCTCCCGCAGGGGTGGTCACCAGCCTGGCCATGGAAGGGCGGGTGCCACTGCGCGTCCAGCCAGTGGCGATGGAGTGCTGCTCATCGAGACCGGAGGCCGTTTCATAGACGAGCCTTGCTGCCGGCGTGGCCGGGCTCGAGAGCTTCAAGTCTCGAACGGCATAGAGTCCCATGGCCGTGGGAGGGCCGGACGAGGAAATAGCCACCGTCACAGTGGCGGCATCCGGTGGCACTCGTAAGGATTCCCGTCGCGAGGTGAAGGTGGAAGTCCCGGTCTCACCCCGCCATCCTGCACTGATGCCATCCACCGGGAAAAGACGCTGCCCCACCTGGTCTCCCGCCGCATCGGCGAACCGTACGATGAGGCACATCTCGCTCTCGATCTGACGCCAGGATTCATCCACTCCATCCAGCTTGAAGCGAATGCGGCGGCAGTTCTCTGGATCCTCCTGGGCGGATTTGCCCAGGCGGAAGCTGACCGTTTTGGCTAATGCTGGAACTCGAAAGCCAGTTGGACCCGCAGAGAACGGTTTGCCATCCACCAGCAAGACCACCGGGGCGGGGTTGGGGAGGGATTCAGCACGGACTGAGGGCAGGGCCAAGGGCGAGGCCAGCATACCCCAGAGGATGGGTGCCATCCGCCACGAGCCCCCACGCCGCTGGAGTGGGGCGGGTCGGGGCAGGATCGAGAGAAGTGAAGGCACCACAGACGCTACTGTATCTGGAAGCCGTCTCAAATGCGAGGTTGGGTGCACGGGGAAGAGGGGAGGTTTCGTGAGTTTGCCTCAAGTGGCAGTGGTTCCAAGGTGATGTCTTCTGCAGAGAGACTCCCAAAGGCGGTTGTGGGTGTCGACGTGAGGAGAACGGACCAAACGTGCACTTTTGCGGGGGTGCCAAGGAACTACCTTGAGATGCCCGCCTCAGACCGAAGTAGATCCCAGTATGGGATCTGTAGCACAGCCCAAGGTTGGACGAGCCCTAAGCGAGTCTACCTTGGGGACCTCCGCAGGAGATGATCAGGTGGGAAAGCCGACAGCATCCGCTTCCTCCCCACCGCCATCAACACCCCCACGTCAGCTCCTCAGGTTCTTTGGCAGGCACTAACTGAAGCGTCTGTGGTGAGGATGACGCGACAGATATCCGCCTGTCCAACGCCCTGCTGCCGCCCGACCCAGCGGATAACTTGGCCACTTGGCTCCGCTTCCTGCCGCGGCGTGATAGACCGGGAAATTAGTGCCTCCTCACGTCGTCAACTACGACCGGGATCGTTCGGGCTGGGGCAGAGAGGATTTGCGGGGACTGTTGTGGGCATAGGGGGCTGATGGATGGCGGTGTCAGGGGTTCTGCTGCTGGGGCTGGGTTCTAGGTGATCACCAGGGGTGCCAAAGCGGTGTCGAGCCACACGCACTCCAAGACGCTTCGCGAGATTTTCGGATGCGGGGTGACGATGGTCGCTCAATGATGGATGATGGCTTGTCGTGTCTGGCACTTTCCCTGGGCGCCAGCTTGTACCTCTCAGCGCATCTAAAGCTTCAACGGCTCTAGTGATACTCCCTCTGCTGAGCGACTGTCAAAGCCGACCGTAGTTGACGACGTGAGGAGACACTAACTGAAGCGTCTATGGTGCGGATGACGCGACAGATATCCGCCTGTCCAACGCCCTGCTGCCGCCCGACCCAGCGGATACCTTGGCCACTTGGTTTCGTATCCTGCCGCGGCGTGATAGACCGGGAAATTAGTGTCTCCTCACGTCGTCAACTACGACCGGGATTGTTCGGGCTGGGGCAGAGGGGATGTGCCGGGGGCTGTTGCGGGTGCAGGCAGGCTGACCGTTGTTGGGTGTCAGGGGCTGTGCTGCCGCGCTTGGGTTCTATGTGCTTACAAACCTGCCAGCTATCAGCACCTTCGTCAAGATGTGGGCATGGGCTTGGCAACGGGGCGATGGGGGCCACACAAAGTTGGAGTTCCCATCGCCCGCTACAGGCCGCCCCTATCAAGGCCCTGTCACCTTCAACCGCATGAAGCGGCGCGGATGAGCAGGATCTGAGATCTGGTAGAGGTCTTCAACAGTGACGGTGCGGAAGCCATCGGTGCCGGTTTCATGGATCGTCGTGCCAGCGGTGATCACGGTGAACGCGGCTCCGTTCACGCTTTGGGCGAGGTCGGTCCAGGTGGTCAGGTTCTCACTGGCTTGCACCGTGAGGGTGAGGTCCGTGCGATCCAGATACCGGTAGAAGGAGATCTGCAGCTTGTTGCCACTGCTGATGGAGAGCACTGGCAGGACATCTCCTCCGGTGGTGTTGCCGGTGGGGTCGCCATCCAGCGCGTACTCCACCAGGTTGCGGACGCCGTTGTTATTGGGGTCAACGGTGTCGGCACCGTCGCCGGAGTTCGCGGAGCTGCCGAACCAGAGGGTGCGCCAGGCCCCGATGCCAGTGCCACCGGATTGCTGGGTGACGGGGATGTTGACTCCCAGTACCCCAATCTGGGCAGAACGTGCGGTGCCGGTGAGGTTGATGCTCTGGTAGGTGTTGATCAGGCTGTTCACGGTGCCGTCCACCTGCAGCCACCACTGATTGCTCGTGGGGGCGAAGGGGCCCAGCAGGCTCTGGTTGAGCGGCAGCACGCGGGAGAGCGTGCCAGCCCCCGCCGCGGCGGCAAGGTTCTGCGGAGTGGTGTCCACGAAGGCGCGCGGGCGCGATTTGATGGACTGGGTTCCCTGGTCAACGACGTACACACTGCGATTCCCGTCCACCGCCACGCCGAAGGGTGAGTTCAGTCCCGGTACCACCGTGGTTACGGTCTGGTTCCGGGCCTGCCAGACTTTGACCACGTTGTTGGAGGTGTCCCCCACATACACGTTGCCGGACACATCCACCGTCAGCCCGCGCGGTACGTTGAGGCCGGTGGTGATCAGCGGGGTGATGGTCTGAGTCTGCGCCTTCCACATGGCCACCTGACCGTTCGTGTTGCCATAGGTGTAGTACACATTGCCCGCTGCATCGACGGCCACGCCCTGGAGGGTATTCAGACTATGGGCCAGAACGGTCATCTGGTGGGTGATGACATCCCACTTCTTCACGGCACCGTTTCCGGAATCCCCGATGTAGAGATTCCCCGTGCCATCCACGGCCACGCCCACCGGTTCATTGACGGGCGAGGCGCTGGTGTCCACAATGCTCACCGAGTTGTTCACCGGAGACCACCGCTTGATCTGGTTGTTCAAGGAGTCGGCGATGTACACCGCACCAGCATGATCCACCGCCAGCCCTTGCGGACCGTCGAGCGGGGCGGCAGAGGTGTTCAACGTGGTGAGCCTTCCGGTGACGGGATTCCACTTGCGGACCACATCGTCACCGTAGTCAGAGATGTACACATTGCCGGCGCGATCCACGGCGACTCCGGCGGGGAAGTTCAACCCCTCTGTATCGACCAGTGTAGGCACGGCGGTGGCGGGTTGATGGCTCGAACCCGGCTGAGTCACGCTGAGCGTCAGACCACCGACGGTGACGGTCGCTGTGCGGGTGGCCGCAGCATTGGGGCTGAAGCTCAACTTGAAACTCGTGCTGCCTGACGCGTTGGTGAGTGGGAGGGAAAGCCAGGCTGCGTCATCGGAGGCAGCCCAGGCGGTCTCCGTCGCGGCGGTGGAGAGCACCACGGTGTCGGAGTCAGCGGCATTGTCCAGCAGCAGGTTGTAGGTGCTCAGCGCCAGGGGCACGATGCCGACCTGCACCGGCGCCCCGTTGGAGCTGCCGCCCGACTCCACCACAACCGTGAGTGCCCCCGCGCTGGTGGGTGGCGAGGTCAGGGTGACGGTGAGGGAGTTGGCGGTGGAAGCGGTGACAACACCCGTCGCGCCGTTGTTGAAATAGACGATGTTGTTTCCTGGAGTGGTGGAGTCAAAACCGCTGCCCTGGATCGTCAGGGTGGTGGCATTGGCCGCCAGGGTGCCGCTGTTGTAGTTGACGATGATGTCGGGGCCCTGGGTGAGCGTGATCTGGTGACCCAACACACTGAGGTAGGCGGTGCGTGGGCCACCGGTGTTGGCCGTGTAGCTGTACGAGATCACGCCATTGGCGACGCTGTCCACGGTCAGCCATGCCTGACTGCTGGTGGGGGCGAAGGGGCCGGTGAGGTCGCGGTTCAGCGGGAGATACACCAGGGTATCGGATCCTGCGGATGATCCCTTGGAGATCGCCGCGGCGCTCACATAGGCGTTTGCCAGTTCTTTGACCGCGTTGTTTCCCTGATCGCCGAGATAGAGATTGCCTAGAGCATCGGTGGCCATGCCGAAGGGGCGGTTCAGCCCGGTGCCCAGCGCGCTCACGGTTTGGGTGGCGGCGGTCCACTTGAAGATGGTGTGATCAAAGGTGGACGCGTACACGTTGCCAGAGATGTCCACCGCGATGCCGCGCGGGAGATTCACGCCCGTGGCCAGCACCGTGAGGGACTGCGTCTGTGGAGACCAGACCTGGATGGCGTTGTTGAGCGTGTCGGCGATGAAGACATTGCCGGTTGCATCCACCGCCAGTCCTTGCGGGCCGTTGAGCTCACTGATCGGGCCTCCGGCGAGCGTGGTGATGGCTCCGGTGGCCGCAGTCCATTTCTTGATGGCGTTGTGATCGCTGTCGGCGATGTACACGTTGCCCGCTGTATCTACTGCGACGCCATAGGGGCTGAGCAGGGGCGAGGCGCTGGTGTCGAGAATGCTGACCGTCTGCGTCGTCGGGGACCACTTCTTGATCTGGTTGTTTCTGGAATCCGCGATGTACACATTGCCCAATGCATCCACGGCCACTCCGGTGGGACCGTTGAGCTCGGCGGCAGTGGTGTCGAGGATGGAGACCGTCTTGGTGGAGCGTGTCCACTTCTTCACCTGATTGTTGGTGTAGTCGGCAATGTAGAGATTGCCGGTACTGTCCAGGGCCACGCCGCTGGGATCAGCCAGTCCGGTCGCGGTCACAGTGAAGGGCACGGTGGTGAGGTCATAGTTGGCCCCTGCCTGGGTGACGGTGAAGGTCTTGCCGCCGATGGTGAGCGTCCCGCTGCGGGGGGCACCTCCGTTCGTATCCACCGTGAAGATCACGTTCGTGGAGCCAGTGCCGTTGGCGGTGGTGAGATGCAGCCAGGCCGCATTGGGCGTGGCTGACCACGCGGCGGTACTGGGTGTGGTGACGAGGGTGATGCTTTTGGCACCGCCACTTGCGCCCACCAGCAGCGCGGGGGCGGTCAGCGTGTTCACGGCCTGGATGGTGGCGACCTGCACGCTGCCGGCGCTGGCCACGCCATTCACCACCACGGAGGCGGTGATGGGGCCGGTGCTGGTGGGCTTGGTGGTCAGGGTGATCGTGAGACTGGTGGGGGTGGCGGAGGTGACGACGCCGATGGCCCCGTTGCTCAGTATGACGATGTTTCCACTGGCCACCGGGTCAAAGCCAGTGCCCTGGATGGTGAAGGTGTTGGCATCGGCGTCCACATTGGTGCTGCTGGCGATGATAGTGGGGGTAGGGCCTGCCTGATGAACCGGCACCTGCTGGCCCAGGAGGTTGATGTGGGCCGTCCGGCCATTGCTCCCGGCGTTGGCGGTATAGCTGTAGCTCACCACGCCCGCGGTCACGCCAGTGATGGTGAGCCATGGCTGATCACTCGTAGGAGTGAAGGGGGCCTGCAGGTTCGTGGAAGCAGGAAGGACCACCGACAAGGCACCTGTCCCCGATGTGGCGGGGACGTTGCTCCCCGAGACATCCACAAAAGCGCGGGGAATGGCCGCAATGGCGTTGCTTCCGGAGTTCGCCACATAGACATTTCCTGCGGCATCCACCGCCAGGCCCTGCGGACTGTTCAGACCGGAGGCTGCCAGGACCGTGATGGCCTGCGTCGCGGAAGACCATTTTTTGATCGCGTTGTGACCGTTGTCGGCAATGTACACGTTGCCGAAGACATCCACGGCGACACCGCTGGGGTTGTCGAGTCCTGAAGCAAGGAGGGACGTCACGGTGCCTGTCGTGGCCGTCCACTTCTTGATGCTGTTACTTCCAGTGTCGGCAATGTACAGATTACCAAAGACATCCACCGCCACGGCCGTAGGGAAGCTGAGTCCCGATGAAACCACCGTGCTCACGGTCTGGGTGGCGGCGGTCCACTTCTTGATGGCGTTGTTAGAGGTGTCTGCGATGTACACATTTCCCAGTGCATCCACCGTCACTCCGTAGGGATTGTGCAATCCGGTTGAGACCAGGGTGGTGACGGGACCAGCCGGAGCCGTCCATTTTTTGATCGCGTTGTTGCCTGTATCCGCAATGTACACGTTGCCTGCGGCATCAGTGGCCACACCATCGACCGTCAACAGTCCGGTGGTGACCACGTCCGTCACGGTGTTGGTGGCCGGGGTCCATTTCTTGATCGCGTTGTTGTTGGCATCAGCAATGTACACGTTGCCTGTGCCGTCCACCGCCACGGTGAAAGGGTACTTCAGCCCTGTGGAGGCCAGGGGGATGAGGGGTTGGGCTTCCACATATCCGGCTCCTGCCTGGGTGACGGTGAAAGTCTGGCCGGCGATGGTGACGGTGTCGGTACGGGTGGGGCCCGGGTTGGCATCGAAGGCTACAGGTACGGGGCCACTGCCCGAGCCGGTATGATCCACATGAAGCCACCCGTCGTTGGCCACAGCGGTCCACGGGGCGGTCGCTGGGGAGGAAACCAGGGGGGCGCTCGCTGAACCGGCGGAAGGGCCCACGATCACCGATGAGGCAGCCAGTGACCGACTCAACGGACGGAGTGCGAGATATTGCGCGAGGTAGGTGCTGGGATCGGCGACGACTCCCAGATCCACTCCGGCGGCGGAAAATTTCCGGATGGTCCGGGTGACGCCATCGGAAACGTAAACGCTGCCTTCACTGTCGATGGCCAGCGCATTAGCGACGCCGCTGGAGGGGAGGGTGGCGAAGGTCCCCAGATCCGCCTGGGCGGAAGAGTATTTCCGGATGGTGCTGCCGTAGCTGACATAAACGTTGTCTGCCGCATCGACGGCCACGCCGTTGATGACGGTCGCGCTCAGGTTGAGGAAAACGGGCAATTCGGTTCCCGACGAATTGTACTTTTTGACAACCCCACTCCCGCTGAATCTGACGTAGAGGTTGCCGGAGCCGTCGAGGGCCATGCCTCTGGGAGCGACGAGCCCGGTATCCGCGACGATGTTGAGGAGGTCAGAACCGGCAGCAGAGAACTTCCGGATGGAGCGACTGACCGAATTGATGACATAGAGATTGCCCGCACTGTCACAGGCCATCCCCGCCGGAAAGCTCAGCCCTGTGCTGGGAAGCGTGCCCAGATCCGCTCCTGTGGGAGAGAACTTTCTGATCGTGTTGCTGCCGGAGGAGACGTAGCAGTTTCCGGCGCTGTCCAGTGCGATACCGGAAGGCTGAACGGTGAGGTCGATGGTCATGCCCACCCCTGCCTGTCCCTCCACAAAGGCGTCGATCCGATTGTTGGAGGTGTTGGGCGCATAGATCAGCGCATTCGCGCGGGCAAGGTTCGAGCTCAGGGCGGCAAATACGCTGAGCAGCAAAGGTATGAGGAGCCAATGGCGGAGGGATTTCATGGGGATTCTTTCTGAATGAGACAAATTGCCGAGGCATGCTTCGACAATTTGCCCGGGCATCGTGGCCGCAGGAGGCGGGTTGATTAGTTTGGCTATTGAATGGTTGCAAGGTGAAAAGTTGTTACCTCGCCCATCGCATAGTTGTCAGTGATCATCCTGTCGGGTGCCCTTGAAAAGGCCGATGAAAGTCTGCTGGTGGCGGACTTGATGAGCAAAATTTGCCCTGTCTTGCTCAAACCTAGACAACGCGGCGTTGCTCGCTGCGATGGCAGAACCTCGTATCTCACCAGAGGTCTATCAGGCCGCCCCTGATGGAGTTGGAGGTGCAATCGAAGGGTCAAAAATTTCTCCAAGGACTGAGGGTGGCCGGGCGTTGTGGGTTCCATGATTTCCCGCGTTGTTCCCCGTTGGTCCATCCGCCCCCTGGCGGGATTTGCTGCCGCATGGTTTGCCGCCCTGTCGGTGGGAGGGGCGCTCGCGGCAGAGAACTACCCACCCGTAAAGCTGCCGGACATGACGGGGAAAGGCCACATATCCAGCGGACGATGCGCCTGCTGGCGGAGAGCACCCCGGTGAAGCGCAACAACGTCCGGATCCTGTTCTACGGACAGAGCATCACCGAGCAGGGCTGGACCCGGCTGGTGACGGAGGACCTGAAGGCCCGCTTTCCCCATGCCAATCTGGTGGTGGAAAATCTCGCGCTGGCAGGGTACGCCTCGCAGCTGCTTTCTCGCACGGTGGAGACGGATGTGGTGCCCTTCCAGCCGGATCTGCTCATCTTTCACGTGTACGGGGCGCACGACAAGTATGAGGACATCCTCCGCATGGTGCGTGAGCGCACCACGGCGGAGATCCTGCAGCAGAATGATCACGTGACCAAGACCGAGCATCTCACCGAGGAGATGGATCCTGCCAAGGTGCCGATCCAGAGCGGGAACTGGGATTCTTTCATGAACCACAACTGGCTGCCGGCGCTGTCCAGGAAGTACGGCACGGCGTTCTGCGACCAGCGGGCCATCTGGAAGCAGTATCTCGCAGACAACCGGCTGGAACCCAAGGCTCTGCTGAGGGACAACGTGCATCTCAATGCCCACGGGGAGTATCTCATGGCGGAGTGCGTGAAGGCGTACCTGCGCTATGACCCCAAACTGGGCCCATCTCCTGCCGAGGGCTGGGTGAGCGCAGGTCAGCCAGTGCGTCACGGCGATTCACTGAAGCTGGAGTTCGAGGGCACAGCGGTGGAAGTGCCGATCCAGGGGGCGTCAAACCTGACAGCGGAGAAGCTGCGGATTGACGGTCAGCCCGTTGCGGAGATTCCCAGTCTGAGAGGGTTCACACGAGCCCTCGCCTGGCCGGGAGGCAAATGGAAGGGGCCGGTCAAGTGGCCCGCGATTGCCCCCATCCGGTCCCAGGCTCCACTGCTGCTGGAGGACTGGACGCTGGAGGTGAAGCGGGCGGATGCAGAGGAGGATCCCAAGAAGATGAAGTTCACCTTCACTCTCACCGGCTCCAAGACCGGGCCGGATGGCAGTGGCAGGAGCGATCAGCGTTTTGTCTCGAACTCTGGTCGCGTGGTGATCGAACCTGAGAGCTGGGGCATCCCCTATGCGTTGATGCTGGCCAATGTGAAGCCTGTGCCCGAGACCCTGACGATCAAGTGGAAGGCGGAGCCTCGCTATCTGGAGAAGGTGGGCCTGCAAATGATCTCGGATGTGCACGGACCCTCCTGGGTCTGGCTGGTGCAAGGACTCCCCAACCAAAAGCACACGCTGGAGATCACCCAAGATGCCGGCTCGATTGAGGAGATCCGGGTTCACCGGCCGCCCCTGTCGCCGGCCAAGTAAGAGGCGAGTTCAATTTGCATGAGGCCGGCATCGCATCCTGTATGTTTTGCGCATCCACCTTGTTTCCCATGAGCCGACGTTCCCTTCCATTGCTCCCCCGCCGCACTTTCCTGACCTCTGGTTTGGCCGCGTCTGTTGGCTGTCTGCTGGGGGAGAACGTCGCGACGAGCGCTGTAGCCGGAGTGCCTGCCGTGAACGCCTTTTCGCGGCTCAAACAAAAGCTGGCGAGTGGTGAATCGGCCACGCTCCTCATCATCTCAGACAGCACCGGCTATCGGGCCGATGCCGGGACCCGCCGGTTCATTCGGTGGCTGGCCACCCAGTATCCCTCCCACCGGGTGACCGAGTGGTATTGGGCGGAATGGGTGACCAATGCCCCGACCGGGCCGCGAAACTATGGCGAGCCGATCGTGATTTCGGAAGGTCAAGGAGCCTCCAAGCCCACCCTTACCCTCTACAACGCCGTGCTGCCTGGGGCGGTGGCGCAGGCGATGATCGACGGTTCCCGGTGGAACAACATGATCGCGCCGCTGCAAAGGCAGGCACCCGATCTCGTGCTCTGGAATCATGGACACAATCATCAGGCCAATCTGCAGCCCAAGGACCATCCGTATGGCCGCGGCAGTTTCCTCGCCCCCATCGGGCGGGTGGGACTTGAGTTTCCCAAGACACCCCAGGCCGCGATTATTCAGAACCCCTGGCGGGACAACGATGGCTACGATCGTGTGCGCGAGTGGTGGCTCGCGGCCGCCGCGGCCATGCCGTCCCTGACGTTGGTGGATGGCCACGCGCCTTTCCTGGCGCGGAACAAGGCCGCCGATCTCTACCAGGACAATGTGCATCCCAACGCCAAGGGGTACGAGTTGATCTACCAGGCATTGATCGCCGCCTGGGAATCCACCACGCCGCAGATGGATGTGCTTACCGATTGCTGGGCGACTCTTCTGGCGGAGCCGCTTGTTGCCAATGGGGACCTGGCCACTTGGGCAGGGGAAATGCCTGACAAGTGGCGCACCATCCACAACGCGAAGGTGCAGAAGGACACCTCGCGCACCTTTCGCGACGCTCCCTATTCCCTGGCGCTCACCGGCACCACGCAGAACGACGGCCTGCAGATCAGCATTACTGGGGAGGCGCTGGCGAAAGTTCGAGGAAAGACGGTCAGTATCGCCGTGCTGTGCTTCGTCCCAAAGGAGGCCGAGCAGGACATTCAGGTGAAGTTCACCACCAACTCCAGCGATCAAGTCACCGGATCGACCCAGTTCGCCCGCGACAACTGGAAGTGGATCGTCATGGCCGGA
Organism: Verrucomicrobium sp. BvORR034; assembly: GCF_000739635.1. Lineage (GTDB taxonomy): Bacteria > Verrucomicrobiota > Verrucomicrobiia > Verrucomicrobiales > Verrucomicrobiaceae > Verrucomicrobium. The sequence goes on along the minus strand of NZ_BATQ01000185.1, from coordinate 44,304 downwards.
TGTGTCGTGCCCCCTGAGGCCAGCCTCGCGTTTGTGGGAATCTTCCGTTCCTTTGCGAAGCCGCCCACCGCTGAGGTGCCTTTCTACATCCAGAAACTGGTCATCGTGGAAGGGGCGGGGCCGAAGGGGGCTATGTAAGGGGACGGAGGGGATTGGCGTGACAAGCGGAGCGCTTGCCCTACAGCATCAGGAGAGGAGGGCGTTGATAGGTAGATGAACGACTGGGGGCGGCGACTGAGCGGGGCTGGGAACCCCCGCCTCCTTTGATTGTGTACAAGCTGCAAGGTCACATGACCGCGGAGTAGAGGGGGCGGGGTCTCCGGCATCTGCGTCAGTCGCATCTTGATGGCATAGAGCGTGCGCGACGATGGCAGACGCTTCAGCGAGTGCCTCCTCACATCGACAACTACAGGGCGCTGGGTGTTTGGTGATCAAACACCAGTGGGTGGGTTCAGAGACGTGAGCCATCGGGGGTGAGTGCGGATGCGGAAGATGTTTGACGAGGCCTTCTGTCTCGTGGTGAGCAACACCGGCCGTAGTTTTCGACGTGAGGAGGCACAAATCTCCCCGTAAGCGACGTTCACCCCGCGGAATGCAACCGCCTACCAAGAGGCGTAAGATCAAACGCCCCTTCTCCTACGTGCCGCAGAAGGTCTGGTAGTCACCTGACGGCAAACCAGCGAGGTACTCCTCCGGCGGCAGTTGCGTATGGTCATACGGCTTCGCCAGCACGGCCAGCAGGCGTTCCATCACACTCAGATCCTCGCGCTCCACGGCAGCCGCGAGGGCCTCCTCCACCTTGTGGTTGCGCGGGATGATAACCGGATTGTGTTGGCGCATGCTTTCCTGAACCGCTTGTGCTGGTTGCGGCTGGCGGGCCAGGCGATCCTGCCAGCGCTGGTGCCAGTCAAGGAAGACCGGGTCAGAGGAAATGGATCGGGAGCCAGGAGCAGACAGAGCCCGGAAGGTGTTGGTGAAGTCGGCGTCCGTTTTCTGCATCCATTGAAGCAACGATTCGATCAGGGCCAGGTCATCGCCTTCGTCAGTGAAGAGCCCGAGCTTGGCCCGCATACCGGCGAGCCAGTGGCGCTTGAAGATGAGTTCGAACCCAACAACGGCATCGTTGGCCAGCTCCACCGCTTTCTCCTCCACGGGATCGAGCAGGGGAAGCAGGGCTTCGGCAAACCGGGCCAGATTCCACTGGGCAATGAAGGGCTGCCTGCTGTAGGCGTAGCGGCCCTGGTGATCGATGGAGCTGAACACCGTGGCGGGATCGTACGCATCCATGAAGGCGCAGGGTCCATAGTCGATCGTCTCGCCGGAGAGGGCCATGTTGTCCGTATTCATGACGCCGTGGATGAATCCCACGTGTTGCCAGCGGGCGATGAGCGCGGCCTGTCGCTCGATCACAGATTCCAGCAGGGCCAGGTAAGGTTGGGGAGCGCTTGCCGCGTCAGGATAGTGCCTCTGCAGGGTGTAGTCTGCCAGCGCCTGCAACAGCGCTTTCTCCCCGCGGGCTGCCGCGTACTCGAAGGTGCCAACCCGGATGTGGCTGGCGGCCACACGGGTGAGGACGGCTCCGGGTAGCATCCCATCGCGCCGTACCAGCTCCCCGGTGGTGACCACGGCCATGCTACGGGTGGTGGGGATGCCCAGCGCGTGCATGGCCTCGCTGATGATGTACTCCCGCAGCATGGGGCCCAGCGTAGCCCGGCCGTCTCCGCGACGTGAAAACGGGGTCTGCCCGGAGCCTTTGAGCTGGATGTCGAAGCGCCTGCCGTCAGGGGTGAGTTGCTCGCCCAGCAGGATGGCCCGACCATCCCCCAGCATGGTGAAGTTCCCAAACTGATGGCCTGCATAGGCCTGGGCCAGGGGGCGCGCGCCGGGAGGGAGTTCGTTGCCTGCAAACCATCCCGCTTGATTCAGCTGGTCCGCATCCAGACCCAGGGAATCCGCCAGCGCGCGGTTCAGGATGACGAGCTTGGGTTCGCGTACCGGGGTGGGGTTGAATGCGACGTGGAAGGCCTCCGGGAGCTGGGCGTACGAGTGTTCCAGGTGCCAGCCTGCGGGGGCAGGGTGGGGAGATGAGGCAGAGGCAGGGCTGGACATAACGGGGTGCAGGATGGGGGCGGAACGTCAGCTTTACGCGAGAGAACTTACGCCGCCAACGGATAAGCGGGGCACCGGTGGCCGCGTCGGGCCAGATAGAGCCCCCTGAGATGGTCCGTTTGTACCACGGTGCTCTTTCTGAAGCTCAAAATGACCGTCTCCGAGATTTTTCAACGTAGTATGAAGGCCAAGCTCCTGCTCAGCGCGGGCCTGGCGACGGCATGGGCTTTTCCTTGCGCCGGGCAGGAGATCGCGTCTGCGACCCCAGCAGGAGCTGTCCCTGCCAAGGTGCAAACAGCGCCCCCTTCACCCGTTTCTCCACCGCCACCAGCACCGAAGCCCGCTCTTTCTGATGAGGAGGCCCAGTTGGTGGCGTTCCAGGGAGAGATTAAGAAGTCGTTTCGCGAGAGCGTCGCTCCATTCGTCAAAGACTACTGCCAGCAGTGCCATGGGAACCGGCGATCCAAGGGCGGGATCAACTTTGAAGCCGCCTTGAAGAACCCGGGTGCTGCGGGATTCAGCAAGCACTGGAAGCAGGCCATCGCCACGGTGATGAGCAAGGACATGCCGCCGGACGACGAGGACGCCCAACCCACTGAGGCGGAGCGCCAGGCGTTTGCGGACTGGATTGCCAAGCTCAAGTTTCTCAGCCCTAAAGATCCCGGTCCCTTTGTGATCCGTCGCCTCACCAAGGTGGAGTACGGCAACACCCTGCGGGATCTCTATGGGGTGGATCCGGCGGTGGCGCATGCGTTGCCGGATGAAGTCTTCGGTGAAGGGTACATGAACACTCTTTCGCCGCTCCATCTGGAGGAGTATCTCGGGATCGCCAACGAAGTGCTGGACAAGGTGCTTGCGCCGCTGGATGCGCCGCCCACGGAAACACAAGCGCGCCTCTTTGGCGAAGCGCCAGCTCAAGGAGCGGACCCACGGGCAGCCGCCCGGAAGGTGGCGCGCTCGCTGGCCCGCAATGCTTTCCGCCGCCCACCCACCGAAGCCGAGCTGGACACGCTGGTGGGGGTGTTTGACCTCGCCACGCAGAGCAAGCTCGCCTATCCCGCCGCGCTGCGCCTCATGTACAAGGCGGTGCTGGTGTCTCCCCAGTTCCTCTTCATCACCCCGGCGACGGAGGCCCCGGCTGGGAGCAAGATCGTGCCGCTGGATGATCACCAGCTCGCCTCCCGTCTCTCCTACCTGCTGTGGGCCACCATGCCGGATGCGGAGCTCATGGAGCTGGCAGACAGCGGTAAACTCCACGAACCCGCCGTGCTCAAGGGGCAGGTGAAGCGCCTCCTGCTGGACCGCCGGTCGCGGGCCTTGTTTGACGGCTTTGGTGCCCAATGGTTGCAGCTTGGGGAGCTGGAGAGCAAGACTTTTGACACCACGAAGTTCCCCCTGATGACGGGTGAACTCCGGACCGCCATGTATGATGAAGCCCGCCTGTTCTTCGAGAGCGTGGTGCGGGAGAACCGCAGCGTGGTCAGCCTGGTGGACAGTGACTACACCTTCCTCAACGGGACCCTGGCGAAGCTCTACGGCATGGAGAAGACCGTTTCCGGGCCGGAGATGCGCAAGGTGAAGCTGACGGATGCAAACCGCGGCGGCATCCTGGGCATGCCCGGCGTGCTGGCCACCACTTCATTCCCCAATCGCACCAGTCCGGTGAAGCGCGGCGTGTGGGTGCTGGAGCAGGTGCTGGGGCAGCACGTGCCGCCCGCTCCGCCCAATGTGCCCGCCCTGGAGAAGCAGGATCAAAAGGCGGTGGCCAACATGACGCTGCGTCAGCGCACGGAGATGCACCTGACCAACTCCGTGTGTGCCAACTGCCACAAGGTGCTGGACCCCATCGGATTTGGCCTGGAGAACTTCGACGCCATCGGCCGCTGGCGCGATCAGGATGATACAGGCGGGGCCATTGACGCAGCCGGTGAACTCCCTGGTGGCAAACGCTTTGCGACGCCCAAGGAACTCAAGCTTATCATCGCCGCCCGTTCGAGCGAGCTGGCACGTAACCTGACAGAGAAGCTGCTCGCTTACGCCCTGTGCCGGCAGCTCGAAGGGTACGATGAAATCGTGGTGGACCGCATGATGGAGAACATTGCCAAGGACGGCTACCGCATGCAGACCCTCATCACTGAGGTGGTGACGAGTTATCCTTTCCTGAATCGCCGCGTGCAAAACTAACACCGCCTGCAAGCTGACCTTTCCTGTCGTATGAGAAGTAGATTCCTGATTGATCGTCGCTCGTGTCTGAAAGGGCTCGGTGCCTCCCTCGCGCTGCCTCTTCTGGAGACGATGGGCTGGGCAGATGCCCTCAAGGGCAAGGCCGCTTACAAGCCCCCAGTGCGCATCGGATTCATGTACATGCCGCATGGCGTGATCATGGACCAGTTCTGGCCTGCGACCCCGGAGAGCTTTCTCACATCGCCGCCTCCGGCGCTGGAGTCACTGCGACCGGTGCTGGATCAGTGTTTGTTGATGAAGGGCATCTCCGGTGTCCCCATCGCCCCTTTCAACGGCGCGCCTCATGCGCTGGAGCTTTCCACCTGGCTTACCGCGACGCTCCCGGATGCCAACCGGCGCAACCAGATCAACATTGCCATCTCGGCGGACCAGATCGCGGCCAACTACGTGGGCGGGCTCACCTCCCTGCCCTCCCTGGAGCTGGCCACCATGCCGCAGACGCACAAGGAGAACCAGGAGGGGCTCAATGAGGGGTACTACTCGCATTGTAGCTATCGTTCCCCCACCCAGGCCGTGCCAGCGGAGATCAATCCGCGCAACGTGCTGAACCGGCTCTTCAAGAGCAATGACTTCGGCGGCCAGGAGCGGAGTGGTCGCGGTGCCGGCCAGTCGGATGCGCTGGACCGCAGCATGCTGGATCTGGTGATCGGCGGGGCCAAGGACCTGCGTCGCACCCTGCCACAGAACGACCAGCACAAGCTGGACGAGTACCTGGACAGCGTGCGCTCCCTGGAGCGCCGCATCGCTTCCATTGAGTTCCGCCAGAAGGAGGCCGCGCTGGAGAAGGCGGGCGTCAGCACCCGGCGGCGCAACGATGCCGACTCCCCGCCCATTGAGATCAGGATCCCGGAGGGCGACCGACGCAGCGAGTACATGCAGGTGATGTGTGACCTGAACGTGCTGGCCTTCCAGACGGACACCACCCGGGTGAGCACCTACATCGGTTCCACGCCCAACGGCGTCTCCTATCCCGAGCTCGGGTTCAAGGACGAACACCACTCCCAGACCCATCACAACAACCAGGGTGACAAGGTGGGCAAGGTGGCCGCCATCACCGCGTTCAACATCTCCCAGTTCGCCCACATGGTGAAGAAGATGGCCAGTCTGAAGGAGGGGGACGGCACGCTGCTGGACAACTGCATCATGATGTGGGGCTCCGGCCTGGAGGATGGCAACAAGCACTCCCGCGAGAACCTGCCCTTCATCATCGCCGGCAAAGGTGGTGGCTCGATCAATACTGGCCGCTTCTTCGCCGAGACGAAGGGCACTCAGGGAGATCTGCTCACGACCCTCCTCGCCTGCGCGGGCGTGCCGCTGGACCGTCCAATTGGGAATGCAACCAGGCAGATCACAGAGATGATGGTGAAGGTATAGAGAAAGGAGGGGTGAAGTGGCGCGTACCTACACGCCATGAAGCTCTTCCTCCTCCTCGCGGTCCTGTTCGTGCCGCTGGCGATTTGCACCAACGCCAGCGCCGCTCCTCCGGGCAAGCTCAAGATCTACATCCTGGCGGGCCAGTCCAATATGGAAGGGCACGCCAAGGTGGAGACCTTTGACTACATCGGGGACGATGCCGCCACCGCACCGCTGCTCAAGCAGATGCGGGGCGCGGATGGCAGGCCGGCCGGCTGCGATCATGTCTGGATTTCCTATTTCACGGGCGCCGGTAAAACCAACGGCGAGGGATTGGGAAAGCTGACCGCAGGCTTTGGCTCCCGCCAGGATCCAGCGAAAGACGGAGGCAAGATCGGGCCTGAATTCACCTTTGGGCTGACGCTGGACAAGGCGCTCCAAGAACCCGTTCTCATCATCAAAACGGCGTGGGGTGGCAAGTCATTGTACCACGACTTCCGTTCACCAAGCTCCGGCGTGTACCCGCGCACGGCCAAGGACATCGAAAAGGGGCAGTATGCGGAGGCCCAGTCCGGCGAGTACTACCGCCTCATGATCGGGCACGTGAAGCACGTGCTGTCCGACCTCAAGCGCGTGTGCCCGGCCTATGATGACAAGCAGGGCTACGAGATCGCCGGGATGGTCTGGCTTCAGGGCTGGAACGACATGGTGAACCGGGATGTGTATCCCTTGCCGAAGCCGGACAATGCCACCCCGCGCTACGCGGAATACAGCCGCCTGCTGGCCAACTTCATTCGCGATGTGCGCAAAGACATCAGCGCCCCGCAGATGCCCTTTGTCATCGGGGTGATGGGCATAGGAGGCAGCAAACCGAACGAACACATTGCCGCCTTCCGTGAGGCCATGGCGGCTCCGGCGGCCTTGCCGGAGTTCAAGAGCAACGTCATCGCCGTGCCGACCGCCCCATTCTGGTCCGAGGAACTCGGGGCCATCGCCGACAAGCGTGATGAAGTGCGGCAGATGGGTTATTACCTCAAGACGAAGAGCGCCAGGCACGCCAATGCCGATGGCTCCATGAGCGAAGTGCAGCAGCGGGAGTACTTGAAGAAGTTCGAGGCGGATCTGATCTCGCCCGCGGAAGAGGCTTTGTGGAAGCGGGGCGCTTCCAACGCAGGCTACCACTACCTCGGCTGCGCGAAGACCTTTGCGCTGATGGGCAAGGCGTTCGCGGAGGTGTTGTTGCGGACGGGTGACCAGCGTTGAGGCAGCTGAATGTAGTCCAGAGCTTTAGCTCGGTATTGAGATACGGGAGCCGTTCGACTGACGCACTAAAGTGCTGCACTACTTTGCCTGCGAGTCCTCTGGTTTCGTGGCTTGATGCCAACGGGCACAACGAAATATGCTGGAAGTACAGCGTCCGCAGGTGCAAAGATACAGCATGCTTGCATGGGAATGGCTGAGGAGATGGTTGGGAATTTCCAGCATGAACCCCCGTGCGAAACAGGCCACCCAGCACTTTCAATCGCTCCATCTCGATTTGCTGGTGAAGGAAGCCTGGGTGAAAGAGGAGGTAGGCGGCAGGACCTACGTGGTGATTGTTTACGAGGTGCCGGGAAGGCACTCCAGGCCTGCCCCCTACAAGGTCATTACGGTGGAGAAAGGGGGGCGCTACAGTGAGGTCGATCTAGAGGCTCATCCTCAGTTTAGGGTTCGGGGCAGGAAGTAAACTGGTAATGGACCGACTTCACAGGCGAAGCTTTGGAAGCTGTTCGTAGTACAAACTAAAGTTTGTACTACGAACAGTGCCTCCGAGCGAGATGTCGAGGGTCTCTTGCCCTCAGATCCACAACCCGTCAGGCCCGATGCGTCTATTGCATCAAAACCAGGCGGGGCACGGCGATAAGGGGCATCAATACGTGATCACGGCGCGTCCCACGATGTCACCGGTGCGCAGCAGTTCGAGGTTCTCGTTAATGTCCTTGAACCCGATCTTCTTGACGGTGTGGCGGATCTTGCCGGCCGCTGCCAGGGCCATGACCTCGCTGAGGTCGGTGTAGTTGCCCCAGAAGGAGCCGTGCAGGGTGTACTCGCGGGCCACCAGGGGGAAGAGGGGGATGTCAATGCGGTCGCCCACCAGCCCAACTGCGGTGTAGTGAGCGGCAATGGACAACAACTCGAACCCGGTGCGGATGAATTCCGGGGCTCCGGCGCAGTCAATCACCGCGTCCAGCTCGCCCTGGCCCACGGCCTTCTCCAGCTCCTTGCGGATCCCGGCCGTCGATTTGTCCTTGGTGCTGATCACGGCATCGGCCCCGTACTCGCTGGCCACGGCGAGCTTGTCGGAATTCCGGGCAAAGGCGACCACCTTGGCCCCGCCTCCGAGCAGTTTTGCGTACTGTACCGCATAGGAACCCAGGCCGCCTACGCCGAAGACGCCGAGAACGCGATCCGGGCCCAGGGCTCCGGCATCACGCAGCTTCTTGATGCCGCGATAGGGTGTCAGCCCAGCGTCGGTGAGCGGGGCCAGCTCGGCGGCATCCAGATTCTTGTCCACTTTGATGATGTAGCGGGAGGGGATGGGGACATATTCGGCATAACCGCCATAGAGGCCAAAGCCCGGCCAGCGGCCGTGACCGCAGATCTGGGTGTTGCCCTTCTGGCAGTGACGGCACGTGCCATCGCCCCAGCCGCCGACTACGACGACCTGGTCACCTTCCTCGAACCCTGAGGATGCCGGCACGAGGTTGCCGATCTTGTGTATGGTACCGGCGATTTCATGGCCCGGTGTCAGCGGGAACGTGGACTCGGCATAGGGGCGGAAGTAGCCATCAAGGAGCTGCACATCCGTGCGGCACATGCCGGCGGCGGAGACTTTGACGAGCACCTCATCGGGCTGGATGTCAGGCACGGCCACTTCCTCCAGGGTGAGCGGCTGGTGGTAGGCGTGCATGCGGGCGGCGAGCATGGTGGTCTTCATAGGGATGTAGGATTGAATTGTGTTTGTACTGGGTGGATGAAGGCCAAGCGGATGCCTGCAAAGGCGGGCGGCTTGGACAGGAGGCCCACGGGAATGGCGAGTCGCCACACCGCCATTGGGAGGCTGCGGAAAATCGTGACAGACAGACCGCACTTTTTTCTTCCTGGGTCTCGTGACCATGGAGCCTCGCTTCTTGGTGACCGGAGAAGTCAGGGGAGCGCACGCATCTTGCGTGCTGTTTCCGGCATCTTGGCGGGAACGTCAGTGGCCTCGCGACGTGTAACCAAACATTCGAGCGACATGGAGGCGGTGGGGAGAAAGCGGATGCTGTCGTCTTTCCCACCTGATCGTCCTCCGCGGAGGTCCCCAAGGTTGACTCGTCCGGCCTTGCGGAACTCGTCCAACCACTGGACTGTGCCACAATTCCTTCGGGGATTAACTGCGCACGCTCGAGGTGGCCGCCGGGGAACCTGCGCAGTGTAGATGCTCTTCGTCGATGAGGATGCGGCTACAAGCCCAACGTTGGCGAGCTTCCAGCGAGTCTACATTGGGAATACTGCATTCGAAGTGTCTGCTCCAAAGGAGTTGTGGCGGTCTGACTGCCTTTCACATCCAAGATTAGAGAGACAGTGACAAGCATGACCAAACATCTGTGGAAAATCAAAGAGCGGCGGTTTGTGCCATCACAAACCGCCGCTCCTTTGCGCAAGGCCAGTTAGGGCTGGCCAATCTCTTTGAAGGAGTCTCAGACACTCTGGCTGAGCGCATGCATGGTCTCATCATCCAGATGCAACAGCGCTGCGTGAGTATTGCTCTCCAGATGGGCCACGCTGGAGGTGCCGGGGATGGGCAGCATGACGGGTGACTTCTGCAGCAGCCAGGCCAGGGCGACCTGCCCGGGAGTGGCGTCATAGTGGTGGGCAGCTTTTTGCAGCGGACCGTTGGGGTTGGAGGCCATGTCCCCGGCGGCCAGTGGGTACCACGGGATGAAGCCGATGTTCTGCTGCTCACAGTATTGCAGCACGTCCTCCGAGTGACGATCCCCGAGGTTGTAGCGGTTCTGTACGGTGGCCACCGTCACGTACTGTTGCACCTTCATGATATCCTCCACCGAAACTTCGGAGAGGCCAATGTGGCGGATTTTGCCCTCCCGTTGGAGTTCCGCCAGCGTGCCGATTTGGTCGGCAAGCGGAACCTTGGGATCGATGCGGTGGAGTTGGTACAGATCAATCCGGTCCACCTTCAGGCGCTGGAGACTGCTTTCGCAGCGGGAGCGCAGGTGCTCGGGGCGGCCGTCGGGTTCCCAGATATCGGGGCCGGGGCGTTGCAGCCCGGCTTTGGTCGCGATTACGAGACCATCGGCATAGGGATGCAGGGCCTCAGCGATCAATTCCTCGGAGACAAACGGCCCGTAGGAGTCTGCGGTGTCGATGAGGGTGATGCCGAGCTCCACGGTGCGGCGCAGGACAGCCAGCGCCCCTGCATGATCTGCGGGCGGACCCCAGATGCCAGGACCGGTGATGCGCATTGCACCGAAGCCGAGGCGGTGGACGGGAAGATCGCCACCGATGAGGAAGGTGCCGCTCTGGACGGCGGGTTGGTCAGAAAGGTTCATGGTTGGAAGAAGGATAGGCTCAGGGGGGCAAGCAGTCTTACGTGTACGGACGGCGTGTGGGCGGTATTCTCCCTTTGATATCGCTCAGGGAACTGGTCTGGGAGCCACCCGCTTCCAGAAGTCGTCGAACGCGGGCGCGTCAAAGAACGCCGTCACTTTGATGATGCGGCCCTTGTGCATTTCCATGAACCACGCATAGGTGTTGCGGTAGGGTTTGCCGTCCAGGGCGAGAGCCTCACCGTCGAAGAGGGCGATGACCGTGTTCCCGTCCTCATAGAGACCTCGCATGGTGGGCACGAGAGGCTTGGAAAGACGGGCGTTGAAGGGCTTGATCACCTCGTTTATGAAGGCGTCCCGCGAGGTGTAGGTCTTGGCGGCAATGGAGTTGCCCGTGATGGTCCAGGTGGCGTCGGGGGCCAGCAGGGCGAAGGGGCCGCCGGTACCGGCGCGCCAGGCATCGAAGGCGGCCTGCACTGCCGCTTTGTTGCTGGCTGCCCCAGCGCTGTCTGGGGTGGCGGCGACTCGCAGACCCGTGCAGAGCAGGAGACCCAGGAGGAGACGTTGCAGAGTGGTTTTCATATCTTTGGATTAGGGGTGGGAGGTGTATTCTTCAGGGCGCGGGTGCGCTAGAGGCCCATTGGGAGGTGTCGCGAAATCGTGACAGGGGCAGCGCCCTTTTTCTTCGCGGGAAGCGAGGGTCCGGGTGACGGCTGTTGTAACTCCCCTACATCCAAATCCACATGGAAACCGAACTTGTGCTCGGAGAGCCTGCATCCGTATACTCGACCCGCTGCCGCACACCCCCTGCTGCCATGAGATATTCCCGGCTCCTTCTTCGCTACGGATTGGCATCGGTCGGGCTGTTCGCGTCCTCCTTCCAGATCCAGGCTGCGCCGCCGGTGGCGGTCAACGACTCGGTGGTGATGCATCATTCCCAGAAGGCGAGAATAGCCGTGCTGGCGAACGACACGGGGAACGTGAGCAGCCCGACTCTCACCATCATGCAGCTTCCACAGTCGGGCAGTGCTGTCGTGGACAGCAGTGGGCGCATCCTCTACACTCATCTGTCAGGCTCCCCGACCAGTGACTCATTCACCTATCGGGTGACCAGCGCCGAGGGCACCTCCAACACGGCCACGGTCACGGTGGCGTTTTCCAACAGTCTGCGCATTTCCGGCAGCTACAATGTCCCGGCCACGCCGCCTCCGCTGGCCGTGCAGCTCACGCCGGTGGTGACCGGGCTTTCTTCGCCGACTGCGATCGCTTCACCTCCAGGGGACACACGCCGGGTGTTTGTCTGTCAAAAAGGCGGGCTGTTGCGTGTGGTTCAGGACATAACATCCACCACGCCCACCGTATCCACGTTTCTGAATCTTCCCAATGTGCTGACGCCGCGGAGTGAAACCCTCAGCACCTCCAGCGAGCAGGGCCTGTTGGGGCTGGCGTTTCATCCGAACTACGCCACCAACCGCTATTTTTACATCTTCTATTCTGTCACCACGGGCGGTATCACTTACGAGCGTGTCTCCCGCTTCACCGCCAGTGCCACGGACCCCAATGTGGCTGACGCCGGCAGTGAGGTGATGCTCATCCAGCAGCGGGATGATGCGCCCAATCACAATGGCGGCGACCTTCACTTCGGGCCGGATGGCTATCTCTACATCTCCTTGGGTGATGAAGGAAACCAGAACGACTCGCTCAACAACAGCCAGACCATCACCAAGGACTTTTTCTCTGCTGTGGCGCGGATCGATGTGGACAAGAAACCCGGCAGCCTGGCGCCCAACGCGCATGCCGCGGTAGTTCTCACGGGAGGCGTGGCGAGCTACGCCATTCCCCCGGACAATCCCTATGTGGGGGCGACGACCTTCAACGGGGTGACCATCGCCAACACCTCAGCGATTCGCACGGAGTTCTGGGCCGTGGGCTTTCGCAACCCGTGGCGCTTCTCCTTTGACTCCCTGACCGGTGAACTCTGGCTGGCGGATGTAGGGCAGGACACGTATGAGGAAATCGACCTTGTGACCAAGGGGCGCAACTACGGCTGGGCCTACCGGGAGGGGAATCACAACGGCTTCAAGTCCGGCCAGGCGCCGGCGAATTTTGACTCCTTGTACCACACGCCTCCCCTCTATGAGTATGTGCACACCGGCGTGAGCGGCGGGGACGCGAACTTCAAGGGGAACTCGGTTTCAGGCGGTGTGGTGTACCGTGGCACGCGCTATTCCAACCTCATTGGTGCGTACATCTTCTCCGATCATGTGTCAGGACACATCTGGAGCCTGGTGCGCAATGGGGCGGGTGCCCCCACGGTCACCCGCATCGCCGGCGAAGGCAGCGTGGTGGCTTTCGGCAAGGATCCCTCCAATCAGGATGTGCTGCTGGTGGATCACAATGACGGCCGCCTGCTGCGCCTGACTTCCACCGCGGCCACGGGCACCTATCCCGACACTTTGAGTGCCACGGGCCTGTTTGCAGATCTGACCGATCTCGCCCCCTCGCCCGGTCTGCTGCCCTATGCTCCGAATCTGGCTTTCTGGAGTGATCACGCGTTGAAAAGCCGCTGGTTCAGCATTCCCACCGCCGGGGCCACCATGACCTGGAGCAGGGACGGGCAGTGGACCTTCCCCAACGGTCAGATCTGGGTGAAGCACTTCGACCTGCCGCTGAATCGCGACAATCCCACCACGAAGAAGCGGCTGGAAACCCGGGTGCTGGTGAAGAATGCTGCAGGAGCCTATGGCGTGAGTTACCGCTGGAATGACGCGGGCACCGAAGCCACGCTGGTGCCGGATGCGGGCGTGGAGTTTGATGTCAATATCACCGCTGGCGGCAGCCCCGCTGTGCAGCGTTGGCGCATCCCCAGTCGCGCGGAGTGCATGATCTGCCATACTCCCCAGGCGGGGCACTCCCTTTCTTTCAACACCCGGCAGCTCAACCTATCCCAGACGGTGAATGGCTTCAGCGGGAACTTTCTTTCGCTGCTCAGCAGTGCGGGTTATTTCAGCAATACCCCGGAGCCGCCCAACGTCCTGCCCCGGCACGTGCGTCTCGACGAGACAAGTCAGCCGGTGGAATCCCGCGTGCGCAGCTACCTGGCGGTGAACTGCGCCTACTGTCACATGGCGGGTGGCTCCGCCGCACCCGCAGCCTGGGACGGCCGCATGGAACTGACGCTCGACCAGACCGGCCTCATCAACGGCAGTGCGGTGAACAACGGCGGCAGTACGGCAAACAAGCTGGTCGTGCCGGGCGATACCGCTCACTCGGTGCTGCTCAACCGCGTCGCCGTGACCAATGGATTCACCCGCATGCCTCCCATCGGCAGCAATCAACTGGATACCCAGGCCATCGACCTGCTGACCACCTGGATCAGCAGCAGCCTGCCCACCCGGCAGACTTTTTCTGACTGGCGGTTGCAGCAGTTTGGCTCATCGAACTCGACCAACGGGGATCCGCTTGCTGACCCGGACAATGATGGCGTGAACAACACCGCGGAGTATCTGGCCTCCACCTCGCCTCTGGATGGGGCAAGCTTCTTCAAGGTGGAGCCAGCCGTGACCGGCCCCTCCGGGGACACCATCACGGTCACCTTCAGCGTCCCGCCCAACCGCTCCGCCGTGGTGGAAACCTCCACAAACCTCTCTGACTGGTTCTACTGGGATGTGCCCGGCAACAGCGGCCTTCCCCAGGCCGGCGGTACCGTCACCCTGACCGGCCCCGCGGCTGGTAGCCGGCAGTTCTTCAGGGTGAGATTGAGGGACAATTGACAGGTGACCAGGTTTCGCATTCGCGCCCTGGAGCAAAAGGGCGTGGAATCCGGCGGATGGCGAAGGGTTCGAGGCGTCACAAGGTCTGGCGAAAGCGGCGGTTCCCGCACGCACTCCAAAGATGCTTCGCATCCAGGTGGAGGTTGTTCTTGGGTACATGGATGCGCAGACCGCTTCTGACGTCGGAAAAAAGTCTCCGGAAAGAACCACGCAGCAGACGCTTCGGTGAGTGGCTGCCAAGGAACCTGGGTAGCGTAACGCGGTCTGGCAACTTCTCAAAATGGCCTTGTGCCGGAGAAGCCAGGGGAGAGCGCACGCATCTTGCGTGCTGTTTCCGGCATCTTGCCGGGAACGTCAGTCAGCGGGTGGCCTCGCGAGGTGCACCAAACATTCGTGCAACACCGCATTCGAGCGACGTGGAGGTGTTGATGGCGGTGGGGAGAAAGCAGATGCTGTCGGCCTTCCCACCTGATCCTCCTCCGCGGAGGTACCCAACGTTGACTCGCTTAGGGCTCGTCCAACGTTGGGCTGTGTTAGAGATCCCCGCTGGGGATCAACTTCGCACTGGGGCGGGCACCTCAAGGTGGTTCCTTGGCGGCCACCCCAAAACGTGGCGGTTGGTTCGTTCTCCTCACGTCGACAACTACGACCGGCCTTGGCAGTCATACGACAGAGGGTGATGCGCTGGGCCTGTTGAGCCTTTGGGCAAGCTGATAAAGGCTTGTTGGTGTGTGGCCGGGTAAGCCGCCACCATTCCCCACACGCTCTTGCACCCCGTCGCCCGTTGTGTTTTGCTGCTCTCAATCACAACACGCCAACGCCATGAACTGCCTGCCTCGAGTTCTTCCCGTATGGGTTCTCATCCTCCTGGTGGTGCCCGGTGCCACCAGTTGCTCAAAGAGGGAAGATTCTCTTGCAGCTCCTGCGCCGGCGCCCGCCATCAAGAGTGTGATCATCACTGTGAAACAACGCTCCACCACTCCGGTTCCAGGGACTGATGAAGCGCTGCGCCTCACCATCGATGACATTACGGCGGACAAGGTCATGACTTCCCTGGCGATGAAGGACGGGGCCAGCGTGCTCGCCGGACGACTCATGTCGCAGGGGGAGGCTGCCGCTTTCGACTATCAAGGCGCGGCGTATCGTCTGAAGCTCAAACAGCTCAACAATGCGCTGATTGGTGAAGACTTTGCCACCTTTGTCATCCAGCCTGCCTCCATCGCCTTCTTGAGCGAGCAGGACAAGATCGAGCATCTGATCCAGCACATTGCCGGGCTCAAGGAAGCCAAGTTTCTCCGCAATGGCGGGGAGCACAGCGCCGAGGAGGCGGCCAGCCATCTGCGGAAGAAACTCGCCGCCGCCAAGAGTGAGATCAAGTCTGCCGATGACTTCGTCGCCAAGGTTGCCACGCAATCGTCACTCACTGATGAGCCCTATACTCTGCGTCTTTCTGATGGGAGGCTGGTCAATCTGGCGGACTATCTGCGATCTGAGTTGCAGAGCTTGAATTGAGCCACGTTGGATCCGTTCGATTCACGCTACGGCTTCGCACGGAAGAGGCCTGTGATCGAACCCAGTACCATGAGCATCGTGGGCCAGAAGACGGTGTTCACGATGTCGTGCAGGCTCGCGCCCCAGCGCCAGCGGCCGAGAGAGGCAACATCATCCCGCATGTCGAGCAGTTCGCCAGCTGCCGCAATAAAGACCACTGCCGCCCAGGCGATGACAAAACGAGACTTGCGACGAACGAGGGCGAGCGTGATGACAAACGCCAGCAGGCCAATGTGGACGTGCAGCGCGTCTTTTGACAGATCAAAAAAGGCGACAAGCTGGAGCTTCAGGTTCTGGAAGAGAGACGTAGCCATCACCAGATCCATACGACCCATGCTTACGGATGAGCCGCCGCATAGTCCACGAGCAGATGCGGTGTGCCAAAGCAGATCGCAACCGCATAGAGTGCGTCAAACCAGACGACGGACAACATGGCTCCGAGAAAGATGAGCCCACAGACGGGAGTGGCGAGCAGTCGCAGGCCCCAGCCCGTGGTGGGTGCTTTGATGGATTGCCAGAGGCTGCTCGCATCTCCCGTGCTGGGGAAGGCATGCATGCCGATGGAGATGCCGAGCCAGCCGAGCAGCATTTCGATGATGCCGGGCTCTATCTTGCCTGCCGCTCCCAACCCGACTGGGAACGCGATGGCAATGGCGAGGAGAGTGTTGACGAGGAAGGGAGCGACGGAGATGAAGAAGTGCTTCCAGGCGCTGTCTGGCCGGGCATGGATGACGTAGCCGGAAGGGTTTTCCATCTGGAAGTATTTCACGTCCAGCACGGGTGTGTCGGTGAGACGGCACACGAGTTGATGGGCGGCCTCATGCACGATCACGCCTGGGAAGGTCAGCGCGGCGATGATGGGAGCAGGGATGAAGATCATAAGTCAGGGCAGGCGTTGAAGATGGTGGGTGAGAAGGCAGCCACTTGGAGAGAGGTGCCTCGACTCTAGTTTTGCAGGGGGCGGGATGCGGCGTTCTTCGCCTCCTTCTTGATGGCCCATTCCAGGTCCGAACCGATACGGTCAGCTTTGTCCAACTGGTACTGCGAGACCCTTCTCCCTTCCAGGCTGTTCATGGTCTCTTCGGCCTCACGCAGGTGGTGGCTTTTCACGCAGATCTCCGCAAAGCGCAGCTGCATGTCGGTGTCTTCACGATGATTGATGGCGAAGGGCCTGTAGGAAGCGTAGGCCGCATCCCAGTCATTGGTCTCGGCAAATTGACCCGCTCCGGCATAGTTCATCGCCGCCCGCCATTTCTCGGGGATCTGCACGAGGGCTGCTGCCAGCAGCGCAATGACCAATGTGGCACAGACCTTCACCCACATGGGAAATGGGAAGCGCACCATCGCATGCCGGCAAGGTTCACAGACGGGCAGCGGGGTGCGATCGCTCAACTGGGGGTTGCCGCAATTGGCGCACACCGACGGGTCGGTTTGTTCAGCAGGGGGAAGAGGGGGTGGAACGTCCATAGATCCAGATCGTGGATCGCCATGCTGCGTCATGGAGCATCGGAGGCAAGTGGAAAAACAAGGAGGCGCGGTTGTGTAAGGAGTGCGTTCATGTCATGAATGGAGTGTCTCCATGAAGCTGTCTCCGTTTCTCAAGCTCGTCTTTGTTGGAGGATTGATCGTGTTGGCTGGGCTCGGATACTGGCAGGGGAATCAGGTGCCAAAAGAGGCGCCTCCGTCGGGCCCCGGCGTCGTCTCCAAAAAGAGCCTGCAACGGGTCACGCTCAGGGTGCGAACCGTGAACGGCAAGTTGGTCGAGGCCGAGGATCGGACGAAGGGCGAGCCGGTGGTGCGGCGCTACGATTTACGGTGCTTACTGGCGGGCGACCTCTCCTTGAAGTCGGGGGACGTCCTCGATGCCCTCGTGTGTCCTCGCCAACCTGGGCAGCGGCTTCCGGACGCAGCGATCAGCGCTGCCAAGATTCTCAACTGGCAGGCGGAGGGCGCTCCGATCGCCTTTCGCTACATGGAGGACGAGGCCGATCCCCGGTTCGACTATCACATCCTATTCTGGCGCAAGCAGGAGAAGCTGATGGAGGACATCCCGGCGATCGGCCGGTTGTTTGAGGAGTAGGCGGCAGGGGCACAGAACCCTCCGGGTTCGAAGGAAAACTCTGACACTCCTGCCCGCCACCTCGACTTCCCCTACAGGGATCAACTTCGGCTGACCGATCAATCACAAGAACATCCCGCCAGAGGCTTCCACGCGCTGCGCATTGACC
This sequence comes from Verrucomicrobium sp. BvORR034, assembly GCF_000739635.1. Classification (GTDB taxonomy): domain Bacteria; phylum Verrucomicrobiota; class Verrucomicrobiia; order Verrucomicrobiales; family Verrucomicrobiaceae; genus Verrucomicrobium. Next base: position 26,457 of record NZ_BATQ01000185.1, on the reverse strand, counting down.
CATCGCCCTTCTTCGGAGCAGAGGAAGGAGATGACACCGCCGATGTCATCGGGCACGCCGACGCGGCCGAGGGCGGTCTGGGAGGCGAGGAAATCACGCAGGCCGGGATGGCTGAGGGCGTCCTTGGTGAAGTCTGTCTCGATGGCGCCGGGGGCGACGGTGTTGGCGTTGATGCGGCGCGGCCCCAGCTCCTTGGCCAGGTAGCGGGTTAAGACCTCGATGGCCCCTTTCATGGAGGCGTAGGCGGCGTAGCCGGGAATGGAAAATCGTGCCAGGCCCGTCGAGGTGTTCACGATGCGACCGCCATCGGCTATGAGAGGCAGCAGCTTCTGGGTGAGGAAGAACACACCTTTGAAGTGCACATTCATGAGGTCGTCGAAGTCGGTCTCCGTCGTCTCGGCGAAGGGCGAGGCGCGATCAATGCCAGCGTTGTTGATCAGAAAGTCGAAGTCCTTCCGCTGCCAGGTCTCCTCCAGCACCGCCTTCAGAGACTGGTGAAATGCTTCGAAGCCGGCGGTCTTCGCCACATCGATTTGCAGGAGGGCAGCCTTCCGACCGAGGGCCTCGATCTCAGCTTTCACGGCTTCGCCTTCCGCCTTGCCCTGGCGGTAGGTGAGGATGATGTCTGCACCGTCGGAGGCGAGTTTGAGGGCGGTGTTGCGGCCCAGGCCCCGGCTGCCGCCGGTGATGAGGGCGATCTTTTGGGTGTGTTTCATACGCCCCATTGATACCCCGGCCCGGCGGCCGGCACCATACCTGGAACTCCGGGAGATTTGCCTGATCCTCCGATGGGACGGGTGGGCCACGTATTTTGTTTGGAGGCTGGCTGCACCTGTCTCATCTTGTCGCTGTCGCTCTTCTGTTCTGTATGATCGATCTTTCCGTTCCGTGTCCGAACCCGCGTCTCATCGCTCTCTTGTCAGAGCTGGCGGCGGGGCAGGGGTTCAGCGACTCCCGACTGCCGGAGGTGAGGTTCATGCGCTCCACGCAGCATGTGCCGAACAGTCCCATCGTCTATGATTCCAGCATTGTGATCATCGCCCAGGGGCGCAAGACCGGCACCTTTGACGGGCGGAAGATCATCTACGACCCCAACCACTATCTGGTGCTGGCGGTGCCCCTGCCCTTTGAGTGTGAAACGGAAGGCAGCCTGGGCGAGCCGCTGCTGGGCGTGTCCATCGAGGTGAAGCCCGCGATGGTGGCCGAGTTGCTCCTGCAAATGACCTCCACCAAGGATGAGGATCTGGCACCCCATGCCATTGATTCCGCCAGCCTCGACGAATCGCTCAGCGAGGCCACGGTACGCCTCTTGGAGAGCTTGAGAACCGGTGAGGATGCGCGCATTCTGGGACCACAACGGGTGCGGGAGGTGGTTTACCGGGTGCTCCAGGGGCCGCTGGGTCACAGCTTGCGTTTGCTGGCGGCGCCGGACAGCCACTTTGGCCAGATCAGCCGGGTGCTGAATCGCTTGCACATCGACTACACCCGGAACCATGATGTCACCCTCCTGGCTCAGGAGGCGGGCATGAGTGTCTCCACCTTTCACGCCCATTTCAAAGCGGTGACGTCGTCCTCCCCGCTGCAATACTTGAAGAACATCCGCCTGCACAAGGCCCGTCAACTCATGGTGCATGAGGGGGCCAACGCCGGGGTGGCGGCCCTGCAGGTGGGCTATGAGAGCGCCTCCCAGTTCAGCCGGGAATTCAAGCGCCTGTTTGGCGAAGGCCCTGCTGCCGAAGCGGAGCGGCTGAGGAAAGCGCTGGTCCGCCTGGCGTAGCACGAGGAGAGGGCAAATCCTCCCGCCAAATGCCTGCCGGCCAAGAGGTTGCGAAAGGCATTGTCAGGGATCTGCTTGTATGCAGTCGTTATTTTTGCCATAGTTTCGGCGTATGTGGCAGGCAGCGTGTGGTTTCACGTGGAGAAGTTCTTTGGGTTCCAGGTCTGCAGACCGGGGTAATGGCCCGGTCCGATCTGCGTCGTGTTGCCTCGCTACCGTGTTTTCCGTGCTCTTATTGTTCTGTTTCCTTGATCTATGAACTGGTTCACCAATCTCAAGACGCGTGCCAAGCTTCTGCTCGCCTTCGGTTTCATCCTCCTGCTGCTGGTGCTGGTGGTGGGGGTGGCCTATCAGGCTCTGAAGGTCGTGCAACTCGACTACAATGTGGCGGCGGATGTGGCGCGGCTGGACAGCAACATCAACGCCCAGCGCGGTTCCTTGTTGTCGATGCTGCACGAGACCGATCGTGCCGCACAGGAGGCCGAGCTCGCCGCACTGAAGAAGCGCACGGAGCTGAACTCGCAGCTCATCGCGGCGCTGAAGGAGGAAGCACGCAACAACCCGGAGCTTCAGTCACGGATCAATGAATGGGTGGTTCAGCGGGATGACTACAACAAGATCCGGGATGAACAGGTCATCCCAGCCATCTTCGCCGGGAAGGTGGACGAGGCACGCGCGCTGGTCACGGGGACGCAGTCAGATCGCTATGATCACATGCGCACCCTGGGGGAAGAGGTTTCCAATCTGGCCCGCGGGGATGCTGACGCCCGGGTGAACAGTGCCATGCTCACGGTCGTCATCCTGGGCATCGTCGCGGTGCTGTTGGGGCTGGTGCTGGCGGTGACGCTGAACCGCATTATCGCCATACCTTTGGGCAATATCTCCCGTGCCGCAGAGCAGATCGCGCTGGGCGATCTGGAGGTGGTCACGGCCATGCCAGGACGCACGGATGAGGTCGGCACGCTCGGAGCCTCCTTTGACCGCATGACGACCTCCCTGCAGGTGATGGCGCGTGGTGCAGAGCAGGTGGCAGCAGGGAACCTCACGGTGGCCATCAAGCCGCAGTCTCCAAAGGACGTGGTGGGCAACGCCCTCGCCACCATGGTGCAGCAGCTCTCCGCGCTCATTGGCCAGGTGCAGAAGTCCGGCATCCAGGTCACCACTTCCGGTACGGAGATCGCCGCCACCGCCCGCCAGCAGCAGGCCACGGCCAGTGAGATTTCCTCCACCACCACGGAGATCGGTGCCACGGCCAAGGAAATCTCCGCCACTGCCAAGGAGCTGGTGAAGGCCATGAAGTCCGTGACGGAAACGGCTGAGGAAACCGCGACACTGGCCGCCAGCGGCCAGACTGGCCTCACCCGCATGGAGGCCACCATGACGCAGATCATGGAGGCCTCCGGCTCCATCAATGCCCGGCTCGCTGTGCTCAGTGAGAAGGCGGGGAACATCAACAAGGTCGTCACCACCATCACGAAAGTGGCAGACCAGACCAACCTCCTTTCCCTGAACGCCGCCATCGAGGCGGAGAAGGCGGGCGAATACGGGCGCGGCTTCGCCGTGGTGGCCACGGAGATCCGCCGTCTGGCGGACCAGACCGCGGTGGCCACGTCGGATATCGAGCAGATGGTCAAGGAGATGCAGTCCGCTGTATCTGCCGGGGTCATGGGCATGGACCGCTTCTCTGAGGAAGTCCGCCGCGGCGCGGAGGTGGTGGACCAGGTGGGCACCCAGCTCACGGAGATCATCGAGAAGGTGCAGACGCTCACGCCCAGCTTCGAGACGGTGAACGAGGGCATGCAGTCCCAGTCCTTGGGGGCGCAGCAGATCAGCGAGGCGCTGGTGCAGTTGGGCGAGGCGGCCCAGCAGACTGTGGAGTCCCTCACGCAATCGAATCTGGCCATCCAGCAGCTTACGGACGTCACCGCCGCGCTCCAGAGCGGGGTGTCACGGTTCAAGGTGACAAGCTAGGCAGTGCGAGGTGTGATCATGTTGCTTCTCGTCTTCCAACTGGGTCAGCATCGCTTTGCGCTGGACACGCGCCAGGTGGCGGAGGTGCTGCCTCTGGTGCACCACCGGCCCCTGCCCCAGGCTCCGGCCGGGGTGGCAGGTGTGTTTGCCTACCATGGCCGGCCTGTGCCGCTCATTGATCTGGCGGCCATCGCCCTGGGAGAGCCCTCCCAGCAGCGTATGAGCACCCGCATCATCCTGGTGAATTATGTGGATGGGGCGGAGACCCACCTGCTCGGCCTGCTGGCGGAGAAGACCACCGAGACCCTCCGTCGCACCGAGGCCGACTTTGCCACGACGGGCGTGACGCTCGACTCCGCCCCCTATCTTGGGCCGGTGACGCATGACGCCCGCGGCATGATCCAGCGCGTGGAGGTGTCCGCCTTGCTCTCTGAGGAAGTCCGCGCCGTGCTGTTCCGGCAACCGCTTGAGATTTCGTAATGCCCCACAGCTACAATCACATCACGAATCTGCTGAAGGAATCGATCGGCGTGGATGCCGCCACGATGGGGAAGTCTGTGGTGACGAATGCCGTGCGCCAGCGCATGGCCGCCTGTGGGTTGCAGGAAACAGAGGCCTACTGGAACGTGCTGCGCCGTTCTGATGAGGAGCTGGCCCAGCTGGTGGAACTGGTGGTGGTGCCGGAGACCTGGTTCTTCCGCGATGCGGAGGCCTTTGCCGCGCTGGTGCATCATGTACGGCAGGAGTGGGGGCCCGCTCATGCCACCGGGCGGTTCCGTGTGCTCAGCGCCCCGTGCTCCACCGGAGAGGAGCCCTACACCATCGCCATGGCACTGCTGGATGCCGGCCTGCCGGCGATGCGGTTCCAGATCGATGCCATCGACATCAGCGAGCGTGCCCTCGCTCAGGCGCGCCGGGCTGTCTATGGCCGGAACGCTTTCCGCGGCAGCGACGTGAGTTTCCGTGAACGGTATTTCAGGGAGGAAAAGGGGCTGCACCGGATCACTCCGCTGGTGCGGGAGTGTGTGGATTTCCGCCAGGCCAATCTGGTGTCCGATGCCCCGCTGCCGGGGGCTGGCAGCTATGACGCCATCTTCTGCCGGAACGTGCTCATCTACTTCGATGCGCCGACTCAGGAGCGCGTGATCCGGGCGCTGGACCGGCTGCTGGCACCCCAGGGCCTGCTCTTTGTCGGTCCGGCGGAGACCTTTCTCACCCGCAGCGTCGGCTACACCTCGGTGGATTTTCCCTCCGCATTCGCCTGTCGTCGCTCGACCAGGAAGAGCGGGGTCCATGCTCCTGGGACCGCGTCCACTGCGGCACCCGCCTTCCGTCCGTTCACGGCGCCGACCGCGCTCCGCGCCGAGCCCAGGAAACCTGTGCCTGCCCCGGCGGCCAAGCCCGCCGCCAGGAAGTTGGCTCCTGTACCCACCCCCGCCACGGCTGCCGCAGCGCCGCCAGCGGCAGCCCCCGGGCTTGCCGCCATCACGCGGCTGGCGGATGCCGGCCATCTGGCGGAGGCGGTCACCGCCTGTGAGGGCCATCTGCGTGATCACGGCCCCTCAGTGGAGGCGTACTACCTGCTGGCGCTCATCCGCGACATGCTGGGCAGCACTGCCGAGGCCGCCAAATGCTACCGCAAAGTGTTGTACCTCGATCCCAACCATTCCGAGGCCCTGCTGCACCTCGCGCTGCTGGCAGAGAACCAGGGCGATCTGGCTGAGGCCCGCCGCCTGCAACAACGCGCCCGCCGCAGTGAGGAGGTGGCCCGATGACCCAGCCCCACGCAGATGCGCCTGCTCCGCCTCCGCCCAGCGGCGGCACCTCGGGCGCCCAGTTCCTGCTGGATCGTGCCCCGCCGGAGGACTATCTGCGCGAGTGGACGGAGCGGATCGCCAGTGAAAAACGGGCGGCCGATACCGGCACCACCTCCGCATTGATCTTCCGCATCGGCGTGGAATGGCTGGCCCTGCCCACGCAGATCTTCCAGCAGGTGGCAGACCAGTGCCCCGTGCACAGCCTGCCGCACCGCATGGACGGCATCGTCCGCGGGGTGGTGAACATCCGCGGGGAGCTGCTGGTGTGCGTGTCCCTGGGCTCGGTACTAGGTATCGACAAAGAGCCCGCCACCGTACGGGAGGGCGGCCGCAGGGTCTACCCCCGGCTGCTGGTGGCCAACCGGAGCGGCAACCGCCTTGCCTTTCCCGTGGATGAGGTTCTAGGGGTGCACCGCTACCATCCCGGTGCCCTGCGCCCCCTGCCCTCCACCCTGGCGGAGAGCCGTGTTTCCTATACCCAGGGCCTGCTCCCCTGGCGGGACCGCACCGTGGGCTGCCTGGATGACGAACTGCTCTTCTACACCCTCAACCGGAGTCTTTCATGAGCGCAACTGACGGCGGCGACCTGGGCGACTTCTCCCTGGCGGATCTCTTCCGCATGGAGGTGGAGACGCAGACGGTCGTGATGACGGAGCACCTCCTGGCCCTGGAGCGTGAGCCCGATGTCGCCCGCCACTATGAGGAGCTCATGCGCAGTGCGCACTCTCTGAAGGGGGCGGCAGGCATTGTGGACAACAAGGCTGCGGCGCGCATTGCCCACGGCATGGAGGACTGCTTCGTCGCGGCGCAGCACGGCCACATCTCCCTGCCGCAGGAGCGCATCGATCTGCTGCTGGACGGCGTGGACCTGCTCTCCCGCCTGTCCAAGGTGGCGGAGGAGAACCTTGAGAGGTGGCAGACCACCCACCACCGGGAGATTGAGACCTTCCTGGACTCCCTCGCCAGCTCCATCGCGGCGCCGGCAGCCACTGCGCCTCCTGCGCCTCAAGCATCAGCGTCTGCGGCCGTTGTTTCATCGCCTCCCGTGGAACCGGCCGCGGCCGTGGTGGCGGCGGATGAGCTGGAGCCGGTCGAGGTCGCGGATGCCCGGAGCGCAGTTCAAGGAAATGCGGCACCCGGTGCCGTGCGTGGAGCGGATGCGGCCGCGCGTTCCCTGCGGGTCACGGCGGAGAACCTCAACCGCCTGCTCGCCTTCGCCGGAGAGTCGGTGGTGGCCTCCCGCTGGGTGAACACCTTCGCGAGCGACCTGCTGCGGATGAAGCAGCTGCAGAACACGATCAGCCAGTCCATCGCCAACCTGCGCCAGACGCTGGCCGGTGCCGGCATGGATGAGCGGGTGCAGGCCCAGTGCATGGAGCTGCAGCGCCGCACCGGGGATTGCCTGGATTTGCTGACCGGCCAGCTCACGGACCTGGACCTTTTTGACCGCCGCTTCTACAATCTCTCCAAGCGCCTTTACCAGGAGGTGCTGGACTGCCGCATGCGCCCCTTCTCAGACGGGGTGCAGGGCTTCCCCCGGCTGGTGCGGGATGCCGCGCGCTCGCTGGGCAAGGAGGTGCGGCTGGACATCGTGGGCGGCTCCACCCCCGTGGACCGCGAGGTGCTGGAACGCGTGGAGGCCCCGCTGGGCCACCTCCTGCGCAATGCGGTGGACCACGCCATCGAGCCGCCGGCGGACCGGCTTCAGGCCGGGAAACCCGCTCTCAGCACCCTCCGACTGGAGGCGCGCCACAGCGCTGGCATGCTCATGATCGAGGTCACCGATGACGGCCGCGGCATCGATCTGGAGATGATCCGGTCTGCCGTGGTGCGGAAGAACCTCACCACCGCCGCCCTGGCCGCAGAGCTGTCTGACGCGGAGCTGCTGGAGTTCCTTTTCCTCCCGGGCTTCAGCATGAAGGACACTGTCACCCATCTCTCCGGCCGCGGGGTCGGGCTGGATGTGGTGCAGACCATGGCCAAGGAGGTGGGCGGGGGTGCCCGCATTTCATCGAACCTCGGCAGCGGCACGCAGTTCCAGCTGCAGCTGCCGCTCACCCTGTCCGTGCTGCGCACGCTGATCGTGGAGGTGGGTGGGGAGACGTATGCCTTTCCGCTCGCCCGCATCGCCGGCGCATTGAAGGTATCTCGGGCGCAGATCGAGTCTGTGGAGGGGCGGGAGCACTTCCGCTTTGGCGATCAGCAGGTGGGTCTGGTCACGGCGCATCAGGTTCTGGGCGTGCCGGACGTGCCTGCTGCAGAGGAGGAGGTGCCCGTGCTGGTGCTGGGGGACAAGAACAGCCGCTACGGCGTGGTCATGGACCGCTTCCTGAACGAGCGGGAGCTGGTGGTGCTGCCGCTGGATCCGCGCCTGGGCAAGATCAAGGACATCAGTGCCGCGGCTCTCCTGCCGGATCAATCACCTGTGCTCATTGTGGATGTGGATGACATGGTCCGTTCCATTGAGCTCCTCGTCTCCGGCGGGCGTCTGGCCCACGTGTCCCGTGGCGATGCCACCCAGGGCCGGAAGTCGCGCAAGCGGGTGCTGGTGGTGGATGACTCCCTCACCGTGCGGGAGCTGGTGCGCAAGCTCATCAGCAGCAAGGGGTATGTCGTGGAGGTTGCCGTGGACGGCATGGACGGTTGGAACGCCGTTCGCACGGGCAACTACGATCTGGTGGTGACAGATGTGGACATGCCCCGCATGGATGGCATTGAACTGGTGAACCACATCAAGAAAGACACCCGTTTGCACTCCCTGCCTGTGATGATTGTTTCCTATAAAGATCGAGAAGAAGACCGCCAGCGGGGCCTGGAGGCCGGAGCGGACTACTACCTCACGAAGGGCAGCTTCCACGATGAGACGCTGCTCCGTGCGCTGCAAGACTTGATCGGGGAGGCCGGAGCGTGAGGATTGCGATCATCAACGACATGGCCATGGCGGTGGAGGCCGTCTCCCGTGTGCTCACCAAGTCCGGCGAGCATCAGGTGGCCTGGATCGCCCGGGACGGAGCGGAGGGCGTGCGCCGCTGTGGTGAGGATCGGCCGGACCTCATCCTCATGGATATCTTCATGCCCGTAATGGATGGCGTGGAGGCCACCCGGCAGATCATGGTGCAATCGCCGTGCCCCATCCTCATCGTCACCGCCAGTGTGGAGAGCCACACGTCCAAGGTGTTTGAGGCGCTCGGTGCTGGCGCCCTGGATGTGGTGACCACTCCGGTCCTTGGGCCGGATGGCCGGGGGGACGGTGGCCCCGCCCTGCTGGCGAAGATCGGCGTGCTCAGCCGCCTCATTACTGGTCGAGCTCCCAAGGCCCATGCCGCCCCGCCGCCGGAGACCCCAGCACTGGCCATGGCGCAGAGCCGGCTGGTGGTCATCGGGGCTTCCGCCGGAGGTCCCGCCGCTTTGGCTGAGGTGCTGGGGAACCTGCCGCGGGATTTTGCCGCCTCCCTCATCATTGTGCAGCATGTGGACGCCCAGTTCGCCAGCCTCATGGCCAAGTGGCTCCACGGTCAGTCCCGCATTCCCGTGCGTCTGGCAGAGGATGGCGACCGCCCGGAGCCCGGCGTGGCCCTCCTGGCCGGCACGAATGACCACCTCGTCTTTGATGGGCCCCGCCTGCTCTGCTACCACTCTGAGCCGCGCAACTGCTCCTACCGCCCCTCGGTGGACGTGTTCTTCGAGAGCGTGGTCCGCCACTGGAAAGGCGATGTTGCCGCCGCCCTGCTCACCGGCATGGGGCGGGACGGTGCCAAGGGGCTGAAAGCCCTCCGCGACCGCGGCGCATTCACGATTGCGCAGGATCAGGCCAGCTGCATTGTCTATGGCATGCCCAAGGCGGCGGTGGCGCTCGGCGCAGCTGTGGAGGTCCTCCCTCTGAGCCAGATCGGCCCGCGCCTGACCCGCCACTTTTCTCACGTAAAAGACCCCTCCCCCGCATGATGAGCACTGAAGCTTTCCCGCCAGAGAACCCCGATACGCCCTCCTCCGCCAGTACCATCACGGTGCTGCTGGTGGACGACCAGCGCATCATCGGGGAAGTGGTGCGCCGCATGTTCCTGGACCAGCCAGACATCACCTTCCACTACTGTGCAGATGGCACCCAGGCCGTGGCCAGGGTTCAGGAAATTAAGCCCGATGTCATCCTCCAGGACCTCGTCCTGCCGGAGGTCGACGGCGTTGAGCTCGTCCGCCAGTACCGCGCCCAGGAGTGCTCCCGCACCACCCCGGTGATCGTCCTCTCTGCTGCGGAAGATGCCGCCACCCGCACCCGTGCTGCCGAAGCCGGGGCGAATGAGTTCATGGTCAAGCCTCCACCAAAAGCCGCCCTCATCGAGCGCATTCGTGCTCTGCTGGGCGCGGCGTGAGAAGTCAGGGGGTGTTTGAGCGGATGGAATCCGTCGGACGACTCGTAGCGTCGCTTCAGGATACGAATCCTTGTCCTTCGCAGTCTGGCACCTCTGAAAACTTGGTGACGTCGGCCAGAAGGCGAAGCTTGCAGAAGCTTCAGCTAGTGCCTGCCAAGGAACTTTGGATGCGAAAGGTTCTCAGACCGCCACAACTCCTTCGGAGTAAGAACCTCCAACACCCGTACCCAACATAGACTCGCTGGAAGCTCGTCAACGTTGGGCTTGTAGCCGCATCCTCTTCGAGGAAGAACTTCGACTGAGCGTTTGAGGTGGTCACCAAGGAGCCACCTTGAAGCGCCCGCCCCAGTCCGAAGCTGATCCCCAGCGGGAATCTCTAACACAGCCCAACGTTGGACGAGCCCTAAGCGAGTCAACGTTGGGTACCTCCGCGCAGGGTGATCAGGTGGGAAGGCCAACAGCATCTGCTTTCTCCTCACTGCCATCAACACCTCCACGTCGCTCGAATGCGATATTGCACGAATGTGGGGTTGCACCGCGCGAGGCCACCCGCTGACTGACGTTCCCGGCAAGATGCCGGAAACAGCACGCAAGATGCGTGCGCTCCCCTGGCTTCTCCGGCACAGGTCGCTTTGTACTGGGCTCATGCAGGAGGGGTGGTCTAATTGCGAGATTTCAGGAACTAACATTAGATTTTGCTTCTGGCACTCGTGGCGCTGTCCTCAACGCATCTCTCCTCCAGGCATCATGCCCCCGATCCTCGCCTTCTTCCCACAAAATTTTCATCCCACCTCTCTGTAACCTTCTCGCCCATCCGGCAAGAGTATGGAGCAGAAAGAAAAGCCATCCTGTCAGTGTCAGAGATAGAAAGCCAGTCATCGCCATGAACGCCACCAGTCATTCCGTCCACAACCTGGGTCAGACCCTGCTTCATCGTACCGGTGCCACCGATGGCAACCTCGGTGAGCGGGACAAGATCGTGCTCGGCAAGCACGGTTTCCGCGCCAGCCGCCAGGGGGGCGGCCGTGATGTCATCCGCAGCATCAAGCATTTCTTCACCGGCGCCACCGGGTCTACGAAGAATGCCAAGGCCTGGAGGGCGGCGGCGGAAGCGCTCGATCTCAATCCCAAAAGCGCCCGCCTGAAAAGCTATATCGAAGGCGGAAAAGAGCTCACCATGCACCGCCTCCAGAAGGTGCTGGTCAATCCTGGCAAGGCCAAAAAGTTCCAGGAGGACTTCGGGATGGACACCATCACGGACAAGGTGAAGAGCACCCTCCAAAACAAGTTTGGTGAGACAAACTCCACGGAACTCGAGACTTACGAAGGCACGCTCAAGCCGGAAAAGGTCAACAACGGCGTGTATGTGAAGAACAGCGTGGGAGACGGCTCCTTTGCCGAGTTTCACCGCATGGAGTACGGCATGAATCCTCCTGACCCCCGGAACGAGAAAGTGCACCTCTCCGTGCACCCGGACGACGTGGGCAAGGCCTATGATGTGCTGGCCCCCATTCTCAACCGGCCCGACTGCCCCATCCATCGGTGGAAGGTGGTGGACATCAACGAGGCTCGCATTGAAATCATCAAACTGACCGACCAGTTGAGCACGGAGACGGATCCGGCGAAGCGGCAGGAACTGCAGCGCAAGCTGAACGATGCCGAGCGGTTGCACGAAGGTGCCCATTTCACCCTCTACGCCATGCCCGGGCAGGATGGCCCGGAGGTGGCCGCGGTGCTCCGGGAGATGGAAGACGCCCTTCGTGAGGCCGGCATTCGCACCAGCGATCGCCCGGAATCAGACGAACCTCTTCCGAACATGGAGTACTCCAGCTTCCGCATCGGATCGCGGACCTACCAGCCCGGTGAGGAAGGATACGAAGTTGCACTGCGCAGCATGGGCCCCAGTGGCGTGCGCGGTGAGCCGGCCACAAAACGTGTGGATCCCTTCGACCCCGACTACGCCCAGTTCAAGGCCACCTTCACGGACAATCCCTTCTTCCAGTCCCTTCAGTAAGACCACCTCATCCGACTCCTGAAACCCATGCCGTTCATTCAGCGGCATGGGTTTTGGATCTCCCTCCGCACCCCTCAATCCGTTACTTGTATGACCGCCATCTCCGACGACTTCAAATACTTGCTCACCGCGCTGGCAGAGCAGACCGGCCTGGACCAGCTTGGGCTCGATGAAAACGGGGCTTGTGCTCTGCAGTTCGATGACCGCATCACCGTGTATCTCGTGGAACTCGAGAAGGAGGCAGCGATTCGTCTGGTGAGCGACCTGGGAACTCCCAGTCCGGATGTGGAAGGTGCCGCTTTCCAACGTTGTCTGCTGGAGGCCAACTGGCTCGGTACCGGCACCCACGGAGCCACTCTCAGCCTTGAACCCGAGACCGGCAATGTGTGCCTGTGGCGGCAGGCTTCCCTGGCCGCCCTCAATCCCGTGAGCTTCACGGATCTGGTCGGTCAGTTCGTGGACACCGCCGAAGCCTGGACCGCTCTGATCCAGGGGGAAGCTCTGCCCAATGCCGCGGACAGTGCCTCCACTCTGGGGCATCCGGTGGGGATTCCCGCGTAGAGTAACGCGTCGAAATTCGGCCTGTATTCTGGGCAAGGCGGGATCGAGAAAGGGTGTCGGTCCGCAGGGGCACCAGCATCTGTCAGGGCTTGTCCAGTAGCTTTTTGACGATGTATCCGTCTTTGACGTACTGGAGCAGTCCAAAGTATTTCTTCCGCTCCGCCAGCATGTTTCGCATGTGAATCATGGGTTCACCGGAAGCGACGTAATAGGAGAGCACCTCGCCGTTCCTGGTGAAGTCCAATCCCAGATCCTCAAGGCGTCGCCGCAAAGCCGCAGCCTGGTCGTCCTCACGCGAAGCACCGGCTGGTGGTAGTCCCAACGCCTTGCATTGCCATTCGGCGATAAAGTGCCCCCAACCGATGGGCCCGTCTCCGTCCAACTGGTAAAGCGGTGTCGCCAGGATCATGTCCAGTTGCGTCGTCATCCTTAGAGGGTAGCAATCCAAGACCCCTCTGAGCGCTTCATAGGCGGACATGTTCCTGAGAGAGAAACTGTCCAACCGATCCTTACGTGCCTCCTCGAACTCCAGGCAAACCAAAGGGAAGGACTGGCTGGGATGTGCTTCGAACCAGATGGCCCGCAACCGATCAAGGACTTCCGGAGCGCGGGCCTCCTTCACGGTGAGATCGTCGATGATCAGCTCCTTCAATTTGGCGATGCCATCATGCCTGGCTCCGTCCTGATCCCGTTCTCCGGCGAACAGGGACAGACCAGACAGCAGAAATCCCAAAAACACCGTGGGGGCGAGGCGCTTCATGCAGAGGACCGATGCTAGAGACTGGAAGTGGCTCTGACAATTCCAATTCTGTCCGATCAATCATCCCGTCTCGCCCGTCCGGTCTCGAGTTTCGTATCTCAGTCACAGCCCGTGCCGCCTTGAGTCTCCGGATCTCCCGTTGCATGATTGCCGGACAAAGGCCCCTGACCACCATGTACAACCCCAAGATGTTCCGCGAGGAGCGGCTCAGCGTGCTCCACGCCCTGATTCGTGAGCACCCTCTGGCCACGCTCATCACGCATGGGGAGCAGGGGATCCAGGCCAATCTCATCCCCTTCGTCCTCGTGGAGGGCGGGGAGCGTGACCAGGGCATTCTCCTCGCCCATCTGGCCCGCGCCAATTCCCAGTTGAACGACCTGCGCGCCGGCGCAGAAGCCCTGGTGATCTTCCAAGGGCCCGAGGCCTATATCACGCCGTCGTGGTACGCCTCCAAGGCTGAGCACGGCAAGGTCGTCCCCACATGGAACTACGCCATGGTCCAGGCCCGCGGAGTGCCACGTGTCATGGATGATCCCGCCTGGATCCGCGATCAAATCGACCTGCTGACCACTTTCCAAGAACAAGCCCGCCCCGAGCCCTGGGCCGTGGCGGATGCCCCAGAGCCTTTTGTTGCCGCGCAACTGAACGCCATCGTCGGGGTCGAAATCCCCATCTCCCACATTGAGGGCAAATGGAAGGTCAGCCAGAACCGTTCCGACGCCGATCAAGCCGGCGTTCGTGCGGGGCTGACCTATGAGGGTGGTTGTCCCGTGATGGCAGGGTTGATCGGCGGAGCGTCTGAATCCAGAACTGATTCGCCCGCCTGATGAGGCTATGTGCCAAGACGACCTCACTCCACCCAGCGCCCCTACTGTGGAAGAACCGTCCCGGTTCTTGTTTCGGTGGCATCATCTGGAGCATGGCTTCCGGCGCGATGCCGAAGGCATCACAGAAGGTAGCCGGGCGGTTGAGGGAGCGTAGCGAGTGATACCCCCGGTACCAGCGACAAAACGTTCCATCCTGAAGGGATGGCAGAGCTGTTCGCCTCTTCCTTGACTTCATCTCACGCGCAATCTCCCAATCCGTCCCCTTACTTGTCCCCCGCCTTCCGCTCCTTCCCTGCGTTGGGATCCTTTTCCACCGTGTAGCCGGCATTCAGCAGCATGAGCAGGGTCTCCAGCCTTGCCTCTTGTGCGGGGGTGTTGCGGAAATAGACCTGTTTGGTGTCCGGCATCCAGCGGACTTCAAAATCTCCTTCAAACTTGAGGCCCAGACCTTCCAGCTTTCGCCTCAGTTCCTGGTTCACCTTGTCATCCGCCCGCTGTCCCGACCCCGCCACCAGCCCGAGATGGGCGGCTGCACGAGGTGACACGTCGATGAGCGAGGCCCGCCACATACCATTATCATCCATGGACTTGGGCTGGAGGATCACCTCGCTCAAGGCATGACGAACGACCAGACCATAGTAGTCGGCCAGATAAGTCAGCGCATCCAGCGCGCTGACGTTTCGCAGGTCCATGCTGATAAACATCGGAGGCGTGTGTTTCACAGGCTCAGCCAGCACCACTGGAAAGGGGACATCGGGATGTTGCTTCGCCCAGGCCTTCTTGATCTGCTCCACTCCATTCTCAAAAGTGGACTTCCGCAAATTGAACTCCGGCAATATGAGGTCATGGAAAAGCCGGGCCGGATTGCGATCTGGAACAGCCCCGAGGGCTGCATGAACAAAGAGCGCCAGAGTCAGAGCGAGAGCCCAGGGCAGGGAAAACAGGATGCAGGGTCCAGGATGGCGGCGGTTCATGGGGGTGAGGGTCGAGGGAGTTTTTTCACGATGTAACCATCTTCTGCATACTTGATCAGCTCCGTGAGTTTCATGATCTCAGTGTCCTGGTTTCTGATCTGAAACATGTTGTCCATCAACCAGGAGGCGTGCATGCCCTCTTCGAAGGTGATGCCCAGTTCCTTCAGCCGGTTGAGCGCTTGTGCATTCGTGCTCTTGTCTGCGGAAGCCCCGGTTGGCAACCCAAGACTTTTGCAGACGGAGGCAGGGATCCGGGGAGACCAGGTGTAGACGTCACCATCCAAACTAAATAGCGTGCGCAGGTGAAGCATGTCCAGCCGCATGACATGGCTCATGCCGTTCAAGACCGCCACCGTTTCCACGGCCTCATACGCGGTCACCTCTTTGAGATCCAGATTCATGGGCATGCTTCCCCTATGGTCTTCGGGTTCCATCAGAATCACCGGAAAGGACTGGTCGGGATACACCGCAAACCAGGATGCTCGCAGCGTGTCCATCGCCTCGGGCAGCCATTCTGATTTGACTTTGAATTCGCTTAGCACCAGCTGTCGGAGCTTGAGGATGCCGTCATGCGGATCGCGCTCTTCGGCCTGACCGGGCAACGCGGCGATCAGGAGCGCCAGGCCGAAAATGAATGTGCCATTCATACGAGACAAGGATTCTTGGAGAACGAGACCTCGCTGACAATTCCCCAATGTCAGCCCATTCACTGGCATTGATCTTCTTACGGTGCCTTCACGATGGTGTAGCCTTCTTCAGCGTAGCTCACCAAGGCCCGCATTTTTGCAAATTCGCGGATCCGCAGCTTCATCACAAGCTCGTTTCCCACCCAGTAGAGTTGTGAGTCCTCTGCTAACTGAACCCCCAACGATGCCAGTCGCTCCTGGAAGGTCGTTTCAGTAGTGGCCTGGTCGGTGGATGGGATGGGCAAGCCGAGTCTCTTGAGCATCGCATCCGAAAGTTCGACCGTCCCAATCGCCGTTTCACCTTCCAGCGCTGTGACGGACTTAAGCTCCAGAGTATCCAGGCGCGCTGACACCTTGAAACCCGCGTTCAAAGCGGCGGACTCAACGACGAAATAACCCGGAACGTCATGCAGCTCGCAGGTCAGCGTCCCAATGAGATCGTAGGTGCCCGACTCCATCATGACCACGGGAAACGATTGATCCGGATGCGAGGCAAACCATTTCGTGCGAATGCTCTGCAACACCTCAAGAAATGGCACCTCTTGAGCCTTGAACTCCTTGAGCACAAGCTGGTGCAGGCCGGTCTTTCCGACGGCTCTGTTGATTTCTTCCCCCAGACAGACGGACTGGAATGCGCCTGCCGCCAGCAGACACCAGAAGGGGATGTATGTACTTTTCATCGTCGTACCACAGAAGTCGTGTTTAGCCTAGACAACCACGGTGAACCCGACAACACCAAATGCTCATGAACCCTCTCCTCACCGCCGCCATCTCCGGTTTCCTCACGATGACGCTCGGCCTCGGCCTGGAGCTGTTCAAGGTGGAAGGGTTTCACTACAGCTCCGGCTATTCCCATCTCCAGTTCCTTAGTAGTTACTTCTACGCCCTGCACTCGCCGCCCGCAGTGATGGGGGCGGTGGCCATCTTGAACTTCGTCATCGGGGCCATCCCCGGACTGTGCGTTGCCGTACTGTGGAAAGACATCCAGAGCAAAAGGCGGCAGTAGCACCATCGCGTCGCCTTGACCGTTGCTGCTTGACCATATTTTGCACACGTCCCTCAAGATGCCGAAGGCATCACAGAAGGTAGCCGGGCGGTTGAAGGAGCGTAGCGACTGATACCCCCGGTAGATGAGATAAGCAGCTCCATCCTGAAGGGATGGCAGCAAGGTCCAATCACGTCCCAGGCATTCTCTGGTAGGCTCTCCTCGCACTCATGAGCATCATTCATCGTCATCCTCGTGGTCGATGCCACCTGCCTGAAAAACAGTTGAAGCAGGAGAAGATACAACCGCCTCTCCCGCATCACGCCTTTGCGTCAAGTTGAATGCTTCACCGTTGCCACGCGCGAGCTCGCTGACGCCAAGGGTGTCAAACAAGTCAGCCCAGGGTAAGGCAAGGCACGAGCCGCCACCCTGGGTACACGGGCGGGCGCACCAGAACCCCGAATTGAGTTCTACAGAACGTGGCAGCATACGTGAGGCATCCACCGCCAGTGCATGCCGAACTGTTGTTTACAGGTGTTCTGGTCGGTTTGTTGAACTCCCTTGGAGTTCTACGCTATTTCATCGATACCCGGGGTAGCGGCCGCTTCGCGGTCTTACCCCGGGCTGTTGTGTATCACGCCGTCGGCGTGGGGCTTCCGCCATGAGCTATGTTCAGCGAGTCAAGGTGCGCCACCTGTTCCGACCCTCTTTTGCGCCCCCGCATCCAAGCTTTACAGGCCAGTCCATCTTTGCAGTAGTAGGTCCGTCCGACCTCCGCCCCATCCCTGGCACCAGCACCAGCCCCATGAAGTTCGTCGTCTCCTTCCTCACCCTCTGCGCCCTGATCGTGGTGGTGGTGATCATTCTGAAGCCCCAGCCGTTCCAACCCAGCTTCCCGATCATCCCGCTCTATGCCACCGAGAACGAGGCGCGGCAGCTGCTGGAGCAGCTTGGTCCGGTGTCGGTGGAGGAGCCGGAAGGCGATCAAAGGATCAGTCAGCGCGTCCTTGTTGCGACCAATTCAGAGACGCGGATCGACGTGGGCATCTGGGACGGGCGGGTACGTTTCACCAACTACCTGACCGACCAGTTCAACCGCACAGAACGTCAGCGCTCCCGCAAGCTGAACTGGTTTCTGGACCAGCTGGGCGGCAAGGAGGAGTTTGAGAAGCCCAACGACACCGGCTACATGCTCTTCATCCGCAATCCGAAGCGCAAGCTCATGGTCGTCTACGGCCTTCACATGGGCCCCGTCCGGATCATTGACGAGGATCCCGCCCATTGGGGCGAGGAGGAGGATAAAGGGGAAGGGGAAGACGAAGTAGCCAAGTCGCAGGAACGCTGACGAATCGGGCCTCATTGAATAGAGTTGACGCTGGCTTCATCCGCTCCTTGGGGGCACACAGACCTTCGGTAACGTTAAGACTGGGGCACCCAGCTCCATTCCCCGCCAAGTGCCCAACCATCCCCGACCTCAGGTCTTCTGTCTTTCGTCTTCCAGTCTTGTGTCTTTCTTCCTACCTCGGCCTACTCACCCAGCGTTGCACGGACGTCCGCGGCCGTGAGGTTCGCTGAACCGACGCCGAACGCCCTCCGGAGTGAGACCGGCAGGGAGTGTTGACGTAGCTCGAATAGGCGTAGCAGCTTGGCGCGGTGTAGTAGATCACCACCGGCCGCCGCACTGAGGAATAGTAGTACGACGAGGCCCGGTAGGCGCTGGCGCTGCGCCGGGCATAGTACCGACTGGTGTAGTCGTTGAAATCAGGGACGTAGTAGCTGCTGTTGCCAGTGTAGGGCCGGTTGTTGTATCCGGCCGCCGCCAGCACCTGTCGCTCCAGGCCAGCGACGCTGGAGGACTGATCCTGATAGATCGGCATCCGGGACAGGTAGTCAGCCGCTGCGATCTGCGCCTGGCGTGCCCCCTCAGCCTCCTGCTTCCGGGCCTGCTCTTCTTGAGCTTTCCGCTGTACCCGCTCCGCATCGGCATAGGCCGTGGCCCGGTCTTCGTTGTAGTGGAACCGCTGCTGCAGTGCCTCGGGAAGCTGGTGCATCTTCACCTTCTTCACCCCATCGTCATGCATGAGGGTGATCGTATCCGGTGTGAAGTTCAACACCTTGCAATTGTGAAAGGTCTCGCCACGCGTCGTGGTCACCTTCACCAACTGCGCCGCGAAATCGTCCGCAGCCACAGCAAAAGGCGCAATGGTGCACAGTACACCAAAGATGAGGCCCAGGGGGGAGGGTTTCATGGTCGTAACGAACAAGGGAGAAGGTGAATGGGGCCGGGGGTGACGATTGGGGCGCAGAAGCGCCTATTGGAGGTGTCAAAAGGATGTGAGAGGGCGCACAACAGACAAGCCCAAAGGCAAAAAAACAAACGAAAGCCTCTCACTTTGGATCCTGGCGGCCTTCGCCCCATGCTCTGCAGGGCACACAATGTCCTTTATGACCTTTAGGCTCAAGGAAAACAAAAACTTGACATTCTTACGGTGAGGTAAGAAATTCTTACCATGTTGAAAATGACACATCAAGAAATGCCCGAAACCATGAAAGGAGTTCCCCCAGGCCCTCCTTGGCTTGAACTGAACTCCAGTTCGGAAGCTCATTCCTATCTCTGCTTCTATTATAGTAGTTTGCTCAGCCGCTTGCCCGTACGCGATGTTAACCGAGTTGTAGGATCCTCCACGCACTGCATTGCTGACTGTAAATCTGACCCCAATTGGGAAACGCAAACTTTCGGATTGTTTTCGACCTGTCAGGATGCGGCGCGCAGAGGGGCTGTGAAAAACAGGTCTCCATATCTCTTCTTCTTTGGCAACAATGCCGTCGAAAGCAATAAAAGAGGAGTCACTGGGTACTATCGTTTGAAGTGGTATTCTCATGGGGGGACATATCAAGACGATTATTGTCTAGCTGCTGATCGGGTTCACTTTGTTGAACATCCTATTCGTTTTGATGAAGTAAATAGACATTTGGGGACACGGTTATCGTCACGTTCACCTAGGCTGACCGCTAAGTTGGCCCCCTCCGAGAGTGAGAAGTTGGTTCAGATCTTACACGCACAGGAAGACGCAACAACATTGTATATCGAAGAAATTCACAGGCTTGAAAAGGTTAACGCAAGAAATGCGAACGGCCTTAGATACATCAACTTTGGAAAGAGGGATCAGTTCGACTGGTCGGTGGCAGAGAAAATGACATCCTTAGGTGTCCACTCGTCAATCAGAAGAGTCAGCAACTCTGCAGCAACTGATACTTGGGCTTGTGTCAAATGCGGCTGGACCTGCAAAAGCAAGGCGCGCCTAAAGCTATGCCCTGAATGCGGGGCTCAAGGAACATTATTCACTGCAAACTAGAGACATGAAAAAAATACACCACGTAAGAATATTCGTCACGTTCGCAGAAGTCGATTGTGCGCCCGCCATACAGCTGGTTGAACGCCTTTCTTGCCATTTTCCGAACAAGTGCTTTATCGGCAGGCATGAAAAAAATTGCTCAGACACCAGTATTGGGACGACAACCCTAACGCTTGTAATTGAATCACAACGCACGCATGAATCCTCTCGAGTGAGTGAGGATGTGAGGTTAAGTCTTCTCAACACACCTCCAAATCAGATATTGAGAGTGCTGATCGAAGATGGGGGGATGCTGCTGCATTCTACACTAGGTCGTCAGTTAGATGAATGGGGTGTTGAAAAAACATCCAGCACGCTTCCTGATCTGAGCGGAGCATTTAGTCGTGCTGATCTGCTGGCAGAAGTAGAACCAGCCTTGAGAGTGGCTTCGACGACTGCCGGTGGAAAAAATTCTTGCAATCGATGATGTGAAACCATTTAATGGGGGCAATCGTCCGATGGACTAAATGTGGGTGCCTCCAATGACTACCGAAGAAATCGCCAATGCAATTGGGGATGCAGTGCGCAGACATGCGTCACTATACGCAAGATGTAGATTGAAAGAGGTCACTCACAGCACACGACCCTATCCAGACTTGGGCATGGACAGCATGCATGACGTGAATATCGCATGTGAGGTCGAAGTTCTTCTTGGAATTGAACTTCCTTCTGATCAGACTATGCTGTATGAGGAAAATCGCGCGCTGTCGATTAGACAGTCAGCGGAAAGAATTTTTAACTTCATTGAAGCCTCCCAATAATTCATGCCAGAAGATGCCCCAACGCAGTTGCTCGCCCGTAGACTTCGCTCCGCTCGCGAACAATCTGGACTGAGTCAAGAAGTTGTGGCTAGCCGTCTAGGATTGAAAAGGCCAGCAATTTCTGAAATCGAAGCCGGCAGACGCCGCGTGAGGGCCGACGAGTTGGCGCTCTTATCGGAACTTTATAATGTCTCGATGCAATGGTTGACTACCGAATCCAATGATAATTCCACAAAATTGGAAATAGCGGCACGCGGCTTGTCGAAGCTCAGAGACGATGATCTAGACAAGATTCTCGAACTATTAAACAGCTTACGTGCGCCTGATTCAAAGCCGTGAGCCCATATGAACTTGCCAGGGTCGCCTTGCGTGGTGCCTATCAAACTCGCAAAAGCCTCGGAATCGACCTGGCCGAGCCAATTGCGGTTATCGACGCCGCGATGCATCTGAAGATTCATGTTAGTATCGAGCATCTGTCTTCCGTGGAAGGCATCTGGTGCCGCGAAAAGAAAGCAATTGTGCTCTCCTCACTCCGTCCAGCTGGACGGAGGGCTTTTACGTGTGCGCATGAGCTAGGGCATTGGCACTTCGACCATGGAACGAGAGCTGACGAATTGGTGTCTACTAGAACGCCTGACCGAAACCAGCCGGAAGAAAATGCCGCAAATCAATTCGCAGGGCATCTTTTGATGCCACCATGCGGGGTTGCAAGCACGCTGGAGACTCGAAAGTGGTCTCCAAGCAAACTAACAGCAGTGCAAGCCTACGCATTGGCAAGCTACTTCGGAGTTAGCTACGCTGGTTTTCTTGGACACATGTGTTACGCTCTCCGCTCGCTAGAGCAGTCTGCATTTGAGAAACTATCTGAGGTAGAGCCGAAGGATCTTAGAAAGCACCTATGCCCGGAGCTTAGCGCTCCAAACCTGATCGTAGTTGATGAGCATTGGCTCAGTCGACCAATCGACCTAGAGGTTGGTGACGCTCTTATGTTTCCTTCCGGTGCGATAGATAGTGCAGGTTTGATTGAATGCCGGTCGCGCAACTCTGGAGTCGCGAGTGCGGCTGGAGTGAGTCAACTTACAAATCTTTCGAGCGGTAGGACTCCCCTAATTCGCGTGGCCGAATCCGGATTTAGAGGCTACGCTCAATTTAGATATCCAACGCACAACAATGTCTACAGCGACTCCTAGACCCATTATTGAAGCGGCAAATCTCTCCGAAGCTTGGTTGAGAGCGTTTGAGCTGTTATGCTCAAAGGGAACGGATTCTGGATCTCCATTGACGGTTAGCTTTACGGGGTTTGGAACAGAAGGGTTCCCCGACGAAGTGGAGATAATTAGGAAACGCTTAGACGAAGTGCTGCTAAGTCACAATAAAGTGAACACCGAGATTTGCGCGTCAACCATTTTTCCGATCGCTACACTGCAACTAATGGAATCGCGCCTTCAACGGGAAGTTGAAGCAAAGGAATTGGGGGAGTATTATCGTCGTCGCGTCTATCCGAAACTAAAGGCACAGAATGCGAAAGCAAATGGGCGCGGGACTTATTTTCTGCGGTTGACAAACTATGGGGGAAACCTTAATCACCCGGACGAAGAAGGAGATAATCAACTAGCCAGGATGCTTGAAATCTGGGCGGAGAATCCACATATCGCTCAATCGTCTCTCCAGTTGGCCATTAGGCATCCCAAAGTGGACCTAAATCGCAACCCGCGGCCATTCTTCCCCTGCCTGCAACAAGTGAGTTTGTCTTATGACACACATGGAGGCATTGCTATTACAGGGTACTATCCCACACAGTACATTTTTACGAGGGCATACGGCAACTACTTGGGAATCGCACACTTGGGCTGGTACATTGCCAGGGCAATGAAGCGGAAGCTTGTTCGAGTCAATTGCATCTGCGCTCATCCCCTACTTGGCGAGCCGCCAAAGTCCACGAAAAACTCTTTGAAGCAGGATTTTGCCGATCTTTTTGAGCAAAAAGTTCCTGAGAAAATGGAATTAAAAGCTGTCCTCAATGAAGGGTAACCTTTTTGTAGTGGAGGGTTGTGATGGAACCGGCAAGAGCACCCTATGTGAGGGCTTGGTGGCAAGTCTTCGCTTATTGGGGCATAATGTCAGTTCGGTCTCCTTTCCGGGGCGGAAACCGAATTCCCTCGGAGGTCTCGTATACAAACTACACCACTCTCCGGGCGAGCTGGGGCTATCTAGCGTCGAGCCTACTTCGCTCCAATGCTTGCATGTTGCAGCACATTTCGAAACGATTTCGACAGTTATATTGCCCGCCCTCGACGATGGTGTGACCGTGATTTTGGATCGATATTGGTGGTCGACCTTTGTATACGGCGCAGTTGCGGGAATTGACAAGAAGGTGCTTACGGCATTGATACGTGCCGAAAAGCAGGTATGGGCAGGGGTGCGCCCAGCAATAGTTTTTTTGCTTGATCGAGAGAGCCCCCTGCGCGAGGAGCCTTTGGACACTTGGGCGTCGTGTAAGGTGGAATATCTTAGTTGCGCTGAGCTTGAAAAGTGTAAGTACCCGGTTGAAATAGTCAAAGACTCTCCAAATTCTCAGTCGACGTTGGCACTAGTGCAGAATATGATCGTAAACAGAATTACAAAAGTTAAGAAAAAGCCACAAGCCCAGCTTGAATTGTCGATAAGCCAGCTGTGTTCAAGGAAAGCATCTTCAGATTCAGTCGCTAACGCATGGGCGCCATTGTGTCCGACTGAAATTCTTGATGTTTACTGGACATTTGCGACTAGACGGCAAGACGTTTTTTTCCAGAGATTGGAGGGGCGCAAACCTCCATGGACGAACGACAATATCATACAGAATCACAAATTTACGAATGCTTACCGAGCGTCTGATAGGGTCAGCCAGTTCCTGATTAAGAATGTTATATATAGCGGCGAACAAAATTTCAATGAAGTTTTCTTCCGAACCCTGTTGTTCAAGTTTTTCAATAAGATTGAAACTTGGCAGCTTCTTGAGTCTGCGCTAGGCGTTTTGTCCTGGAGGGATTTTAGTTTCGAGCGATATGACAAAGTGCTAGAAGGGGCACTTTCGAAGGGGCAAAGGATCTATTCGGCGGCGTATATTATGCCAACAGGAGGGCCTGGAACCTCGTTTCCAAGAAAGCATCAGATGCACCTTCGACTGCTTCAACGGATGATGGGGGAGTGTCTGCCCCAATCCTGGAAAGTGCAAGTATGGAGGAGGGGTTTCATTCACTACGCTCCTATCCATCAATTGGGAATTTTCTGGCATATCAATACATAACGGATCTCAACTACTCAAGTGCACTTAAGTTTGATGAGATGGAGTTTGTAGTGGCTGGTCCCGGCGCCGTAGATGGAATACACAAATGTTTTTCTAACGCTGAAGCTTTCTCGGAGGCTGAGATAATACGGAAGATGGCCAAAATGCAGGAATCTGAGTTTGAGAGGCTTGGCCTAAATTTTAGAGATCTCTGGGGACGACGACTTCAGCTTATTGACTGCCAGAATTTGTTTTGTGAGGTCAGCAAATACACTCGTGTTTCACATCCTGATATTGCGGGGCGCAACGGGCGAACTAGAATCAAACAGAAATTTACGCCTCAACCTGGAAAAATTAGTTACTGGTATCCGCCAAAATGGGGTATAAACGAGTGCATCAAATACTGATCGTACTATGTTTAGAACTTTTAGTGCAGACTCAGCCGATGAATTATGGAGTCAAGCTGTTGAGGCATTCCATGAAGAGAAATATCAGGCTCCACAACCGAGTAGGTTGGGGGGGACGAGGGAGATACTGCATGCTTGCCTAGAGCTTCGAAATCCTCGGTTGAGGTGGGTGACTTCCAGACGGCCACCCATTAACATTGCTTTTGCTCTTGCCGAAGTAGTTTGGATTGTTCGAGGCAGAAATGAGGCTGAGTACCTTAATTACTTCAACAGAGAGCTTCCCAAGTATGCAGGCGAAACACCAACTTACCCCGGAGCTTACGGTCATCGATTGAGGTCTGGTTTCAACTTCGATCAGCTACAGAGAGCTTATGATGCTCTTAGTTCAAATCCAGTGTCAAGACAAGTCGTACTTCAGATCTGGAATGGTCAAGTCGATCTGCCAGACTCTGAGGGCCAACCGTCTTCCAAGGATGTGCCGTGCAATCTAGTTTCCCTGTTAAAAATAAGAGGGGATAAACTCGAGTGGACGCAGATAATGAGAAGCAACGATTTGTTCCTGGGCTTCGTCCACAATATCGTGCAGTTTACGTGCTTGCAGGAAATAGTGTCGGGTTGGCTTGGTGTCGAGGTTGGGTCATACTATCACTACAGTGACAGTCTTCATGTTTATCAAAAGCATTTTCAAAAAATTGAGAGAACCCAAATAGTTGGCAAAGCGCAATCGTCGGGCAATTTGGCTTTTGGAAAAGAAGTCTCAGACGAAATGTTTAGACGGCTAGACTCGCTAATCTTGAAGCTAATAGACCCAAAATGTACGGCTGCGGCTGCGCTGAAATTTTGGAGTTCATTTACTAATCCTGACAGCATTCATGATATTGGCGCAATCCTTCTATGCGAAGGTCTCCGTCGGCGGAAGGAGCCGGGAACTGTGCTTGATGTTCTCGCTTCCTGCAAGAGTGAGACTTACCGAACGATGTACGAGAAATGGCTTGAACGCACCCAATTTAAGATGTGATCGACGAAGCTATTGTCCGTGGCTCGGGCAGATGGTTGGCGGGTAACTCTTCGAAGGAGATGGTCCGCTCCTTAATGTTCGCTACGATTGTTCCTCGTTCATAGGATCGGAGTTGCCTGAAGACTTCGAATCCTTTTAGGATCGCATTCTCCCATTCCCATAATGCGCATCTTTCCACCTCGTACCCTCTAACAAAATCAGGAATGAGTTTAAGTAGAGAATAGTCGACTTTTGTCATGCCATCAAAAAAGTTAACACCTTGAGCGTATTGAAAAATTAACGCAATCAAACCTTCCTCCAGGAATCCAGCGCGTTGCCCGTCTTCGGCATCGTCAATGTCGCCGTTGCTCTTCCTTTTGATGCGCAAAAGTGCTCTAAGAGTGGGGGACCAACCTAATATTGCGGCGTATGCTAGGTGGAAGACATCATGAAATCTGTATCCATCTCGCTCTCTCTTGTTATCGGAAAGTTGCTTGCCTATGTTAATGCTATTGCACTGTTGAAACGAAATTTGTTTGGTCCCACGTAAAACGTCGAAAATATCCATTCGAATACAGTCTGGGAACTGCTCGAGAT
Source organism: Verrucomicrobium sp. BvORR034 (assembly GCF_000739635.1). Taxonomy (GTDB): domain Bacteria; phylum Verrucomicrobiota; class Verrucomicrobiia; order Verrucomicrobiales; family Verrucomicrobiaceae; genus Verrucomicrobium. The sequence continues at coordinate 293 of NZ_BATQ01000185.1, read as the reverse complement.
AAGAAAAACCATCGTCGAATAGAGGGGTTTCTCGTCGATGTTGGACTGGTGGTCTATGATCGCAGATCTTCACCAGATTGGACCATACGGCGTCGTTAAGGTTGATGCCATAGGCGTTCGATGAAGAGAGTAATGCATGGAGTATGTTTCTTAGAATCTCGAGAATGGTTTCTCTTGAGATATTGTCGCGGGGGTGAGCGAGCCACCCCAAAAGCACGCCGACCTCGGAAGCCAAGACAATTAGAGCCATTTCAAACTCGACTGAATCTATTTTGGGCAAGGACTTGCCTTCG
>NZ_BATQ01000186.1 GCF_000739635.1 Verrucomicrobium sp. BvORR034 | reverse complement strand
CTGCGCAGCATCTTTGGAGTGCGCGCGAGAATCGCCGCTTTGGCGAAGTTTGTGAGGTGCTAGAACCTGGGATGGGAGCAGGGGAGAGGGCTTTGCTCCCGTTTGACCGCTCAATCATCAGGCCACTCACTACGCTCGTTGTCCCCATCAGCCGCTGGCGAAAGCAGTGTCGAGCCACTGACACTCCAAGACGCTGGCGCGAATCTGAGCGGGCCAGTGCCGCTGCTCACAATCATTCAACGGACGACGTTACCAAGGCCCCCCAAGCGGCAGTTCCCCGCACTCACACCGCAGCGACTTCGTCGCCAGGTCATGAGTATCTCGGGGTGGCTTGGTGATCTACGCGGCCTCCACATCGGAGGCCTTCACGGATCAATCAAATCCGCCCCACCCCCTCACTTCCGCACCCACCGTGTCCCCTGAGCCACGCTCCACTGAAACTTCCGTGCATGCTCCCGGATCAGAAAAGGAAGATCTTCTTCGTGCAACAAACGGAAGTGCTCGGACAGCGAATCCCGGAGCCACTCCAATGTGGAGCCTTGGGGCCAGCGGTCGGGAGGCGTGAACTCCTCCAACCAGGTGCAGGGAGTGGTTAGCAGCAACTGGCCGCCGGGTTTGACCAGAGAAGGCAGTCGGTTCAACAACCTGGCTGGCTCGGTGAGCCGGCAGAGCAGGTTGGCGGCATGAACCACCTCAAAACCGCCGAGGTCGGGCCGAAGGTTCATCGCATCTCCCTGCTCAAACCGGATCTTGTCCGAGATGGCAGCATCTTCTGGGCGCTGGGCGCTCAGGGGTGTTTGAGCCCGCCCTTCATCAATCCTCAGATACGGGTGCATGCCATCCCGGCGGATCTTCTCGGCGGCATCCACAAAATTCTGCGAGTAGTCGATTCCGATCACTTCACCTGCCGCCTTGGCCAGTTCATAGGATGACCGACCCACAGCGCATCCCAGATCCAGCGCCCGGGCATTGGGGGGCACCAGCGAGCGGTCCAGGAGCTTGGTGACGGAACGCACGGCAAAGCCCAGCGCGGATGACGGACCGAACTCCCACGGCAGCACCTCAGCGTCCGAAGCGTAGTGGAAGAGGAGGTACTCACTGAGGAGTTTGGGAGTTTCGTAGATGTTCATCGTCGGATCGGGCAGAGCACACAAGGCAGCTCGGTACTAAAAGATGCAAACAGGAACTCTGTTCAGGCTTCGGACATGGGGAGAGCTTCGGGTGCAGAATTCTGAGCGTCAGACGTGCCGCCTTGTCCTCCCTGCCCCTCCACCGGCGATCCCGCCGCTTGAGAGTTCGCCAGCACCTTCGTCTTCTGTTGAGCTTGATACCGTCCCCAGTAGAACGGTGCGGCCAGCTGGCCAAAGAATCCCTTGGGCATGGCTTCGCGAATCCCGATCTCTGCGGGAGGACGACGCGCGCTGTCGTCGTAATAGGTGCCGAAGATCTGATCCCAGAGCACGAGGTTCTCCCCGTAGTTCTTGTTACCCTCCCGAAGATCCATGGAGTGGTGCCAGCGGTGCAGGCCGGGGGTGTTGAAGATGTGACTCAACCAGCCAAAACGCATCTGGATGTTGCAGTGTGTGAGCACGCCGATGTAGGCGGTGATGGCGCTGCCCCAGATGAACACATCGCCGGGTGCGCCTGCCAACGCCAGGAGCGGCGTGGCGAAGACCATGCTCTTGATAGTGTCCACGAAGTGAAACCTGCCGGTGTTGAAGAACCAGAGCTTCTTGGAGCTGTGATGCACGGCGTGAAACTTCCAGAGTGGCATCCACTCATGCGCCAGTCGATGCGCCCAATACAAACCGAGTTCGGCCACCACCAGGGCCAGGCATACCTGTAAAAACATCGGCCAATGGGCGGGCCAGAACCCGCCTGCTTCGCGATCGCCAAACTGATGGGCGATGCCCAGGTTGGTCAGGGACACGATGACCACCTGAACCGAGATCTTGGTGAAGAGGGTATGGGCCAGATCCGTGACTTCCTGACCGTCCGACTCCCGCCAGGCTTCCTCATGGGGGCGTACTTTCTCCAGCCAGAACAGCAAGCCAGCCAGTGATAGATAGGTGAGGTTGAACGCCAACGGACCATGACCATGGGCGATGCCGAAGCCCGTGGGGATGAGGGCGCCCACGAAGAGCGAAGGCCAGAGCAGGTAGTCGAGCAGGGAATTCAGCCGGGGCATAGGTAGAACTTCTCGGAGACTGGTTAAGGGACCTTTTCCAAAGGGCACGCGAAGCGCCGTGTGAAAACCACACCCGTTCACCGAAAAGAGAAGGGCGCTCCTAAAAAGCGCCCTTCTGAATCAGAATTCATCCAAATTGGGATGAACGGTCATTGGCACTGCTCAGGCACCTGCCAAAGCGGCCTGGAGGTACGCGGCAGGCTGGAAATGCTCGATCAGTACCTCCACTTTCCCCCCGCGACTCATACGAGCCTGTTTGATGTCGAAGTTCGGCGTCTTGTGCGGGGCGAAGAGGATGTCGTCATGCGTCGCATTCTGGCGGCGCTTGAACTGGTCCGGAGTGATGTGACCGCCCAAATGGTCGTCGCGGCCCGTGGCCAAGTGGCAAGTGCCCAGCACCTTCTCATCCTGAATGTCCGCCCCGGAAACTGGAAGCACCTGGGTGCCAAAACCCAGCTCGCCCAGTACGCCGGTCATCGGATCATCAGCGAGCTTCTGGTTGTGGGCGTCGATCGTGGCCTGGTTGCCCTCAATTAGCTCCGACTTGATGATGCAACCTCCGGTCACCGTGAGCTTGCCCAGGGTGCCGTCTTCGTACTTAAGCGGGAAGGTGCCTTCGGCACCGGTGGGGACGAAGTACACTTCGCCAGCCGGAAGATTCGCGATGTCGGGCGTGTCACCTCGACAGAGGCCGTGGCTCTTCTGAGCTTCCTGGCCATTAAGTTCGAGGCGGACCGTCATGTCCTCGCCGCCGTCCACCGTGAAATCGATTTCTACCCAGTCGGCCTTGGTCATCGCCTTGCGCAGCTTTTCCGCATCCACGCTGACTTCGTTGTAGTCCACCGCCAGACCCGTGCTGAGGATCACTTCATTCAGTCCGTGCAGCGTCGCGCCGCGGAAGCCGTACTGTTTGGCGAAGGCCGTCAGCGGAGCGGTGGCGCTGAAGGTGGAGATGCAAAGGATCAGGTCGTAGTTCGTGTAGATGTCCCGCTCAAGGCTCAGCTCATTGCCCCCCATGTCCACACATCGGTCGGGAAGGTCGAGGTTGCTGCCGCCGGTCTGCTCGTAGGCGTATATTTCGCCGCCTTTGAGGGCCAGCTCTTCCATCACACCATTGTGGAGCCCCTGGTAAAAGTACTGGTGGGCGCGCTGCTGAATCTTGCGCTCGGGGTTGTTCAGGAACGCTAGGCCTTTGGCTTCAGAAAGGTCCGGGAGATCAATCAAAATACAGACGCGCCGCCCGAAGGTGGGCTCAAATACGGTATGGAGGAGGCGGGCGAGGTCGAACTTCGGAAACTTGCGTCCGGTGGCGGCGGTCTGCACGTCGTTTAGCATAGTGGAGATCATGGCGTGTGGTCGGTGGTGGTGTAAACCGATTTACGTGGAAGCGCCAAGGGATGGGTGCATAAATCACCCCTTATGAGCCGGTCAAAACATGTCGTGATCACAGGAGTCAGCCGCGGTCTGGGCCGGGCGATGGTGGAGGGTTTTGTCGCCCTTGGATGGACGGTTTCCGGCTGCTGCCGGAGTTCTGACGCTGTAGAGGAACTGCGTCAGGCCTATCCGGCTCCTCATGCCTTCTCCCAGGTGGATGTCGGCCGGGATGCCGAGGTGGAGGAGTTCTGCACGGGAATCCTGGCCAGCCACGGGACTCCAGACCTTCTCGTTAACAATGCCGCCATCATCAATCGCAGCGTCCCGGTGTGGGAACTGAACGCTGACGAAGTGGCTAACATCCTGGACGTGAACGTCAAAGGCACCATCGCGATGATCCGCGGGCTGGCACCAGCCATGCTCGCCCAAGGTGGCGGCGTGGTGGTCAATTTCTCCTCGGGCTGGGGCCGCAGCACTTCTCCAGAAGTGGCTTCCTACTGCGCCACGAAGTGGGCTATCGAGGGACTCAGCCAGGCCATGGCCCAGGAGACCGGGGGCAAACTGGCCGTGGTGGCCCTGAATCCGGGCATCATCGACACCGAGATGCTGCGGAGTTGCTTCGGCGACTCGGCGGGCAGCTACCCGGATGCCGCGGCTTGGGCCCGCCGGGCGGTGCCGTTCATTGCGGATCTCTCTTCTCGGGACAATGGCAAATCTTTGACAGCCCCCTAACATTGCGGCTGAATAAAAGACAGAGCCTCTGCGTCCATTTATTGCCCACCGAATCATGTCCATTTCTCCCAGCAGCTTGAATGATGTTGATGCTGCGGACTCGGACCTGGTTCGGAGGGCACAGGCTGGCGACGCGCGGGCGTTTGACAGCCTGGTGACACGCTACCGTGGAAAGGTTTACGGCATGTGCTACCATCTCGTCCAGAATGAACAAGACGCCTGGGATCTGGCGCAGGAGGCCTTTATCAAGGCCTGGCGCGCCCTGTCGTCGTTCAAGGGCGATGCCTCATTCTACACCTGGATCTACCGGATCGCTCACAACTCCACCTACGACTGGCTCCGCAAGCGCAAGATCGAGGGGGCGGGTGAGTTCGATGACGAGCGCCAGGCCGGGGTGGCAGCGGGAGCCGAGACCGTCCCCAAAGGAGAGCACCGACCTGACGAAGCGCTTAAAAATAGGGAGCTCGGGACGCGTATTCAACAAGCAATCGATCAACTCAGCCCGGACCACCGCACCGCCATTCTCCTCAGGGAGGTGGAGGGGTTCAGCTACGAGGAGATCGCCCAGATCATGGAGAGCTCCATGGGAACGGTGATGTCCCGCCTTTTTTACGCACGCAAGAAACTTCAAGAACTGCTCAAAGACGCCTATGAAAACGCCTGATGATCAACTTCTGGCCCGCTGGCTGGATGGAGAATTGAGCGCAGACGAGCGCCCTCGCTTCGAGGCGATGCTGGAGGCCGATCCGGCTCTCCGCGAGGAGGCGAGCTCCCTGCGTCAGCTGGGAGACCTGCTGCGTGCCAATGTGGACATGGAACGTCCGCTCCCCAATGCCGACTTTTTCAACTCGCAGATCCAGGAACAGATCGCTGCGGATCAACGCGCTGACCAGCGTGTCAAGTCCACGGCGGCCGCCGGTTCTGGTTCCTCCTGGCTGTCGTGGTTGCGTTCGCCCTGGATCTTCGCCGGGGCGGCGGCCACCCTTGCTGTCGGCATGCTGGTGATGCCTTCCGCCCAGCCGGGTGAGGAGACCAGAGTCCTCAGCTTCTACACGCCCAAGTCGGGCATCGAAGCCAGCACCTACCACAACAAGGATGCCGGGGCGACAGTGCTCGTGTTGAACGGTCTGGAGGCGATACCTTCTGATCGTGACATCGTGGGGATCAACGTGCACCACAGCGAGACCGATGCCCAGGTGGCGACCACCACGCTCTACGATGATCAGGGCGGTGTGCTGCTGGTCATGGCCAAGGATTCCGCCAGCAAGCCGATGGTCCTGGGGCGCTCTGCCCATTGAAAAGTCCGCTCCCGGTGACTCCCGCTGCTCCAGATCCCTCCATGAACGTCTCTGCCACCGCCCGCCTGCTGAACGCGACGCGGGTCAGTCTTGCCTGTGCTTTGCTCCTTGCTCCCCTGGCCCAGTTCCGGGCTCAGGCCCCGGAGTCAGCGGCAGCGGCAGGAGCCCCCAAGCATCCTATCAGCGCCGACATTGCGGCCAAGGACGGTCAGGTCTGGGGGGCGCTGGTGTTTGCCTCCTCGAAACCAAAGCAGGATGGCGTAGCGGCGACACCCACGCCGGAGTTTCCCGATCTGTCGAAGCGTCTGGCCAAGGCCTTTCCCTATACCCAGTTTGAAGTTCTGGGTCAGCATTCCCAAGTCGTGTTTCGTGAATACGAATCCTGGGTGGTGCCGTCCCGTGACGTGTTCCTGAAGCTGGATTCCAAAGGCACGGCTGCCAATGGAGGCCTGAATCTGCACCTGCAGTTTTGGCAGGGTCAGCAGGTCCTGGTGAAGACCGACACCCTTCTGCAGCCCGACAGTCCGCTCTTCATCGGCGGCCCCAAGTGGCGCGATGGCCAGCTCATCTTTGTCCTGCTCCTGAAAAAAGGGGCGAAGTAAGTGACACAGGCATCCTGCCTGTGCGTGCCACCGGCGTCCCGCCGGTTTTGGAATGCAGTGCGTCAGTGCGTCAGTGCGTCAGTGCGTCAGTGCGTCAGTGCGTCAGTGCGTCATCTCGGGTTCGAGGTAATTCAGTCGCCGGAAGCTTTTTCCTCGAAGAGGATGTGGCCAAAAGCCCAACGTTGGCGAACTTCCAGCGAGTCTACGTTGGGGATAGGACGGAAGATATTCTGCTCCAAAGGAGTTGCGGCGGGCTGACGGCGGGGTGCATCCAGGAATCGCCCCGCACGCTCAATCCGGCAGCACCACGCGCCCTTTGGGGATGGCACCGAAGACTTTGCCGGAACGCGAGACGCGCACGGGAGCTTCCTGGATGGTCGTGGTCGTGCTGAAGCTCGTGCCCACGGTCACGGATTGCTCGTAGTCAGAGGTCTCCGCTTCATAGATCGGTGTGGTTTCCACCTCGCGGACGCCAAACTTGTAGTACCAGCTCTCACTGCCATCGCGCTGCTTCTCCAAGCGCAGGGGACTGCCGAACTGGCGCTGTAGATCGGCTTTCGTCATGCCGAACCGGACAGGGGCGGGGGCTAGCTTGGTCTCCGGGGTGGTGCTACAGGCCGCGAGCAGAGCCAAAGGGGCAATCCAGAGATAGGGCAGGGTACAAAGGCGCATCTTCATCGGTGAGGAGAGGGTGAAAAGCAGGCCGCAAACCAGTCTGTCAGAAACAGACGGAGCCCGCATCGGTAAAATTCATCCCAGTCCGGGTGGGGAGGTCATCTTCTTGTGATTCCCATGACGAAACGCGTGGCCCCGCCACGTACGTGTACTGCACCCCGGCAAGCAAAACCATGAATCACAAAACTATCATCTCACGTTCTAAAACGCGACGTCAGTTCCTGAAGTCCGGATTTCTTGCCACCGGCGGTGCCGTGCTCGGCTTCCCGGCGGTGGTCTCTTCGAAATCACCCAATGGGAAGCTTAACACGGTCGTGATCGCCTGCGGTGGTCGTGGCGCGGCGAACCTCAAGGAGATCGGCGCCCTGACCAATGTGGTAGCCCTGTGTGACGTGAACTCCCAGGCGCTGGATGCGGCAGCCCAGCAATACCCGAACGCACGCAAGTATCGTGATTTCCGCGAACTGTATGCGAAGGAGACCGACTACGATGCGGCGGTCATCAGCACTGCCGAGCATACACATGCCTTTGCCGTGCTGCCGGCGTTGCGGGCCAAGAAACACGTTTATTGCGAGAAGCCGCTGACTCGGGATGTGCATGAGGCCCGGGTCGTGATGGCGGCTGCCAAGGAGGCCGGGGTGACCACGCAGATGGGCACGCAGTTGCATGCCTCGGCCAACTATCGTCGCGTGGTGGAGCTGGTGCAGGGCGGGGCCATCGGGCCAGTGCGGGAAGTGCACGTGTGGGTCTCACGAGCCTGGGGCATGCAGAGCAAGGCGGAGGCTGAAGCCAACGGTGACCTCTTTGTGAAGGCAGGATTGCTGGACTACATCGACAAGATGCCCACTGAGGCCAAGCCCGTTCCGCCACAGCTCGACTGGGATCTCTGGATCGGACCCGCTCCCATGCGGCCCTATCATGACATCTACTTCCCAGGACCGCGTTGGTACCGCTATTGGGACTTTGCCAACGGCACCATGAGCGACCTGGGCAGCCACTGGAATGATCTGCCCTTCTGGGCACTGAAGCTGGATCATCCCAAGACCATCTCTGCTGACGGTCCCGCCCCTCATCCGGAGCTGGCTCCGGCCAGCATGTCCGCCACCTATGAGTACGGAGCTCGTGGTGATCTGCCGCCGGTGAAGCTGACGTGGTATCAGGGAGCCCTGAGGCCGCAGTTGCTGAAGGACAAGAAGATCCCGGAGTGGAGCAATGGCGTCCTCTTCGTCGGCGATGGCGGCATGCTTCTCGCAGATTATGGCAAGTATCTGCTTCTGCCGGAGGACAAGTTCAAGGGCTTCACCGCTCCAGCACCTTCCATCCCCGCCAGCGTGGGGCATCACAAGGAGTTTGTGGAATGTGCCACGGCCGGTAAGCCCGCCTTGTGTGATTTCAGCTACAGCGGCTTGCTCACGGTGGCCAATCATCTTGGTGGCGTGGCTTATCGCAGCGGCAAGAAGATCACCTGGGATCCGGTCAAAGGCGTCACCGATGACGCCAGCGCCAACAAGTTCCTGCAGCGCGAGTATCGTGCGGGCTGGAAGCTGTAGGGAAAGGATTTTCCTTTGGTCGGGTGCGAAGCAAAAACGGCTTCGCACCCGGCTTTTTCCATGGCAAAATGGATGGACTGGAAGATTCGCACCTGTTATGAAGAAGTCATCCTCCTCCCCGGCCAGCCCGGCTCGCAGTAAGAAACGAAAATCCTGGCAGGAGAAACTCGACCACGATAACGGTCTGCCCAAGGTCATTCAGATGGAGGGTCGGCTGGAAAAACGGTTTGGTCCCGGGACCATGGTGGTACCCGCCCCACGCGCTGTGGATGCGAAAATGAAGAAAGTGCCGGCCGGCAAATTGACCACCATCGAGGCCATCCGCGATCGCCTGGCCTCAGATCACAAGACGACCACCGCGTGTGGCATCACCACGGGCATCTTCGCCTGGATCGCCGCGCACGCCGCTGCTGAACTGGAGGCCGATGGCGTGGCTGAAGGAAAGGTCACTCCCTATTGGCGGACGCTGAAAACAGGCGGTGAGTTGAATGCGAAGTACCCGGGCGGTGTGGAGGCGCTGCGGGAACGATTGGAAAACGAAGGCCACGAGGTCTACCAGAAAGGCAAGCGCTGGCTGGTAAAGGGGTATGAGAAGCGCTTGGTGAGGTTGTGAAGAAGACGGAAGATCTGAGTGCGCTGGGAGGGCGTGACGGGTCGAGCAAGGGCCTTGGGATGTTCTTTGTTCGAACCCGCGATCTAAATACCCTGGGTTCGTAGGGCGACCGCCCCGGTTTCCTCAGTCAGGGGTAGCGCGTGGCAAGCGGAGCGCTTGCCCTACAGGTTGTCAGGGGTGGGGTTTGGGCGTGCAAGGGCCTTTGGAGGTTGTGCCGCTGAACTCGCGGACGAACATCCTGGGCTGTTTGGCATCCCGACCTGTCGGGATTGCCTCGGTCAGGCCTCGATCACAAACGGCAGATCCGGCCGTTCCTCCGGATCGACGCCGATGTGATAAGGCCAATCTTGCCATCGATCTACGAATCCCGCTCGCACGGGATTCTCCCTGATGTAGTGCCACTTGGCGTCTGCGGATTCTGCCGAACGCAGCAACCGATCAAAGCACCCGGTTTGCCATTCCATTTGGCCTCGAGGGATTGGCGCATCCATCGTTTGATTGCCCCCGCGAAATTGCCGACGGATTCATAGCGATCATGGGGAATGGCCAGCACGTGGATGTGGTCGGGCATCAAGGTTGCCGAACGAACAATCCAACGTCCTTCCATGCGTTGGGCGGCGTTGAGAAAGGCGGCCATTGTTTCTGGATTGGCCAGCACCTTGTGGCGGTCCTGCACGCAAAAAGTGATGAAATAAATCACCGCCTTTTCCACCGGCAGAAGCACGGGAATACGGGGAGGATGCGCCATGTTTTTTCGATAGCAATGAGCTGAATCGAGCGCAAGCGATTGATGGCGATGGGGAGAAGGTTCGTGTGATGCGGCAAGGTACAAAATGCTTTGGATCTTCCGCATCCGAACCGGCGGCCGAACGCATTGGGTTGTAGGGCGACCGCCCCGGTTGCCGGGTCAGGGGTGGCGCGTGGCAAGCGGGGCGCTTGCCCTACAGGGTGTCAGGGGGATGGGCGTGCAAGGGGGCTGTGTATGTGCGGCCCTCCACCTGCCCTTCTCACTGAAAACTCAACGTCAATCCGTTCCTGCCATACCGCAGACTGGCGCCGGCGGGTTGGGGGATACGGCTCGCATCTAGAATCTCGATCTGCCGGTCGGGGCCGGTGATGGGGGCGCTTCGGCGGTCGGTGAGATACACGGTGGTCTTCACCGGGGTCTTGATGCGCAGTTCTGATTCCGGGGCTCCGAAATTACAACTCTCAAACACGCAGTTCTTCGTGGCGATGAGCACGCTCTCGGGAATGCGGCAGTTGACGAAGCGGCAGTTCTCGATGGACAACCACGAGCGCTTCACTTCGTCTCCCGCATCCTTCTGGTAGATCAGAGGGGCGAAGTCGATCTCATGAAACGTGCACTGGTTCAGCTTGATGCCGATGTCGATGACCTTCCAGGGTTGGATGAAAGAACCAGCAAACACACAGTTGTCGAAGGTCCACTTGCTTGAGAAGTAGTCTCCAAACCAGTCGCCTCCTTTCCCCAGCCGGCAGTTCGAGAAGAGGGAGTTGGTAGCCTTGAAATCGGCACCCCACTCTGCCGTGATCTTCATGTTGGTGAACAGGGTTCCGGTGGCTGTCCAGGCCCCTCTTTCAATGAAGGCCGATCCGCCGGTGATTCTGGCTCCGGGAAGAGTGAAGAACCGGCCCGCGGTCTTGGCCTTGGGATCCACTGGGTCCGGGCCACCCAGAATGAGGTGCTTCTTGGGGCGGTAGTCCCCCGCCGGAAACGTGATGCGGCCGATCATCCGTTCCTCCCGATCCAAGAACGCCTGTGTGGCCTGAACGACCGGGATGCGCGATCCGTTGACGCGGAAAGGCCGCCCACTGAAATCGGTGCCGGAATAGGTGGCTAGATCCTCGGCAAAATGGAGGTGCGCCTCAGTGTTGTTGGAGCGCCCGGTGGCCTTCAGCAGGACATGCCGCCGACCGAGCACCTGCCATTGTACTCCCAGGTTTTGCTCGTCCCAGGAGGGGCAGACGACCTTGCCCCCGGCATGGAGTTCAATGGCTTCATCACTCTGGCTGCGCCAGCGCCAGACGGTATCGCTGAGGTATTGCTGGAGTTTCCCTTCCTCGCCGCCCAGCGTGGGCGTGACGGGGGCGGGAGTTGCCGGAGCGGCGGCGTCAGGCATGGCGGGCGCGGCGTTGGCCAACGCAGGGGCAGGGGCCGCAGAAGACTCTGACTGACCCAGACTGGCTTGCACGATCCCACGACGTCGGCGCACCTCGCCGGCACCAGCTTCTTGTCCGGGCTGGGCCAGCTCCTGTTCATAAGCCGCCAGCACACCGTCATACTTCTGGGACAAGGTACGCTGAGTCTTGGCCGCCTCGGTTTCAATCTGGCCTAAGGTCGTCCGATAGATCCGCCGCAGGTCCTTGACCCCACTGGTGACTTCGGGACCGTCTTCGGCCGGCAGCGGCTGGTTCAGGGAAACCCGGGCTTTTTCGCCGTTGAGGGCGGCGATCTCTTGAGGCGTGGCCGTTCCTGCTGCGGCGTTGATCATGGCCCGATCCAGGGCCGCCAGGAACTTGCTGTTGAGGTCTCGCAGCGCGGCTTCTTTGACCTGGGTGACGTCTCGCTGCACGGCGCTCTTGAACTGTGTTTCCAGTTCTGTCAGGCGCTGGGCGATCTCAGGAGGGACTGGTGCCGAGGCCGGGGCAGGGGTAGCATCTGGGGTTGTTCCAGGGGCAGGAGCACCATCGGGTGACGCAGGTGCGACTGCCGAGGGATTGGGGCCCTCAGCGGCTGCGGCAGAGTGCGCGGCTGTGGGGGGCTTGTCCGTACCTCCAGAAGTCGAGCCCCCGTCGTTCTTGCCGTTCAGCACGTAGAATCCCACCGCGCCTGCGACGATCATCCCCACGGTTACAACTCCCCCCGGGAGCGAGCTACTCTTGGGTTTGGTGCGGGCCGCCGCTGCGGCGGCCTGCTCGGCACTGGCACGGAAGGGGGCGGGCCTGGGTCCCTGCGCCTTGGCGACGGGGACGGTGAGGATGTGATTGAGATCTTTGCGGAAGTCTGCCGCCTTCTGATACCGGGCCCCTGGCTCATGCTGCATGGCCCGCTTCACGATGGCATCCAGGCGCTTGTCCAAGCCGGGCACCACCTCACTGGGAGCCGGGGGCAGTCCACGAGGCACGTCGCCCGTGAGCATCTCATACAGCATCACTCCAAGGGAATAGAGGTCGGCACGTCCATCCGCCACCACACCCATCTGCAGGGACTCCGGAGCCACGTAGTCTGGCGTGCCCATGGTCATGGTGCTGTGGGCTTCGTCTCCATCCTGGGTGGAATGCTTGGCCAGGCCGAAGTCGGCCACCTTCACGCGGCCCTCCATGTCCACCATCACATTCGCGGGCTTGATGTCGCGATGCACAATGCCGTGCTCATGAGCATAGCTGAGTGTGTCGCACACATGGGCCGCGATGGAGATCGCATGCACGGGCTCCAGCTGCCCCTTCTGGAGCAGCATCTTGGAGACATCTGTACCTTCCACGAACTCCATGACGATGTAGAGCAGACCGCCCGGCATCTCGCCGAAGTCGAAGACCGCGATCATCCCCGGGTGCATGAGCCTCGCCATGAGCCGGGCTTCATTGCGGAAGCGCTGGGCATACTCTGCCTCATCTTCCCAGAGGCCGGAGGGGAGCACCTTGATGGCGACCAGCCGGTCCAGGGAGTTCTGCCGGGCCTTGTACACGGCCCCCATGCCTCCCTGCCCGATGAGTTCTAGCACCTCGTAGCCCTGCAACTCTTGTTGCAAGGCCGAAGGGGAAGGGGCTTTCCAGTGAGGACCACTGGAAGAGGATGCGGAATATGAAGAGCCAGACATGAGGGGGGCGTGATTTAACCTGAGGCTATGGCGCAGCCCCTTTTCCCTTCAACAGTACTTTGTGCAAAATGTCGCGCAACTTCGCCTCTGTCTCAGCGGGAACTCCCGGCTTGGCCAGTGCCGTCTCCAGATCCTGCTTGGCCCCGCTGAAGTCCCCCATGGCGATGCGCACGACAGCGCGCATTCCCAGCGCGTCCAGCACTCGCGAGGGCTCGGCGTCTTTTACCTCCAGGATGCGGGTGAGATCTTCCTGCGCCTCAGAGTGGTTCCCCATGTTGGCCCGAATTGAGGCGCGAAAGCCGTAGGCAGTCCCTAGAAGGACGGGAGAAACATTCTTGGACTGGATGATTTCGGTGAAGTCTTTCTCCGCCTCGGCAATTTTCCCGATCTTGAAAAGGGTCAAACCCCGGTTGTTCAGCGTTTGGTGACGGCGAAGATCGCCCAGTTCCGGCGACGCCAGTGCCTTGTCCATCGACTCGATTGCGGCTGTCTGCTGACCGCGGCTGATTTCGACAGTCGCCAGCACCGTGTAAGCTTCCGCGACAATATCGGCGGGTACATCCTTCATGGACAGGATCTTGCCGATGTCTGCCTCTGCTTCGTCCGCGCGATTGGATGTTGCCCGAATGTAAGCCCTTTTCACCAACGCTGCCGCCGCATACTCGACCGGGGGGTTCTCAAGGAACAGCAGTTCGGTGAAGTCGAAGCTTGCCTCGCTCATTCTCCCTTTGTCGCCATAGGCCAGACCACGCTCCATCAGGGCTTTTGCCCTGTTCTTCACTGAAATGTCCTTCATCTTGAGCGTTTGCGGGAAATCCAGAATCGCCTTGTCCTTCTCGCCGGTCGCCGACCGAACTGCGCCCCTCGTGTTCAAGAGGCCTGCTTGGAGGTTGGCGGTCAGACCAGGCAGCTCCAAGGCCCGGTCGAGATCCTTCAGCAGCTCCTTCACCCGGCTTTGATGGTTGAAGATCGCGGCCCGCATCATCAATGCCGTGGCCTTGAATTCGTTGGAGACCGCTACGTCGGCGAGGATCTTCTCCAAGGCCTCCGATCCCTCCTTCTCCTTTCCGGTGTGAATGAGATTCCCCGCCTCGCGCGCTTTTAGAGTCAGTTCCGGTGGACTGTTCAAGCCCAGATAGAACTCGGCAAAGTCGCGAATCTCCACCATTTGGGCGGGCAAAGACTTTGTCGCTCCGAGAAACACCGATGGTAGCAACACCGCGAAAATCATGCGGATTCGAAGGGGGGCTCGCATGAAATGTATTCTAAGCTTTTTTCGACTGCGTTGACAATCTAAGGAATGCCTGGAAGGCCCTAGTGAGATTCTTTAGCCGTCAAACCGGGCCCTCGTTTCGGGCATGGGAAAACCGTTGCCGTCCCGGACTCTGGTGGAGTACACTTTCTTTCACCGGTACAAACACCCGGATAAACGCATGAAACACTCCATGAAGTGGTCGGCGGCGATATTTGCCGCGGGCCTGGTGCTGTGCAGCCCTGCCGCTGCGGAACAAAAAGAAAAAGGGGCGACGACAGCTCCCGCCACCAAGACAACCCCGGCGGCTGCGGCCGAGAAGGAGGCTAAACCGAAGAAGGACACCTACCCGCTCTATGGGGAAGTGGTCTCCGTCAATGCCACCACGCTGGTCATTAAGGGCGGGGTGGAAAAACCCAACCGGACCTTTGTGTTGAACAAGGACACCGAGATCGTGGACGGCGACAAGGCCGCCAAGGTCAGCGACGTGAAAGCCGGCCATTGGGTAGGTGGCCTGATCAAGAAGACGGAGAAGGGCGATGATCAACTGCTCAAGCTCAATGTGGGCGTGAAGCAGAAGGAGGCCAAAGCGGCAGAGCCCGCGGCGACTGGCGCGAAGGTGCCTGACAAGAAGAAGCCGTGACCCGCTGCGCGGGAGACAGAAGACTTGAGGTCAGGGGGAGCAGAATCGTTCAGAGTTTTGGCTCGTTCATTCGAATCTGCTGCTTCACGCACGCACTCCACAGTCCCGACGTGTCGGGACGCCACCAGGTGTTGTTTCCTTCACGCTCAAAGTTCACGCCTCACGCCTCCGACATCGGAGGCCGAGCAAACGCTCTCACCCTCCAAACACTCACTCCCCCTGGATGCGCAGCATCTTTGGAGTGCGCGCGAGAATCGCCGCTTTCACTACGCCTTGTGAGGGGCTAGAACCCTTCGCCATCCGCCGGAGCCCATCCGTGCGCCCCATCCAGCCTGCCTACGCCCGCAACCGGCCCAGCACAACCCCTTCTGCCCAAGCCTCATCAACACCGGCTGTAGTTGTCGACGTGAGGAGGCACAAATTTTCCCGTCTATCACCCAGCGGCCGGAAGCGGGACCAAGGAGCCAACTCCTGCTCAGTCCGAAGTTGATCCCCAGCGGGGATATCTAACACAGCCCAACGTTGGACGAGCCCTAAGCGAGTCAACGTTGGGTACCTCCGCAGAGGATGATCAGGTGCGGAGGCCGACAGCATCTGCTTTCCCTTCCACCGCCATCAACGCCTCCACGTCGCTCAAGTGCGATGTTGCACGAATGTTTGGTTGGTCACACCTCGCGAGGTCACCCGCCGACTGACGTTCCCGGCAAGATGCCGGAAACAGCACGCAAGATGCGTGCGCTCCCCGAGCTCACGCCACGAGCCTCCAACATCGAAGGCTCGCCCCCTTTCACTTCGGCTTCCCCGGCAGCGGCAGCCCGTCCGTCCGAAACGGCACCGCCGGCAATCCCGCCGTATTCACAAAATTCGGCTTCTCCAGCGCCGGCACAAAAGCATACCTCACCGTCTTCGGCTTCTGCACTCCCGCAGCCTTCAGAAACACCGCATTCCCCCTGATCTCAGCCGCCGCCGTCTGGTAGTTTCCATCATCCCCGGCCAGCTCAAAGCCGCGCAAGGCCTCTCCGTCACGGCTCTTCAGTTCCCCGTTGCCAGGGTCAAAATTCACCATCAGACCCCCATTCACCGGCCTGGCCTCCACGAACCTCGGTCCCCGCCAGGACACCTTCTGTCCATAGGTCTTGCCCAGCGCCAGCCAGGCCAGCCGGCGGCCAATGGGGGACTTCTCTTTCGGGTGCAGCTCCTTGGGGTCATTGGTGTCATACGTCACGACAAAGCCGCTGTCCGGCACATCCGTCCCCAGTTTTTCCTGAACCTCACGCATGTACGGCCAGTAGCGGCCGTCCCCCGGCTCCCGGGCCGGTAGTTGCACCAGATAGATGGGATACTGCCCCAGGGCCTTCTCCCCGGAAGCTGCCGCCCATCGCGCACGATACTCCCGCGCATAAGCCACGAAGAGATCGTGATACACCGTCACCCAGTCCCACTTGGAGTCCCACTCACCCTGATACCAGATCTGGCCGCGCAGGGCGAAGGGCTGCAAGGGCGCGATCATGCCGTTGTACAGCGCCGAAGGGCGGCGCGACCAACGCGGCCCGATGAGCTCGCCTGGCTTCACGAGCGTGGCTGGCACCGGTTGCTTCGCTTTCTTGAGTTCATCCACCTTCGCAAAGTACTCCGCAGTTTCCCTGTCGCGCTGCGCCTGCTTCTCCGGCGTCCAGGTCTTGGTGGCATTGCCCCACCAGGTGCGCAGAGACTCGGCGGAGGGATCCTGATCGCGCACCTCATTGGGGATCCAGGAGTACAAGTTGGTGGCGCCCACCGAGGACCGGATCAATCCCAGCGGGACCTCTGGCAGATGCTTCTGCAGCTCCTCGCCAAAGTAGAACAAGGTGGCGCTGAACTTCATGATCTCCTCTGTGCTCGCGAGCGTCCAGGTGCCCGCGGCGTTGGCCACCGGTGCATCCGCACCTGTCTCTGCCACCTTGAAGAGCCGGATCCGGTCAAAGGTGCCCGGCGGCATCTTCAGGATCTCCTCCTTGCGGTCGGTCACGTTGAGGTTCCAGTCCATGTTGGACTGGCCCGTCCCCAGCCACACGTCGCCCACCAGCACGTCCTTGATGGTGACCGTGTTCTTTCCTTGAATCACCAGGGCCTGCCCGTTTCCGGACACCGGCTTGGGCTTCAGCACCACCATCCACTTCCCGTCGGCCCCGGCGGTGCCTTGCTTCGTCTCCCCGGCAAAGCGCACACTTATTTTTTCTCCCGGATCAGCCACACCCCAGATGGGGAGAGGCCGCTCCCGCTGCAGCACCATGTGGTCGCAGAAGAGGGAGTTGGGAGTGACCTCTGCAGAAGTGCAGATCGTCAGAGCTGCCAGCATCACGGCGGACAGCGTGGGAATGGAGCAGGATTTCATGAAAACAATGCGGCACCTCATGGCCAAAAGAGAGGCGTATCATCCTGGAATAACTTCCACAATAGACCATGCGGTCGGGAGGGATTGCACGAGCGCCCGGGCACCCCAGCCACTCTTTCCAGCGATTTAGCTGTCCCTTCTCCGAAACCCGACGACGGTGGGTCTTATGGAACGCCACCCGTTTCTCCACCGAGCCCAGAGGGCCGGCCCACCTGGGAGGCGTACGCAGGACTTTTTATCGGTAAGGGCCGTGTTCATGCCGCGATTCGGGTTGGGGTTCCTCCCCTGATATGAAAACGGAATCGCTCGGTGTCGGTGCCATTGGTACGGGAGGCTTCGGCCTGTTTGCCCTCCAGCAGTTTCTCCAGATCCCGGGAGTGAAACTTGTAGGGATCGCGGGCACGCTCCGGGAGGCAGCCCTCGCCATGTCCCGACGCTTTGGCGTGCCGGATCTCGTGGAGGTGGACGCGCTGCTGGCGAGTCCGGAGGTGGACCTCGTTTACATCGCCACGCCGCCGTTTCTGCACTACCCCCAGGCACGGGCAGCGCTCCTGGCCGGGAAACATGTGCTCTGTGAAAAGCCCCTGGCCATGACCGTAGAGCAGGCGGATGACCTGCTGGCCCTGGCCCAGGAGCGGGACCTCCTCTGCGTCGCCAACCTGATGCAACGGTATAACCCGCTCTATGAGGCCACGCGGGATCTGGTGGCCTCCGGTGTGCTGGGAGCCTGTCTGCATGGCTGGTTTGAAAACTACGCCAGTGACGAAGGGCTGGGCGTGGACCACTGGTTCTGGGATCGCGAGAAGAGCGGGGGCATCTTCATCGAGCATGGGGTGCATTTCTTCGACCTCTTCGAAGGCTGGCTGGGCGAAGGCACCGTCGTGGCCGCGCAACGTGTCTTGAGGCCCGGTTCAGACATTGAGGAACAGGTGCAATGCACTGTGCGCCATGCCAGTGGGCCGCTGGTGAACTACTATCACGGCTTCACGCAACCCTCGCGGCTCGACCGCCAGGAGTTCCGCCTGCTCTTTGAGCACGGCGAGATCACGCTGGAGGAATGGGTGCCCGTGCGGGCGCGGATTCGAGCGGCCGTGGACGAAGCTCAAACTCGCACGCTGATGGAGCTGTTCCCCGGCTCGCGACTGGATGTCCTCAAGACCTTCGGCGGTCGCGACCGCGCGGCTCGCGGAAGGTTCAAGGAACTCGACATCTACCAGCAGATCGAGATGCAGCACGCACTGGGTGACGACAAGCAGCGTCGCTATTGTGAGCTGCTGCGCTCGCTCTTTGCCGATCAACTGGCGTGGTTGCGTGATCGCAACCACGTTCGGAAGATCACCGAGCGCAACGGCCGTGACTCCGTCGCCCTGGCCGCCATAGCGACCCAGCTGGCTACTTCTTGATGGCGACTGGCAGCTCCCGTTCCACAGACTCCGCGCAGGTCTTGGCCAGCACCGCATAGGCCTCCGGCTTCCAGTGGAACTGGTCACCCCGCGCCCACTCGAGCTTGCCCACCAGCAGGGAGTAGAAGTCATTCACCGGCACATTCAGCTCCTTCATCACATTCGCCGCCATGCGGTTGTGCTCAATGATGACGGGGTTGATCTCGGGATCCAGCTCGGTGGGTTTGCCCTTCACCGTCACCGGCGTGCTACTGGCCCAGATGACCTTGGCCTTGGGCAGCTTCGTCCGGATCACTTCCACAAAGGCCTTGGTCAGCGGTTCAAAGGTGCCTTCCTTGATGCGGCCCGCCTGCCAGCCATGCAGACCCATGTTGAAGTGCACCACATCATACGGGCCGTTGTCCAGCATCTCACCCAGGAGCTTGTTCAGATGCGGAGACTGCGCGTGCGGATGCATCCAGGCATCCACATACGCCTTGCCATCCAGCGCCTTGATCACGGGATTCATATAACCGCCCAGGATGGAGTCCCCGATCAGCAGCACCCTCGGGCGGCTCGGGTCTTCGATCACCGCCTTGTTCAGCTTCCAGCTCTTGCCATCGGCATGCAGACGTTTGTCCGTCTCTTTGGCAGGCGGTGGATCGGCCGCCATCATACCGCTGGCGGTGAGGAGCAGCGAGCCAGCGGCGACCAGCAAATGACGACGGGAAAAGAAAGCGTAGTTCATGGAGAAACCTCTACGCAATCCAGTGGCAATTCTTCCCATCGCCATGTGATCCAGCACCTTCGCGGATACAGGGGCCTTGCTGAGCCGCTAGCGTCGCACTGGCCGTAGTAACTGCATGAGGTTGTTTGGGAACCGCAGGACATGCACGATGCACGGTGATGGAATGCGCCAAAATATCTTGCAACCTACGGAGAAACCTTGAAGGTCGAGGCGTATTGCTCCACAGCCATGGGAGAATCCCGCAAGCAGAAGGACCTCTGGGGAAGTGACTACGTCGAACATTCTAACGACGACGGGAAAGTCATTGCTGAATCCCGCCCGGAGACCACCTGGCTGGGGAATGACTACATCGAGACCCGCCATGCGGATGGCACGGTGTCCAGGACCTACAAAGAGACAGGTCTCTTGGGTGGGGAATACCTTGAAACCATTGATGCTGATGGTGGCAAATCCATCACCCGGGAGCAGCAGGGTCTTTTCGGTGACAAGTATCTGGAGACCACCCATCCTGATGGCAGTGTGACCCGCTCAGATGAGCGGACTGACTTTTGGGGCAGGCCCTACATGGAGCATACTGACGGCAGGGGTCGGGTCCCCGTCGGGCCCAGAGCGGTGGTTCCCGTGCACTATGATCGTCCGCGGAGTTTTTCATCAGGGGATGGCGCGCCCTTGGTGGAACTGCCGATGCAGATGGGCTGGTTCATGATGAAAGTGGGCCTGGTTCTCTTTGCCCTTGTGGTGGCGATCATGATCGTATTCACGAGCCTGCCCTTTTGGGCCGGCGGCATGGCCCTGGGCTGGGTGTCGGGTTTTGCCATGGGCGTGTGGCGTGGGTTTCGGGCCGGTCCTGTCATCCTGGGAGGGGCCCCGGTCGCGCGCACTGCAAAGGGCGGCTACAAGGTGGATGAAAGGGTGACGGAACGGCTGCGAAAGACCAGCCCCGATCTGGTGCTGCCAGGTCTGCTGGCGCTGGCGTGGATGATCTTGCTGATCTGGCCGCTTCACGTGCTGCATGATGAAATGCCCTGGGTGATCGGCGCCGCGCTGGCTGCTGGTGCAGTAGGGGTGTTTTTTGCGGTCATGCGGGCCAAGGCCGGATTCAGGCGTGGCCTCCATTGGAGCGTGCGCACTACGCAAGCGCTGCCAGGAGGGTGGGATGCCGCATGGGGTACTGTCGGAACCCTCTTTTGTGCGATCCTGCTCCTTCTGCTGGCGATCGTAGGCCGCGGATTACCCGACAGTTTGCGTCGCGACTTTCTGACCCCGCCGGCCCAGCCATCGGCTCTCATTCCATCCAAGTCTTCGCATGATCAAAATCGAAATCGATCTACCCAATCAACCCAGCCAAATCCTCCCCGAGGCGGTGCTTCGCCGCCTTTTTGAGCAGGGGCGAGTGAATCCAAACACTCCCGCCCGCATCGAGGGTGACCCGGCTTGGTTGACAGTGGTGGAGGTGCTGGATGGTCTGGCCCGTCGGCGGCAGTCCGCCGTACCCTCATCGTCAGGGACGGTCACCGGGGCAGGCGCATCCACACCGCGGGATCACGAGGCGGTGGTCTTCGCCATGAAGCGCTACGGCCACGGCCAGTCGCTGGTGAAGGGCCTTGGGATCAAGGCCAATCTGCTTCAAGCGATCGGTGTCATTTTGGGCCTGGTGATCGCGGCGGCAGCGTGGGTGTTTTTGGGGTCGGTGATGCTGTCACAACGAGGTCCGCTCTGGGCCGCACCGTTGCTGGCAGCCTTGCTGGGATTTGGCATCTACGCCTTCTTCGCGGCGCGGGCCACCTTCTTGCGGGTGCAGGCCAGCCTGCTGGCCGCCACCATCGACACCGCAGTTTACGTCTGTCCCTTTCTGGAAAACTCAGACCGCCTCGTGCTGCTCCGCCGGGAATCCTGAGACCCCCCACCGCCGTCGCACCCCTCATGTACTCGTTCGCCACCATCTCCCCTGAGGGCTACCCCACACTCGAGTGGTATCTGGAAGATGGCACCCTCGCGGCGACTTCCGTGCGGCCGCCCACGGGGCCGAATACGGAGATTTGGGATCACTTTACGGAAGATGGTCAGACGGTGGGGCGGAGCTTGAAGGTAGGCACCGGCTATGGACACTATTCGCCGGAGGGGGACCTGATCGAGGAAACACCTTTGCTGGCCGGATTCTGGGAACTCTGTGATTTGAAACGGATTCCAGCAGGGCCGTTGCCAGCCCCTGCACCGCTTCAACAGACTGCGCAACCGTCACCACCCGCCAGAGAGGTTGAGCAGCCGGTGCCATCGTCGGTGCGCTGGAACACTCCGCTGGGTCTGGTGGGTGTGCTGGGAGGGCTCGCCGTGGTTTCCGGGTTCGTGGTGTTGACGGCCCCTCTTCCTGGTCTGCCGTCTGGCCAGAAGGCCCTGCATCTGCCCGCTCCTGCGCCCGCATCAGGCACAGCGTATTCAGCTCCCAGTCCGGTCCCGCCTCCATCTCTGGCACTTCAGAATGCCCAGCCTTCACGGCGGCCCCGGCCTGACCCTGAGCCCAATGTTCCCCCGCCAGTGGAACCCGCTCTTGTTTCGCCTTCTTCAGCTCCCCCCGTTGCTCCACCCGCAGCGAGTCCGCAGGATGACCGCGCCGCCATCCTGGCCCGGCTGCAGGGTGAGCACTCCGGGCCTTGGGGCAGGAGGTCCAGGCCCGAACACTTTGCTTTCACCAGCGCCTGGGCCTGCGTGGTGATCTCCGGTGTGGACGCCTCAGGAAGGTCCACCACTGAGCCCCTGAGCTACCTGCTCAGAAAGGACGCGGGGGGAGCCTGGGATATTGTTTCCTATATCAAGGCCTGGCAGCCGCCCCTCACTACGGATATCGGGGTGAACGATGCCATGGACTTCTCCCTGATGAGCACGCAACAGGGCATCCTCCGGCAATATCCAGACTTCCCCGCCAGCATCCTTCCCCGTTCCAAGCGGGCGCTCGTCTCCACAGACGAAGTCATTCGCACGATGGCTCGCGAAATGATGGAGCTGGAGCAGGCGCGAAATCTTCCGGCTTTCATGACCTACTATGCCCAGGAGGTAAGTTCGCAGAATCTGGCCAATGCACCGCGCGATACCTTGCGGCAGCAGAAACAGCGCGCCTTTCAGTTATGGCCCGTCGCCCGGTACGACGTGGAGGGGCAGATCGAGGTCACAGAGGTGGAGCCCGCTGTGTACCAGGCTGCACTGGTTTCCAGCTTCCAGCTTGAAAACAGGTCGGGAGAGAGGAATGCCGGAAGGCGGCGGATTGAACTGACATTCACCCTCCTGCATGACCGATACCAGGTGACGGCGGAGCGCTGGGAACCGCTGCCCGCCATGGACGAGAAGGAGCTGATCCGGCAGTTTGTCGTGCGGAACCGCTTCCTGGAAAACAAGCAGACGCTCGACGAATTGATGCCGAGTTACGCCGAGGAGGTGGATTACTTCGACAAAGGCACCCTCACCCGCGACGAGGTTCGTCGAGACAAGGAGCACTACTTTGAGCGCTGGCCGGTGGCGGTGCAGACCATCACCTCTGAGGTGGCGGTGGAGGCGCTGGGTGTGGCCCGGTACCGCGTGACTTATGACACCCAGTTTCAGGTGAGGCATCCTGTTGAGGGCCGTGCGCGAGAGGGCGAGTGCCTGTGTGAACTGGAGATCGTGGCCCTCCCTGGAGGCCCTCACATCGTCCTTGAGCGGGCAACGGTGGTTTCCACACGATCCGTGCCTGTGCAGCCCCTGGGAGGCTCCACCAAGTCCGGCGGCACCCCGCCGCCTCGCCAGCGCCCCTCAGAAGGAGGCACACCGCGCAAGGAGAGCTTTGAAGAAATGACCCGGCGACTGAACAAGCTATGAAACAACTTCTTAGACCAGCCCTGGTGGTGGCACTCGCGGCAGCTGCCTTGAGCTCCTGCGTCGTGCCGGACCCCGAGTATCTGCAGGCCATGCAGGAGATGGGGGATACGCAATATCCAGCCAGCAAGATCGTCGGGCGGTGGATCCAGTTCAGCAACATGCCCTACAACTACCAGGCGACAGGGAGGGAATCGAGAAACAACTTCGATTTCCGGGCGAACGGAACCGGCGTCACCCAGCAGCACGACAAGTACGTCACCACGGGCGAGGAGATCACCATCCAGGCCCCGGTGCGCTGGGACTATGCAGGCAACAACTGGTGGAATGTGCACATGCCCTCGGCCGACCAGTACCGCATCCTGTCCACCAGCCCCGGCTTGTCTCTGGGGCCGCGTCCGGCCTACATCATGCGGGTGCGCTATCACCGGGGCCGCTTGTACGACACCAAGACCATGCAGGTGATGGTGTCCCCTGAAGAGGCCCCCTCTTACATCCGCCTGAAGCGGGCCCGCATGCAGGCGCAGGCCTCCGGAATGGCCCCCGTCACCTATGTGCAGCCATCGTATTGATGGCAGTGACCAGCTTGCGTTTTCGTGCAGCGACACCGGGCGGGACGGCTCATGGAAGCTGTTCGGAGCACAGACTTCAGTCTGCCTCAGGTTGTCTACGCCGGACTGGGCAATCTAAAGATCGAACCCCGAACAGAGCCCCCGCTCAGCGGGTTGCTGGATGCCGTTCGTAGTTCAAACTTTAGTTTGCCTTGGGCGTTCTTTCGCGGACCGAGCAGACTGAGTCCGTACTCAAAACAGTTTCACTGAACCGTCACCGCCCCTGAATCTGCCGAGAATCAACGCAAACCGCCGCCAGCCAGCAACTGCTCGCCAGTGAGCCAGCGCGAATCATCGGAAGCCAGGAACACGGCGATGTCGGCAATGTCCTTGGGTTGACCCGTGCGCCCCAGCGGGGTCTGGGAAACAATGCCGGTCTCCATTTCCGAACCAATGATGCCGGCGCTTTGCGTGCCTTCGGTTTCAATGATGCCGGGGTTCAATGAGTTCACGCGGATCTTCCTGGGTCCGAGTTCGCGTGAGAGCACGCCGGTGATGGCATCCACTGCCCCTTTGGTGCCGGTGTAGACAGCGCTTTCTGGTGGCGTGATGCGTGTGACGATTGAGCCTACGTTGATGATGCTGGAACCTTCGCCCAGATGCTTCACCGCCGCCTGCGTGGTGAGCAGCAGGCCCAGGACGTTGATGTTGAACTGACGATGGAAGTGCTCCTCCGTGATGGCCTCAATAGGGGAGAACTCGTACACCCCGGAGTTGTTCACCAGGATGTCCAGGCGACCGAAGTGCTCAATGGCAGCCTCGACAATGCCTGCGGCCTCAGCAGCCTTCGAGACATCGCCTCCCACTGCCACAGCCTTGCCCCCGGCAGCGGTGATGGCGTTGACGACCGTCTCCGCCCCTGCCTTGCTGGAGGCATAGTTGACCACAACGGATGCGCCCTCGGCGGCGAGCGCCTTGGCAATAGCGGCGCCAATCCCTTTGGAGGCACCGGTGACGACTGCGACTTTACCTGCAAGCTTGCTCATGACGATGAAGAGGTTGAAGATGAGATTCTGAAGTCCGGAGCAGAGGTCGCCAGCAGCACCGCGCCGCCAAATCTTCCTTAGTTCCGAACATTTGAACTAACGCTGGTCGATTGGGGCAGGGTGCATCGAAGAAGTGAAAAGTTGAGAGTGAAAAGTAAAAAAGGGGGGAGCGGAGCGCGTCAGATTGGGGGCGGTGTCTCCCTGGGGAGATTCTGGGGCGTTTGATTCTGTCGCGCCTCGCGGTCCTGGAGCAAGCCTTGGGCAGTGGGCAGCACTCCCCGGGAAAGCATGGCATACCGGGAAGCTAGTGCCTCCTCACGTCCGCTCCCGCCCAAGACTCCCTGTAGGGCAAGCGCTCCGCTTGCCGCGCGCGACTCCTGATGAGGCAACCGAGGCGGTCGCCCTACAACCCAGGGTGTTTTGATCACGGGTTCGAGCACAGAACGCTCCAATGCCCTGCCGCCCTTACCCCTGCACCTTCGCCCCGCGGACCCAATGCTGGTTGGCGGCCGCCACCGTCTGGAAGTTGATCGCGATGACCTGGGACGCTGCGGTCAGGCTGTCGGCATTCTCCGCATAGGTCGCACGCAACTTCGTGCGGACCTCCGCGGAGGGTTGGGTGTATTTCACACCCATGCGGGAGAGCAGGATGGCAAGTTCGTACCCCGCCTGAGGGGTCGGGGTTTCCAGTGAGTTGAGCCAGGGGTCCATAGGGATGTTGATGCTGATGTTGATGTTAACGTTTGATGAAGTTGCAGGAACTAACTCACGGCACAGAGGGTCGCACGTGCCGCGCCGCCAGCTCGGCGGAGACCGTGCGCCGTTCTCCCCAGTTCAGCGCATACAGGGCCACCTCCTCCCAGCCGGGCTGGGCGATCATGAGATGCGAGCGGCCGGGGAATTCCCGGTAGTCCGTGATGGCGGAGGAGCGGCGGTAGAGCTTGTAGTTCAGGGCATTGACCAACGGAGGCACCAGCCGATCCTCCCGCCCCGCGAGCAGCAGCAGCGGCTGCCGGTCCCGATTCAGATGACGCACAAAGTGGGCGGGTCTCAGCGTGAAACTGCCCAGCGCCAGCTGAAAGAGCGGCCGCCCGGGCGTGGGCACGGCATAGGCCTCGTAGGCCAGCCAGGCGTCCTCCTCATTCATCGTACCGGCAAAGGTCTGGTAAAACTGCTCAAACGTCAGGGCCACCGTGCGGCGGTAGTTCAAGGGATTGCCCAAGGCTGGCAACCCGGCCTTCAATGTCGTGAAGGGGAGGCGGCTCACCCCGTGAGGTGCTGGGGCGCTGATGGACACCCCCGCAGAGCCCAGTCCGCGATCAAGCAGCATCTGCACCACCAGGCCGCCTACGCAGTGCCCCATCAAAATGGGAGGCCGCTCCAGGCTGCGGATGATGCATTCGTAGTGGTCGGCGATTTCCTCGATCCCAAGTCCTGCCAGCGCGGAGGCGTCCCGCCGCAGGTCCTCCAGCCCGCCTTCCATGCCGGGCCAGGCCGGAGCCAGCACCGGGTGGCCGCGCTCCTCAAAGCAGGTCTTGAAATAACTCCAGACCCGGGGCGTCGTCCAAAGCCCGTGAATCAGCAGGATGGTGCGGGGACCCGAGTACAAGCAGGAGAAGTCAAAGTTCATGGCGCAGCGGGGCAGAGAGTTGGCAGGCACACCGCCGACGTGGCGGTGTCTCACTTGGCCATTGGGAGACGGCACGAGATCGTGACAGACCAACTTGATTATTTGTTGGCGCGGCCTTCGATGTCGCATGCCTGTCGGCATGCCAGAATCCCGTAGCTCTCAACACCTGGCGGCGGAGCCGCTTTGCCCAACGGTGTGACCACCACCCCCTACTCAATATTCTGCATGCTTCCCAAATGGTACCAGGGGCTGTCTTTGTTATTGCGGGCTTTCAGATGCATCTTGCCGGTAGTTGACCGGTCGGGAATGAAGACCTGCATGCTGGGGACGTCACTGCGGCCGAGCAGGGATCCCTCGACACCCTCCACCGCGGTCCGTCCGATGATGCGTAGCACATTCTGCCTTCCAGAAGGCTGGGTTTCCGTCCAGATGTCACCCTCTCGAACCCAGATGCGCACGCCCGGATCCGTGAACTTGTAGTCGTAGGTGAAGCGCCTCGGCAACCGGTCCCCAGGTTGCGGCGCTCCGGCGGGCACAGCAGGCGCGGGCGGTTTCTGTTCTGGCGCCGCCACGAGAGAAGGCACCCCCTGGAGGTGCGCGGTGAAGAATATTTCCTCACCCCCAAAGGCATCGGCCGGCAGGGTCCCGGCACGGTCCTTTTTGTACTGCCACAACCACGCCAGTGCCTGCCGGGCTTGGGTCTCAATGATGACGCGGCGCGCCTCGGGGGTGAGCTTCTCGTCCTTCTGCACCACCGGCAGGATCGTGGTCATCAGGTAGATGATTTTGCGCAGGGCCTCCGGGTCTTTGTCCGCCATCTGGCGGATGGTCTGCACCTCCTTCAGTGCTGCCTCCGGGTCTCCGGACTTCAGGTGAATGCCCGTCATCGCAAAGTGGATGGAAACCAGGATCTGGGCGTAGTGCCGGTTTCCTGGGGCTCCTTTGAGCGTGACGACCTGCTGGGCCAGGGCTTTCTGAAGGAGCGGACGCGCCCGTTCCCAGCCAGGCGTTTCGTCGATCAATGACGCGAGCTGGCACAGTGTCTTTACGAGAGAGTTGCGATACTCCGTGAGCGACGGGAAGGCGGACACCAGTTCCTCCTTCTCCTTGATGCCACGCAGCATCGTCTGCTCTGCCTCCTGCTGCCGTCCCAGGCGCCATTGCACCACGCCGAGCCCATGCAGACCCTCCGCCATGGCCAGCCGGTACTCTGGCACGGCGGGATTCTGCTTCATGAGCAGTTCCTGCAGGGCCACCGTCTTGTGGAAAGCTTCCTCGGCGGGGCCGAATTGATCGGCCCGGAAAAGCAGCCAGCCGTGGTTCCCGGTGCCAACGGCCAGAGCGCTGCGGTACTCGATGACGTCGGGGAACCGCGCTGCCAGATCACCGAGCACTTCCATTGCCCTGCGGGACGCCGTGGCGGCGTCCTCAGGTCGGTTTTGCTGGCTGCAACACTTCGCCAGATCCGTCAGGATGCGTGACAGCCCCAGCTGATGATCTTGAGTTTGTGGAGCCTCCTGGGTCAGGCGCTCCTGAAGGACGAGTGCCCGCCGCAGGACGGCCTCCGCATCGGCCCAGCGTCCGCCCTTTGCCAGGAAGGCACCATGGCCGCGCAGTGCCAGTGCCAGGGGGGCATTGGCGCCCACTGTGGCAGGCCGCGCGGCACCCAGCTGGCTGGCCGCGGTCAGGGCGCTCTGAAAGGCGGCTTCTGCATCTGCAGGACCGAAGCGGGCGGAGTCATTTCCTGAATCCGCGCGGCTCTGTCCCCGGGAATCGTCTTCGGCCAGCCCGCTGAGCAGCAGCCCCAGATTGGCATGGCTCGTGGTGAGCTCGCTGGCGAACACCGCCTCCGTGGGGAAGCGGGCCGCCAGATCCTCCAAGATCTGGATCGCTTTGCGCAACGAAACGTCCGATTCATCGGTGCGTCCCAGCTTCTGCTGCACCACACCGAGCACCTGCAGGCTCTTGGCCTCGATCTGCTTTGCCTTGGGCGCTGTCCTCGCTGTCTCGGGCAGTTGACCCAGCCCGGAGATCGCTTTCCTCAGGCTGGTCTCGGCCTGCGCGGTATCGCCGATGACGAACGAGATCGTCCCCAGGCGTAGATAGGCGCCGGCCTGCTCCAATCGCACCGCCGGGTCATCGCTCTGTTGCGCCACAAACTGCTGATAAAAGGGCAGCGCCGTCTCCAGCAACTGCTGTCGCAGGCTCTGGAGGTTCGCCTGGGAGAGCCGCCGGTCATCCGTCACCTTGTTCAGGAACTGGTCCACCGCCTCCCGTGCCCTGGCCAGGTTTGCCTGCGCTTCTGCCTGGCTCTTGCGGCTCTGGTCCAGCGCCTTCTGCGTATCCTTGCCCGCCTGGATGGCGCGGGCGGCCTGGGTGTAGCTGATGAACGTGGCGGCCACCAGCGCGGCGGCCACGGTGGCACCGGCGGTGACGATGGTCCGGTGGCGACGGACGAACTTGGAGGCCTGGTAGCTCCACGTGGGGGCGGCGGCGCTCACCGGCTCCTGCCGCAGGTGGCGGCGGATGTCCTGTGCCAGGGCGGTGGCGCTCTCGTAGCGGCGGTTGCGATCCTTCTCCAGCGCCTTCATCACCACCCAGTCCAGATCCCCGCGCAGGCGGCGGGCGAGGCGGGTCGTGTCCAGCCGTCGCGCCGTGGCCGCGACGGTAGTTTCCTCTTTCTGAGCCGGGGTCAAAAGCACCTGGCTGGGGCGGGGCGGCGTTTGCTCCCGGACGCGACGCAGCAGTTCCTCGAACCCGGAGGGCAGGGCCGGATCCTCCTGCAGGGGCACGCGCCCGGTGAGCAGCTCGTACAGAATGACCCCCAGGGTGTAGATGTCACTCCGCGTATCCACATCCGGCAGGCTGCCCGCCTGCTCCGGGCTCATGTACTGCGGCGTGCCGATGATCATGCCGCTGTGGGTGCGCAGCTGGCGCAGGGGCGACCCCGCATCATCCGCGGGACCGCCCAGCGCCTTGGCGATGCCGAAGTCGATCACCTTGGGCACCGGCCGGCCATCCAGATCTGCCACCAGGATGTTGGAGGGCTTCAGGTCCCGGTGCAGGATCGCCTTCTGGTGGGCGTGTTGGACCGCCTGACACACGGGAATGAACAGCTCCAGCCGCTGCTCGATGCTGAGCTGGTGCTGGTCACAATAGGTCGTGATGGGCAGCCCCTGCACCAGCTCCATCACAAAGTAGGGCCGCCCGGCTGAGGTGGACCCGGCGTCAAACACCGCCGCGATGTTCGGGTGGTCCATCAGCGCCAGCGACTGGCGTTCGGTCTCGAACCGCCCAATGATCTCCCGGCTGTCCATGCCAGGCTTGATCACCTTCAGCGCCACCTCCCGGCGGATGGGTTCCCATTGCAGAGCCTTCCACACCATGCCGAAGCCGCCTTCTCCCAGCAGTTGCTTCAGCTCATACCGGCCAATCAGGCTGCCGGGTGCCGCGATGTCCCCGGCCCCGTCAGGCGATGTCGATGCGCCGTCCTCCCGTGTGAAACAGGCCAGGTCAATCAACCCGGGAGCGGGTGAAGGGTTCTCCCGGAGGGGCTCGTGAGAGGAGGAGGGAGGATCGGTGGGTGCCGACATGGCGGTCATCATCGCGGATTTTGGGCGAGACTCAACCCTCCCAGCACGGGGGCCGTGTCATTTCCTCGTATTTGATTTGACGCTCCTCCCCCGGGGTTCTTTTTTCCCACGCCCTATGGAACCCACACACCATGCCGCCTTCCCCGTGACGCAGTGGACGGAGGTGGTGAGAGCCTGCCAGCAGGACGATGGCACCCGCCGCCAGCGCGCGGTGGCCGCCTTGTGCCAGGAGTACTGGTACCCCCTCTATGCCTTTGCCCGCCGGGCTGGCCGCACCCGGCCGGATGCGGAGGATCTCACGCAGGGCTTCTTCTGCCATGTGCTGGAGCGCAATCTCGTGGCCTCCGCAGATCGGGAGCTCGGTCGTCTGCGGACTTTCCTGCTCAGCATCTTCAAGCGCTACATGTCAGACGTGGATGACAAGGCGAGGGCGCTGAAACGCGGCGGGGGGCAGCAGGCGGTGTCCCTGGACGCCCAGGATGCCGAGCAACGTTATCTCTGTGAACCAGCAGACTCCGAGACGCCGGAAACCCTCTACCAGCGTGCCTGGGCTCTCGCCGTACTCCAGGGCGCCATGATCGCCCTCCGCACCGCCGAGACCGCCAACGGCAATGACCGCCAGTTTGAGCTGCTGGTCCCCCATCTGAGCCCAGACTCTGAGGCCGATGCCGCCAGCTACGCCGGAGCTGCCCAAGCACTGCAGACCACCGTGGAAAATGTGCGCCAGCTCGTCAGCCGCCTGCGGAAGAGATACCGCCTCTGCCTGCGCCAGCACATCGCGGCCACCCTGCACGAGCCCACCGAGGAGCAGATCGACCTGGAAGTCACCGCCTTGAAAACCGCCCTCCGGCGGTAGGAAAAAGACACCAGACTGCCAGACACCAGACGTCAGACTTGAGGTCGTGGGCGAAGTGCCACGGGTGTCCCGCCTGTGCGTGCCACCGGCATCCTGCCGGTCGTGCTGCTCCTCGTAGCGCAGATTGGCAATCTGCTGTACCGCCGATTGGCAATCGGCATCAGTCGACCGAAGCGGAGAAGTTGCCTCAAACGAGGGCAACCCCACTAAAAGCCCATAGTCGGCCAGCCTTTCCTCCCCGCACCTTCGCCACCTCCCTTTGCTCACCCGCGGGGCCAGAGACCCCGCCTCCTTTACCCTGCGCCCACGTCACCTTGAAGTTTGTCCCCTGGCAAAGGAGGCGGGAGACACCAGACTGCCAGACACCAGACTTCAGACCTGAGGTCGTGGGCGAAGTGCCACCGGCATCCTGCGGGTCGTACCGCTCCTCGTAGCGCAGATTGGCAATCTGCTGTACCGCCGATTGGCAATCGGCATCAGTCGACCGAAGCGGAGAAGTTGCCTCACACGAGGGCACGAAGATACAAAGATCTGCTCGCACGAAGGAGGCGCAGCCTCAGTCGCACACCTCCTGAAGCAGGCAATGGCAGGGGCGATCAAGCATGCGCCAGCTCAAGTCTGGATTCTGGAGTCTCCAAGTCTTCTGTCTCCCGCGCAGCGGGCAAAAACAAAACAGGCCGCGGAAAACCTCCGCGACCTGTTCTGAAAACTTAATCAGCTAGAACTGCGAACTGCGACCTCGTCCCTACGACTACTCCGCCGTCACCTTGTCCTTCTTGGACCGGCGCTTTTTACCGCCCGCGTTGCGGAGGGCCTTCGGAATCGGGTCTTCCTTCTTCTGCAGAGCACGGCGCAACTTGCGCAGCGCGATGTTCTGAAGTTGACGGATACGCTCGCGGGTCACGCCGAACTCCTGGCCGACCTCTTCCAAGGTGCGGGCCTTCTGTCCGTTCAGACCGAAGCGGGCGTCGATGATCTTGCGCTCACGCTCATCCAGCACGGTCAGCAGACCGTCGAGCTGGCTGTGCATGTTCTTGTGGCTCAGCAGGTCGAAGGGCGTCTGGGCGTTCTCGTCACCGACGATCTCGCCGAACTCCGTGCTGTCGTCCTCGCTGATCGGAGCATCGAGGGACGCGGGGCGCATGGAGGCGACCTTCAACTGGCTCAGCTTGCCACGGTCGATGCCGATTTCCTCGGAAAGCTCGTCATCGGTAGGCTCGCGACCCAGCTCCTCAGACATCGCCATGGCAACACGGCGCATCTTGGAGATCTTGTCCACCATGTGCACGGGCAGGCGGATTGTCTTCGACTGGTTGGCCAGAGCGCGCTTGATGGACTGCTTGATCCACCAGGCAGCATAGGTGGAGAGCTTGCCGCCCTTGTTGGGGTCAAAGCGCTCCACCGCCTTCATCAGGCCGATGTTGCCTTCGGAAATCAGGTCCAGCAGGGGGAGGCCGTAGTTGGCGTAGTCCTGCGCTATTTTCACAACGAGACGCAGGTTCGCACGGATCATGTGCGAACGGGCTTCGGGATCACCCTTTTTGATGCGTTCGGCAAGCTCAACCTCCTGCTGCGGAGTCAGAAGATCGGTCTTGCCGATTTCGCGCAGGTAGATTTTGATGCCTCCATCGAGTTCCATGTTGGCCATAAGTGAGAAAGGGGAAAAATTTGGGGGGTTAGCAACCTAACTTGCTTTCTTGAAAATTCTTCCAAAAAATTGGGCAATTAATTTTAAGCAATTTCTCTGCCAGCGGACGCAGAGTTTTGCGGTCATATAGTGGTCTTCCTGATGGCGGGGTATGAGAAAGACGGAATTGCCGCCCTTCCGTTCAAACAAAAAAGCTGATTCTGGTCAATCTCAAAATCGAGAAATGCCAACAATTGGACACATTCAGTTTCAATTACTTCCGTATCGTTGTTGGAATCTTCATAACGCTTTGCTCAGGGGTTAGGACGAACGGGAACACATAAAATTGCGAATATTAATAAAAGGCCGCTTTTTTCGGTCCTGAGCCACAGGGGCGCCCACCCCTATGCAATGTCTGTTTTTTGCGAAGTGTTACGCCTGTTGTGCATTTGGTGCGCTTTTTCATGAGCCTTCTTTCATAGGAGAAGCGGTCAGAAGCGGTTTTTTCCCAGGAAAAGCGGGGAAAGCTGGGCAGGAGAGCCATAGGGCAGGACAGCAGTGTTCGTCCTTGCAGTCCTTTGGCTTTTCCCTAGCCTGTGGCGCTCACCTATGATCGTCCGCACCCATTCCGCCACCCTGCTCGGCGTCAACGCCATCGAGGTGGAAATCGAGTGCCATGAGGCCAACGCCCAGCAGTTTCGCATCAGCATTGTGGGGCTGCCGGACGCCGCAGTGAAGGAAGCGCGGGATCGTGTGATGGCCGCGGTGCGCAACAGCGGCTTTTTTGCCCCCTTCACCGGCAGCATCACCTTCAACCTCGCCCCAGCTGACCTCAAAAAGGAAGGTCCCGCCTTCGACCTCCCCCTGGCGCTCGCCTTCCTGGCTGGGAGGGAGGGGCTTTCGCCAGATCGCCTCGCGGAATGCTGCATCGTCGGGGAACTCTCCCTGAGCGGGGAGATCCGCCCGGTGCGAGGCATCCTGGCCATTGCCCTCGAGGCGCGGGCCAAGGGGCGCCGCCAGCTCCTCGTGCCGCATCGGGTCGCTGCCGAGGCCAGCGTGGTGCAGGGGATCGAGGTCATCGGTCTCCAGAACCTGCGCGAGGCCGTGCTCTATATAAAGGGGGAGAAGTCCATCACCCCCGAGCCCTGCCGCGCCGCAGAGTTCTTCAAGGCCCACGCGGACTACGGCATCGACTTCAGCGAGGTGAAGGGCCAGCAGGAGGCCAAGCGCGCCATGGAGATCGCCGCCGCCGGCGGGCACAACCTCTTGATGATCGGCCCACCCGGCACGGGCAAATCGATGCTCGCCAAGCGCATCCCCACCATCATGCCCGGCATGCATGAGGAGGAAGCGGTGGAAACGACCAAGATCCACAGCGCCAGCGGCCTGCTGGGGGAGAGCGGGGCCTTCATCGCCACCCGCCCCTTCCGCTCGCCCCACCACACCAT
Organism: Verrucomicrobium sp. BvORR034; assembly: GCF_000739635.1. GTDB lineage: Bacteria > Verrucomicrobiota > Verrucomicrobiia > Verrucomicrobiales > Verrucomicrobiaceae > Verrucomicrobium. Next base: position 29,193 of record NZ_BATQ01000186.1, on the reverse strand, counting down.
CAGCGATGCCGGTCTGCTCGGCGGCGGCACCAACCCCGGCCCAGGCGAGGTCAGCCTCGCCCATCACGGCGTTCTCTTTCTGGATGAGCTGCCCGAGTTCCGCCGCTCCACCCTGGAGGTCATGCGCCAGCCCCTGGAGGACGGTCGCGTCACGATCGCCCGCGCGGCGGGCACCGTCACCTTCCCCGCCCAGTTCATGCTGGTGGCGGCCATGAACCCCTGTCCCTGCGGCTACTACGGCGATCTCAAACGCGAATGCCGCTGCGGCCCGCCCGCCATTCAGAAGTACCGCCAAAAGATCAGCGGCCCCTTGTTGGATCGCATCGATCTGCATGTGGACGTTCCGACCGTGGAGTACAAGACCATCGCCGGGGCCGAGACCGGTGAGAGCTCGCAGGACATCCGCGATCGCGTGGAGAGGGCCCGCGCCATCCAGCGCGATCGTTTTGCCAAGGACAAGGGCGTGCACACCAACGCCGGCATGACCCCCAGGCTCATCCGCAAGCACTGCGAACTCGATGCCGAAGGTGCCGGGTTCCTCGAGCACGCGATGACCAACATGAACTTCAGCGCCCGTGCCCACGACCGCATTCTAAAGGTGGCGCGAACCCTCGCCGATCTGGAGGCCTCAGAGAAGGTTCTAGCCAATCACGTGCTCGAAGCCATCAACTACAGGACCCTGGACCGCGCGATGTGGAGTTGATTGGGGAGGTTGGCTGATAGGCGCACCTTCGCGGGCGGGGATGTAATTTCCCTGCTCTGCACAACACGGACTAAAGGACATCTGCCAATGAACGGAACCATTCTTCAACAATGGTCGCCTTAGGCCTCTTTTTCGCCCCGATCTGCGGCAGAAGTGCAAAAGGGACAGGCTATTCAGAAAACTTGCTGATGATCGGTCCGCCAGGGACCGGCAATTCGATGCTCACCAAGCGCATCCCCACCATCATGGTCGGCATGCATGAGGAGGTGGTGGTGGAGATGACCAAGATCCACAGCGCCAGCGGCTTGCTACTACCTCGCGATCTACATGATCGCCATCTTGGAAGGTTTTCCAAAATGGACAGATGGAAAATTCGTCTTTGATCACATCACCAGAGCAAAGACCTACAACCGTTTGGAGGATGCTGATTTTGTAAATGGTACCCTTATCGGAAGGTTGCCCCCCGCTGTCTGTCACTCATCGCAGAATTTATCGATCAAGCTGTTGAATGCTGAAGAATTCAACGACGAAGAACTTACAAGACTAAAAGTTTCCGCACAGATGCTTCGGTCCGCGGGTGAATGACGAGGCCCGATGCAGCCGATCCCGGCAATAGCTGGTCTCCTGCGCGAATGCTCCAGGTGCCGAGCGCGGAGTGCATGCCAACGTGGCGATGACGCATCGCCGGAGCGCGCTCCGCCCGCCGCTATTCCATCCAGTGATGTGGGGCCCTGGGCGGTTGTCCTACAAAGTCTCTTCGAGTTCACGTTTGATTCACCCGCAGCACCCGTCAGTGCCAAGGGCGCGAAGGACGTCGCACCGGTGCAACCGCAGGTAGCGATCGCTCAGCATGCGCAGTGGAATGGCTGGATGCAGGGAAGCGGTTTGTTTTCCGATGGCGGACTGAGTCTAAACCCCGGCGAAGACTTCGACAGCGGCACCTTCATGGTGGGCGCGGACTTCGCGGTGAGCGAGCACGTGTCGTTAGGCGTGTTTGCCAGTTATCAGGAAGGCTGGGGCGACTACGATAACGGCGGTGACATGGATCTGGAAAGCGTCCGCTTCGGCGGTTATGCGACCTACGACCTCGGCGGATTCTACGCCAGTGGCGCGGTAGGCGGCGGCACGACGGACTACAGTGTGAAACGCCCCATCCAATGGGCGACGCTGGATCGTTCCGCGCGGAGTGATCCGGATGGCACGGAGTTCTTCACGCTGCTGGGCACAGGCTACGATTTCCATGCGGGGAACTTCACCTTTGGACCGTCCTTGAGTGCGCAGTACACGAAGCTCAAGCTCGATGAGTTCACCGAGTCGGGCGCGGACACTTTGGATCTTCGCGTGAGAGACGCGGAGGAGGAGAGTCTCCGCACGTACCTCGGTGGTCGCATTGCCTACACAATAAAGGTGAATGACCGGTTCACGGTGATTCCTGAACTGCGTGCGTTCTGGGAGCGTGAGTTTTTGCAGGGCGGAGAGAATCTCAACGCCTCACTCAACGGTGGCAATGGACCTGCGTTCAGCTATGTGACAGAGGAACCGGGAAAGGATGCGATGTGTGTATTACCATGCAAACTTCGGTCGCAACGATGATGCGCAGCACACCGTGTCTGTCAGTGCGAACTGGAAGTTCTGATCCTTGTCGAAGGGGCCAGGCGAATTTCAGGAGACGGGTCTTGGGAGGAGGCTGTTCCCGCCGTGAGCAGCCAGCCACGGGACACGCTTCGCCATCGTCGAAGAAGATTTGACAGTCGCCACCGCGCCTGTTGATCATCTCCCGATGAACACCTCCTTCAAAGCTTGTCTCACCGCCGTTGCGTCGGTGTTGCTCTCGGCAGTCGGCTTTGCAGCGGACACGGTGGAATCGCTGATCGCCCAAGCTGGCAATGCGAACGATGATCGTGAACGGCAGGTGGTTCTGGAAAAGCTGGCAACGCATTCATCACTCGATGACACGCGGCGCAAGGAAACCGCGGCTCTCGAGGAATATGTGCGGCGCTGGAATGAGAGCGGGTTGAAATTTTACAACGCGAGCACGCGCGGAAAACCGGACCGCGCCATCGGCGACTATGACTTCGGCGTGGCGGCCGATTCGCCGCTGCGCCCGATTTGCGAGTTGTATCGCGGTCGGATGCTTGCGTGGAATTTGATCGAGAATAGCAACGTGCGCACGAATCCCAAGGAGGCGAAATGGTTCAAGGATGAGGCCGTGGCATCGTTCCGGCGGGTGGCCGAAGCGTTTCCGAAGAACACCGTGGCGCGCATGTATCTGGGCGACGCACTGCCGTGGGGGACAACCCCGGAGAAAGTCGAAGGAGCGCCAGAGTGGGCGGCGTTGCAGCGCGAGCAACTTGAACGTATGGCGGAGATCATTCGCTGGTGGATCACGCATCGTCAGCGGGCGAACACGGGTGAGTTCGGCGGCGGATGGGGTGATGACTGCGAGATGTGGCGCTGGTGGTCGTCCGTGCTGCTCGGATTTGAGGACCCGAAAATCATCGCTGCACAGTTGAAATTTTCGCGCTCTGCCGTGACGCGACCGCAATTAAAAGGGGGCTTCAACACGGAGATTTCAGATGTGGAGCACGCCGCCGAGGACACCACTGACAATCTCGTGCCGCTCATGGTGCTGGAGCCCAACAGCGAAAAATGGACGAAGTGGGGCCTGAAGATGGGCGACTTCATGCGCGACGTGTGGACCGGCAAAAACGAACGCGGTCAGTTGCAGTTCAAAAGCTTCTACTTCAGCGCCACCGAGACGGCGCCGCAGCAGCAACGGGCCTTTGATGTGATTGCGAACGTCGGCGCCTTGCATCCCGCGCTGCTCGCCTGGCAAAAGACCGGTGACGAAAAGCTCGGCGCGCAGATTTGCGCCTGGCTCGACACCTGGGTGGATGCGACGGCGCGGGCCGAGAACGGCAAACCCGCAGGCATCCTGCCCGCCTCCATCCGCTGGCCCGATGGCGCTGCTGCGGGAGCGGAAGGCCGTTGGTGGGAGCCGGTCAAACCCGGTGGCTACATGCACAGCTATTACATCTGGCCGAGCGTCATCACCGAGATCACTGATGCGCTCATGCTTGCGCATACGATGACCGGGAAAGAGTCGTATCTCGCCCCACTGCGTTCGATGGCAGCCATCCGGCTGAAGCATTTGAAAAACCTGCCGTCGGAAACTCCGACCCCCGGCAGCGAAGCCTGGTGCGGAGACCTGCTCGCGCCGCGTCGCAATGCCAACAGCAACACGGGTGGTCTCGTCAAAACGCTCGCACGTTTCAAGGCGCTCACCGGCACGACGGAGTTCGACGAACTGCTCGCGCTCGAAGGGTCCGAGTTTGTCATCCGCACAGATGCCGCAGGTCGCCAGGAACTCGAAGCAGCCTTGCGCGAAAGCCTCGGCGCATTGCGTGTGAATTTTCCCGGTTTCACCAGCGAGGTGCGTTCGACCGACCGCTGCATGCGCTTCGTGCAGTTCCTCGCGCAGGACTATGCCTTCGACGACTACAAGGGCGTCATGCAGCCCAAGCACGAGCTGCTTTACCGCATGGTCACAGGTGACAAGAATGCCCCGCGCTTTCCACAAATGGCCGTGCGCTGGCTCACGCCGCCCCAAGACATCGCGGCGCTCGTCACGGAAGCCAGCGCGACGCGTTTCACCGCGGAGTTGTTTCATTTTGGCAAAGAGCCACGCGAGCTGAGCGCGGAACTGCGGCAATTGAGGCCCGGCAGTTACAAAGCAAGCCTCACAGTCGGTGGCAAACCGGTGAAACTGGCCGACGACAGGGTCAAGGTCGAAAAGGGCCATTTCTCGAAACTGCCCTTCACACTGCCCGCACAAGCACTCACCGTGCTGACGATTCAACCAACCCCATGAACTCCCTGGGGCTTCTTGTTGGTGGTCACGCGTGCGGTGCGCTTCGCCTAAGAAAAAGCGTGCACCCCAACGCCGACATGACCCCCGGCGCATTCGCAAGTATTGCGAGCGCGACGCCGAAGGCCTCCCCTTCCACCCGTCACGGAAAAAGCTTCGTATGGTTGTTTCCTGTAATAGCGGCCGCCACCGGATGCTTGACGCGCCGTTCTGTCGTGATGGCATAGTAGTCGCTGCCGCACTCCTCCGCCCTGGCAATGACCTTCAGCCCGTAGTGTTTGAGAGTTGCAGCACTGACTGCGGTTGGGATTGCGGTGAACCCCCACTCACCTTGTGCGGCCGCCACCATCATGAGCGTGGCATCTTCGAATTCCGAAATGACTCTGGGGCGGATGGATTCTGAGTCAAACCACGTCTCGAGCGCAATCCGGCTGCCCATGTTTTCACTCGGGAGCAATGCGGGCGCGTTGTGAAGCGACCTGGGGAAATTTCGGCGGAGCTTTGCAGCAAGGGCCGGTGCTGCGCAGAAAGTCACCCCCGAACGGCCCAGGCGATGGTTGTACACCTTCAACTTGAGACTGCTTGAGGCCGGTTCATCAGACAGGACGAGGTCAAGGCGGTGGGCGCGAAGCTGATGAACGAGCGGAGCCAGCTCTGCCTGCCGGCAGACGATGTGCGTGGGAATGCGGAACTGAAAGGCAGGCTTGAGCAGCTCGTAGGCAATCTGCTTGGAAAGGGCGTCCGTCATGCCGACGTTGAATTTCAGAGCCTTCTGGGTTCCCGGGAGGTGCTTGAAGGAGGTCACCAGTTCCCGCCCTGCAGCAAAGATTTCGTCTGCATAACCCAGCGCCAGACGTCCGGCCTCCGTCAGGACAATACCCCGTCCCTTTCGCTGAAAGAGTTTCTCGCCGAGCGACTCTTCCAGGCTGCGAAGCTGCGCACTGATGGCCGGCTGGGAAACATGCAATTCCTCTGCTGCCTTGCGGACGCCGCCCTTTCTGGCGACCGCCCAGAAGTACCGCAAGTGGTGAAAGTTGAGGTGGTCCATAACATGGCAACGATAACTTTTTGTTATCGGTTGCATAAGAATGCAATCATTGTGGTGCAGTGTCTGGAGGGTAGGGTGGGGATGCCGATGAGGAGCGGACCAGGTGACCGCAGGTTGGCCCTGCAGGGTCCGATGCCCACGAGCTGGAATTTTACCACCATGAACATGAACACCCCCACCTCCATCCCCGTGCACATCATGCCGCACCATCTCACCCTCACACCCTCCCTGAACGCATGCGTCCGGGGGAGTGTCGAAAAATTGTCCCACTACGCGAACGATGCTCTGGCGGCCCACATTGTGCTGCGGAGACATCATGGCACTGCCGAGGGAAAGCGCTTTTCAGCGAGCCTGCGCCTCGCACTGCCTGGGCGGGACCTGCACGCCACGGCGACTCACGCGGACATGTACGCTGCGATAGGGTTGATGACCAGGAAGCTCGCGCGCCGCTCAAGGAGGCGCAAGACCCAGCGCGTCCGGGCCCGGAGCCTTCCCGCCCGCGGGATGGTGCGATGAGCTGAACCTCTCGCCCCCGGTGCGGCAGACGCGTCAGCCAGCGCATGGGTTCGATGAGATATCATTGTTTGCGCCGGGCCGTGGCACAAAGCCGCCCAGCTGCGCTGAAAAAAAGGCAGCCTGGGTCTTCCTGGTTGAAAACCCCTCTTAACGGCCCCCAGCACGGCATCCGCACGGATGCTGCGCCGGTCGCAACCTTCCAAGTATTTTCCCATTCCCATTCCACCATGGCCCATACAAGACCGACCAAACTCGACCGTCCGGTGGACCCCCAGCGTGACCATATCCTTGGGGATCCTGACGCCGAGCTGACCCTGGTGGAATATGGGAACTACACGCGACCATCCTGCCACGCCGCGCACGAGGTGGTGGCTGACCTTCGTGACCGATTCGGGGAAAGGTTGCGCTATGTCTATCGACATCGGCCGGCTGGGGACAGCGGGCTGGCAAGGCGGGCCGCAGAGCTGGCGGAGTATGCTTTTCTTTCGAAGGGCGAGTTCTGGCCTGTTCATGACGCTCTCATGAAGGGCGGGCAATCGTTCAAGTCTGAAGATCTTGAACGGTTCGCCGGCGAGTTCCAGCTTTCGCTTGATGATGATGATCACACCTCCGTGCGCGATGCCGCAAAAGCGAGAGTGCAGGAGGATGTGGAAAGCGCGCACCGTAGCGGAGTGGTGATGACGCCTACCTTCTTCATCAACGGACGGCGTTATGAAGGGACGTGGGATGAGAACGCACTGGCAGATGCGATGCTGGGCACCCTTGGGCATCGGGTGCAAACCGCTGCGCTGAACTTTGCCCGGTGGGCACCCTCGGCTGGCATGCTGTTGCTTTTCATGTCGGTGCTGGCGGTAACCCTGGCGAACTCAGTGTTTGGCGGGCCCTTCGCCTCGCTGTGGGGTGTGATGGGCGGGGTCCGCATCGGGGAAGCTGCTCTGAGCCTCCCGCTGTTGGGCTGGATCAATGATGGGCTTCTCGCCATCTTCTTTTTCGTCGTTGGGCTGGAGATCAAACGGGAGTTCACCATAGGACGCCTTGCGACATTTCGATCCGGCGCATTGCCTGTCATCGCTGCCTTGGGTGGTATCATTGTCCCTGTCCTGATCTATCTCAGCATCGCGCCATCCGGCCCGCTCGCCAAAGGATGGGCCGTGCCCATTGCAACGGACACGGCATTTGCCGTGGCTGTCATAGTGCTGCTTGGAACGCGGGTGCCGGTCGAGCTGCGAGTGTTCCTGACAGCTGCCGTCATCATCGATGACCTTGTCGCCATCGCCATCATCGCGGTCTTCTACACAGAAGCGCTGCATGTGCACTACTTGATCGCCTCGGTGGGGATGACGCTGCTTCTGGTCGGGATGAACCGTTGGGGCATCTATCGCCCGATGCCCTACCTTTTGTTGGGCATCGTTCTGTGGATCTGTCTGCATGCGTCCGGGCTCCACGCCACGCTTGCAGGAGTGATCCTCGCGTTGGTCACTCCGGCCCGGCCTCCGGCAAAGTTGAATGTGTTGATGGCCCAGGCTGAGGCCATCATCCGGGCCGAGACGCGTCGCAGTGGCGAGTCAATCATGAGGCATGGACTCTCTGAGCCAGCGATGCGGGAACTGGATGCGATCCATGACCGCACCGAGTCGCCTACAGACAAGCTCCTCCGTTCGGTGGAGCCCTGGTCCAGCTATCTTGTGCTGCCGCTCTTTGCCCTCGCCAATGCAGGGGTGGTTCTAGCCTTGGATGTCTTCCAATCACATGGGGGGCTGATGCTGGCCATCACGCTTGGCTTGGTCGTCGGTAAGCCGGTCGGGATCGTGCTTGCTGCCTGGCTGGCGGTCCGCTTGCGAGTTGCAACCAAGCCACCAGAGTATAGCTGGCGTCAGCTTGCGGGTGCTGGCGCACTTGCGGGGATCGGCTTCACCATGTCGCTTTTCATCGCAGGAGAAGCTTTCCCCATCCCTGCGGACTTCGCTGCTGCAAAGATCGCGATCTTCACCGCGTCGCTCATCGCCGGGATTCTGGGTACGGTCATGCTTTGGCGGAGACGCGAGCAGGGAGATGCGAATGACAGGATCTCAGAGGGCTGCCCCACCTGACTCGCGCGCATCCTCTCAATGAGGGCATGGGGCCTGCGAGCCCGTATGGGATCGCAACAAGTTCTACCCTGAAACCAACATCGAATCATTACAAACAAAGCAAACATGACGAACATGAACCCAATCAGCCACCCACCAAAAAGGATACTGCTGGCCACTGACCTGAGCGCACGTGGCGACCGCGCTCTGGACCGGGCAGCCCAGCTCTCGCGGCAGTGGGGGGCGGAACTGGTGATCGTCCACGCGATCGACCGAAAGATGGAGAGTCTTTCTGATCTCGCCAACCCCCTTCCATCGTGGCGCCGGTCTCCCACCCCTGAGCTGAACATTCAAAAGCAAATCAGGCGAGACCTCCGGGAGGAAGTTGACCATCTGAAGATTCAGATTGGGGAGGGGGACCCTGCCCGCGTGATTCTGGATACTGCAGCCAGAGAAGGTTGCGAGATGATTGTCCTGGGGATGGCTCAAGAAGACATCTCGGGACGGATGCCTCTTGGGAGCACCGTAGAGCACCTTGTTCGAAAGTCGCCCCTGTCCGTCCTCGTGGTGAAGAACCGGCCCAACGGCCCTTACCGGCACATCCTTGTTGGAACGGACTTCACGGAGGAGTCGAGGTACGGCCTTGAAGTCGCGGCAGGTTCCTTTCCTGGCAGCCGCTTTGCAGTGATGCACGCGTTTGAAATGCCCTATCGTGCCCTTTTGTCAGATACCACGCTGAGCCAGGAATTTGCGGCGATGGAACGGGCGACGATCACTGAGTTCCTCAGAGATTCCGCAGTGCCTGCACAAGTGCGCGACGGCATCAAGACGATGATCGAGCATGGGCCTCCCGGCTTGATGCTCCGCCGATATGTTGAAGAACAGCATGCAGACCTCACTGTCATCGGGGCCTATGGAAGAGGATTTCTCTTTCATCTGCTCATGGGCGGTAACACACCTCGCATCGTTGACTCGGTGCCCAGCGATGTTCTGCTTGTTCGGGCTCATCGACCCGGAGCCACGCCTCTGGGTGACTAGAGCCTTGGCCTTCTTCTTCATGCCTCCGGGATACCTTGAGCAGCATCGTGAATTCGTCTGTTCCTTTTTAAGGCGGTTGACAGACTTCATTCTGAGCCCCTTTTTTTGATCGGAGGTCTTGCCAATGTACTGTGATGGCCAGTAGGGATCCCGTCTCCACCCAGCCACCCAATGCCTGACAACTGCCAGCTCCGCCCCGTCGCTCCTGCCGACGCCGAACGCATGTTGCGCTGGCTGTTGGATCCGGAAGTCGCAGACAACTTCGGCATGCGCTCACGGCCTACCTTGCATTCGATGCAGCAGTGGATCGGAAAAGCCAGCACGGGGCAGGAGACTCACGCCTGGGCCATCCTTCATCGCGGAGTGCATGTTGGAAACGTCATGCTCGATTGCATCGACACTTTTCTTCAATCGGCCCGGCTCTCCATCTATCTAGGTGAAGCCTCGGCGCGCGGCCAGGGCGTCGCTTCGCACGCCATCCGGCTGGCGCTGGAGCAGGGTTTTTCCACACACGGACTTGAGCGTATCTGGCTGACGGTGCACGAACGAAACACGCGGGCGGCTTTGCTTTACACCCGGGCGGGCTTTCGCATCGAGGGCGTGCTGCGGCAGGATTTCATCTTTCGCGGCGAGCGCATCAATTCCATTTTGATGAGCCTGCTCCGAATGGAGTTTATTGCAAATAATACTGGAACATCCAAAAGTCTTGACAACCAGACGTGAGATCCAGATAAAGGCGTCCAGGGGACAAGACTATGACCACCAATCAGGACGCTATATCCATCGTTTCCCAGGCTCTCTCCCAGCTGGGCCTGCAACCGCCCAACTCCGAGACGGAAAGCCTCTCGATCACGTTGCAGGACAACACCGTCATCCGCATCGATGTTGTCAATGAGGGGAAGCGCGTCTGCCTCTGGAACGAGTTCATGCCCTGGCCCGACCCGGAGGTGGAAGCGACGGTGCTGGAGAACCTGCTCAGACTGCATGCTCTCGGCACCGCGACTGACGGAGCCTCCTTCGCCGCGAAACGCGAGACCGGCAGCATCATCGTGTTCAAGAGCTTCCCGACTGCGCACCTGACGGCTGACTGGCTGACGGAAGAACTTGAGAGCCTGGTCGATCTGATTTTCAAAGCGCGAGAGGTGGCTGCTACCGGGCGCCTGAACGGCGCAGATGGGAGCCCTGACACCGACCTGGCGGACCTGTCATCCTTAGTCTGAGGTAACACTATGATCGGTAGCAACATCAGCTCGACGAGCCCGCTGACGGGTGTGGGAGGGGAGGTATCCGTCGGCAGCACCCCGGGGCGTACGACCTCCCCAAAGTTCTCCGGGGCCATGGTCAACCCAGAAGGGGGCAGCGGCAGCACCAGCTGGATGCCCAGCGCCAAGCAGGTCGTGAGCGGCTTCATGGCCCTCGGGCGCTGGGCGGTCACGGCGGGCGTCTCCTACGGTGTCGCCACCACGGTGAGTCCTGTCTTGGGCCCTGAGATGGGGGCTTTGGCCGCCGTGAAGACGGGCAAAGCTGTTTACAACACGCTTGCCCCCCAAGAATCCGATCCGGCCAAAGTCCTCTCCGACAAGTCGCGGGTGGACAGCCTCAGCAGCATGTTCGACAACGCCCAGAGCAGCGACAAAGTCAGTCAGCCGCACAAAGAAATTCTCAAGACCATCGATGACCTGGGTTCCCGCGCTTACTGTCGCGATGGCGTTGACGGAAATGGCGAGCCCAAATACAGGCCGATGACCCAGGACGAGTTTCGCGCCGCTGTGCTGCATGGTGCTCATGTCGTGGTTCCCGGCAGCGAGACTCTGGACAAGTTCAAAGAGAATCCAGACAAGATTGACCGGTCCGCCACCGGCAAGTCCTCGCACTACACGAGCATGACGGACAAGACCGCGGTGAAACGTGAGCAATATGGGATCGACATGCCCACCAGTGACGTCGGCGGCCCCTCGGGCGGCAACGGCTTCGGCCACCTCCTGACTGGCAAGACCCCCAATGGCGACACCTTTTTCCAATTGGAAGGGCACGGTACCTCGACCAGCGAACAATGGCGGGGCCACACCAAGGACCTCTTCAGCCATCTCAACTCTCTGGCCAATGTCGGCCCGCAGGGCGTCATCGACATGGTCGAAGGAAGCCGCACCCACATCATCATCGCTCCGGAGAAGTAGCAGAAGATCAGGTGCAATGCCTTCTCTTTGCAATAGCCTGTCCGTTGGCGCTATGACAGGTAGATGGTGAGCGAAAAGATACACTCGGATCCTTCCGACTTGTATCGAGATGACCTTTACAGGGTTGGAAGTCTCTTCACTAAGAATGCAACGGGAAGCGAGTGGAAATGAAACCAACAATCACTCTTGTCACTTGTGTGTTGCTCTGCTCCACATTCGGGCTTGCCTGTAGTGGCAAAAAGTCAAAGCTGGCGGGTGAGCAGGTTTCACTATACTTAGCGGGAGGATACCAAGAAGACTACGTCACACTTCGAGTTGATGACAAGATCTTGTGCAGCGAGAAAATCTCTACCGATCCGAGCTCTGGTCTCGCTAAATTTTTGGACTTCAGATGTACTGAAGATGTAGGCATAGTAAAAATCGATGTTCAGTTATCAGACGGAAAGACTGTGTCTCGCGGCCTCCAATTCCAAATTGGTCAAGGGAGTTACATCCAATTGCACCTTTTCCGTGGGAATGATGTCAACCCGCCTGAGGTGGTTGAATTCCAGACCGTCGCAAAACCTGATTTTTACTGAGAACCTGTTTGGATAAAAACATCCGGGTGTGGCAGGTTCAATTAAGGGAATGAGATAAAAGCGGCTTCGCCGAGGCTGAGATCTGCCCCTCCGGGTTGCGGTCCTTTTGAGCCTGGACGGCGTTGCTCATCGGTTGTGAATCTCGATTCACGCCCTCTTCGCGCCTTGTCCAGACTCAAAATGCCTCGCAACACACCCAGCGCTTTTATCCAAACAGGTTCTGAGAACCCCAGCGGGGCAAAGTTGCCGCAAAAAGCACCGATAAACATGGTGTGCCCATAGCAGCCCGCGCGGGCATACTGCTTGCGACAAACGGGCTCCACAATCAAGCGTCTGGCGAGATCCATTCCACAGCGAGAACTTGCCTCCTATTGTCCGAACGGGTCAATGCCTAGCCCCTCCTCTATCCGGCATTCGGGCATCTGCAATCGAATGGAGGATTTCAAAGAAGACAGGTGTTTATGGAAATGGCCGCCAGGCACCTTCCGACGGGGTGAAGGAGATCTTCGGGTGAGACCGTAGATAAGATTCACCACCCCTGCTGCCGCCCGCCCCGACCCCCGAGTTCTCGGGGTTCGTGCATAAAGGCGGCGCGGGTTACGTAATGGTCTCAATCCGATGACCCGTTTCGATTCCAGCCTCCCCGCCATCTTGGTCGCCAGCCTTGGTTTTGGCCTTGCCGGTGCCGCCCGCGCCGCCGGGCCGATTGACGTCTTCCTGGAGAAACACTGCATCAGCTGTCACGGCCCTGAGAAGGAGAAGGGGGACCTGCGGATCGACAAGCTCTCGCGCGACTTCAAGCTGGGCGCGGATTCCCATCATTGGGCGGAGATGATCGAACAGGTGAATTCCGGCGAGATGCCTCCGAAGAAGGAGAAGAAACCGACGCAGGAGGAGATCTCGGCCTTCGTGACGCAACTCGACTCCCTGATCAAGGAGGGCCGGGCGGCGCGGATGGCAGCGCGGCCGGCGGTCACGCATTACCGCCTGAGCCGGAAGGAGTATCAGAACACGGTCTATGACCTGCTCGGCGTGCGGTACGATCCCGCCAAGCCCGGGGAGCTGAACGAAGACACGCTGTGGCATGGATTTGAGCGCATCGGCTCGGAGTTGTCGCTTTCGCCGTCGCATGTAGACCGCTATTACCGTGCCGCGGGCACCGTGCTGGACCGCGCCTTCCCGGTCGCTTCTGGTGCCGAGGCTCGCAAAGTCCGCAAGATCGCAGCGGATCTGCGCTACAACGGCGGCAAGGAACAACAGGCGGCTCTGGACCGGTTCGGCATCAAGCGCCCGCTGCGTTACCTCCTCTTCCCCGGCACCGTTCAGAACGCGCTCTCACCCAACTGGTTTGGGAAACCGGGGCCGGAGTCCAGCGGGCTCTACAAAGTCCGCATCCAGGCCAGCGGCATCCGTCCTCCCGGCGGCCAGCCCGCGCACTTGAGCATCGGCAAGCGGACCGGCGAGGAGACGGTGGACAGCCTCATCGACCTGGACATCACAGCGCCGGAGGACAAGCCGCAGGTATATGAGTTCGAGGTGTTTCTCGAAATGCCCGCGACGCTGGACTTCTGCGTCGTGGCCACCGATGTGGTGGACAGAAGGAGCGGCGCGGCCTTCCGCAATGCGCTCTCCAGCCGGGGCGGCTATGTGTTCACGCATAGCAGCGAGACCCTGCTCCTGAACCCGAACGCCCCGCAGATGTTCGATGACAAGGGGAACGGCCTCTTCTCGACGGTGCTCCTTGATTGGATCGAATGGGAGGGGCCGCTGGTGACCGATGCGGAAAAGTCCCGGCGCAAGGACCTGGTGCCTGCCGATGACGCGACCCCCGAGGTGGTCGCCGAGCATCTGCAGCGCTTCGCCGAACGCGCCTGGCGCCGCTCCGTCAACCAGGAGGAGCTGGCGGAGTATCTGAAATCCTACCTCACCGAACGCGAGGCAGGCGAAAAGCCAGCCGAGGCCTACCGGGTGGCGATGCAGGGTGTGCTGACCTCCCGTAATTTCCTCTACCTCGTTGAGGGCGAGCCGGTGGCCCGCGAGCGCCTCACCGATCTGGAGCTCGCCTCCCGGCTCTCGTACTTTCTGTGGAGCTCGATGCCGGATGACGCCCTTTTCAAGGCGGCCAAAGGCGGCACCCTGAACGGCGAGGGGCTGAAGAAGGAGGTGGACCGGATTTTGACGGACAGCCGGATCAACCGCTTTGTTGAAGACTTCTCCCGCCAGTGGTTGCAATTGCATCGCGTGGGCATGTTCCCGCCGGACAAGAAGCTCTACCCCGCCTATGACCTGTGGCTGGAGACGAGCATGCGGGAAGAGCCGGTGGAGTTCTTCCGCGAAATGCTCGTGAAGAACCTGCCCATGGAAAGTTTCCTCGATTCCAACTGGACCATGGCCAACTCCCGGCTCTGTGATTTCTACGGACTCCCCGAGCCCAAGACGGACGGTTTCCTGCGCGTCTCGCTCAAGCCTGAGGATCGTCGCGGCGGACTGCTCACCATGGGCGCGACGCTCGGGCTGACCTCGGACGGCACACGCCACCGTCCAGTGCACCGCGGTGTCTGGCTCAGCGAGGTGATCCTGGGCAAGACACCCCCGCCGCCCCCGGCCAACGTGCCTGCCATTGAACCCAATCCGCCGACAAGCCCCAAGGCAACCCTCCGGGACAAACTGGAGGCGCACCGCAACAACGTGAACTGCGCGGCCTGCCACGCCAAGATCGACCCCCTTGGGCTCGCCTGGGACAACTACGATGCGATCGGCCAGTGGCGTACTCATGAGAATGTCGCGGCGGGGGTCGGCAAAAACCCTCTGGTCAATCCCAGTGGCGAAATGCCCGATGGTCGCACCTTCAAGGATGCCAACGATTTCAAACGCCTCTTGATCGAGGATCGCGACAAGTTCGTGCGAGCCTTCATCGAGCACCTCAGCACCTACGGCCTCCGCCGCGTGCTCACCGTGGATGACGAGGACGACATCACGGTCATCGCAGCAGAAGCGAAGAAGAACCAGTACGGGGTGAAGGACATCGTCCGCGCCGTGGCTCTGTCCAACCTCATGCGGAAGAGATGATGCTTCCCATTACTCCAGTATTCCACCACTCCATTTCTCCGTCACTCCACCCCTCCGTCCCATGAGCACCTACCTTTCCCAATCCTGGCTGATCGACCGCCGCCATGCCCTCAAGGCATTGGGCTCTTTCATTTCCTTGCCGCTGCTGGAGTGCATGGTCCCGGCTCGAGCAGCGGAGGCAGTGACCGCCACGCCGCGGCGCAGCGCTTTCATCTATCTGGCGAACGGCGTGCATTCGCTGAACTACCAGATCACCAAGGGAGGGAAAGATTACCAATTCTCCCGGTCGCTCATGCCGTTGGAGAAGCACCGCCAGTCCATCACGCCCATCAGCGGTCTGCATCACCCGGGCAGCCTCAGTCATCACCACAACTGCATCAACATCTGGCTGACGGGAGGCAAGCTTGGGCCCTCTGATAAGAACACCATCTCGGTGGACCAGAAGATGGCCGAGATCACGGCACAGCACACCCGCTACCCGTCACTGGAGGTCGCCATCACGCAGGAATCCCTCGCCTGGACGGCGGACGGAGTCCGGCTGCCGGCCATGCGTCGTTGCAGTGAGATCTTTGCCTCCATGTTCGAGGAGCCAAAAGGTGGCATCGCCGCCCAGCGGCGGGCCTTGCGCCGCAAAGGCAGCGTCCTGGATGACAACCTCGCTGAGGTACGTCGGATGGAGAAGAAGATGGGCTCCCAAGACAAAGGGCGCATGGATCAATACCTCACCTCCGTCCGCGAAGCAGAGATCCGCACCCGGCGGGCCGATGCGTGGCTGGATACGCCGCTGCCTGCCGTCTCCGACGCCGATCGCCAGCGCACCAACCGCGACATCGCCGACACCAAAGCGGGCGACTATTTCCGGACGGTCTATGACCTCATGGTGCTGGCGTTCCAGACGGATGTGACCCGCGTGGCCACCTTCAGCCTGGGGGGTGAGGGCCAGGCCATTGCCATTCCTGAAATCGGCATCACGGAATCGCGTCACCAGCTCAGCCACCACGGCGGCGATCAGGGCTACATGGAGAAGCTCACGAACTACGACACCTTCGCCATCGAGCAGTACAGCTATTTCCTCACCCGGCTCGCGGAGACCAAGGACATCAACGGCAAGTCATTGCTCGGCTCCACGATGTCACTCTTCGGCAGCGGCATGTCCTATGGTCACAGCCATGGCAACGCCAACCTCCCCCTCGTGCTCGCCGGCGGCTCGGACCTCGGGCTGAAGCACGGGCAGCATTTGGATTTCAACGCGGCCGCCGCAGGATTCCAGGGCTACTCACTTGGTGCAGACGGCGGGCTCACCACTGCGCACTATCAAGTCTGCAGCCGCCCCGTGAACACCGACGCCCACATGAGCAACCTGCTCCTCCTCATGGCCCAGCGCATGGGCGTGGAGACCGACAAGTTTGGCGACAGCAACAAGGTGATCGCGCTCTGAGGTGGCATCAGGGAGCTCTGGAGTAGAGGAAATCACTCCAGAGCTCCGCCATTTCATCATTCCAATACTCCAACACCCCGCCTCTCCACTCCTCGCATGAACCGAGCCCCCTGGCTCCTGGCCCTGTGCCTCGGCCTCTCTCTCTCCTCCTTCACATCCGCCGCCGCCCCTGTCGCTGTAGAGGAACCGTATCGCCCCGAAGCAGGGAAGTTCCCCTCTTTCGAAAAGGCGCACTCGTACCGGGGTGAACTGGTGTTCGTGGATCATGCCAACCGTCGCGGCAGTCTTCGCATCCAAGCGGCGGGCACTTATTTCCGAAATGCGCCGCATCCCTTCGCGCTGCTTCCCTACGCCGTCGTCCGCTATCATGGCGCGCCGGCCGATTTGAGGGACATCCCGCTCGGCACGGTGCTGCACGTCCGGGCCTACCTCCCGCCGGATCCGAAGCTCTCCGCCGTGCCGGTGTTGCCGGTCAACAACAAGGACAAAATCGCGGGCTACAGCGGCACTGGCGTGGCACCGGCTGAGAACCACGTTCTTCTCCTGGAAGACGAGCCCAGCCATTGTCAGCGCGGGGGATTGGTCTGGAAGCTCAAGGAACTCGAGCTCAAAGACAAGGAGGGGATGATCATCGCCAGCCGCGAGCCCAAGGCGGGAACTGCTGCGGGTGGCAAAGCCGAGGAGGAAAAGCTGACCTTCGACGCCGCCACGCGTGTCTGGCGCGGTCGCGAATGCCTTGGGATCGCCGACCTGATCACTGAGGGCATCTGGCCCGCCAGCGGCAAGAAATCACTCGATGGCCAGGCCGTCCTGCTCGGGATCACCTGGAGGCCCACGCCCGATGGTATCTTCACCCGCTTCCATATCTCTGACATCTGGCTGGATGACGCTTCGATGCAACGTGCCGCTCAAAATCAAACCGAGACGCACAAGGCTTTCATTCGCAGCCGCTGGATGCCCGCCTTTGTGGATGCCGTTGAGTATGGCAAGTTCGGTCGCGCCACCGTGACCGCGACCTTGTTTGGTGGCATGGACGAATCTCTCTACGCCGACTTCCAGAAGGGCGGCCAGGTGCTGGTGAATGGGGCCGAGAATACCCTGAAGCATGCCGGAGGTGCCTACGGCCCCGCGCACATGGCTTCCAAGGGCCCCGTCCTCAACGTCACGAAAGCCTCTGGAGAGGCCCCGCTGGGCAGCAGCGGCATCCAGGTCCAGTTTGAGACAGACCTCGTCATCGAAGGCATCCGCTCCGGGAGAGTCGTCCGCATCCGTCCTTCAGGCTGGCCCCAGGTGCAAGTGCCCCGGGAGGAGTATGTGGGAGATGGCTCCGATGCCGAAGACCGCTTTCCGACCCCGGTCATCTTTCCGAAGTACTGATCTCCTGGAGTGATGGAGCAATGGAGCGGTGGAGCATTGGAACTCCATCACTCGAATACTCCGCTACTCCATCACTTCATTGATCCGTTCTTTCATGAAACCCGCCCTCACCCTGCTCGCCACTCTCTCGTGCGTGCTCACCACCACCGCACCTGCCGCAGACGAGCCCTTCCGGCCTGAGGCGGGGAAGTTTCCTCCATTGGAGAAGGCGCACTCCTATCGGGGCGAGTTGGTGTTTGTCGATCATGCGAACCGCCGGGGAAGCCTCCGCGTGGCAGGGTCGGGGGTGTTTCGCCGGAACGATCCGCAGCCTTTTGCCATGCTCCCTTACGGCATGGTGCGCTATCACGGCGCACCAGCAGATCTGCGGGACATTCCTCTCGGCACCGTGCTGCACGTCCATGCCTTTCTCCCGCCGGATCCGAAGCTCTCCGCCGTGCCCGTTCTGCCGGTCAACAACAAGGAGAAGACGTCGGGCTACGGTGACGCCGGAAGTGCCCCCGCCGAGAACCACGTCCTCCTTCTCGAAGACGAACCCAGTCACTGCCAGCGCGAGGGCTTGGTCTGGAAACTGAAAGAAGTGGATCTTGGAAACAACGAGGGGATGATCGTCGCCAGCCGTGAACCCAAGGCAGGAACAGGCGCAGGCGGGGACAGCAAGTCCAGTAGCGAGGAAACACTGAGCTTCGACGCCGCCACCCGCATCTGGCGCGGTCGCGAATGCCTCACGCGCATCGACTTGATCACCGAGGGTACATGGCCCGCCAGCGGCAAGAAGTCCCTGAATGACCAGGCCGTCCTGCTGGGGATCACGTGGAAACCGACGCTGGGCGGTGTTTTTACCCGCTTCCACATCTCAGACATCTGGCTGGACGACGCATCGATGCAACGCGCCGTCCATGTCCAGACGGAGACGCACAAGGCGTTTATCCGCAGCCGCTGGATGCCCGCCTGGGTGGATGCCGTTGAATACGGCAAGTTTGGTCGCGCGACCGTCACCGCGACCCTGTTCGGCGGCATGGACCCCTCCCTCTACGCCGATTTCAAGAAGGACATCCCGGCCGTGATGAATGGGGTGGAGAACACGTTGAAACATACCGAAGGCGGCACCGCTGGACCCGCGCAAATGGCCGCACGAGGCAAAATCCTCGACGTCACGAAGACGCCTGGTGAGGCCCCTCTGGGTAGCAGCGGCATCCAGGTCCGTTTTGAGACCGACCTCATCACCGAAGGCCTCCGCCCCACCCGAGTGGTCCGCATCCGTCCCGCAGCGTGGCCTGATGTGCACATGCCGCGGGAGGAGTACCTCAACAGCGGGAACTTCAGCCACGAAGACAGATTCCCGACGTCGGCGATTTTTCCGAAGTATTAGGACGTGTTTGAAGTGATTGATGGTGAGGCCGCGCGCCAACGCAAGTCGGGCTGAAAGGCTCAAAGAGCCCTGCCAGGGGCGAAGACCCTAAGTATCGATGCCGAACAAGAGATGACCGTCTGCTGTGCACAGGGGGTGTTTGATACCCGTTACCCTCGCGGACATGGAGCTCCTCTTGGGCAGGCGGTCGCATCCGACGATTCAGACATCGCATATGAGGAAGTTAGTGCCTGCCAAGGAACTTGGATGCGAAAGGCTCCCAGACCGCCACAACTCCTTCGGAGTAAAAACCTCCAACACCCGTACCCAACGTAGACTCGCTGGAAGCTCGTCAACGTTGGGCTTGTCGCCCCATCCTCTTCGAGGAAAAACTTCGACTGAGCGAGTGGATGGCACCAGGTCCTTGAAGCGCTCGCCCCAGGCCGAAGTTGATCCCCAGCGGGGATCTCTAACACAGCCCAACGTTGGACGAGCCCTAAGCGAGTCAACGTTGGTTACCTCCGAAGAGGATGATCAGGAGGGAAAGCCGACAGCATCCGCTTTCTCTCCCAACGTTTTCAACGCCCCCACGTCGCTCGAATGTGTTGTCGCATGTAGCGAGGCCTCCCGCTGACTGACGTTCCCGGCAAGATGCCGGAAACAGCACGCAAGATGCGTGCGCTCCCCTGGCTTCTCCTGCACAGGTCACTTTGAGAAATCGCCAGACTGCGTTTCGCCACCAGTCCAAGATCAGCACTCTGAAGCCTTCTGGCGAAAGACTACTGAGGGCGATTCAGACTGCTATTTTGCACGCGAAGCTCGGCGAGCGAGCGCTCCAGGTCGAGGAGCCGTTGGTCATGGCTGCTCACGGCGACGACCACGGCCTCATCGAACGGCTTGCGTTGTTTTTCCAGACGCATCAGCATCTTTTGCAGAATTTTCTGGGGGCCCTGGAAGAGAAGAGAGCCGAATGAGGGTACCGTCTTGGCCACATCCACGGAGCGCTTCAGATGCTTTTGCAAAGTCTTCACAGGGGAGGACAATTTTGTGGAATGCATGGCGGAAAGAGGCAGGCTTCTTCCGGCATGAGGCTCGAGCGAGCGAAGTTCGCGGAGGCGAATCTCCACCGCCGCGGCGCAGCGTGCGGGGTTGAAACGTTCGGCGAGGTCTGCGGCGGCACGGCGTCCCTTTTCCGCGGCCTCTTCAGGGTGGTCATAGACCCTTCGCATCAGCTCTGCGGCGTGGGAGATGCTGGGCTCTGCCCAAACAGCCTTTGCGGGGTAGGGGGCTGAACCGGGGCCAACGGGAACCTTGTCGTACCGGCAGAGGAAACTGTTGCCCTCATTCATGAAGTCCATGTTTCCGGAGTAGCCTGTGGCGATGACGGGCTTCCCCTGGCGCATGGCCTCAGCCATGGTTAGACCGAGCCCCTCACTCCGATGGAGTGAGACATAGCAGCCACACCCCGCCTTTAATGCCTGGTTGGTGGCATAGTCCATGTAACCTGACAGGATGCGGATCTCGGCGCGGTCCCGTGCGGCGTAACGAAGCTGCTCCAGATCTGCGATGTGTGAGTCCCCGTTGATGCACTTGAGCACCAGTGCGGGACCCTCACCCGGCCGGAAAGCCTGCTTGAAAGCCTCCACCACGGCCAGAGGGTTTTTCCTCCGGAAGATGCTGTGGAAGTCGAAGCTGAAGAGGAAGAAGAACCCCTCTGGAATGCCCAGGAGCTTGCGGTCCAGAGCCCCAACGGCACCCGCAGTGCCAAATGGCAGGGGGATGTACTGAACGGGGACTGGAGAAATGGGGGCCAGTGCCTTGCGGATGAATTCAGAAGCCACCCACACCTCATCCACTTCCTGGAAGGCGGAGTGCATGCTCTCGGGAAAGGTTTCCAGCTCCCAAAACCACAGACCGGCCACCCTGCGTTTGTGAAAATACTCACGGCCCAGCCGCTGCCGCACGGAGGAGACGCTGTCCGCATTGACACAGAGCAGACAGCAGTCGAAGGCCTCTTCCTCACCCAGCACGCCTTTTTTCTGGTGCTCGTGGAGGGCCTGTTGACGCCCCGGAGGAGTGGAGTCCACCAGGGTTTCAAACGGGATGGACGACTCGCTCAATCCCTGTGCCACGAGGCGGGCAGCCTGACCGACACCGGACTCCGTCCGCAGATACCCGACAATTTCCAATCCTGGAACGAGTTTGGGCTCCGTCCGTCTAGGAGGCGGGAAGATTGGCGGCGGGATCAACCGACTTGGGAGCATGAACTGCTTCACCCCTTGTTGCCTGATCCATTCGATCAGGCGGACCGCATCCCGTCCCTGGGGATCCCGGAATGTTGCGATGAGATCCTGACGCGCCTCCCGCAACAACAGGGCCAGCCGCGGTAGCATGGGAGTCTGGCTGGTGGAGAAGCACGGTTCATTCAACCAGTCGAAGAAGGGCTCCTCACCACCCGGGGCGAATGGCGACGGAGGCGGCACACGATGTTCCTTTTCTGCTTTGACCAGCTCCTTCAGAAAGATCCTGCGCAAGCTGCGGGAGATTCGCTCCCCGCCGGCAAACCTGAGGAAGGGGTACTCTGCCGTGGTGTCGGCGCACTCCTGTTCCGCCAGGTGGACGGCCCGGATGTAGGAGCGGGTCAGCTCGGTCAAAGCTTCATGCTCACTGAGCAGCACCCGCGGCCGGCCCTGATGGTGACGCGTGAGCAGGTGGGGAACCTTTTCATCCAGGCCACTGTAATGGAAAAAAGAAAGCTGCCTGTTATTGACGAAGTAGGTGCCGTTTTCCAGGGTGACCTGGCGCTGGTCCACGTTCCAGTACGCCACGTTGAAAGTTTCATCTTTGGAGATGTGGCAGTCGAAGAAGCAAGGTGCGAAATCAATCCAGCGCTGGTCCGTGAATCGTTGTTCTTCGGGGGCGCTGTAGCATTCCCGCAACAGACGCTCGCACCACCATCCCGTCACTTTCGAGGCAGCAGCACGATTCATCCCCAAGAAGCCCAGATTATAGATGCCGCTTCCCATGATGTCGGCCTCTGAGGGCTGGCATCCCTCCCTCTGCATGGGATGCAGGACATGAGGTGTCAGCACCAGTTCATGGGCTTCCACCGCGTCCACGAGCGACGTCAACGGCTGGAAGAACTCAATGTCCGGGTCGATGTAAAAGACATGACGGCCAGAAAGGCGGGTCACTGTCTCCATGGTCCACGGCTTGTAGGCGGTGGCCACCTCTGTCAGGTCATAGATAAATCGGAAATTGGCCACCTCGGTGGCAGCAAGCTGGATCTCATGCACGCGAAGCAGGTGGATGCCCCGCCGGTCCACCGCCTCCTGGGCGAGTGGACCCAGGGCATGGTCATCGATCAGCAGCATCCAGAAGTCCACGTCGGGATGATGCGCCTTCAGCGAATCCACAAGTACAAATGCCCGGGCAAGGTAGTTCGACGAAACGATGGTGCATGCCGCAAACGGAGCACTTGAGATGGCATTTTCCATGAGCATAAGGACGGTTGCTGGACCGGCTCCGGGAGCAGATGAACGAGCTGGCCTGACGTTGGCCCTAGTAGCCTGCACTCGCGATTTCATCAAGCCCTCCCCAGTATTTGAATTCTGATCTGAAACGCAAGGCGCAGTCCTGCCCAGTCATCAAGATCGAAGCCACGTGGGGGCCATGGATCTCAATCCTCCGCTGAAGTTCGCGCAACCCTTGACTGGCGAGTCGGGGTGTCGGCCGCCGGGGCCGCTGCCTTGGCACAGGGCGGGTCATCTCACCAGCATGGCCAGCCCGGTGATGGCAAAGAGCAGCCGGTAGCGTCGTTGCATCCATTCGGCCGTCTCGAATCCCAGGCCCCGCCGCAGCGCCTGGACAGACCAGGCGACCTGGAGCGACCATGCGAGCACGCTCCAAACCAGGATCTGTGGCATGATGCGAAACGCTGCCAGCCCCACCATGAGCGCATAAGCCGTGGTAAAGAGACCCAGGCTTGCGAGAAAGGTGGGCAGGCTTCCGAACACCACTGCGCTGGTGCGAATGCCATTGAGCCCATCTCCCTCGGCGTCGCGAACCTCCTGGTTGAGATGACCCGCGGCGAAGACCAATCCAAAGAAGAGGCCGATGGCGAGCCCTCTCCCGTCCAGGTCATGGAACACCGTATAACCCAGCAGGAAATGCAGGAGGCCGCCAAGCAGGTGATTGATCGACGCGGCAACCGGGGTGCTCTTGCCGACCCCGGGCAGGCAGGAATAGAAAAGGCTGAGCGTTGCGATCGCTGCTCCTAGCAGCAGGGCTGGTCTGCCAATGGCTGCGAAGGCGACCGTGGCGAGAATGAGAAGGGCAGTGGCTGAGCGAGCGACCTGGTCTCTGCGGATACCCTTCCGGGCGAAGACCAGGGCTGCCCGCCGCGGATCACGCATGTCATCGGCGTGCCCCGCCCAGTCATTGATGATGAAGACATGGGCTGTGAGGGTGAAGCTGCCGAGGAAGAGCACACCCGCCCGGATCACATCACCCCAGGCGAAGGTGAAGCCACCGAGATAGCAGCCAAGCAGGGGCGATGCTTGCAGGACCAGCACCTCCAAGGACCGGGTGGCTGCGAAGTGTCGCAGGATCTTCGCGTAGTGCCGAAGAGACGGCTGGGAACTCATCGGGATTGTTTTGGGGAGAGCGGTGCATTCAGTCCGGCGGCTTCGTAAATCCTCAACCAGAGCGCGTAGCCGAAGTCCTCGGACCAGTAGTACCGTTTCACCGTGGCGCTCAGATCATTATGGTAGAGCATGGGTGGGGTGACGCGAATCTGGGCAAAGTTGTCATGCCCGATCCGCCCCAGTAGATGGCGCGCGGCCTCCCGCGTGGTCGCATCCTGTGGAGATTCCATGATGGCCACGAACGTGCGTGCCGCTTCACTCCAGATCTCCTGACCAGCAGAGGGAAGGGCTAAACGCTCCGTGGGCACCGGAAGCGGAGAGCCCAACAGCCTCAGCTCCACGCTGCGGAGGTACGGGATCAGCGGAGCCTTTGCGTAATACACCCACATGTCCCCATCCTCGATAGAGCGCTCAAGTGCGCGGCCGAGTTTCTGTGCCGCCGGCGGGTCAAACTTGAGCAGCATCAGGTACACGTGCATCTGGATGCAGATGTCGGTCGGGTTGGGGTCATTGCCGGGATCCAGCCCTTGATAGTTGTTGAGTGGGGCCAGCCAGGTCCGGTAGAGCCCTCTCACGTCGCGGTAGCGTGCCAGCTCGCT
The DNA here is from genome assembly GCF_000739635.1 of Verrucomicrobium sp. BvORR034. GTDB lineage: Bacteria > Verrucomicrobiota > Verrucomicrobiia > Verrucomicrobiales > Verrucomicrobiaceae > Verrucomicrobium. The sequence goes on along the minus strand of NZ_BATQ01000186.1, from coordinate 4,716 downwards.
GAGCATGCGCTCACGCCGTGGGTCTGCAGGACCAGGGCCGGCGATTCTCCATGCAAGAGCCGTGTCGTCGGCGTCCGGGGTGATGACGTGGCCCATGGTGCCGATGGTGGGGCCGTCCGGCAGCCCATGGTAACGCACCAGTCCCGTGTCCTCGATCTGGGCGGAGAGATGGTTCCGTGCCCTCCCCATCATCTCCTCGATCCCTGCCTTTTGTGCGATGGGTGAGAGCAGATCTACCAGCACTGCTGTCAGGTAGGTGTTCATCTCCGGCTGGGGAGCCTCGTAGTGAGGCCTCGCCGTATGCGCGGTGAGCCAGTAGCCGGGCTCAGACTGCCGCTTCCGCAGCAGGGATGTCGCGTGCATTGCCATGACCTCCAGTTCCGGTCCCGTCGGAGGCTTTAGCGGTGTCGCGGCGATCTTTGGAAGAGGCTCCGGTGCCACCACCATCACCTTCATTTCCCCAATCATACGGGCCTCCCCTTTCGGCTGAATGCGGACAGCCAGTTGCAGGACGCGCTTTCCCGGCGCGATGCCATTCGTGTTGGCATAGGCTCGCCAGCCAGAAGGGGAACGGGTCTGCATCGCTTCACTCACATCTGCTCGCGGCAGGAACTCCGTGCTGGAGCCGACCACGACCCCGTCCACCAGCAGGATCATCTGCGCAGGGCTGCGCCCACCAGTGAGTGCCCAACCTTCGAGCACGGCACCGGATTCCAGCTTGGGCATTTCACCCGTGCCGGGCAGCAGGACTGCTCCCACCCGGTCGATGGAACCGCGTGCGTCGAAGAGAAGCTCGGGAGGGGCAGGGGGATGACGCAGTTCGACGAGAAACGGTGTGTTGCGCGGATTCCAAGCTCCCTCCAGGGAGGCGCGCCCTCCCGCAAAGACGAGTTCGTCACTCGTCCTCGTGTACCAGAAGGCTCCGATCACCTGCACGGCAACGGACATCACCATCGTCAGCACCAGCACGCCACGCGCGAAGGGACGCAAGACGAGCACGGCTGGAGCAAGCAACCACACGAGGACTGGCAAAATGTCTGTCAGCCATCGCGGTCCCCACGACTCGCCAGCGCGCCAGTCCATCTGGGAATAGGCCAGGATCTGGACCGCGACACCCGCGCTGAGCGCCACGGCGAGCGTTCTCGTGCCGGGCGACCGCAGGCGCTGGATCAGGCCCAGTGGGAGGAAGACAAGGAACGGAGTGAAGACCAGCAGACCGCGCGTTGGGCTCACCAGCAGACCGCCCACTCCGGACAGTCCCGGCTGGAGGAAGGTGCCCAGGTGTTTTGCATGGGAAGATCCGCCGATCGCAAGGGCATAGCCGCCCGCAATGTGTCCTACAAACTCAAGGTTGTAGTAGAGAACGGCTGCCAGCGGAACAACACCACCTGCGAGGAGCCACAGCGCATCGCGCCACCGCCTCCAGATCATGAAACAGACGATCGCACCAGCGATCACGGTGTCTGGCGGGCGGTTCGCCGCGATCAAGACGCACACGGCACCGAGCAGTACGGTGCGCCAGGTCGTCGTTTTCGAAACCACCAACAACATGGCGAGGGCGATAAGCACCTCCGCCGCGCCATGCTGCCAGAGCGCCTGGCTGGAAATCATCCACGTATTCGTCCCGAAGGCGAAGGCCAGGGTGAGCGGCAGAGTCCACCGGCCGCATTCGCGGCGGAGCACCAGGTACATGAGGATGCTTGCTATCGATGCCAGGATCGATGCCGAGAGCTTCTCCATGATTTCCGCCACATGTCCAACGTTGGGCTGTTTCCAGCCATGGGCGTCGAGCCAGGCGACAGCGGGATAGTAGAGCGGAGCTACCATCACTGGGGCCACCACGGGGTACAAAGAAGCGAGGTGATGATTTCGAGTGCGGACGGTCCAGTAGGTCCACGGCTCGAAGTACGGGACTTTGTTCTCAACGTCGGGTGCGCGGTACTGATGGGAAATTACCGGGTGACCCTGTGCCACCAGCCGGGTATTCGCATCGAGATCCAGAGTGCCGTAACGCCAGAGAATCAGAGGGAGATAGCGGGCAGGGAGGGTGTCCCCGGCTCCGATCTGGCGCAGATTCGCATTGTAGATCAAGAGGCACAGCAGGCCCAAAAGGACCGGTGCCACTGAGCGTTTCAAAATGGGGAGGAAGGTGCTTTTAAGCAATCGACCGATTGTTCATCGGTAGCAGTAGTCACGCAAGGCAAAGGAGGACGTTTCCAGATCAAACAGAAGAGGTTGCCATCTTCAAGCAGTGCCACAGTCATCGCTCTTGTCGCCGATGGGCGAAAGGGTGGCAGCTCCCGACCAAGGAGCTGGCGGAGCCTCTACTTTGGTCGCCATTTTATTCGCATAAGCACGCCTTACCTCTATTCTCGCGACGCACTCAGCACCCCTTACCCATGAAAAGTTTCACTCGCGAAGAGGCCATCGCCATGACCAGCGCCTACCCTCACTGGTACCATCGCATTGAGGTGGCAGAGGGGGTGGTCACTCCGGGCATCAACGATACGCCGACCTATTTTTCCCTCTTTGACTTTCCTCAAGACTGCCGGGGCATGCGCGTGCTCGACATCGGCACCAGAGACGGCTATTTCGCATTTGAGTTTGAGCGACGGGGCGCAGAGGTGCTGGCGGTGGACTATTTCCCCGCCGAGAACACAGGGTTTGCCATCGCCGCCCAACTCCTCAACTCCTCAGTCGAATACCGTCAGAAAAACATCTATGAACTCAGTGCGGCAGAGCTGGGCCAGTTCGACATCGTCCTCCTGCTTGGCCTGATCTATCATCTTCCAGATCCCATGCTGGCGCTGAATCTGGGGCGCGCCCTCTGTCGTGACCGCCTCTATCTGGAGACTCAGGTCATCGACCGCGCCTTCCAACAGGAGGATGGTTCCTTCACCACCTTGCAGGAGCTCCAGCCTGGCTTGCTCACCCGCCCCATCATGCAGTTTTACCCGCGGGATGCCCTGAACAATGACTTCACCAACTACTGGGCTCCCAATGAGGCGTGCATGCAGGCCATGTTGGAGGAGAATCTCTTTCGCGTAGATCGTGTCATTCCCAACGGCCCCCGTGCCTTGTTTGAATGCACCATCCGCGAAGATGCGGTGTTGGATAAATTCAACGCACTGTCTCGCGGCCGGGTGTGATCTGGCGGGCTTGTGGCTGGCGAAGGCTTACAGCCATCGCCCTATGCCGTACTTCAGAATCGACCAGAAGGCGTGGACCCCGTCCTTCCAGCCGATCTTTTTGCCTTCAGCGTAGCTCCGTCCGTAATAGGAGACCGGCACCTCATAAACTCTAACCCCCAGCGCGGCCACCTTGATCACCATTTCAGGCTCGATGCTGAAGCGGGATTCTTTCAGATCAAGGCGGGCCAGCACCTCGCGTCGGAACAGTTTCGTTCCACTCTCCATGTCTGTCAGGTTCAGCCCCGAGAAGCAGTTGCACAACAGCGTGAGAATCCTGTTCCCCACATAGTGCCAGAAGTAATGGACCCGGTGCGCGCCGCCTCCCAGAAATCTCGATCCAAAGACCACCTCGGCATGCCCCTGTAGGATCGGCCGCAGCACCTTTTCATATTCCGCCGGATCGTATTCGAGATCCGCATCCTGCACGAGCACCACCCTGCCGGTGGCCAGCGGGAATGCGGTTCGCAAGGCGGCCCCTTTGCCCTGGTTCTGGCTGTGTCGCTCCAGCCGCACCCCCGGATGCTCCTGAATGAAGTCCTGGACGATCGCCGCAGTGGAGTCTGATGACCCGTCGTCCACCACGATTATTTCCTTCACAGAGGGTTCCTGCAGCACACGGACAAGGCATGCCTTGATGTGCCTCTCCTCGTTATAGGCTGGCATCACCACCGTCAGCGAACCCATAAGCGGTATGGCATCTTCAAAAACCTTGGACACTGGTCAATTGATTCAATCTGAGGCTGATTGTCAATTGTCTGCCGCCTCCATTGCCACCTGAGAATGCGAGCCTCATTCTTGCCTGTCTGGTGGAAAAGGGGTGACTCTCCGAAGGAGTTGTGGCGGTCTGGCTGACTGTGGCTCCCGGAGGTGCCTCAGGAGGGCTTGAAAGGCCCTAAGAGCCCAGCCCAGGGACGAAGAACCCTGGGTACCGGATCCGAACAAAAGCTGTGCCCTGAAGGGGCACGAGAGATGACCGCCTGGTGTGCACATGGGGGTGATACCGGTTCCCCTCGCGGCCATGGAGCACCTCTTGGGCAAGCGGTTGCATCCGGCGATTCAGACATCGCATACGGGGAAGCTAGTGCCTGCCAACGAATCTGGGGGCGAAACGCGGTCTGGTGATCTCTCAAAATGGCTTTGTGCTGGAGAAGCCAGGGGAGCGCACGCATCCCTGCGTGCAGTTTCCGGCATCTTGCCGGGAACGTCAGTCAGCGGGTGGCCTCGCGAGGTGCGCCCAACATTCGTGCAACACCGCATTCGAGCGACGTGGAGGTGTTGATGGCGGTGGGGAGAAAGCAGATGCTGTCGGCCTTCCCACGTGATCATCCTCCGCGGAGGTACCCAACGTTGACTCGCTTAGGGCTTGTCCAACGTTGGGAGATCCCCGCTGGGGATCAGCTTCGGACTGGGGTGGCCGCCAAGGCACCGGTGCCATCCACTCGCTCAGTCGAAGTTCTTCCTCGGAGAGGATGGGGCGACAAGCCCAACGTTGACGAGCTTCCAGCGAGTCTACGTTGGGTACGGG
>NZ_BATQ01000187.1 GCF_000739635.1 Verrucomicrobium sp. BvORR034 | reverse complement strand
AAAAAAAGTCCCCGCCCTCTGGGTTGCAGAAGGCGGGGATTAACTCTGGCAACGATCTACTTTCACATGGCCTGTCGCCATACTATCATCGACGCTGAGGTGTTTCACTTCCGTGTTCGGGATGGGAACGGGTGGGGCCACCTCGCTGTGGTCACCAGACTTCTGTTTCATGGTTTGAAACAGCCTGTCTGAGGACTTCAGCGGTTGCAGTTAAAGGTTGGGGGCAGTCCTGCCAAACCCGGAGGTTCTCTGAAAACTGAACAAGGACAAACTAAGAGTTATTGAAAAAGAATTAAGCATCAAGACGATCGGATGATTAGTAGTGTTGAGCTGAATCGATTACTCGACTTGCACCCACACCCTATCAACGTGGTAGTCTTCCACGATCCTTCAGGGAGAACTCATCTTGGGAGAGGCTTGGCGCTTAGATGCTTTCAGCGCTTATCCTTTCCGTACATAGCTGCCCAGCTGTGCCACTGACGTGACAACTGGAACACCAGAGGTACGTTACTTCCGGTCCTCTCGTACTAGGAAGTAAACCCCTCAATTCTCCAACGCCCACGGAGGATAGAGGACCGAACTGTCTCGCGACGTTCTGAACCCAGCTCGCGTGCCGCTTTAACCGGCGAACAGCCGGACCCTTGGGACCTTCTCCAGCCCCAGGATGCGACGAGCCGACATCGAGGTGCCAAACTTCATCGTCGATATGAACTCTTGGATGAAATCAGCCTGTTATCCCTAGCGTACCTTTTGTCCGTTAAGCGACGGCAATTCCACATTAAACCGCCGGATCACTTTGGCCTACTTTCGTATCTGCTCGACTTGTAGGTCTCACAGTTAGGCGTGCTTATGCCAATACACTCAACACGCGATTGCAAACCGCGCTGAGCACACCTTCGCGCTCCTCCGTTACTCTTTGGGAGGATACCGCCCCAGTAAAACTGACCGGCTGCCATGGTCTCATGCCCTTTAAGGGGTTACAATTAGACTCGCCAATACCAAAGGGTGGTGTCTCACTTTTGGCTCTGCGGAACCCGAAAGTTCCGCTTCACAGCCTCCCACTTACTCTGAGCATTGAAATCAGCGAATCAGTGACAGCTTACAGTTAAGGTGCATAGGGTCTTTCCGTCCTTCCGCGGGTAGGCGGCATCTTCACCGCCACTACAAATTCACTGAGCCCCTCGTTGAGACAGCGGTCAACTCGTTACACGATTCGTGCAGGTCGGAACTTACCCGACAAGGAATTTCGCTACCTTAGGACCGTTATAGTTACGGCCGACATTCACGGGGACTTGGGTTCAAAGCTTCGCCTTGCGGCTAACATCTTGCCTTAATCTTTCCGCATTGGTCACGTGTCACATCGTATACATAGACTTTCGTCTTCGCACAATGCTGTGTTTTTGATAAACAGTCGGTTGACCCCTTTCACTGCGACCCACCGAGGTGGGCATCCCTTCTTCCGAAGTTACGGGACTAGATTGCAGAGTTCCTTAACGAGGTTTCACTCTTGCGCCTTGGTATATTCTACCCATCCACCTGAGTCGGTTTCTAGTACGGGCGGCCCTGGGAACATCATGAAGCTTTTCTAGACGGATCATTTGGAAACGCGGTCAGGCCGGGGCCCTTCCTGCCAAGTCAATAAGGTCTGTTTCCTCCTTCTCCGTGGTCTAACATGACTTAACCAGAGCCGGTGCAGGAATATTAACCTGCTTTCCATCGCCTGCGCCAGACGGCATCGGCTTAGGTCCCGACTAACCCTGGGACGAAAATCGTTGCCCAGGAAACCTTGGATTTACGGCGGGGTGGGATTTCACCACCCTTGTCGTTACTTATGTCTGCATCCTCACTTCTCAACACTCCACTTTCAGTCGCCATCCAGCTTCGATGCGTTGAGAACGCTCCTCTACCAAACCCCGGACCAAAATCCGGGGCATCCAGAGCTTCGGTATACCGCTTATCGCCAATCATTTTCGGCGCGAGATCTCTCGATGAGTCAGCTATTACGCACTGTTTAAATGGTGGCTGCTTCTAAGCCAACATCCTCACTGTCAAAGAAATCTCACTTCCTTTCCACTGAGCGGTATTTGGGCACCTTAGCTGCTGGGCTGGGTTGTTTCCCTTTCGACAATGAAGCTTATCCCCCACTGTCTTACTGCCATACTTCACCCCGGGGTATTCGGAGTTTGATTGAGTTTGGTAGGCGGGTGTGCCCCCTAGCTCATTCAGTGCTCTACCCCCCCGGGTCAGCATATGACGCTGCACCTAAATACATTTCGAGGAGAACCAGCTATTACGGGGTTTGATTAGCCTTTCACTCCTACCCACAACTCATCCGAGAACTTCTCAAGGTTCACCGGTTCGGCCTTCCACGTCGTATTACCAACGCTTCAGCCTGGCCATGGGTAGATCACCACCGCTTCGGGTTTGGCTCCTGTGACTAACTTCGCCCTGTTCGGACTCGCTTTCGCTGCGCCTGCGTCCCAGAAGGACTTAGGCTTGCCACAAAAACCAACTCGCAGACTCATTAAGCAAAAGGCACGCCATCACCGGACAAGCCGGCTCTGACACCTTGTAAGCACATGGTTTCAGGTACTGTTTCACTCCGCTCACAGCGGTGCTTTTCACCTTTCCCTCGCGGTACTTGTTCACTGTCGGTCACCAGCTAGTATTTAGCCTTACGCCGTGGTCGGCGCCGATTCATGCGAAGTTTCACGTGTGTCGCATTACTCAGGAATTCCCTAGGCTGGATCAAAGTTTTCGGTTACGGGCCTTTCACCCTCTCTGGCGCAACTTTCCTGAAGCTTCACCTAACTCGATCCAATGCCACATCGGGCTCCTACAACCCCGGAGGCAAAGCCTCCGGTTTGGGCTGTTCCGCTTTCGTTCGCCACTACTGACGGAATCACATTCGTTTTCTTTTCCTCGGGGTACTGAGATGTTTCACTTCCCCCGGTATGGCGTCGCAGCCCCTATGTATTGAGGGCTGCACGCAGCGGTATGAACCGCTGCAGGTTATCCCATTCGGAAATCTCCGGGTCAAAGCGTCTTTGCCGCTATCCGAAGCTTATCGCAGCTTAGCACGTCCTTCATCGCCTGCTGGTGCCAAGGCATTCACTATGTGCTCTAAAATACTTGATGCCTGTAGCCGCTGGCTTGCGCCAGCTTCTAATAAAATTCTGTCTTTTTCGCTCTTAATCTGTCTTGTCCAGTTTTCAAAGAACCTCTCCGGTTCAACAGCATTAATCAACCTTACACACTCATGATTCACCAGATGGTGGGCCTGAATGGACTCGAACCATTGACCCCCGCCTTATCAAGGCGGTGCTCTAACCAACTGAGCTACAGGCCCGGTTTTCACCGGCCCCCTCGCTTTAAAAGCAGTCAGCTATCACATGGTGGAGGCATGGGGACTCGAACCCCAGACATCCAGCTTGCAAAGCTGGCGCTCTACCAGCTGAGCTATACCCCCTTTGGTGATGCGTGTGTATTGTCCCAAGCAAAAGCTAAGTCGTGCACTACACGTGAGGTAACTCACGCAAATATTTGAGCCTTTTAGCAGACCAGGTGTTCCGGCGAACCGGGCACCCTGGTCTCGACCTATCCAGTAAGCAGTGAGGGCTCCTGGAATACTCCATAGAAAGGAGGTGATCCAGCCGCAGGTTCCCCTACGGCTACCTTGTTACGACTTCATCCCAGTCACCAGTCTTGCCTTAGGGCCTTGCCTCCTTGCGGTCGGCGCGGGCACTTCGGGCGAAACCAGCTTCCATGATGTGACGGGCGGTGTGTACAAGACCCGGGAACGTATTCACGGTACCGTAGCTGATGTACCATTACTAGCGATTCCAACTTCATGCAGGCGAGTTGCAGCCTGCAATCTGAACTGAGCCCAGTTTTGAGGATTTCCTCCACCTCGCGGTTTCGGTTCACATTGTGCTGGGCATTGTAGTACGTGTGCAGCCCTGGGCGTAAGGGCCATACTGACTTGACGTCATCCCCACCTTCCTCCCAGTTGATCTGGGCAGTCTGATTCGAGTGCTCGGATTGCTCCGGTGGCAACAAATCACAGGGGTTGCGCTCGTTGCGGGACTTAACCCAACATCTCACGACACGAGCTGACGACAGCCATGCAGCACCTGTGCAAAGCGCGTATTGCTACGCTAGCCGGCTTTCACCGACGACACAGTGCATGTCAAGCCCAGGTAAGGTTCTTCGCGTTGCATCGAATTAAGCCACATACTCCACCGCTTGTGCGGGTCCCCGTCAATTTCTTTGAGTTTTAATCTTGCGACCGTACTTCCCAGGCGGCACGTTTAACGCGTTAGCTCCGGCACAGAAGGGGTCGAATCCTCCCACACCAAACGTGCACCGTTTACTGTCAGGACTACCGGGGTATCTAATCCCGTTTGCTCCCCTGACCTTCGTGCATCAGTGTCAGATACTGTCCAGGATCTCGCCTTCGCCACTAGTGTTCCTCTCGATATCTACGCATTTCACTGCTACACCGAGAATTCCAGATCCCCCTCCAGTTCTCTAGCATGGGAGTATCGGATGCTATTCGGAGGTTGAGCCCCCGGATTTCACATCTGACTTTCCACGCCACCTACGCACCCTTTACGCCCAGTGATTCCGAACAACGCTTGAGACCTCTGTATTACCGCGGCTGCTGGCACAGAGTTAGCCGTCTCTTCCTCTTGCGATACTATCAAATTCAGCGGAGTTACCCGCTCAAATCTTGCTCTCGCATGACAGGAGTTTACAATCCGAAGACCTTATCCTCCACGCGGCGTCGCACCATCAGGGTTGCCCCCATTGTGAATGATTCTCGACTGCTGCCACCCGTAGGTGTCTGGACCGTGTCTCAGTTCCAGTGTGGCTGGTCATCCTCTCAGACCAGCTACCCGTCGTCGCCTTGGTGGGCCGTTACCCCGCCAACTAGCTGATAGGCCGCGGACCAATCAGAAAGCGACAGGTTGCCCCGCCTTTAGTCTTGCGACCACATGAGGTATTAATCCAAGTTTCCCTGGGCTATTCCTCGCTTTCCGGTATGTAATCCACGTGTTACGCACCCGTTCGCCACTGAACAGTTCGGTATTGCTACAAAACTGCCCCGTTCGACTTGCATGTCTTATCCACGCCGCCAGCGTTCGTTCTGAGCCAGAATCAAACTCTCCGAACATTTGTCCACCCATCTCTGAGTGAACGGTCCAGTGCAAAGCACCGGACTAAATTGACTGGTTGTTTGTTATGACAACCACGCGCTGTTTCTCACACACGCGTAGTACACAACTTAGCTTTTTCTTGGGTCAAACTAAACTCACAACCCTCGCGGGCCGTTTAGTTTGATTAATGCTGCCAAAGATCGTTTTCTGATTCTCGAAGAAT
>NZ_BATQ01000188.1 GCF_000739635.1 Verrucomicrobium sp. BvORR034 | reverse complement strand
GGTAAGCGTCAAACCAATCCCCGTCTGAAGGTGCTATGAAGCGTTATTACCATGGGTCATAGCAGAGGGGTATGACTGATGGTGATCCTTCTTCCATGGCATCAGCTCCGCTCAAGCGTGATGTCAGGTCCAGGGTGCGCAGCACGCCTGCCCAACGACAAGCTGCGCTGGAGGCCTACGCCCGTTCTGGTCTGAGCGGACCCCAGTTTGCCAGGTCCGCTGGCATCAAGTACCAAACGCTGGTCACCTGGCGCAGGCAGGCCAAAACCTCCACCTGCGTGGCCGCGCAGGCCAACTCCCATCCCACCGTTGCGTTTTTGGAGGCCGTCCCCATCCCGCCACTGTCTTCGACCAGTCTGGATCTACTGCTGCCCGGCGGAGCCCGTCTGCACCTGTCCTGCCCCTCGCAGATGCCCCTGGCTGCAGCACTGCTGCGACAACTCGAACTCAAGCACTCCCTGGACCTCCACTCATGCTGAGCTTCGCAGGCAGTCTCAAGGTCTTCGTCGCCCTTCAGCCTTGTGACATGCGGGCTGGGGCGGGCACACTTCAAGGCATGGTCAGCGCTCAGTTGCAGGACGATCCCCGTAGCGGCTCGCTCTTTGTCTTCAGCAACCGGCGTCACTCCGTGCTCAAGATCCTCTACTGGGATGGTTCGGGCTGGTGGCTGCTGACCAAGCGCCTGGAACAAGGTACTTTCAGCTGGCCGGTCGTCACCGATCCCGCGCAGACCAAGCTGGCCCTGGCACCGCAGGCCCTGGCCATGCTCACCGACGGCATTGATCTGCGGGGCGCGAAGATGCGCCCCTGGTATGACCGAAGGGCGGGATAGAGCCTTCCTTCTGCATCTGAAGCTGGACAACCACGGCGCTTGAGGCCACATCACGCGACTGGTGACTCCTGAACCCGACGCCGCCACTTTGATGGAAGAGCTTCGTCGCAAAGGCGAGGAGCTCGCGGCGGTGCGTCTGGAGAACAAACTGCTGCGCCTCAAGCTCGATGCGCTCTCGCGCCGGATGTTTGGCAAGAGCAGCGAGAAGCTTGATGCGGAGCAGATGCAGCTGCTGCTTGACGGGATTGAGGAGCTCACACTGGCTGAGGAGTCGGCCCAGCAGGCCCGGCCGGGCAAGGAGCCAGCCACCGCAGAGGCAGCCAGGGAGCGCAAGCCCCGCATCCCGGAGCATCTGCCAGTTAAAGAGGTGTTCATCGACCCCGAGGAGGTCAAGGCCTGCCCTGAGGAGTGGGTGCACATCGGCCAGGAGGTCACCGAACAACTTGAGTACACCCCGGCGAGCTTCGAGCGCCTGCGCATCATCCGGCGCAAGTATGTGCGCAAGGACCAGCGGCATCTGCCTCCGGTGGTGGCCCCGTTGCAGCCCTGCCTGCAGGAGCGCTGTCTGGCCGCCCCCTCGCTGCTGGCTCACAGCATGGTGTCGCGCTACCGGGACCATCTACCCTGGCACCGGCTGGAAGGCATCTATGCAGGACTGGGCGTGGAGATCTCCCGCCAGACGCTGGCCAACTGGAGCGCGATGACCGCCGAGGCCTGCGGACTGCTCATGCGCGAGATCCATCAGAGCGTGTTTGCCAGCGGGTACGTCCAGCTTGATGAGACACCCATTGAGTACTTGAGCCCCGGCCATGGCCAGACCAAAACCGGCTACCTGTGGGTGGCGCACTCACCGCTGACCCAGGAGACGTACTTCCAGTGGCACACCGGACGGGCGGCCTTGTGTCTGGAGAGCCTGGTGCCCGCCAGGTTCGAGGGCATCATCCAGTGCGATGGATATGCCGCCTACGGGTCCTTTGCCCAGAGCCGGGGGCGGGCGGGCACGATCCGCCTGGCGGGTTGCTGGGCCCATGCACGGCGCAAGTTTTTTGAGACAGCCACCTACTGCCAGGACGCGGCCTGGGTGCTGCTGCAGATCCAGGAGATCTATGCCGTGGAGGAGGAGTTGCGCCAGGCCCGGGCAGGACCAGAGCAAAGACAGGCGGCACGAGCCGCCCGAAGCCGTCCTGTGGTGGGGCACATCTATGCGAAGCTGGAGCAATGGCAGCAGCAGCGCAAGCACCTGCCCAAGAGTCCCACGGGGGTGGCCTTGCGCTATGCCTTCAACCAGAGGGCAGGCCTTGAGGTGTTCCTTGAGGACGGGCGTGTGGAGATCGACAGCAATCTGGTGGAGAACACGATCCGGCCCAGCGCCGTGGGCAAGAAGAACTGGTTGTTCGTGGGAGATGCGCAGGCTGGGGACCGGGCAGCAGCTCATTACACGCTGCTGGACAATGCCCGACGGGCCGGGGCCGATGCCTACGAATACCTGAAGGACTTGTTCATGCGGCTGCCGTCTATGACCAATCAACAGATGAAGGAGATCACACCCCGGGCGTGGATGGCTCTGCGTGCCGACCAGTAAAAGTCAAGCCGTGCCCCCACCGGGCTTGGTTAGTCGCTTACG
>NZ_BATQ01000189.1 GCF_000739635.1 Verrucomicrobium sp. BvORR034 | reverse complement strand
ATAGGGGTAGGAACGGCGCATTGGTTTGCGCCGCCCCTCCCTCCAAACCGGACGGGCGGATCTCCCGCATCCGGCTTTCCGTCAGCAGTTGGCTCCTCTACGGAGACTGGCGCAAGCTTCTTCTTGGGCTCCGATCAGGCTGTAGAGTCCAAGTTCTTCAAAGTAGTGGTTGGGCCATCGTTGGTGGTCTTTGCCTCGGGCGCGACCATCTCGCTTGCTCCGGTGTCGCAGGATGCTTCGCAGACGACCTCTCACCCAGCCATCCAGCGCCTCTAACGATGCCTCCGCGGCCTGCGCAAAGTAACCGTACACGCCTCTCAACACCGGGTTCAACCGCGCGATGATCGTGTTAAGGCTCTTTGCGTTGGCCCGCTTGGTCATCGGTTTGATCCGCCTTTTGACCTTCTTCAGGCTTCGGGGCCGGATGTAGCGTTTGATCCTCCCGTCGTGCCCGCTGCGCTTGAACTGGTACCCAAGGAACTCAAAACTCGCCTTGGGTTGCCCCATGTCCACGAGCTTTGTTTTCTGAGGGTGCAGCTCAAGCCCGGCTTGGGTCATCCACTCCCGCAGGATCTTATAAGCCTCCTGGGCTTTCGTGGCGCTCTCACATAAGATGACCATGTCATCAGCATATCGCACCATCTCCAGCCCCTTCTGACTCATGAGCCAGTCCAGCGGGTTGAGGTAGATGTTGGCCAGAAGCGGACTGATGACCCCGCCTTGCGGCGTGCCCTGCTCCACCCCGGACCCTTCCACCTCTTCCATCTGTTCCATCACTCCCTGCTTGAGCATCGACTCCACCAGACCCAGCACCTTCCCATCGCAGATGCGTTCCTTGACCAGTTCCAGCAGCCGCCCGTGCGGGATGCTGTCGAAGTACCCTTTGATGTCCACGTCCACCACATGCACCAGTCCGCCCTTGAGCAGCCGGTCCACGCGACGCAACGCGTCTTTACAACCACGTCCAGGCCGGAACCCATAGCTGTGCGGGGCAAACTCATGCTCAAAGATCGGTTCTATCACCATCTTGAGCGCGGTCTGCACCACGCGGTCGCGCACCGTGGGAATGCCCAACGGCCGCTTGCCCGCTCCTCCAGCTTTGGGGATCCATACCCGTTTAACAGCACTGGGAACGTAGGAGCCTTGGCGGAGTTGCTCCTTCACGGCGAGCAGCCGGTTTAGGCTGTCTTTGCCAAAGTGCTTCACACTGATCCCGTCCACGCCACAAGCCCCTGCGTTGGACTGAACCTGTTCCCAAGCCATCAGGAGGGTTCGTTCCGCACAGACCTTGTCCATGAGGCTGAACCACACCCTTCCTTTGACCCCGTTTGCCAGGGCCTCCAGCATCTTCTCTGTCCAGACCCCGTGTTTGGCCCTGTGTTTGATCCACAGGTCCTCTTGCCCTTGCTTATCCGTTGCCGGAACTGACGGGCAGCTTTCTTCACGGGCTCCTTCCTTCGAAGCATCTGCTTTCCTGCCGCCCTTGGCTCCACCGGAATTACCCGGGTTCAACGCTACTATGGCAGCTCTGACTCCTGTCAGGGGGCTTGCGCCCTCCTGTCCTGACAGGTCTCCTGTGTTCACTGTACTACCCTTGCCAGACATACCATCACCAAACACCCCGTCGTTCCCACACACAGCCTCCGAGGCTCGCCGTGCGTGGATCTCATTGCTCATGGCAACAACATGGCTTCGCCCTGACGTCGCAGGCTCGCCGAAGGATTGAGGCCGAATCGTGTTCACTTTTATTATGGTCTGAATGGTTCTCTCGATTGCTCCCCACCCCGCCTCACGGCGACGCAGTTATGTTGAGTTCTCAGACGGTCATCGGCACCATCTGGCCGAAGTCTTCCACTCCGGAGGGTTGTAACAACTTCACAGCGCACGA
>NZ_BATQ01000190.1 GCF_000739635.1 Verrucomicrobium sp. BvORR034 | reverse complement strand
ATGTTTTATTGCGACGCGCTCGTTGAATTTCGAACGGTTCGATGTATTACTGTGAATGCGCCCGTCAACCCCCTTCTTTCCCGGCGTCTCCCGCATCCTCTTTGGACGCGCCCCCTCCCGGCACAGCTCCCCGCTCAGCCAGTCCAGATCCAAGGTTGACGCCCTTTGTCTGCGCCAGCTGGGCGTTCTTCTGGGCGACTGGCTCCCGGGCTTGATCGCCTCCTTCAAACCAAAGGAAGGCGACAACAGCAGGGAGCGCATTTATACTTTGTCCGTCACCTTCTGGGCATTCCTCAGCCAGGTGCTTGATCCCGGCGGCTCCTGCCTTCGCGCCGTCTGCCGCCTCAAGTCTTTGATGTGCAGCCATCGGCAGGAGCTTCCCGAAGAGGACACCGCCGCCTATTGCCGGGCCAGAGCCCGCTTGCCCATCAAGCTTCTGGTTCGAGCCTCGCGGGAGCTGGCTCGACGTCTTTGCGCCGGTTCCTCCGGCTCAAAGGACCCGCGCCGCATCGTTGTCATGGACGGCACGGGTATCACCCTGCCCGATACTCCCGCCAATCGTGAGGCCTATGCCTATGGCCCCAGTCAGAAGCCTGGCTGCGGCTTTCCTCTCATGAAGCTGGTGGGTCTCTTTGATCTGAGTACCGGCGCCTGGCTGGCCACCGTCAAAAGGGGCCGGCGCATTCATGATTCAACCATGGCCTGGCGGTTGCTCAAGCACCTGCGTGCCGGGGATATCCTGGTGGCTGACCGGGGCTTCTGCTCTTACGCATTCATCGCCGTCCTCAAGCAACGGGGCATTGATGTGGTCATGCGTATGCATCATTCGCGCCAGTGTGATCTGCGCAAGGGGCGACGCCTGGGCAAGAGCGACTCCGTCCAACGCTGGTCCAAACCTCAACGGATCGGCAAGAGCGCTGCGACGGTTCACTTCAAAGACCTCCCTCCTCAACTGGAGGTGCGAGTGACCCGTTTTGATGTCTCCATCAAAGCTCATCGCACCCGCCAGATCTGGCTGGTGAGCACCCTCTTGGATGCCGGGCAATGGAGTTCATCAGCCATTGCCAGTCTTTATCTGCGGCGCTGGCAAGTAGAGCTGTTCTTTGCGGACATCAAGACCACGATGGGCATGGACATGCTGCGTACGCGCAGCCCTCACATGGTGGCCCGCGAGTTGCTCATGCACATGATTGCTTACAATGTGGTCCGGCTGATGATGGCGCGGGCCCAACCTCTGCGCGAACTAGGCTCCAGCGGGGTGTTGAGCTTCAAAGGAAGCAGGGACCGGCTCGATCAGTGGCAATGGTGCCTGTGGAGCGCCTCCAGTGCCCGCCAATCGCGGATGAGGCTGACTGAAATGCTGCAAAGCATCGCTGACGATCCCCTCCTGGAGAGACCGCATCGACGGGAGCCGCGATGCAAGAAACGACGGCCCAAGAACTACCAACTCATGAGCAAACCCAGGCACGAAATGAGCGAGACGCCGCACCGGGCCCAGCGGCAGATCCGCAAAAAGGATGCGGCTTAACTCAGTGCCA
>NZ_BATQ01000191.1 GCF_000739635.1 Verrucomicrobium sp. BvORR034 | reverse complement strand
TAAGCGCTAACTTAAGAGTCTTTGAATGCGAGGCATTCTTTTTCGCTTTCGTTCGGCGAGGTCTTGAGCAATCTGATTCCAGGTGCTCAGGCAGTCGGCGATTCGCAGCGGCGGCCAAGTAGCGGCCTGGATCAGTTCAATGAGCCACTCAGTCTCGCGCCAGTGGCTGCGGGGGCGTTTCATTCTCCAGCCAACGTCCTCCCCAGGGGGAAAGGGCCGCCGCGTGGCGTTGCATCTTTTCACTGAGCAAAGCAATGAGCAGTTTGGCGTAGACCCACGCTCGACTGGAGCGCTCATCACTTTTGGGCAGGTGTCCGACATCTCCCAGTGATTTGAGCCTCTTGAACGCCAGTTCAATTTGCCAGCGCACCCGATACCATTGAAGCACCTCCACATCGCTCAGCGTGTCCCTTGGCACGGTGGTCAGCACCACGATCCAAGCCGTGTGCTCCAAGGTGGCTGCGCGCAGTTTGGTCTGATCTTGTTGAGCGCGCCGCTGCACTTTTCGTTGTGCCAAAGCAGCAGCTTCCACGCTTTTGCGCACGGCGCACAGACGCACTGGCACACGCTGCGCCAAGGAGGCCTCTTTATGTGGGCGCACCCAAAGATCCACGTCCGCCACCGCTCCTGGCTGCTTGAGCTTGCGGAGCCAGGGCAGCAGGACAACCGGACGTCCCTGCGCATCTTCCAATGGGGTGTTTTGTTCGTTAAGCCGCATGATCACATGCGCCCCGCCCCGATAGACATGCTCGATCCCCAGCAGATGGCTGAAGCCGCGGTCTGCTAAAAAGCAGTCTCCAGGGGCAACTTCAAAATGCTTGAGCGATTCACCATTGCCGGAGCCTTTGACTGGACTGAGACGAAAAAAATCACAATGCCAGTCCGGCACTTGCAAGCTGTAATGCACGCGCCATTGACTGCCTGTAGCACCCGGTTCCTTGATGATAGTGCCATCTACCAAGCGCAACTTCAAGCCGCGGTAAGCCGGCGGCAGTTGCAACCGGCTTTGGGCAAAAAGCCCTGCGCAAAGCTGCTGCAGCCACGCCTCGCACAGGGCAAACCTCTTGTGCAAGGCTACATCAGACATGCTGATCCAGCCTGCGGCCTTGCCTACCACAGAAGCTGTGCGCAAAGAACAGCCATGACCAGCATGCAGCAGTAAAACACGCAACAGGCTGCCCAAAGACTTCGCGCCACGCAGGCGCCGCACTGCCCCGGTCGTCTTGGCCAATGATTCCCAATCTTCCGGAAGCAGACTCAAAAGGTAATCCCAGTTCTCATCGGGCAAGGAGGTCATGCTGCACTCTAACAAAAAATTCTGCCATGTCCATGTTAAGTTAGCGCTCATGGGG
>NZ_BATQ01000192.1 GCF_000739635.1 Verrucomicrobium sp. BvORR034 | reverse complement strand
TAGGGCTTACGCATGAACTGCGTGAGAAAACTTAAGTATTGTTAAACATCTGGTTTTTAGCGGAGGCCTTCCTTCTTAAGGTGGGAGGATGAGTTCTCCGCTTCCCTCTGAAGATGCCTTGCAAGCTTTGCGGGCCAGGTTCTCCCGTCTCCCGGATCCCCGTCAGGCTGGCAAAGTCCTCTACCGGCTGGATGAAGTGCTTCTCATCGCCTTTTGCAGCACTTTGTGTGATGGCGAAAGCTATCTGGACATGGAAGACTTCGCCCGGAGCCAGCTTGCCTGGCTGCGGACCTTTCTACCTTTGGAGCATGGGGCGCCTTCCCATGACGTGTTTCGCAACGTGCTCATGGGCATTGCGCCGCAAGCCCTGCTGGAGGTGCTCACCAGTTGGTGCGGAGATCTCAGCGGCAAGCACATTGCCATTGATGGCAAGGCCTTGCGGGGCACGCACAGCGCCGAAGCTGGCAGGTATCTGGTGCACCTGCTGCGGGCCTGGGTGGATGATTACCACCTCAGTGCCGCCCAGGTGGTCTGTGAAGAGAAGAGCAATGAGATCGAGGCCATTCCCCGGCTGCTGGGAAGCCTGCAACTGCAAGGAGCCACTCTCACCATTGATGCCATGGGGACACAGGGCCACATTGCCGAACAGATCGTTGAGGCCGGGGCCGACTACGTTCTAGCGCTCAAAGGAAACCAGCCAAGCGCTCTTCAAGCCGTCAGCGCCCACTTCAAGGAAGCTGAGTCTGCCTCTCGCATGGCCCCGCTGCACCGCAAAAGTGTGAGTTTAGAACTCTCCCACGGGCGTTGTGAGAAGCGTGAGTACACCATCACTGAGGACCTCAGCTGGTATCACAAGAGCTGGAAATGGGCTGGCCTGCAGAGTGTGGCACAGGTGCGCCGCGAGGTGCAGCGCGACTACGATGGCCCGCCTGTGGAGGAGGTGCATTACTTCCTGTGCAGCTTCAAAGCCGACGTGGAGCGCCTTGCCAGTCTGGTGCGTGGGCACTGGAGTGTGGAAAACCGCTGTCACTGGGTGCTGGATGTGACCTTCGGAGAAGATCACTGCCAGGTGCGAGATCGCAATGCCGCGCACAATCTGACGATCTTGCGGGAGATGGTCATCAGCACGCTGCATCGGCACCCCGCCAAAATCAGCCTGCGCAGAAAACGCAAACTCGCTTCCTTGGATCCTGACTTCCGACTCCAAATCCTCGCTCTCCTTCATGCGTAAGCCCT
>NZ_BATQ01000193.1 GCF_000739635.1 Verrucomicrobium sp. BvORR034 | reverse complement strand
GGTAGTGTCCGTCAAGTTTCGCACTTTCAATTCTGGGGGTTCAAGAGGCTTACGGGTCTTGGTTGGTGTTTGGTCTATGTCGTTGCAGTTGTCCCGCTGGATGCGCAGGGAGGCCGTAGGCCGACCGGAGCTTCCAGCGGGAGCGCCCGGGGGGCTTACGCTGCCAGGGTTTGGTTCTGGGCTTGTTCTTGCTGTTTCTTGTCCAGATCTCGGAGCCGGGCCATGTCCAGATACCGCCTCGTTCCCCATTGGGTCCCCGCGATGTGCCGCAGCCGCGCGCTCACCAGGATCAAGGCACTGTTGCCGTCGGGGAACGATCCCACCACCCGCGTGCGTCGCCGGATCTCTTTCATGATCCTCTCCAGCGGGTTGTTGGTCCGCAGGGACCTCTGGTGCTCGGCGGGGAACGCATAGTAGCTCAGCGTCTCATGGATGCTGTTCTCAATGAGCGCGGCGGCGGCGGGAAGCTTCATCTCCCGCAGCCGCTGGACCACCTGGGCGGACTTCTGCATCGCCGCCTCCCGGTCCTCGCTGGCATGAATGGCCTTGAGCATTGCCGCCACCGTCTTGACCTTCCCGGCGGGCACCAAGGACCACACGTTGCGGTAAAAGTGCACGACGCACCGCTGATAAGCTGCTTGAGGGAAGAACTCCCCAATGGCTTCCACCAGCCCCAGGCAGCGGTCCCCCACGATCAGGCGGACTCCCTTGAGCCCCCGGCCCTTCAGATACCGCAAAAAACCCTGCCAGGAAGCCTTGTCCTCCTTGGTGCCTTCGGCCACGCCCAGCACCTCGCGGTGCCCGTCCTGATTGACTCCAATGGCCACCAGGATGCTCACGTTCTTGACCTCGCCACCCCAGGAGCGCTTCAACCAGATGCCGTCGAGGTACACATAGGCATGCTCCCCCTCAAGGGGCTGGTGACGCCATTCATCGATCTTCACGGCGATCTTTTGATTGAGTTCACTGACCGTTGACGGACTGACCCGCGTGCCCCACAGGGCCTCAGTGATGTCTTCCACACGGCGTACGGACACACCCGCAA
>NZ_BATQ01000194.1 GCF_000739635.1 Verrucomicrobium sp. BvORR034 | reverse complement strand
ATTTTTTACACGAATCAGATCCACGGAGGGATCATCAGCAGATTGTTCTTTATTCATTTTGTCGCTCCATGCGCTTGCTCTTCATCTAGCGGTTAAAATATTACTTCAAATCTTTCTGTATGAAGATTTGAGCACGTTGGCCTTACATACATCTGTCGGTTGTATTTCCCTCCAGAATGCCAGCAGGACCGCACTTTGTTACGCAACCAATACTATTAAGTGAAAACATTCCTAATATTTGACATAAATCATCAACAAAACACAAGGAGGTCAGACCAGATTGAAACGATAAAACGATAATGCAAACTACGCGCCCTCGTATCACATGGAAGGTTTTACCAATGGCTCAGGTTGCCATTTTTAAAGAAATATTCGATCAAGTGCGAAAAGATTTAGACTGTGAGTTGTTTTATTCTGAACTAAAACGTCACAACGTCTCACATTATATTTACTATCTAGCCACAGATAATATTCACATCGTGTTAGAAAACGATAACACCGTGTTAATAAAAGGACTTAAAAAGGTTGTAAACGTTAAATTCTCAAGAAACACGCATCTTATAGAAACGTCCTATGATAGGTTGAAATCAAGAGAAATCACATTTCAGCAATACAGGGAAAATCTTGCTAAAGCAGGAGTTTTCCGATGGGTTACAAATATCCATGAACATAAAGGATATTACTATACCTTTGATAATTCATTACTATTTACTGAGAGCATTCAGAACACTACACAAATCTTTCCACGCTAAATCATAACGTCCGGTTTCTTCCGTGTCAGCACCGGGGCGTCGGCATAATGCAATACGTGTACGCGCTAAACCCTGTGTGCATCGTTTTAATTATTCCCGGACACTCCCGCAGAGAAGTTCCCCGTCAGGGCTGTGGACATAGTTAATCCGGGAATACAATGACGATTCATCGCACCTGACATACATTAATAAATATTAACAATATGAAATTTCAACTCATTGTTTAGGGTTTGTTTAATTTTCTACACATACGATT
>NZ_BATQ01000195.1 GCF_000739635.1 Verrucomicrobium sp. BvORR034 | reverse complement strand
AAGTAATTGAGCAATCCCTGAAGGTGCGTCTTCAACGTGCGCGCCGCCTTCTTGACGGGCTCAAGACGTGAACTCATGACCCGCTTCAACCATCGGGCAAAGAACCTGGCTCCTTCTGCGGCAGTGCGCTGTTCCCAGAAGGCCGCAAACAACTCCTTGTGCTCCCACGCCCGCGAGGTCTTCAGCGAGAGTTCCACCAGTTGCTGGAAGTTCAAAAACTCCTCGTCGCTCATCTTTTCAAGTCCACGCAGCCAGACATATCTGGAGCCTTTGAGCGTGTCGTCACCCTGTCCCATTAAAATCTTGTGTTCCTGACGTCGCACGGTGTCCACCGCCTTGCTCAACATCTGGCTCACATGGAACTTGTCATAGACAATGAGCGCCTGCGGCACCGCCTGGCGTGTTGCCGCTGCATAGGCCGCTCCAAAGTCCATGGCCGCCGCCTGCACTTGCTGCCGGGTGTCTTCGGGCAACAGTTCCCAAAGCTTCAGCACGGCGACGGTGTCCCGTCCGGGTTGCACCTCCAGCACCCGCTGAGCCACAAGGTCGGTCATCACAGAGATGTAATCCTGCCCCCGCCGGAAGCTCTTCTCGTCCAGACCCACAAAGTCAATCTGCTCCAGCTTGCGCCTTTGCAGGCCACGCTCCACGGCTCTGCTCATGATCCCTTGGGCCTGGTGCCAGTCCAGCCCGGTAAGATGCAGAGCATCACTGAGAGTGGCGCAAGCCAGCAGGACCCGGACGACAAAGTGCTCAAACATGAGGGTCCAGCCACTGCGCGGTCCCGCCCAGGGAACCTTCACCATCTGCGTTTTGCCATCGGCAGGATCAAGCACGCGGGGCACGGAGGCTTCGATGATGGTGCGAAACTGGCAGGTGTCCAGATGCCGCCAGCGACGCTGCTCGTAGCCGTGAACGTGGAGACGC
>NZ_BATQ01000196.1 GCF_000739635.1 Verrucomicrobium sp. BvORR034 | reverse complement strand
AGTGGTGGAACTGGTGGTGCGCAAGTATGCCGATTATCTGCCGGTGTACCGTCAGCTGCAGGGTTGGGAGCGCGATCACAGTGTGATCGTGCGCCAGGCCACGGCGACGCGGGCGGTGATGGCCGCCGGAGCGTTGCTGCAACCTCTGGCGCGGGCCATTGGCCAGGAGCTGCGCCTGGGGCCGCTCATCCAGGCCGATGAGACGAGGCTGCCAGTGCTGCAAGATCTGGGCAAAGGCCGCAACGATGTGGCGTGGTTGTGGCAGTACTCCATCCCCGGAGGGCTCGTGTACTTCGAGTACCAGGACAACCGTGCCCAGGCAGGGGCGCGGGCTTATTTGAAGGACTACGGAGGCATCCTGCAAAGCGACGGCTATGTGGTCTATGACTGTCTGGAAGGGCAGGTGCAGCGTCATGCGGGGTGCTTTGCACACGTGCGGCGCAAGTTCGTGGAAGCGTGCCAGGCAGCTCCCAAGGAGGTGCCCTGCGAACCGGGGCTGGCGGTGGTGGCCAGCATCGGCGCCTTGTATGGAGTCGAAGAGCGGGCGCGGGAGCTGCAGTTGAAGGGGCAGGCCCGTCTGGACTACCGGCAGGAGCAGGGTGTGGCGCAAAAGCTCTCCCGCCTCAAGGCGCAGATCCTGGAGGTGCGGGCCAACGCCCTCCTGCCGCAGAGCCTGCTGGCCAAGGCCTGTGACTATGCACTCAACCAGTGGGAGAAGCTGGAGGTGTAT
>NZ_BATQ01000197.1 GCF_000739635.1 Verrucomicrobium sp. BvORR034 | reverse complement strand
GTACACCTCCAGCTTCTCCCACTGGTTGAGCGCATAGTCACAGGCCTTGGCCAGCAGGCTCTGCGGCAGGAGAGCCTTGGCCCGCACCTCCAGGATCTGCGCCTTGAGGCGGGAGAGCTTTTGCGTCACACCCTGCTCCTGCCGGTAGTCCAGACGGGCCTGCCCCTTCAACTGCAGCTCCCGCGCCCCCTCTTCGACTCCATACAAGGCGCCGATGCTGGCCACCACCGCCAGCCCCGGTTCGCACGGCACCTCCTTGGGGGCGGCCTGGCACGCCTCCACGAACTTGCGTCGCACGTGGGCAAAACATCCCGCGTGCCGCTGCACCTGCCCCTCCAGACAGTCATAGACCACATAGCCGTCGCTTTGCAGGATGCCTCCGTAGTCTTTCAAATAAGCCCGCGCCCCTGCCTGGGCACGGTTGTCCTGGTACTCGAAGTACACGAGCCCTCCGGGGATCGAGTACTGCCACAACCACGCCACATCGTTGCGGCCTTTGCCCAGATCTTGCAGCACTGGCAGCCTCGTCTCATCGGCCTGGATGAGCGGCCCCAGGCGCAGCTCCTGGCCAATGGCCCGCGCCAGAGGTTGCAGCAACGCTCCGGCGGCCATCACCGCCCGCGTCGCCGTGGCCTGGCGCACGATCACACTGTGATCGCGCTCCCAACCCTGCAGCTGACGGTACACCGGCAGATAATCGGCATACTTGCGCACCACCAGTTCCACCACC
>NZ_BATQ01000198.1 GCF_000739635.1 Verrucomicrobium sp. BvORR034 | reverse complement strand
CACCACTTTGCGTGAAGCTCCTTGCGCTGCGGGCTGCGGCCAGTGGAAGCGCCCCTTCTCCAGACGTTTGGCGCACACCCACAAGCCCGAGCCGTCCCAGTAGAGAGCTTTGAGGCGGGTGCGCTGCTTGTTGCAAAAGACAAAGAGGTGGCCGCTCAAAGGATCCTCGCGCAACAGGCCGGAGGCGAGGGCGAGCAGCCCCTCAAAGCCCAGGCGCATGTCAGCGCCGCCTGCCAGCAGGTGGACTTTGGTGGCCGGGCCCAGGCTTAACATGGGGCACCTCCCTGTCTGGCATGGAGAAGCTCAAGGAGAACGGCCACTTCATCGCGGTCAAAGCCTGAGGGGACGTGCAGATGCCAGAGGCCGTCTGCGATGACATAAACCGAGCCGGGAAGCCCCGCAACGGTGCCCCTTGGAGGTGAGGAAACTTCCACTGGGAGCCATTGAGGCGGCGCAGTCTCAGAGGAGTGCTCCTGGAGTTCAACACGGCGACGCCAGGCGCAGAGGCTTGAGACGCTCAGAGAGTGATGCTGGCAAAAAGTTGCGAGGGTCAGACCGCTGGATTGGAACTGGCGCACCAGACGACGGCGTTGCGCGGAAGTGTATCGAGGCATGCGCGAACACTTGCCCGGCTGTGCTCCGCGCACCAGACGGCCTTGCTGATCTGCTTAC
>NZ_BATQ01000199.1 GCF_000739635.1 Verrucomicrobium sp. BvORR034 | reverse complement strand
TGGGCGACATCGGAGGCTGTTTGATCCTCAAGCCACCGACCGGGTGCAACCTCTGGATGCGAAGCATCTGTGGAGTGCGGCGGGAACCGCCGCTTTGGCGGCGCGTTGGGAGGTGCTTGAACCCTTCGCCCTGATAACGTCCGGAAAGTTGCGCACATTTTTTGGGTGATCTAGGTATGGGCCAGAGCAAACCATGATTGAAGAAGACAAGACGACAGTGTTCGAGAACGAATTGAATGCGGTGGAGTCCCAGCCCGGCAACGTCATCAGCATTGATGAGGGCGTGATCCGGCAGCACCTGGACAGGATGGTTGTGCGCACCGTGGAGGAGACCCTCAATGCCCTGCTGGATGCCGAGGCGGACAGGCTTTGCGGGGCCAGACGCTACGAGCGCAGTCCTGATCGGGTGGACACCCGTGCGGGGCACTACGAGAGGCAGTTGCACACCAAGGCCGGAGAAGTCACCCTGCAGGTGCCCAAGCTGCGCAAACTGCCCTTTGAATCGGCGATTATCGAGCGCTACAAACGGCGGGAGGTGTCAGTGGAGGAGGCGTTGGTCGAGATGTATC
>NZ_BATQ01000200.1 GCF_000739635.1 Verrucomicrobium sp. BvORR034 | reverse complement strand
GTCTCGTTGGCCAGCTGTCCTTTGTCGACAATGCGCCCCGGGCAGGCGGCGGTGGCCACCGTGCGACGGTGCTCCAGCTGGATGACACGCTTCTCGCGCTTGAGCACCCGCACAAAGAACTCCGCAGGCTTGATGACAAGCTCTTCCTTGGTCTCATAGCCCACCAGTTCGCCCTGCGCCGCCTCCAGGCACGGCAGGATGACTTCCACCCGTGGCAGATGCGCCGGCAGCTCGTGGCGTCCGGGATGCACTTGGGCGTAGCGCGGGGTGCCGGGCTTTTTCTTTTTGAGCCGGGCAGCCTGCTCCTGTTCCAGGCGTCCAGCCTCAGGCAGGGTCTTGTCCTCCAGGGCCAGACCCACTTCAAGGGCCACCTCGGTCTCCTGCACGCCGGGCTCCAGATCCAGCAGCAGGGCCTGGTCTTTGCCCAGGCTTTCACCTTTAGGGCCGTACTTCTTGATGAGGGCCAGCCGCAACTGCTCCTCACGCAGGCGCACTTCCAGTTCCAG